>CAVCGK010000014.1:0-50361 GCA_963601795.1 bacterium | reverse complement strand
ATGGTCGAGACTGTGGTCGGCAAGGCGCATCTTGCCATAGTCGCTGCTCACCTCGTCCAACTGTTCGGTGTCATCACGGTCGAGTATCCATTGTTCACGCAGACGAGGCAAACCTTTCTTTAGGTCTACCTGATAGTTGGGGTCGCTATAAGGACCACTGGTGTCATAGATAAACACTGGAGTGTTGGGTTCGGTATGCGGAATTCCCTGCTCGTCCTTCACGACGGTAGGAGTGAGGTTTACCTTGGTCATTCCAACCATGATTTGTGGGAAGCGTTTTCCCTGCATATACGCCTTTTCTCTTTTGGCGTAGGCTTTGTTGTCTTGTGGCATGGAAGAGTTAAAGATTTAAAGATTTAAATATTGAAAAATGAAAAATTGAAATGATGGTGACGCCTTTAGTTCAGGAATGCGGTAAGTGGAGAGCTTGCTTCGGCACAGTCGCTGATGGCACCGAGTCCTGCCTCGTAGGCACGACGGCCGCAGATGACAGCCTCCTTAAAGGCCTTTGCCATTTCTACAGGGTTGCCAGCCACGGCGATGGCGGTGTTCACCAGGCAAGCGTCGGCTCCCATCTCCATGGCTTCGGCTGCATGACTAGGAGCACCGATGCCTGCGTCAATGACTACAGGGATGGTGGCCTGCTCGATGATAATCTGCAAGAAGTCTTTCATCCTCAATCCCTTGTTTGTACCGATAGGGGCGGCAAGTGGCATCACGGTGGCGGCACCGGCTTCCTCCAAATGCTTACAGAGGGTTGGGTCTGCCTGACAATAGGGCAATACCACGAAGCCGAGTTTTGCCAACTGCTCGGTTGCCTTCAAGGTCTCTACTGAGTCTGGCAAGAGGTAGCGTGGGTCTGGGTGAATCTCCAACTTGAGCCAGTTGGTGCCGAAAGCTTCGCGCGCCATCTGTGCGGCAAAGACGGCTTCTTCGGCATTGCGCACACCACTGGTATTGGGCAAGAGCTGAATGGTGGGGGTTTGTATAATGTGAGAGAGGAGGTCGTCCTCCTTGTCTTCCAGTTCGATACGCTTCATGGCTACGGTTACCATTTCGGTCTCTGAAGTCTTGATAGCCTCAGCCATGAGGGTGTTGTTGTTGAACTTTCCTGTACCTAAGAACAGGCGAGAGTTGAATTCTCTTCCTGCGATAATTAACTTTTCCATTTTCTGATTGTTGTTATTATTTCGTTTGTTTCTTTTGCCGGATCTGCGGCATGGAGGATACTGCCGCTCATGGCGATGCCTGCCACACCTGTCTGCATAATTCCGGGTATGTCGGCGAGGGTAATGCCGCCGATGGCCACAACGGGCAACTTGATTCCCGCTGCCTTCATTTTTTCTGTAATGCTGCGATAACCCTCCTGTCCGAGAACGGGCGAGAGTTTTTCTTTGGTAGTGGTGAAACGGAAGGGACCACATCCTATGTAGTCGGCACCTGCCTCATGGTGTGCTTTCACATCTTCGAATGTGTTGGCGGTGCCTCCGATGATAAAAGTGTCGCCTAACAGTTGCCGTGCCTCGGCTATAGGCATGTCGTTCTTGCCCAGGTGTACACCGTCGGCGTGTAGTTGCTTGGCGAGGTGTACCCTGTCATCTATGATGAACGTGGCACCTACCTCGTGGCACATCTTCTGCGCTTCCACTGCTATGGGGCGTACTTCTTCGTCGGTGGCTCCCTTCATGCGCAACTGTATCCAGCGGCATCCTCCGCATAGGGCAAGGCGTATGCCGTCGAGATAATCCAGATTTTCTGTATGATGGGAGATGAACTGCAACAGGAAGCGGTCGGATAAACAATAGTTGTTCATGGCTAACTCCTTATCCTCCACAAAATGCTTTGACGATGACGATGTCGGCACCTTCAGCGACGGGAGTATTCTCCCATTGGTCGCGTGGCACCATCTTGTTGCCGATGGCCACGGCGATGCCTATTGTTGGGAGTTGCATCTCCTCGGCCAGTTGCTTAACAGTGTGAGCCTGGGTTTCGGTTGGTTGGTTGTTGACGGTTACTTTCATAGCACTTTTCCTTTTTTAATGATTAATATAAACACACGGAAATGCCTCTGAAAGTGAGGAAAAAGAAAAGCCCCTAATCCTGGCTGTCTTAGCCATGGAATAGGGGCTTTTCTATATTGAAAATATCCTTAGTCGTATCAATTCCCTGCGGCAGCATTACCTGCGTCAGGTTCGATGGGTATAATCTCAGCCGATTTTCTCAGCACCCCGTGATAATCGATTGCGAATGTAGTGATAATATAGACAAGTCGTATCAAAGAATGCTTTCTTTTAGTGTATATTAACGTTTTTCGTACTTCTATCTATCTTGCCGTGCTGACAGATGCATATCCCACGAGGCGGTCGGCGCGGTCGGATGGTGCACGGTAATAGAGTAGGGCTTGATAGGCGTTTTCCGTTTCAAAGAAGTTGCCCTCGCTTGTCAGGCTCTTCAGTTTTCCGTCATCTGTGGTCACCACATATCTATAAGAATAATATCCCTGTTTAAGTAATATGGCTTTCTCATAGATATTCTTTTCCGCATTCCATTCCATTTCATAATCTGGCGTGAGACAACCATTCGTCCATACACCGCTAAGGTAGACATTGCCAGTCTGCAGAGGAGCATGCAGTTCAAAGTGTGTCATTATGTAGTCGCAGGTGACATCGCTGTCGTCATAGTCGGAGTTGCGGATGAGGAAACTGCCGTTGGCATCCACATCATAGGTGTAGTTGGTAATAGGCATATCGGGAAACACATAGGCGTGCCACTGCGAGTGTTCCTTGTCCCATCCCACGTCAGCCAGTCCCATGGTGATATGCGAGGGGTCAAGAGTCTCAAATTTATGATATTCTGTTCCTGCAAGGAATATCAAGTCTCGGCAATGCTTCCAACTCATGCCATCGTGCATCTTGTATTGTATCCTTGGATTATGCACCGCCGTTTCCCAACATTGGTTTTGCATCACCACCATGTGCAGTTGTGTGTCGGGGGATGTGACATTTATATTGCCGTAGCTTACCTGCATTGCCAACTGCTGATATTGGCTGTTGTTGCCAAGGTCGGTGTTCGTGGTCGGTGCAATCTGTATCCTTGTAGCATCCTCGTTTATCATGAAGCAAGCCACAAGCACTTCCTCTCCCTCATTGTCATCGATAACCGTCAGTTTGTAGTTGCCCGACATCGTAAGTCTGCATTTGTCGTTGGGAATCTGTAGCGAATAGTGAGTGTAGAGTTGGTATGTCTGCTCCGACTCCGCATAGTTGTCTATAGTGTTGTCTGCATACATGCCACTGACATAGTCTGACGTGAAGAGACCTTCCGACGGTGTCCAGTCAGCCTCGCAATGCTCTATGCGGTAAGTGTAGCGGTGATATTCGTGCGATAGTTCGTCAAAGGAGATATTGATGGGTTCGCCATTGAGAGTGGTTATGGGCATTCCCTGCCAGTTGCTTCCAGCCATCACCTGCAGCGAGGCGATGTTGTCGTTGAGTATGATGTTGCGTTGGGCGAGGGTAGTCAACGGCAACAGGAGGAGCATAAGCAGAAAACCTTTCATGTCTTTTTAGAAGTCTATTGTCACTTTTGCATTAATCATTCTGCCCGTGAGATAATTAGGTACGGCATACTGATGGTTGGTAACATCTGTTATCCAGTAGTAGGAATTCACGTTACTGATGCCGAGCAGATTAAGACAGTCCACACCGAGCCATACGTTTTTCACCGTCTTGCGCTTTCCCTCATTGTTTACGGCGCGATAGCTCATGCCGATGTCTGCACGGCGGTAGGCAGGTGCCCTATAGGTGTTTTTCTCCAGTTCCCTGTGAGGAGCCGAGAATGGCAGACCGTCGGCATAAGCCAGTTTGAGCGACATCTTCCATCTGTCAGTACCTGGGAAATAGTCAGTGAAATAGACATTGATGCCATATCTCTGGTCTGTAGGCAAAGGAGTGCTTATGCCGTTGAGGTTCATTTTTGTACTCATTATCGACAGTGTCACCCAAGAGTCCGTACCAGGTACAAATTCGCCGAAGAGCTTGAGGTCGATACCAGCTGCATGGCCCGAGCACATGTTGTCGCCATAGTAGACCACCTTCACGTTATTTATACTATAAGGAACAAGGTTTCCCAATGCCTTATAGTAAGCCTCGGCAGTAAACTTGAACGGACGTGAGCCCATATTGAATCTGTAGTCGAATGCTCCGATGAAGTGTATAGAGCGTTGTGACTTCGCCTTCTCGTTGAGTCGAGCATAGGTAATGCCGTTAACGGTGGTGGTGTCACGCAACTCCTTATAGAAAGGAGCCTGATAATAGAGACCAGTGGCAAGTCGCCATGTGATGTTGGTGTTGCCTTTGGGGATAATCGCCAGCGACACTCTTGGTGAGAGTATTGTCTCCTTGTTGAACGACCAGTGTGAGAGTCTTACACCATAGTTGAGTGTGAATCTCGTGCCATCTTCCTTGCCAAATCGCCAGTTGTCTTGTATGTAGCTCTCTATGCGGTTGGCATCAAGAGTGTTGGATGCCCTCATGGTGTATACCATTTGCAAGTCCTTGCCCGTGTGGGGTATGTTGTATCCAGCGGAGTCGCGCATCTCATATTCTGCGCTCTTCTCTGTGATATGCTCGTGCTTATAGGTGAGACCAAACTCCACATTGTGGCTTGTCGTGCGATGACGCAGAGTGAGTTTTATGTTGTTAACCTTAGCATCGAGATAGTTGCGTGCGTGCTGGAAATAAGTGCCCACACCGAGGTTCTCCGATGTCTCTGTCTGCGTGAGCCAGTATTGTCCCTGTATGTCATATTTCTCTTTCTCCGAAGTTTTGAATGATGAGGCTTGAAGAGTTATCGACGACTTGTCCGACAGATGGCGCGTGATGCCTATACTGCCAAAGTAGGTGCGGAAGAGGTCTTTCTCCTGTCCGTCGAAGTATACCTTAAATCCCATCACGTTGTCCATCGTACCGAAAGAAGTCTCGCGGTCGGAAGGCACGAAGTTGTAGTGGTTTACGTTTATGTTTCCCATGATGTCCACCTGCCAACGCTTTGATGGCTGATAGGAGAGATAAGTCTGATAGTCGAGTTGTGATGGGCGATATTCTCCTTTTGTTTCAAGAGATCCGAGAAGATAACTATTTGTCTTATAGCGTATGCCGTTAGTCCAAGAAAACTTCTTTCCAGCCAGTCCGAGATATGCTGATGACGAGAGAAGCGATGCTTGAATTTTGGCTTCCGTCTTTGTGGGTCGCCTGTAGGTAATGTCGAGAGCTGACGACATCTTGTCGCCATATTTTGCCTCGAAACCACCTGTAGAGAATGCTATCTTCTCCACCATGTCAGGATTGATGATGGAGAGTCCTTCCTGCTGTCCAGACCTCACAAGGAACGGGCGAAACAGTTCGGTGCCGTTGATATAAACGGAGTTCTCGTCGAAGGCACCTCCACGGACATTATATTGCGACGACATCTCATTGTGGGTCGACACTCCCGCCTGACTTTGAATGAGTTCCTCCACTGCATTGCCCGACACCGATGGCAACTTGTCCAGCTGTTCTTTCTTTATCTCTTCTGTCTGTCCTGTCTGACGTTTCATCTCCACCACCGTCACCTCGGCAAGCGTGTTGTCCTCGGCAAGTGTGATGAGTAACTTTTGTTTGCCTCGCGGATTGCGGAGCAGTCGGGTTTTGGCTCTGTAGCCTATCATCGAAAAACGTATCGCCACGGAGTCGGCAGAAGCCAACTGCAGTGAGAACTCTCCCTTCAGATTGGTCATGGTCATCTTGCCCTGAGAGGTGCAACTCACCGTGCAGAATTCGATGGCATTCTGACTCTCGTCGGTCACACGACCCTCAAGGGTGAAACTTTGTCCATAGATGCCAATGGACAGTAGGCATATTATTGTTGTGAGAATGATTTTTCTTGTCATATCGTTTCTTATAACGCATCAATCCTTATAATATTGTATGCGCCATGACCATAAATGCAAAACTATTTTATGCGAAGAAATCAAGACTTATGGCCACTTATATGTTAAATAGCCATTGTGGATGTTACGTTATTTGTATAAAAACATTAACTTTGCATATATGAACAAAGAGAATTTGAGAATTGTCTTTATGGGCACTCCTGAGTTTGCCGTAACCAGTTTGCAGACACTTGTCGAGGGTGGTTACAATGTGGTGGCTGTGGTGACCCAACCCGACAAACCAGTAGGCCGTCATGCCGTGCTGACGGCTTCTCCCGTGAAGAATTATGCTTTAGAACATGGCATTCCTGTGCTTCAGCCCGTGAAGATGAAAGATCCTGCCTTCCTTGAGGAACTGGTGGCTTATAGTGCTGACTTGCAGGTGGTGGTGGCATTCCGTATGTTACCCGAGCAGGTGTGGGCGATGCCTAAGTACGGCACTTTCAATGTGCACGCCTCGCTGTTGCCTCAATATCGCGGTGCTGCGCCCATCAACTGGGCAATCATCAATGGTGAGACAGAGACTGGCGTGACTACATTCTTTCTTGACCATCAGATTGACACTGGTCGCATCATCATGCAGCGCCATTATCCTATTGCCGACGATGCCAATGTGGAGAATGTCTACGACGGACTGATGCGCCTCGGTGCTGACGTGGCTGTGGAGACCATAGACCGCTTGATAGCCACCGATGGCAACATTGAATCCATTCCACAGAGTGACGATGCAGACCTTAAGCCTGCACCGAAGATATTTAAGGAGACGTGTGAGATAGACTGGCACAAGACCTGCAAGCAAGTCTACGACTTCATCCGTGGACTGAGTCCCGTGCCTGGTGCATGGGCAAACATGACCCTGCATGAAGGACAAGCCCCGCAGGTGGTGAAGTTTTATAAAGCAGTGAAGACTACGGAAGAGACATCGGCACAGCCTGGTACACTCATGGTAGACCGCAAGCGACTCCTCGTTGCCACTGCCGACTGCTGGCTTGAGATTAAGGAACTACAATTGGCGGGCAAGAAGCGCATGCCTGCCGCAGACTTTATAAATGGACTGAAGAAATGAGCAGAGAAGAAGATATTCAGAAAGCCGTAGAGGTGATGAAGAAGGGTGGGGTGATACTCTATCCCACTGATACAGTGTGGGGCATAGGTTGCGATGCCACGAATGCCGAGGCTGTAGCAAAGGTTTATGCCATTAAACGAAGGGAAGACTCCAAAGCACTTATCTGCTTGGTTGATAGCGATGTAAGATTACAGCGTTATTCGCGCAATATTCCCGAAGTGGCATGGGGACTCATGACATTGCCATTGAAACCAACCACCGTTATTCTTGACAACATCACCGGACTGGCATCCAACCTCTATGCCGAGGACGGATCTGTCGGCATACGCATCACATCGGAAGATTTTTCCAAGCAACTCTGCTATCGCATGCAGAAGCCTATAGTCAGCACAAGTGCAAATATAAGTGGCGAACCGGCTGCGCAAAACTACTGCGACATATCCGAAGAACTTCTCTCTGCCGTAGATTATGTCTGCATGTCGAGACGTAATGAACGTGCGCCTCACACTCCGTCAAGCATTATAAAACTGACCCAAGACGGTCAGGTGACCATAATAAGAAAGTAAGCAAGATGTCGTCGCTAAGGAAAAGCAGGTTTGGAAAGTTTGTGGAGTGGCGCAAGAGCCATATCACCGACAAGTCGTTCGTCTACATACTGGCATTTGCCATAGGTCTGCTCGCCTCATTTGCCGCTTATCTGCTGCACCAGATAATCTCTCTGATACAACATCTGCTGACAAGTGACTTCAGTATCCATTCCTACAACTGGCTCTATCTCGTGTTCCCTATTTTGGGAATATGCATTACCACAATATTCGTTAAGTTTGTGGTAAAGGACAATATCTCCCACGGTATCACACGCATACTCTATGCCATATCGTCCAAGCAGTCGTTTATCAAACCACATAATACCTGGACATCGGTCATAGCCTCGGGCATAACCATTGGCTTCGGCGGTTCGGTGGGTGCTGAGGCTCCTATCGTGCTTACCGGTTCTGCCATAGGAAGTAATCTTGGTAGACTCTTTGACATGGACAAGAAGACTCTCATGGTACTTGTGGGTTGCGGAGCCTCCGCCGCTATAGCAGGCATCTTTAAAGCGCCGATAGCAGGACTCGTGTTCACTCTTGAGGTGCTGATGATAGACCTCTCTATGGTTTCGATGATGCCTATACTCATATCATCGGTGACAGCCACGTGCTTCTCCTACATATGGGTGGGCAACACCAATCTTTTTTCCTTTACCATGGATGGACAGTGGGGACTGGAACGAGTGCCGGCAAACATACTCTTGGGTGTGTTTTGCGGCCTTGTGAGCCTTTATTTTATTCGCTCCATGGCGATGTGTGAGGGCATATTCGCAAAGATGAAGAATAATGTCTATGGCAAACTCCTTCTCGGAGGCATTATGCTCAGCACTCTTATCTTCCTTTTCCCTTCGCTCTATGGCGAGGGTTATTCAGCCATCAACATCTTGCTCAATGGAGCCAACGAGGAGGAATGGAGCCGACTAATGTCAGGTTCGCTCTTCTATGAGCACGGCCATCTGTTGATGCTCTATGTGGCTCTTGTGATAGTGTTCAAGACTATGGCCACGGCTTCCACCAATGGAGCTGGAGGATGTGGCGGTACGTTTGCTCCGTCATTGTTTGTCGGTGGATTTGCGGGATTCCTCTTTTCTCATTTTTGGAATACCAATAGCCTTGGCGTGTCGCTCTCGGAGCGCAATTTCACCATGCTCGGCATGGCAGGCGTGATGGCAGGCGTGATGCATGCTCCACTGACGGGCATATTCCTCATAGCCGAACTCACAGGAGGTTATCAGATGTTTATGCCCCTGATGATAGTGAGTGTCAGTTCGGTGATTACCATTAGTCTTTTTGAGCGCCATAGCATCTATGCTATACGTCTTGCCGGCGAAGGCAAACTGCTGACGCACCATACCGACAAGTCGGTGCTCACGCTCATGAATATGGAGAGCGTGGTGGAGCATGACTACACTGCGGTGCACACGGATCTGCCTCTTGGCGCTCTCGTCATGAAGGTGGCAAATGCAAATACGGAATTCATTCCAGTGGTAGACAAGGGCGGTGCCATCGTTGGTGTCATTGACATCAATAAGACGCGTCATGTGCTCTTTCGCACTGAACTCTATCACCGCTTCACAGTGGCACAGATAATGACTCCTGTAGCTACCACCGTAGGCACGAGCGATCCTATGGAGGATGTTATGCAGAAGTTTGACACTTATGGCGTTAACTACATCCCCGTGGTGGATGTCAACAATGTGCTCCAGGGTTACATCTCGAGAAACCATGTGTATACATTATATAGAAAGATAGTTGCAGACTATTCTGCAGAATAAAGGTGGGTTCTAAGAATTCCCACTGCAAACTAATATTAATAATAATGGGTGCATTTTGTTATTTTTAGAACCCATCTTAAAAACTAAACGATAATTATGAACAACAAAGAAATTCCGGTATTACTCCTTACTGGTTATCTGGGAAGTGGAAAGACAACCTTGTTGAACCGTATATTGTCCAACGAGAAGGGCTATAAATTTGCCGTTATCGTGAATGACATCGGCGAGGTAAACATAGACGCAAACCTCATACAGCAGGGTGGGGTAGTCAATGAACAGGACGACTCGCTTGTGGCTCTTCAAAACGGATGTATCTGCTGCACTCTGAAAATGGATCTTGTAAAGCAGTTGAGCGACATCGCTGCCATGGGCAAGTTTGACTATATCGTAGTGGAGGCAAGCGGCATCTGCGAACCTATTCCAATCGCACAGACTATCTGTTCCATACCAGCCATGGCACCAGAATATACAAAGCACGGCACACCGAAGCTCGACTGCATAGCCACAGTGGTGGATGCACTGAGAATGTGCGACGAGTTTAATGGTGGCGACGACCTCGTGCGCGACAACATAGGCGAAGAGGACATAGCAAGTCTGGTAATCCAGCAGATAGAATTCTGTAATATTGTCATCCTCAATAAGGCTTCTATGGTGTCGGCAGAAAACCTTGCCAAGGTGAAGGGTATCGTGAAGGCTCTCCAACCAAAGGCAGAGATTCTTACATGCGACTATGGCGACATCGACCTCGACAAGATAGTGGGTACTGGCATGTTTGATTTCGACAGTGTGGCAACATCCGCTGCTTGGATAGCAGAACTCGAACAGCCATATCATGATGATGACGACGATGATGATGATGACGACGATGACGAGCATGAGCACCATCACCATGATCATGAACATGAACATGAACATGAACATGAACATGAACATGAACATGAACATGAAGAACACGGCCATCACCACCATCACCATCATCATCACCATGATGGAGGCGAAGTGGAAGAATATGGCATCGGCACATTTGTGTATTATCAGCGCCGTCCTCTAGACATGAATCGCTTTGATGATTTCCTCGCACGCCGTTGGCCGAAATCCATCATAAGAGCCAAGGGTTTGTGCTATTTCCACAATGAGGACAAGATGTGCTATCTCTTTGAGCAGGCAGGAAAGCAGTTTGAACTGAAGAACTGCGGTCAGTGGTATGCCACAATGCCAAAGGATGAACTGGAGAAATTCCTCTCAATGAATCCGCAGTTGCGTCAGGACTGGGATGAAAAATATGGCGACCGCATGCAGAAGATTGTATTCATAGGTCAAGGTCTCGACAAAGAAGCCATAACAAAGGAAATGGACAACTGTCTATATCAAGACTAAAAAAATAGTGGTCGATGTGTCCTCACGTCAATCACAGAGCATATAAAACTATAATGGGTGCAGTGTTCTCACTGCACCCATTATAGTTACACCAGTTTCGCAATCAATTCCTCACGTGAACCATGGAGCATGTCGATGACAGGAATCTCTATCATAGTGTAGGCACCTGGCTGCTGCTTCATTGATGCACGCGCCACGTTTACTAGCACTTGAGCAGTGAGGGCAGGATTGTTGATGTGCATGTTGTATTCAAACAACTGGTTGTGAGTCTTTCCGCTCACACCTTTGCGCACGAGGTTCACACCGTGGCCCACATCATTCAAGTCGTCCACACATGCCACCTGCATCACGTGCGTCTCGTCGTTCACGAAGTAAGCGTCAGCCTTTATTGCTGCCTCCACTTCCTTGAAGTCAGCACCTTCCTCCAGTTCCACATACACCATGCGACGATGAATGCCAGTGCCGAGAGGAATTGTCATCGACAGAGCGTCTTTCACTCCCTTTATGGCGCGTACGGCTACAGAATGTCCCATCGAACGTCCTGGACCGAAATTGGTGTATGACACACCTTTAGGTGCCAGGCTCTCCATGAGCGAGCGCACGATGGAGTCAGAACCAGGGTCCCATCCTGCTGATATCACCGACACTGCATTGTTTGCCTTTGCCACTACATCGAGAGTGCGGCGCAGATCTACAATCTTTGTGTGTATGTCAAAAGAGTCCACGGTGTTGATGCCCAATCCGAGACATTCCTTGGCATAAGTTTCCACCTGACGTGTAGGAGTGGCAAGGATGGCAACATCCACCTCGCTAAGATCCTTGATGTTCTTCACCACCTCATAGTCGGCTAGTTCCGCAGGTTTGCCTTCCGCACCATTGCGTCGCACTATGCCTGCAATCTCAAAGTCGGGTGCTGCCTCCAGCGCCTCCACTGTGTAACGGCCTATGTTGCCGTAGCCTATTACGGCCGCTCTAATCTTTTTCATGTTGTTGTAAGTTTTTAGTTGTTTTATCGCATTATAAGTTACAAAGTTAGTGATTACGACTGATATAGAGATGAGAAAATAACAAAAATCAATTTGTATGTCTCAATAATTGGCTAACTTTGCATAATATTTCAAATATTATAATACTTAATAACATGAAAATGAACAAGAAAATCTTTTTTCCCAGTTCTTGCTGTAGCTCTCATGTTGGCAGGAAGTTTGTTGTCGTCATGCAGCAGCAACAATGAAATTCAGAAGAGAGTCAATGCTGACATCACCTCTACTGTAAGCTTCACTTCTGCAAGCGAAGCTGATGTCAAATAGAAGTAAGCATTACGCAATCTTATAAAAAGGCATTCCACATTTTGGAATGCCTTTTTTCGTTCTTAGGAGGTACGTACGGCGCTTCGCCTCCTATAGTTACCATCTTTCAACGCACGTACGTTCATCAGCCAACGCACGTACGTTCATCAGCCAATGCACGTACGTTCATCGCCCAACGCACGTACGTTCATCGCCCAACGCACGTACGTGCATTTTACCTAGCAGTTATCAAAAAAAAAGGAGTCAAACACCGTTAGCATTGGTGTCTGACTCCCTTCATTATAGTGCTATCGCTTTATTAAGCCTCTGTAGCTGGCTCTTCAAGCGACCAGTCTTCCTGAGTCTTGCGGATGTAAGTCTTGTAGCGGCGCTGAGCGGCAGCCTTACAAGCGTCATAGAGTTCCTGAGCCTCTGCAGGAGCAGCCTTCTTCAGTGAGAGGAAGCGAACCTCACCCTCAAGGAATGCCTGGAAGTTATCCCAGTTAGGAGCCTTTGAGTCGAGTGTGAATGGGTTCTTGCCCTCAGCAGCGAGTGCTGGGTTGTTACGCCACAAGTGCCAGTAACCACACTCTACAGCCTTAGCTTCCTCAGCCTGGCTCTTACCCATGCCGCCCTTAGCCTTCAGACCGTGGTTGATACATGGAGCATAACCGATGATGATAGATGGTCCGTGCCAAGCCTCTGCCTCGCGGAATGCCTTCAGACACTGACCCTGGTCAGCACCCATAGCCACCTGAGCTACGTATACGTTGCCGTAGGTAGACTGCATGAGTCCGAGGTCCTTCTTGCCTACGCGCTTACCGTTAGCGGCAAACTGTGCGATGGCACCGATAGGAGTAGCCTTAGAAGCCTGACCACCAGTGTTAGAGTAAACCTCTGTGTCGATGACGAAGATGTTTACGTCCTCACCAGAACCGATAACGTGATCGAGACCGCCGTAGCCGATATCGTAAGAAGCACCGTCACCACCGATGATCCACTGTGAACGCTTCACGAGGTAGTGATCGAGTTCCTTCAGCTTAGCGCAGTCTGGGCAACCTGCCTCTGCACCCTTCTCAATGAGTGGCTTCAGAGCTGCAGCTGCTGCCTTTGAAGCGTCAGCATCATCCTTGCCTTCGATCCAAGCCTGAGCGGCAGCCTTGAACTCAGCAGGTGTATTCTCGCTTGCTATCATAGTTTCGAGAGTCTCCTGAATGCGCTTGCGCATCTTCTTTGTGGCAATCACCATACCGAGACCAAACTCGCAGAAGTCCTCGAAGAGTGAGTTAGCCCATGCAGGACCCTGACCCTTGGCGTTCTTTGTGTAAGGAGTAGATGGGATAGAACCAGAATAGATAGAAGAACATCCTGTAGCGTTGGCAACGATTTCGCGGTCACCGAAGAGCTGAGAGATGAGCTTCACGTATGGAGTCTCACCACAACCTGAACAAGCACCTGAGAACTCAAACAGAGGCTGAGCGAACTGAGAGTTCTTTGGACTCTGCTTGATGTCGATGAGATCCTGCTTAGAAGTAACATTCTTTACGCAGTAATCCCAGTTCTTTGCCTCCTGTGCTGCTGCCTCAGAAGAGTCATCATAAGCCACCATCTTGAGGGCTGGGCCACCAAGACGTGGGTTGCCAGGACAAACGTCGGCACAGTTGCCGCAACCGAGACAGTCCTTAACGCCTACCTGCATAACGAAGTGCATGCCCTTGAATGCTGCTGGAGCCTTCATGTCGATGGTCTGACCCTCGAAGCCTGCCTTTTCCTCGTCGGTGAGGACGAATGGACGGATACAAGCGTGAGGACAAACGAATGCACACTTGTTACACTGGATACAGTTCTCTGCTGTCCATACAGGAACGAAACCTGCTACGCCACGCTTCTCGTAAGCTGCTGTACCCTGCTCCCAAGCACCATCCTCGATGCCCTTGTAAGCAGATACTGGCAGGTCAGCTCCGTTCTGTGCGTTGATGACGCGAACAAGATTCTTGATGTATGCAGGATCGTTGCTCTCTACCTCAGCATCGTCAGCGAGGTTAGCCCATGCTGGATCTACAGCGAGCTGCTTGTACTCACCACCACGGTCAACGGCAGCATAGTTCATGTTGACAACGTCTTCACCCTTCTTGCCGTAAGACTTCACGATGGCCTTCTTCATCTGTTCTACTGCAAGGTCAACAGGGATAACCTCTGTGATGCGGAAGAATGCAGACTGGAGGATAGTGTTGGTGCGGTTGCCCAAGCCAATCTCCTGTGCTATCTTGGTAGCGTTGATGTAATATACTGTGATGTTCTTCTGAGCGAAGAGACGCTTCACCTTGTTAGGAATGAAGTTTACGAGTTCCTCACCGTCGAAGATGGTGTTCAAGAGGAACAGACCATTCTGCTGCAGACCGCGTGTCACGTCATACATGTGCAGGTAAGCCTGTACGTGGCATGCCACGAAGTTAGGAGTCTTAATCTGATATGTAGAGCGGATTGGTGTGTCACCGAAGCGCAGGTGAGAGCAGGTGAAACCTCCTGACTTCTTAGAGTCGTAAGAGAAGTAAGCCTGGCAATACTTGTCAGTGTTGTCACCGATAATCTTCACTGAGTTCTTGTTTGCACCTACAGTACCGTCAGCACCAAGACCGAAGAACTTAGCCTCGAATACGCCCTTGCCACCGAGTGCCATCTCTTCCTTCACTGGGAGTGAGTGGAATGTGAGGTCATCCTCGATGCCGATGGTGAAGTGATCCTTAGGCTGTGGGAGAGCGAGGTTCTCGTAAACGCCGATGATCATAGCAGGTGTGGTGTCGGAAGAACCGAGACCGTAACGTCCGCCTACGATGAGAGGAGCGTTCTCCTGGCCATAGAATGCGTCCTTAACGTCGAGAAGCAGAGGTTCGCCATTAGAACCTGGCTCCTTAGTGCGGTCGAGCACAGCGATGCGCTTCACTGTCTTTGGAACAGCTGCGAGCAAGTGCTTAACAGAGAATGGACGATAGAGATGAACGGAAACCATACCTACCTTCTCGCCATTAGCGTTCATGTAGTCGATAGCCTCGCGTGCAGCCTCAGAAGCAGAACCCATGAGGATGATTACGCGGTCAGCATCGTCGGCACCATAGTAAGAGAAGAGCTTGTACTCACGGCCTGTGCGCTCAGAGATAGCTGCCATATACTTCTCCACGATAGCAGGAACAGCATCATAGTAGCGGTTGCAAGACTCGCGGTGAGCGAAGAATGTCTCAGGGTTCTCTGCCATACCCTTAGCCTGAGGATGCTCAGGAGTGAGGGCGCGAGAGCGGAACTCCTCGATGGCCTTCATGTCTACGAGGTCGCGAACGTCATCTTCCTCGATAAGCTCAACCTTCTGATATTCATGAGATGTGCGGAATCCATCAAAGAAATTGATGAATGGCACGCGTGACTCTATAGCTGCCAAGTGAGCTACTGCTGAGAGGTCCATGACCTCCTGTACTGAACCCTCGCAAAGCATAGCGAAACCAGTCTGGCGGCAAGCCATAACGTCGCTGTGGTCACCGAAGATACAGAGAGAGTGAGAAGCCAGAGTACGTGCGCTGACATGGAATACAGAAGGCAGAAGTTCACCTGCAATCTTGTACATGTTAGGAATCATCAGCAACAGACCCTGTGATGCGGTGAATGTTGTTGTCAGAGCACCTGCCTGAAGAGAACCGTGAACGGCACCTGCCGCACCACCTTCAGACTGCATTTCCTGTACCAACACAGTGTCACCAAACAAGTTCTTACGTCCCTGGGCTGCCCATTCGTCTACATGCTCTGCCATAGGAGAGGATGGAGTGATAGGGTAGATGGCAGCTACTTCGCTGAACATGTAGGCTACATGTCCGGCACAGGTATTACCGTCCCAAGTGACAAATTTCTTTTCTTTAGCCATAATTAAAAATTATAGAAGTTAATTTAATATGTAATAGTATATAATGTCCTTAATAGAGGAATCCGAAGAGCCATAGCGGTATCTTGTTGCCAAAGCCCACCTCGGTGTTATAGCGTGCGTAGTAGCATCCCTCCTGATATTTCATCTTCTTGTCTGCCATGGCATCGCAGATGCGAAACTCCATGTTGCCGTCGATGATGTAGTTTTGCTCGCGTCCCTGCTGGTTTACCTTGTGATCTTTCCATAGGCTGTTGACAAAGAATGTCTCCATGGCTTCCTGAGTGGAGGTCTTTATGGGATAGATGGCATAGAGCAGATTGGAGTTGTGCATCATTATCTTCGATGGCTTCTTCGGAAACTCCTGACCTACGGGATATATCATGTTTATCAGACGTGCATCGGCAAGATATTTCACATAGTTCATCACCGTGGCACGGCTGGTCTCTATCTCATTTGCCAAAGTGGAGATGTTTGGTGCCTTTGGACCGTCTACGGCAAGAAGATAGAAGAGCTTCTTTATCTTGGTGAGATATTTCAGTTCTATCTGCTTGATAAGAAGTATGTCCACCTCGGTCATCATGTTCATTGTCTTGAGTAGGTTTTCCGAAAAGTTACGGTTCTCAAGGAAGAAAGGATAGAAACCGTGGTGGAGATAGTCTTCGAAGTATTTTATCGGACTTGTGTAAGGCAATATCTGTCTTACTATCTGCTCGTGATTGCGGAGAATCTCGTCAAGAGTGAAGGCATGGAAACTGTTGCCTGTCATGAGGTTGAGATATTCACGGAAGGAGAATCCGCGGAGGTTGTAGCTTTCTACTATGCCGCCAATCTCCTCATTCTCGTTCTTCAGTCGCATGACGCTCGAACCGGTAAAGACTATCTGAAGATTGGGATAGGTGTCATAACATCGGCGCAGTTCTACGCTCCAGTCGGGTTGCTTGAATACCTGATCGATGAGAAGGCATTCGCCACCACGATTGACAAATTCGCCAGCGAAGTCAACGAATCCACGTCCCTGGAAATAAAAGTTGTTCATGTTCACATAAAGACAGCGACGGTCATGAGCACCGTAGCGTTCTTTTGCGAACTGCAGGAGGAAGGTTGTCTTGCCGACACCTCTCGTTCCCTTGATTCCTATAAGACGGTCATGCCAATTGATTTCGTCCATGAGTGAGCGACGTACATTTGCCGTCGTACACTCCACAAGATTGGCATGTGTTTCGTAAAAAGACTCCATAATGTTTTGACTCTGTCAGTCCTTCTTTTATCCTATCCTCAAAGATTGAGCAAAGTTAGCAAATAATTCCGTAATTGCAAAGTGTGCATTGCAAATATAAGATAAATTTACTATTTTTGCATACGTCATAGTAGCATAATGCAAGAGAATGTACAGACTTCACGTTTATAATCCCGAACATGACATAGCATTGGGTAAGAACACCGACATGTTTACTCCTCCGAAAGCAGCACGACTGATGCAAGCTGCCTTTGGACATATTCCAGCTTACTGGGCTGAGGATGGTGACTGGATTCTTGTCAATGATGTGGCTCATGCCAAGGAGATGCTCGACAATGAACAACGAAAGCATGCCTATGTGCGCTTTGTAGATATTAAGGACTTGAGCAGACTTACAGTAGACAATATGCCGTCGGAAGTATTGCCATGGGGATGGGATAAGCTTTTGGTAAAAAGGTTGTTATCTGCAAATGGTTTATTTGAAAGATTAGTACCAAGTGCAGAGCAATTGGATATTGTCAGACAACTCAGTTCGCGTGAGTTTGTTGCCTTGAACCTATTGCCAAGACTCGTAGCAGTGGATGAGAGGTTGACAGGAAGAATGTCAGTGGTGAGGTCGATGGATGAACTGAAAAGTGAGATAGAGTCATGCCCAGGTGATGTGGTGCTAAAGTCGCCATGGAGTTGCAGTGGAAGAGGAGTGCGGTTCATATCCAAGACTATGACCGAGAGCGAAAAGGGATGGTGCCGTAACATATTGGCAGAGCAGGGCTTGCTGATGATAGAACCACACTATGACCGCGTGTGTGATTTCGCTATGGAGTTTATGGCAGACAAGGAGAAGGGGACGCGTTATCTCGGACTCAATGTCTTTGAAACGCACAATGGGGCTTATATAGATAATGTCATGGAGTCGAAGGAAAGAAAGATGCAGGTGTTGACAAAGTATGTGCCAATGTCGCTTATTGACAAAGTGCGTGAGAACCTTGTCAACATGACGTCAGAACTGTTTCGTGGCAAATATTCGGGTCCATTCGGTGTGGACATGATGATAATAAAAGACCACACAGGGATGAAAGTGCACCCCTGTGTGGAATTGAATCTTAGAAGGACTATGGGGCACATTGCCCTTTAGCTTTCTATATTATAGTGCTTTAGTTCTCTACTATGTTGCGCTTTATGCCCTTGCATATTTTGCTGTAGGCGCACATCTTGCAGCGACTTTCCTCTTCTGTGGCTTCGAAGTCTTTGTTTCTGTCAAAAATCTCTTCCACAGTTTCCTTGAGTTTTGCGCGGAAGTGAGTTTCATATTCCAGTATGTCGTCAATGCTCCTGCCGTTGAGTTTCAATACGGGGTCTGACACACTCTTGCTCTTTTGTATGAACAATAGAGCAGGGCGCACAGGCAAGAACTGTGGGTTTAATGCCTTGACATTGTTCTCCGCGGAAGCATTCTTCAGATGGCGCACTATGCAGGAATAGAGCATGGCCTGCAGATAGTAGTCTGAATGGTCTTTGATGTTCTTTTGGTCGAAAACATCGTCAACACCCTTGCCAATCATCTTTTCGGGAGTGGAACTACCTGTCTTGTAGTCTACCACACGAAGCACATCGCCTTGGTCGGTATGTATAAGGTCGAGTCGGTCGATGTAGCCACCCACCATCATGCCGTGCCTATTGCCGTCAACATCGAAATACATCTTTTCATATGCACGTTCCTCAATGCCGACAATGTTAAATGGAGCGAGATTGTAGTCATTGTCGAGCATCTTGCGGATATATTTGCATATTACCTCGCGGTTGATGAGTTGCAGACCGTCATAATGCGGTTTGTTGCCATTGAAGAATTCACGTGTGAAAGCCTCGTCAACGAGTCGCCTTATAGTGACATTGCTCTTCTCCTTCAATATCTGCTCTATAGCCTCCTTCGTAATCTCCCCGTCGGGAGTCTGTATGTTTCTATATAGCAGTTCGGCAGTGGCATGGAATATCGTACCGAATGTGCGGTGGTCGCTGATGTCGTCGGAATCAGGTTCCTTTATCTTTGCCACACTGTTATAGTAGAACTTTAGTGGACAGCGCATATAAGAGTTTATAGCTGAGGGTGATATTGAACGCATATTAAGCAACGACTTCATGACATCTTCACTCTTGGTTACGCGTTTCTTTTCTTGTACTAGCGGTATCTGTCGTGCCGTCATGCTCTCATGATGCAGATGAATCTTTGCCGGGTCAGACTCTGCCATCAGCTGTATCATGAATCGGCTCATCTGTCCTGTGTTGCCGTCTTCAGTAGAACAGTTGTAGGCGATGTTTACGTCAGGACAACGCTGTATGAGGCGATAGAAATAGTATGCATAGATAGCCACCTTGTTGTCAATGGTTGTAAGTTCATGGGCTTTGCGTACGGAGTAGGGAATCAATGAGGCTTCGTTGATGCCCTTTGGTAGATTTCCCTCGTTGCATGAGAGCAAGAGCAGATGGTCGAAGTCTATGTTACGTGTTTCGAGCACACCCATAATCTGTATGCCGACAGCCGGTTCACCATGGAAAGGCATGGTGGTCTGCTGTATTATTTGGTCTATGAGACGCAACAGGGTGACTGGGTCCACGGCGAGGTCGTCATGGAGTATGAGATCGTGGACACGGTTCATGATGTTATACATGCGGAAGACAGATTCCTGAAGAAACTGTTCCTCATATGTAGGCAATGTGGTGTCAGGGTCTTTGCCTTCAGCCGCCACGTTCTCTATGCGTCGCTTCTCGCTGTTCTTGCCTATGAGGTCGAGGATGTTGAGCAGTCGTTTCACGAGTATGGCATTCATCTCGCTTCGACTGCAGTCTATCGGTTCAAACAGCGTGGTGAGTCCATCGTCAAGGCACAGTTGTTCGCCGTTAGGGAAGAAAATTCTTTGCTCATGCAGAGTATTAAGCAGTTCGGCAGCACCTTCCGACAGCAGACTGATGTAAGGGTGGCGCAGCAGAGAGTGGACAAACTTGATGACGAATACTTGTTGCTGCGCATTATATCCGTGAAGATGTAAGGCGAGGAAGTTTTCTACCAAAGCCGTGACGGGTGATTGCGAGAGAGGGAAACCGATGGTGATGTTTACCTTTCCCGACAGTTCTGCAGGCAGACAATGTATGACATTTTTTAATAATGACTCGTCAGCAAGCACGATGGCAGTAATTTCACCATCCTTAAGGCGACTGTCGCTATGCAGCCACTGGCTGATGTAGCGAGCCTGTATGTTTTCCGTGGATGCCGAGAGGAATGTGACATCTTTCTCCTTCGAGAGATTGTCGTATATATCGGCATCCTTAATGTCCAGTTCGTTGGGAAAGCGCACAAGCCATTTCTCTATGAAGCGTCCAGCCTCCTGACGACCATTGCCGAGATAATAATTGTCGAAATCCCAATAGAAATGAGCCAATGACTGTTCTTTCATACTTAGGAAGAGTTCTTGCTCTACCTTCTGTATCATGTTAAAACCCACGAAGATGTATTTCTTGTAAGGCCACTTGAGCGATGAGGCACGCTCTGCCACCTCCCTATACATGGCACCCTCATAAGCCAGATCTTCCTTCATCAACGATGAACGGAAGTCATGATAGATGCTTGCCAACTGATTCCATAAGAGTTGGAAGCGTTGCTTGAGTTTGGAGTCATGTCCGTCATTAAACTCGGAGAAGAACCGCTTCAATGTCTCGCAGTCTTCTTCACTGAGATAATCTACAGAGTCAAAGGCATGCAAATCGCTGACATTATTGAATATGATGTCGGCATTACCCATATTCTTGTCGAGATCATCAAAGTCGGCAAGCATTATCTCGCCCCAACTCCAGAATTGGTCGAGCGACTCGTCACTGTGGATATACTGTTGGTATATCTTGTAGAGCATGCAGATGCTCTTTATCTTGTCAGCCACGGTCAGTTTTGTTTGCGAACGGAAGAGTTCGCTGATGGTGATGTAGTGTGGACTCCAGATTGGTTTGCCCGCAACATACATCAGATATTGATTCATAAACAACGATGCACGTTTGTTTGGGAACACTACAGCAATATCGCTAAGGTTTGTGCCGTGTTTGCGTATTATGTCTTCAGCTACGTATCTAAGAAAAGCTTTCATCTTTCTAAATGTCTTTTGTGGGTTATTCGTCAATGGAAATCTTTTCCACCTTATTGTTATATATATACCACAGATAACCGTCTACTTGTTCATAGCCCATATCTATCAGCAGCTGCATATACTGACGCACCTGATTGTGATATTCAGGTCGCGCCTTACCAAACTTGAAGTCTATGACGGTAATCCTTTCGCCATCTTTCACCACACGGTCAGGACGGAGTTCGTGTGCCAAGCCTGTTTCTGGGTCAGGGCAGAGGATGGAACATTCATTGAATACCTCTACATCACTGGAGAACCAGCGGTTGACGACATGAAGCGGGTTTTCCTCTATACGTTTGCGTATGAGTCGCGACAGTGTGTTGCGGTTGAGATGCTCGTCATTGTCGGATATGACGCCTTCCTGCACAAAGTCATTGAGCACACTCTCCACCTCGCTGGCATCATGAATCTGCGAGAGCACACCATGCATCACCGTACCCTGAGTGATGTAATGTTGGTTTTCGGGAGCATCGTCGATGCCCGAGGCAAACTTGCGACTGCGGTTACTCTGACGGAATTCAAGATTTTGACTGTGGATGTCAGTATCTACCATCACAGGCGTATTTCCCTGCATGAAGACATTCTCCGATGTCTTTGCCACCTTGTTCTTTATATACATGCTGCCGAAGGTGAAGCGCATGTCGCCAGTGTTGCCCAGAGGATTGTCATCCTTCTCGGTCCATGGTAGTTTGTCAATCATCTTGGCGAGGGATCTCTGTATGACTGCGCCCATATGAGAATTTTTTCCTTTAGTGTTCTTGTTGATAATGATAAGATTTTTTCCTGCGCGGGTAAATGCCACATAGAGAATGTTGAGGTTGTCGATGCTGTTCTGCAGTTTCTCCTCATAGTAGTCGTTGCTATAGACACTATTCTTTATCTTGCCTGATTCCACAGGTATGATAGGCATCTCTGCAAAAGGTTCTTCATCGGTCTTGCACCAGAGAGTGCTATCCTTTGGACAAAGATCCCATGCAGCAAATGGAATTATTACATGGTCAAACTCCAGTCCTTTACTCTTGTGAATGGTGAGCAGACGAATGCCTTGCAAGTCGCCACCCTTTACAGTTTTCTTATGTATGGATTCATCCCATGCCTCAAGGAATTTTCCCATGTCGGGTACATTGTTATTGGTAAATGCGTTCAGTTGGTCAATGAAAGCATCTGTGTAAGCCGACTCGTTAATGAGGTGGCTGAGGCCGAAAAGTGTGAACAGATGGTCGACAAGGTCAGAGAGTGGGAGAGAGAGTAGGCGTTCGCGCTCGTTTACATATTCCGACGGAAGATATTTGTCTATGCCACTCTCCTTGTCAATGTGAAGTTCATCGTCATTCTTGCCAAGAATGCACTGCTGGTACTCCTTAGCCAACTGTGCCCTAAGCAACAGGTCATCTGGAGTCAGAAGCGACTTCATGGCGTCCACAATGATGTTTACAGCCATTGATGCGTCAAGTGTGTATGCTTCATCTGAGATAAATGACAGTTGTGGCAAGTCATTCTGTAGTGTGTTTGCCACCAGTGAAATGTCATCGTTGCCACGTATGAGGATGGCAATATCCTGTTGACGGGCACCAGCTTCGATTAGGTCAAGGATATATTCCTTTGTCATCTCGATGGCCTTTGTTTTTACGTTCATATCCTTATCGGCAGCAATAATGCGGATGTCTACCATGCCGTGACGTTCCTTTCCTTCGGGATATTTCTGGTTTACAAGTTCTGGCGTATAAATCTCCTCTATGATGTCGCCCCTGTCGTTGTCGTCTTCTCTTAGTATGTCATTAAAGACAGTTGCGGCGGTAGTGAAAAAGAGGTTGTTAAAATCTATGACGTTAGTTTCCGAGCGGTAGTTGGTGTCGAGTTTTTCTAACTTCACATCCTTACCAGCAAGGTCCTTGTCGCTGGCAATATTATTGAGCAAACTCCAGTCTCCGTTTCTCCATCTATAGATACTCTGCTTGACATCGCCCACGATGAGATTTTGAGAATTCTCATGCGACATGCATTCAAGCAGGAGTTTCTTGAAGTTTTCCCATTGCACGGTACTCGTATCCTGAAACTCGTCAATCATGATGTTGGCAATCCTTCCGCCTATCTTTTCGAAGACGAAAGGTGCATCGCTATTCTCCATCAACTTGTTAAGTAGATTTTGTGTGCCGTCAAGCAGAAAGCAGTTCGTCTCCTTGTTTATCTCCTGCACCTCCTGCTCAATGTTGCTGAGCAGTCTCAATTCGTTGATATGGTAGAGGATAGCTTTTGCTGAGGATACGTTTCTTATATGTTTCTGTCGCACTTTCTCTGCCTCGCTTATCAAGGGTACGAGAGTGTTAGAGGCGAAGATGCTGATAGGTTTTCCGAGGTCACCCTTCTTAACCCATCCGTCAGCACCCTCGCAGGCTTTCTGTGCGCTTTTATTGAAAACCTTAGAGGTATCTGTGTACTCACCTTTGCGAAGTTTATCAAAATATCCTGCTGCCCCTCTGATGCCACTGGAAAGATCACTAACGTCATAACCATTGTCGGCAATAGACTTGAAGAATTGTTCTCCGAAGTCTTTTATCTCCTTGTCTGCTTCACTAATGATGGAGCGTAGAGACTTTTTGTATCGTTCCACAAAGTTGTCGTCGGAGTTGAACTTCTCATTCAGTTTCTCCGCATTGTCTTTATATTCCTGTTGAAATATTTTTTTTCCAAATTCCTTTATGTTGCTTATGACATTCCAGTTCTCGTCATCATCCATCTTTTGCTCTATGTAACTGATGATCCATTTCATCACCTTGTCATTCTGCTTGAGTTCGGCAATGAGGCGGTCTACAGCCATTGATTCTACCTCGTCATTCTTTAGTTCTACGCGGATGTTGGCCTTGAGTCCAAGTTCATGGGCAAGATTGCGGAGTACGCGTTGAAAAAAAGAGTCGATGGTCTCTATGTTAAAACAAGAGAAATCATGAAGCATCAGGTGTAGGGCAATGTCTGCCTTCTTGCGTACTTCCTGTTCTGAGCATCCGAGGTCTTCCATTATGCGTCGCATGTAATCCTTAGAATCAGACAGATTGTTTGCAAGTCCATAGAGTTGGCTTAGTATGCGGAGTTTCAT
Organism: bacterium; assembly: GCA_963601795.1. Classification (GTDB taxonomy): domain Bacteria; phylum Bacteroidota; class Bacteroidia; order Bacteroidales; family Bacteroidaceae; genus Prevotella. The sequence continues at coordinate 25,886 of CAVCGK010000014.1, read as the reverse complement.
CTCTTCTGTGGCCTTGTTGGTGAAGGTCACAGCGAGGGTTTCCCTATAAGCGAAGGGGTTATTTATCAGAAGTTCGATAAATCTGATGGCAAGGGTAAATGTCTTTCCGGAACCGGCACTTGCTCGGTAAACGGTCATTGCTGGATAACTGTTCATAGTAATATCTTTACAAGGCAAATATACAAAAAAAAGTGGATAAGCTCCATATGAGTCTATCCACTTTTTCCTTTTATAGTGACCAGTCTTCTGGTTTCTCTATTGTACGCTTGACTTTGCTCGGTTGATGTTTTTTCTTCTTCAACCATTCCGCCTTACGGCGTTCGTAGTCATCGCGGGCATATTCCAGATAGTTGTCTGCCATCGCTTATTTGAATTTACTGTATATGACACTTATCTTTATGTCGCCATAAGGATTGTCAGGACCGCCAATCAGACGTGTACTTGTCAGTGCCATGTTGTGAGTTACCTTGCTGATCTCACTCGATGAATTCACTGTAGACACAACAGGAATGATAACTGCCTTGTTCCAGTCTTCAGATGTGTTGCCATTCAACTTTGACTGATGCATGGTTCTTATCAGTGTACTGATATTGTCAAAGGTGTATACATTCTTTGCTTCTTCAAATGATGTCAGATAAGATGTCTTGTTGTTGCTCACATCCTTGTTCTCGAAGAATGAGTAGAGGCTATCCTTTGGTATAAGTAACAACGTGGTGGGAGCATCAAAGTTGTAGTCGCTCGTTGTGTCGTCATTCAACCTCTGCAGGGTGAACTTTGCACTATTGATAGTGTCGTTGTCGTGGTTGAGACAAATCTCTTCCACAGGCAGGGTAACTTCGGTGAATATTCCTGCTGGAGTCTTCAGGTAGGTGCAAGTGCGTTCATTGGCAAGCTCCTGTATCTTACCGCTTTCATTCACATAGTTGGTATGCTGCATCACCTCCTCAGTACCCACGAATGACATCATACCTGTAACAATACTGTCCTTGGCACCGTAATAGTAACGGAAATAGATGTTCATCTGTGTTACCTGCATATTGATGAGGCTTCCAAGTCCACCCGTTGACTCAATATAGAATCCTGGCATAACATTATTTGCCAGACGAATGGAGTTTTTGAAATATGTAGAGTCGCCACCATACTCCTTATAATATTTACGGAACACGTAGGTGCCGTAGTTATCATAAGTTTTTCCATCCTTATCGGTGTAAGGCTTGTCAAGAAGTATGCGCACATTCTTCGTGTAAGATGAAGAGTTATTGCGAGTAGACAAAGCTACGTTCATATCCTCGATGGAGTAGGTCTTGCTTACTTTTAGTCCACCTTCGCTTGGCTTGCGTATCAATCCTCCCTCGATAGGGTCGAAGTTGGAGTAATAGTTATTTGCCTCAGACATAGGAGCATTAAGCTCATGAATCGTACACTTCATCGAAGCTAGCGAGTCACCATAGAAACTGTTGCAGAACAGACGCAGTTCACATGAGTCCACTATAATGTCACCATTTTTATCGCGACTTGTTATGGAGTCAAGCTGTGGGAATCCATAGTTCTCCAACATATGAAACTGTGTCATGTAGTTGGCTGTGATGTATTCGCCAGTTTCCGGATCACGTATTGTTCCCAGATAGCTTTCCGAACTTCTTGACAACACGGAATCGGCAACGATTGATCGTGTGGTAATGGTGAATGTGTCGGTAGAAATCTCCAGATGGTCAAGGTTGCTGATGATGGATGTTCCAATCGAGTCAGTCTCGGTGTCGCAAGCTATCAGACATGCCAAAACGCATAATCCGGAAAATAATGATTTCAGTTTCATGTGTTGTTATTTTGTAAGTTCTTCAAAGAAGTTGCAATAAGCATCAGCAAAGTCCTCTCCTGGATATTCCAACAAAGGTTTATTTTTTGCTTTTGCATATTCGCACAATGTGGCATTCACCTCAGGTGCTGACTTGATGATGGCATCACTATAGTCGATAGCCAACTTGCCAAGTTCGAGGAAGTCGAAGTTCTCATTATAGGGAGCCAAAGTTTCTTCTGTGACATCTTTGTATACCACACCTGTGCGGAATTTCTCGCCGAGGTCGTTTTTTAAATGCTCGCTGAAAAGGCAAGTGATTACTTTCGTGTTGGCGTAACATGGTTCCTCATTATACACCTTCTTCAGATAGAGAGGAATGACAGCTCCCATCCATCCCTGACAAACGATTACATCTGGATCCCAGCGTAGTTTCTTTACTGTCTCAAGTACACCTCTTGCATAGAAGATACTTCTCTCGCCGTTGTCGTCATATTCCACACCACATTCGTCAGCTTCCATCTTTCTCTTTGAGAAATAGTCTTCATTATCAATAAAGTAAACCTGTACTCTTGAAACAGGGATTGAAGCCACCTTGATGAGAAGAGGGTGGTCTATTTCGTTGATTGTAATGTTTATGCCAGAGAGACGGATTACCTCGTGCAACTGTCCGCGTCGCTCGTTTATTGTTCCCCATTTAGGCATGAAGGTACGAATCTCATATCCCTTCTCCTGGGTTTTTTCTGGCAACTGCTGGCCTAACTGTGAAATAGGTGTTGCAGGCACATACGGAGTAATCTCTTGGTTGATGAACAGAATTTTCTTTGGCATCTCTTTTTGTTTATCGTAATCTCCCTCACACATTATATATACATGTTATATGCAGCGTGAGGGAGTTTTTTTTGTTGTTTGTTTGAAAAAATATTATTCTACTACGACGAGAGGTGTGTCCTCCATAACGCTTTCGCCCACCTTCACACAGATAGCTGTCACTTTGCCACTCTTCTCTGCTTCGAGGTTGTTAGCCATCTTCATAGCTTCCAACACTACTAGGGTGTCGCCTGCGCTTACTTCCTGTCCAACCTCAACCTTGATTTCAGTCACCACGCCAGGCAGAGGTGCACGCAGAGCGTTGTTGGTATTGATATTTGCAGTAGAAGTAGTCTCCGTTTCTGCGTCATCGCTCTTTGATTGACCGAGAACAGGCTTCTTCTTCTCTGGTTCTGCAGGCTTCTCCATCTCTACGGAGAAAGTCTCACCATTGACGGTGACATTAGCCACGGTGTCATTCACCTCGCCAATCTCCACGTTGTATTCCTTGCCGTCAATTGTATATTTGAATGTACTCATCTTTGAAATTATGGTTTTTGAGTGAAACTTAGGAACTTTGCATTCCACATCGTCTGTTTTGGCTTAATAGTGATGACGCCTGATTCCTTGTCGTGAACATTGTTGCCTTGATACTCATAGAGAGCCATGGCAATTGCTGCATAGATGTTTTTGTCCATTTGTTTTGGTCCTTTAATAGTTCTTTAATTGACCTTTACATTGGCATACATCCGTGCTTCTTTGCAGGCAAGTTCTGACGCTTGTTGGCAAGCTGAGCCAGTCCACGGCAGATACGGAAACGAGTGTTGCGCGGTTCTATCACGTCATCAATATATCCATACTGTGCTGCCTGATATGGGTTGGCAAACATCTCTGTGTATTCCTCTTCCTTTTCAGCGATGAAGGCATTCACGTCGCCACCTTCTTCCTTTACTGCCTTGATAGCCTTGGCCTGCAACACAGCCACAGCACCTGATGCTCCCATAACGGCAATCTCAGCCGATGGCCATGCGAAGTTGAGGTCTGAACGCAACTGCTTGCATCCCATCACGATGTGTGAACCACCATATGACTTGCGCAGAGTGATAGTAATCTTTGGTACGGTAGCCTCACCATAAGCATATAGCAACTGTGCTCCGTGCAGGATTACGGCATTGTACTCCTGACCTGTACCAGGCAAGAATCCAGGTACGTCTACGAGGCTTACGATAGGGATATTGAATGCGTCGCAGAAACGTACGAAGCGTGCACCCTTGCGTGATGCATTTGTGTCGAGCACACCAGCATATGCTGAAGGCTGGTTAGCCACGATGCCGACGCTCTGTCCGTTGAAGCGTGCGAAACCTGTTATGATGTTCTTTGCAAACTTAGGCTGCACCTCGAAAAACTCGCCGTTGTCGGTAACTGCAGCAATGACCTTATACATGTCATAAGCCTTGTTAGGATCATCTGGCAAAATCTCGTTGAGGGAGTCTTCCATGCGGTTGATAGGGTCTGTGCACTCTACGCGTGGAGCCTCTTCGGTGTTGTTTGAAGGGATATAGCTCAAGAGAGTCTTTATCATCTCAAACATCTCCTCCTCAGTCTTTGCTGTGAAATGTGTCACACCGCTCTTTGTAGCGTGTACACTTGCACCACCGAGATGTTCTGCGTCAACATCTTCACCTGTTACACTCTTCACCACCTTTGGACCTGTGAGGAACATGTAGGATGTACCTTCCTTCATAAGGATGAAGTCGGTGAGGGCAGGGGAGTAGACAGCACCTCCGGCGCACGGGCCGAGGATAGCTGATATCTGTGGAATGACACCACTTGCAAGGATATTGCGCTCGAAGAGCTCGCCATAACCGGCAAGTGAGCAGATGCCCTCCTGGATACGTGCACCACCAGAGTCATTCATGCAGATGAATGGTGCACCGTTGGTCATAGCCATATCCATAGCCTTGCATATCTTCTGTGACATTGTCTCTGACAGAGAACCGCCGTTTACGGTGAAGTCCTGTGCAGAAACGTATACGAGACGACCGTCAATGGTAGCACTTCCTACCACTACGCCGTCACCGTCAAACTGCTTCTTCTCCATGCCGAAGTTGTGGCAACGGTGGAGCTTAAACATGTCATATTCTTCAAACGAACCCTCGTCTACAAGCATATCGATGCGCTCGCGCGCTGTATACTTGCCACGTTGGTGCTGCTTTTCTATAGCCTTCTCGCCGCCGCCAAGCTTTGCGATGGCGCGCTTTTCAATCAGGGCCTTTATTTTCTCGGTCTGTTTGCTCATTGCTATTTTAATTATTTATTTGATCCTTGAATAAATGCATGCAAAGTTACTGAAATCCCGTGACATCAGCAAAAATCTCTACATCCTTTAACCAAAAAGGCGGTTTCTATTGATGAATTGCTTACTTCTGTCTACAGACTTCCCTTTGTTGACGGTAGTTCGTAGTGATAAATGTCACGACGTACAGCCATCTTCAAACTTCTTGCAAGAGCCTTGAAAATGCCTTCTATCTTGTGGTGTTCATTTTGTCCCTCAGCTTTGATGTTGAGGTTCATCTTTGCTGCATCCGACAGCGACTTGAAGAAATGGAGAAACATCTCCGTGGGCATTTCACCTATCTTTTCTCTGTGAAAGTCTGCATCCCATACGAGCCAAGGACGTCCACCGAAGTCGAGAGCCACTTGACAGAGGCAGTCGTCCATAGGCAGAGAGTATCCATAACGCTCTATACCGCGCTTGTCGCCCAATGCTTTGAGTATGCATTCGCCAAGAGCTAATGCTGTGTCTTCTATGGTGTGATGCTCGTCCACATGAAGGTCACCATTGCAGTGCACAAAGAGGTCTATCATGCCATGCTTGCCTATCTGCTCAAGCATATGATCGAAGAATCCCAGTCCTGTCTCTATGTCGCACTTGCCGTTGCCATCAAGGTTTACCCTTACAGTAATGTCCGTTTCCTTAGTCGTGCGTGTTACCTCTGCAGTGCGTTCACCAGCAAAGAGTATTTCGGCTATCTTTTGCCAGTTAAGTCCATCCTTGTTTAGTATGAGCGATTTGCATCCGAGGTTTATTGCCAGTTGTGCATCAGTTTCGCGGTCGCCTATAACGTAAGAGTTTGCCAAGTCATAGCTTCCGTCCATATATTCCGTGAGCATGCCTATGCCTGGCTTTCTCGTCGGAGCATTATCTTCGGGGAAATGTCGGTCTATATGTTGTTTCTTGAATTCGATGCCTTCGCTCTTGAGAGTTTTTATGATGAAGTTGTGCACTGGCCAGAATGTGTCCTCAGGGAATGAGTCCGTTCCCAGTCCATCCTGATTGCTTACCATGACAAGTTCGTAGTCTGTGTGTTCGGTGATGAATGATAAAGCTTTGAATACACCTTCCACAAACTCAAGTTTGTCAAACGAGTCTATTTGCTCGTCGTCAGGCTCCTTGATTAAGGTGCCATCGCGGTCTATGAATAATATTCTTTTATTCATCTTCTATTATTGTCTGTTTCTTCCGGTTTTATGTCCGTCCTGCCGTTGCGTGCCTCAATGGAAGCATACATGTAATAGCTTACTAGAGTGAACCATACCGATAGTAATAGGTATACTATAGTAGCAACGAAAGTGGTCAGTCCGCAGATGTAAGGAAAATAGCCTGGTAGGCCTGCTGCATCACCCTTGGCAATACCACTGTTAGACAATGTGGCTGCCAGTGTGGCGATATATGCAGGCAATGCTGTGATGTTGTAGATGGTACCCATCAGCAATATGCATAAAAGTATGCTTCCTGCAATAAAGCCAAGATTGCGCATGCCTATGCGATAATTTTTTAGCAGATGCTTCATCTTTGTCTCTGGTTCCATCATGTATTTCGTTATGGTATAGTTGATGGGACAATATAATATAAATGTGATGATGACAAACAAAATGGTTATTACCACAGTGGCTATTGTACCTGTTGCCTGCGCCATCTTTCCATTGTTTATTATATATGATACACCACTGATAAAAGCCATATATATGGCAAATGCCACGAGGAAGAAAAATGCTACGACGAGAAAACTCTTCAGTGACCGCCTCGTGTTGTGTTTTGATGGCTGTTCATTAAGGAGCTTGAAGGTTTTTGCGTATGCCATCAAAGCCATCGTTATACCTATTATGGTTAGTATTGCAATGGCGATACCATCAAAAGCCACGCTTTCGTTGAGTGTGCTGTGCTTTGCAAAGGAAAGAGATAAAGGAGCGATGATGGCCTCTGTCAATGCATATATAAGTGTTGGGATCCATAAAGCCTTCGTTATGCGACCAAGGTTTGTACTCGTGAGAGTCCATGCCGCTCCGAGGCATTCCGAGATATTTCTTCTTTTGTATAGTTCTTCCATTATTCTATTTGTTGTTTTGTCTTGGAATAAAGTCTAAATACTCCTTCTGAACTCTGCGCAAACTATTGCGGTGGCTACGGCTACATTGAGACTCTCAGCTGTGGGTCTACCTTCAGGGTAATTAGGAATGAGGATTCTTCTGTTTATCTTCTTTCTGATCTCCTCGCTGATGCCGTTGCCTTCGTTGCCCATGATGATGATGCCATGTTCCGATAGGTCTGTCTTGTAGATGTTGTCGCCATCGAGTAGGGTGCCATATATGGGGTAGTCTTCGGGAAGTGAGTCGAGCACGGCTTCAAGGTCGCAGTATTCTGTCTTTACTCTTGCTAGCGATCCCATGGTGGCTTGCACCACCTTGGGACTGAATGCATCGGCACATTCCAAGGAACAGTAAATATGGTCGATGCCAAACCAATCGGCAATTCTTATGATTGTGCCAAGATTGCCTGGATCCTGCACTCCGTCGAGCATGAGTTTCAGGTTCGACTGCGGTTGTATGTGCTTGTGTATATCTGTTGGAAATAAAGCAAGCAACCCCTGTGGGTGCTGCAGGAAACTTGCCTTTGCAGCATCTTCGCCTTCGTATACTTCCACGGGACTACAAATCTTGCACAACTCCTCTATAACTTTTGGACCTTCTGCTACAAACAGTCCCTCAGCCTGTCTGTATTTCTTCTTCTCCAGCGAATGTATGAGTTTAATCTTTGCTTTGCTGATCATAACGCAAAGTTAGCAAAAAAATACACATGGTGTGATAAAAAAATGTTGTATTATTTTTGCGTTAATCATTTTTTGCGTACATTTGCCAATGTTTAGTGTGGCAGTATGGTTGATTTTCTTGTCATATCTTAGATGAAAAGGTTTGGCGAAAAGCCGTATTTGCAACAGATGTTTCCAGTAATAAAAAACTCGACAGTAGACTTTAATTATGGTTAACAGTGACAATCATCTTGTCCTTATGGCAGGTGGCGTAGGAAGTAGATTCTGGCCTATGAGTACACCAGAGTGTCCGAAGCAGTTTATAGATATTATGGGAGTAGGGAAGAGTCTTCTTCAACTCACTTACGATCGTTTTAGCGGTCTTGTGCCGAAGGAAAATGTTTGGGTGCTGACAAACAAAAACTATGGCGAACTTGTGGCAGAGCAGTTGCCTGATATTGACCGTAGTCATATCCTTCTCGAACCATGTCGCCGCAATACGGCACCATGCATCGCCTATGTGTCATTCCGTATAAAATCGATCAATCCTAATGCTAACATTGTGGTCACTCCAAGTGATGCCATTGTGTTGGATGTGCCTGAGTTTCGTCGTGTCATAGAGGGTAGCTTAAAGTTTGCCTCAGAGACTGATGCTATTGTGACCTTGGGTATGAAGCCGACTCGTCCTGAGACTGGATATGGATATATCATGGCAGATCTTTCTGATCCGTCGATGCGCAATAAGGAGATATTCCGCGTTGATTCTTTCCGTGAGAAACCAGATCTTGCTACAGCTAAGAAATATGTTGCGCAGAACAATTATTTCTGGAATGCTGGCATCTTCATTTGGAATGTATCGACTATTGTTAATGCCTTTCGTATATATGAGCCTGCCATGGCGCGGATATTTGAAAAGTTAATGCCGTATTATGGAACGGACGAAGAACAGAAGGTGATAGACGAGAATTTTGGCGACTGTGAGAGTATTTCTATCGACTATGCCATTATGGAGAAAGCAGACGAGATATTCGTGTTCCCAGCTTCGTTTGGATGGAGTGATCTTGGTACATGGGGTTCCTTGTTGGCTCAAACTTCTCACGATATTCATGGTAATTCGCTTATAGGTAATGATATAAGTGTGTTTGATTCTCACGGATGTATTATTCATACCACACAAGAGAAGAAAGTCGTAGTGCAAGGATTGGATGGGTATATCGTGGCAGAGAAAGAAAATACTCTTCTCATCTGTAAGTTGTCTGAAGAGCAACGTATCAAGCAGTTCACTTCCGAATAAAGATATAAAGATATAAAGATATAAAAAATATAGACGGGTTCTAAAAAATACCTTTCATGGATTTTTAGAATCCGTCTTAATCTATTATGTGGATTGTTGTTGTTTGATGTTCATGTGTACCTTGCGGTGTGAGAGAAATGTTCTGACGGCAGTTGAGTTGAAATTAATTATCTGACCTTGTTGTAGATTTGGGATTTTCTCGTTAACTTTGCAATGTTTTAAAACGAACCCAAAATTTATATGGAATTTGAACTTATTGCCAAAACCTTTATGGGATTGGAGAACATCCTTGCTCAAGAATTGAACGAGTTGGGAGCAAAGGATGTAGAGATTGGCCGTCGAGTAGTGTCTTTCAAAGGAGACAAGGAGATGATGTATAGAGCCAATTTTCAGTTGCGTACAGCTATTCGTATCCTTAAACCCATACTGCATTTCAAGGCAAAATCTGCTGATGATGTCTATAATGAGATAAAGAAATTGGAATGGACTGATATCATTGGAGTAGGTAAGACATTCTCTGTCGACTCTGTGGTCTATTCTGATGAATTCAATAATTCTCGCTTTGTTACTTACAAGGTGAAGGATGCCATCGTGGACTATTTCCGCGAGAAGACGGGCAAGAGACCAAATATTTCTATCACAAATCCGGATATACTCTTGCATATACATATCTCCGATACTGACGCTACATTGTCGCTCGACTCTTCTGGTCAGTCACTGCATCGCCGTGGCTATCGTCAGGAAAGTGTGGAGGCTCCTCTCAACGAGGTGCTAGCTGCAGGTATGATCCTCATGACAGGATGGAAGGGTGACACGGATTTTATTGATCCGATGTGTGGTAGTGGTACTCTGCCGATAGAGGCTGCTCTCATTGCCTGCAATATGGCTCCAGGTATTTTCCGTAAGGGATATGCTTTTGAGAAATGGCCTGACTTTGATGCTGAACTCTTTGAAGAGATATATAATGATGACTCGCGTGAAAGAGAATTTGAGCATCATGTGTATGGCTATGATGTTGACATTAAGGCTGTCAATACTGCCAACCTTAATGTGAAGGCTGCCGGATTGAGCAAGTATATCACTATCAAGCAGCAGGACTTCAAAGATTTTACTCAGCCAGCGGAAAAGGCCATCATCGTGAGCAATCCACCTTATGGCGAGCGCATCTCTACTCCAGATCTCCTTGGTACATACAAGATGATAGGCGAGAGACTTAAGCATGCATTCATAGGCAATGAGGCTTGGATTCTTTCTTATAAGGAGGAGTGCTTCCGTCAGATCGGTCTGAAACCGTCGCTCAAACTTCCTCTCTACAACGGATCTCTTGAATGTGAATACCGCAAGTATCAGATGTTTGACGGCAAGATAAATGATTTTGTCAGCGACGGCGGTCATGTGAAGACTGAAGAGGAGAAGAAGATGATGGCTGAGAAGGTTAGGGTGAGAAAGAACCGTGACTATCAGAAGAAGATGGACGAGCAGGAGGAAAACGAGGAGGCAGACATCCGTTCCTTTACCTTCCGTTCTCTTGAGCGCCGTAACGAGAAGCAACGTGACAACGAGCGTGGTCGCGAACGTCGCAGCTTCCGTGATTCACATGATGGTGAGCGTCGTGACCGAGGTGAGCGCCGTGATCGTGGTGACAGGGAAGAAAGAGGCGAGCGTCGCCAGAATGGTTTCCGTGGCAACAAAGACTTCAATGGCAAGCGTCCACAGCGTGACTCTTGGAAATCAAGAGACTCAAAGGATGGTTTCAAGAAGAATGGCGGTCAGAGAGACAGAAAGCAAAATTTTGAACGTCGCAAACAACTCTTTGGTAATGAAGATTAAGTCATATCTTGTAGCACTGTTTGCCATGATTGTAGCTGGTAGTAGTGCGTATGCACAGAAGATGTTTACCCTCGAAGAACTCAATTTCGGTGGAAAGAATGCCTATAAGTTCTATCCGCAGAGATTCTCCTACGATTGGTGGGGCAATCATCTTGTGGATGGCAACAAGGCAAGCAAACTTCTTCTCAATCCAGCTACAGGCAAGCCTGAGAAGGATGGAGAGGTAGACATTAATAATATATATTCCGTCTACGGTCTTGAGTCTGACAATGCTTACAAGGTTAGAATGGCGGGCTATCCCTATAAAGATAACCCATACATTCTCAATTATGTAGACGGTGAACGTTCACTCGTTGATTTTGATGACTGGAAGGTTGTATGGAAGCAGAGTGCCGAGGGATCGCTCGAGTGGAACAAGGTGTCAAGGGCTGACGCCTTCCTTCGTGACGACAACTTGTGGGTGCGCTATGCCGACGGCAAGGAGGTGCAACTGTCAAAGGACGGATCACGTGAGATTGTCTACGGACAGTCTGTTCACCGCGATGAGTTCGGCATTACAAAGGGTACATTCTGGAATGCAGACGGCACCAAACTGGCTTTCTATCGCATGGATCAGAGTATGGTGGCAGACTATCCTCAGGTGAACACTTTTGCACGTGAGGCAGAGCTTGCACCTGATAAGTATCCTATGGCGGGCATGACTTCGCATAAGGTTACTGTAGGTGTCTATGACCTTAATACGCAGAAGACAGTATACCTTGATTTTGGTGATGTCACCGATCGTTATTTTACCAATATCACTTGGTCGCCAGATGGCAAGACAATCTATCTTTTTGAACTCAATCGCGACCAAAATCACTGCACTCTCGATGCTTACAATGCCGATAATGGTAAAAAGATAAAGACTTTATATACAGAAGATTCTGATAAATATGTTGAACCACAACATCCTGTAATATTCCTTCCTTGGGATGCTTCCAAATTTATCTATTGGAGTTGGAAAGACGGACACATGCATCTTTATCTTATGGATGTCAACGGCAAGCAACTTGGCCAAATTACAAAGGGCAACTGGGAAGTTTTACAACTCGTTGGTTTCTGCCCTGTCAAAAAGACTCTCATCATAAGGTCTAATGAAGCAAATCCTCTTCAGGCAAACACCTTCTCGGTAGACATGAAGACTCTCAAGCGCACCTCGCTTGACAATGGCAAGGGTGTGCACTATGTGAAGTTGTCTGATGACGGCAAATATATGGTTGACACATGGCAGGAGCCTACTGTGCCACGCAAGTGTGCCGTGACAAGCACTATTACTGGCAAGAGCGTATTGCTCGGCACCGCTCCCGATCCATGGGAGGGATGGTATCAGCCTATCTTCGAGAACGGCTCGATAAAGGCTGCTGACGGTACGACCGACCTCTATTGGCGCATGGTAAAACCTGCTGATTTCGACCCAACGAAGAAATATCCCACTGTGGTGTATGTCTATGGCGGTCCTCATGCCCACAATGTAGACGCTTCATGGCATTGGAGTTCTCGTTCATGGGAGACTTACATGGCACAGAAGGGATATATCGTCTTCATCCTCGATAACCGTGGAAGCGAAAACCGCGGACGTGACTTCGAACAAGCTACCTTCCGTCATCTTGGTCAGGAAGAAATGAAAGACCAGATGTGTGGTGTAGACTATCTCAAGTCGCTTCCTTATGTCGATGCCGACAGACTCGGTGTGCACGGTTGGAGTTTTGGCGGATTCATGACAGTGTCGCTCATGACCAACTATCCTGATGTGTTTAAGGTGGGTGTAGCCGGTGGACCAGTCATCGATTGGAAATATTATGAGGTGATGTATGGCGAACGCTATATGGATACACCTGAAAGCAATCCTGAGGGATATGCCCAGACTAGCCTTCTTGACAAGGCAAAGAACCTTAAGGGTAAGCTCCAGATTATCATTGGTATGAACGATCCTACTGTGGTGCCACAGCATGCACTGCAGTTCATTAATGCTTGCACCGAAGCAGGCACCCAACCTGATTTCTTCGTATATCCGGGCGAGGGTCATAATATGGCAGGACACAAGAGTGTTCATCTGCATGAACGCATTACACAATATTTTGAAGAACATTTGAAATAATGAAGATTCTTTTATTAGGCAGCGGAGGTCGCGAACATGCACTCGCATGGAAAATCGCACAGAGTGAGAAATGTGACAAACTCTACATTGCACCAGGCAATGCTGGCACATCGAATGTAGGTGAGAATGTTCCCATTAAGGCCGACGACTTTGAGGCTCTTAAGGCTTTTGCCGTAGAGAATGGTGTCGACATGGTGGTGGTAGGTCCTGAGGATCCTCTTGTAAAGGGCATCTATGATGATTTTCTTCACGATGACCGCACAAAGCACATTGCTGTCATCGGTCCGTCAAAGGCTGGTGCCGTGCTTGAAGGTTCAAAGGATTTCGCAAAGCAGTTTATGCAGCGTCACAACATCCCTACAGCACGTTATCAGACATTCAATGGTACGCAAGTGGAAGAGGGACTGAAGTTTCTTGAGACTCTCAATGCTCCCTATGTACTGAAGGCTGATGGTCTGTGTGCAGGCAAGGGCGTTCTTATCCTTCCTACACTGGAAGAAGCCAAGACCGAGTTTGAAGCTATGCTCGGTGGCATGTTTGGCAATGCTTCTGCAAGTGTTGTCATCGAGGAGTTCCTTTCTGGTATAGAGTGCTCAGTCTTTGTCCTTACTGATGGCAAGAACTACAAGATTCTACCTGAAGCAAAAGACTATAAGAGAATAGGCGAGGGCGACACAGGTCTTAATACTGGTGGCATGGGTAGTGTCACTCCAGTGCCATTTGCTACTAAGGAGTGGATGCAGAAGGTGGAGGATAGAATAATCCGTCCTACTGTCGATGGCCTGGCTGAGGAGAACATCTGCTATAAGGGTTTCATCTTCTTCGGACTTATCAATGTTGACGGCGAACCGATGGTCATCGAGTATAACTGTCGCATGGGTGACCCTGAGACAGAGAGCGTGATGCTCCGTCTGAAGAGTGACATTGTGGATCTCTTCGAGGGTGTTGCCAACGGAAATATCGCAGAGAAGTCCATCGAGTTTGACGAACGTGCAGCTGTCTGTGTGATGCTTGTTAGCGGAGGTTATCCTGAGGCTTATAAGAAAGGCTATAAGATAGAAGGCATAGAAGACGTTGAAGGCAGTGTGGTATTCCATTCTGGTACAGCCATTAAAGATGGTGACATCGTTACAAATGGCGGACGTGTCATAGCCGTTTCATCCTATGGCAAGGACAAGGCAGAAGCTTTAGCAAAGAGTTTCCAGGAAGTAGGAAAGATTAACTTCACTGACAAATATTTCCGTAGAGACATAGGAAAAGACCTATAAATACATAATAAACATAAATGTAGTAGCTGTGTTTCAGAACATAGTAGCACAAAGTCGTAAAACATTGCCCATCACTGCCGTCTATACAGCAGTGATGGCTTTCTTGTTTGAGGCAGTGGACTCCAGTCTGTGGATTCATTTCCTCTGCATCTTGTTCACGGGATATGTGATGCTCCTTATCAACAACAACAATGCGCTGATAAGAATCTACAGCCGTTTGCCCTCATCCATATTCCTTGTTCTTGCCACCATGGTGACATGCCTCAGCAAATCGTTTGAGGCAAACATTGTGCAGGCACTCTTTGCCTTACATCTGCTTATGCTCTTCCGTACTTATCAAAATAAGCGGGGCATGGGTGATGTCTGTGCATCGTTCATTATGCTTGGCATAGCCAGCACACTCTTTATTCAGGTGCTATTCTTCCTGCCCTTTGCATGGTTGATACTTTTGGCAAGAATGCAGGCAGGATCGATGAAGAATTTCCTGGCGTCTATAATGGGACTGCTTGTTCCTTATTGGTTTTGGTTTGCCTACACGCTTAATGTCGGCGACTACACACGCGTAATAGACCATCTTGCGTCTATTGCCACATTCCAGCCTTTGTGTCATGGCATACTCAATCCGTCTTTGCTTGTCAATCTTGTCTTTGTGGCGTTGACAGGCATCGTGGCAGTAACGCATTTCTATCGCTATAGCTTCCATGAAAGCATACGCACACGAATGATGTTTTATTCACTCATTCTGCTGTTTATGCTGACATTGTTATTTCTTGTCCTACAACCAGCTTATAGCGCATATCTACTGAGAATGCTCATAGTGTCAGCCTCGCCCATCATAGCCCATTATTTCACGTTTACAAAGTCACGCTTTACCAATTGGCATTTTATTGCCACAATATTCGTAATACTGTTATTGACAGTGTATAACACATGGTTGCTTTAACCGATTTTCTTCTTAACTATAGTTATTGGGGTATGCTTGTTGCAGCCTTCATTGCTGGCAGTGTGTTTCCTTTCAGTAGTGAGACACTAATGCTTGCATTGTGGGCGGCAGGTCTTGACCCTACGAAACTGATAATCTATGGTAGTATAGGCAATGTGCTTGGTTCGATGTTCAACTACGGACTTGGCAGAATGGGACGTCTCGACTGGCTTGAACGATGGTTTCACATCAAGAAAGAGAGTCTTGACAAAGCCCAACGCTTCATGGGAGGCCGTGGTGCGTGGATGGGATTCTTCTGTTTTTTGCCTATATTGGGTTCTGCCATATCTGTGATTTTGGGCTTCACCCGTGCCAACATGTTCATATCCGTACTTTCCATAACAATAGGCAAAGTATTGCGCTATGTATTGCTCATTTATGGTGTTGATTATCTGTTTTGATGCCCCGTAATGCTTAACATATTATAATATTAGATATGCCATACATACTATTCCCTTAATTCTTCGTATTTTTGCAAAGATTATGTGATGACAACGTTTTTAGGCATAAGCGTTTACAGACAGAAATAAAATCAAATAATACTATATGAAAAAGTATCAATTAACAAACAATGTATTAGGCTGGATAACATTCCTTATCGCCGCCTTTGTCTATTGTTCGACTATTGAACCGACAGCATCCTTCTGGGATTGCCCTGAGTTTATCACCACTGCCTATAAGCTTGAAGTGGGTCATGCTCCTGGAGCTCCATTCTTCATGCTTACAGCCAACTTGTTCTCGCATCTCACGAGCGACCCTTCTCAGGTGGCAAGAATCATCAACACGATGAATGCCCTGTTGTCGGCAGTCACCATTCTGTTCCTCTTTTGGTCTATAACCCACCTCACACGCAAACTCTTGCTCAAGGACTGGAGTGAGCTCACCACTGGCAAGCTTATTACCATCATGGGTTCAGGATTCGTGGGAGCTTTGATTTACACCTTCAGCGACACCTTCTGGTTCTCAGCTGTAGAAGGTGAAGTTTATGCCTATTCAAGTGCTTTCACAGCCGTGGTGTTCTGGCTCATCCTTAAGTGGGAAGACCATGCCGACGAACCTCATTCTGAGCGTTGGCTTGTGTTGATAATGTATATGACGGGTCTGTCTATCGGTGTGCACCTGCTCAACCTCCTGTGCATCCCTGCCATTGTGCTCGTCTTCTGCTACAAGCGTTTCCCAAATATCGAACTCAAGGGTTCGCTCATAGCATTGCTCATATCCTTCGTCCTCGTGGCTGCCGTTCTCTATGGTGTAGTGCCAGGCATCATCACCGTAGGTGGATGGTTTGAACTCTTCTTTGTCAACACTCTCGGTTGTCCATTCAACACCGGCGAGATTGTCTACATACTCCTCCTCGTGGCAAGCGTGTGCTGGGCAATATATGAAACCTACAACGACAAGAATCAGAAGTTGCAGAACATCTCGTTCCTCGTAGCCTTCGGTATGCTCGGTGTACCTTTCTATGGCTATGGCTGGGGCGCATTCATCACTGGCGTCGTAGTGCTCGCCATCCTCTGGTTCGTGCTCAACTACAAGCGCAAGAGCGAACACAAGCTCATTCCGCTCATCTCTTCACGCACAAAGAACACAGTTCTCATGTGTATGCTCATGCTGATGATCGGTTACTCTACATACGCTGTAATTGTAATCCGCTCGTCTTCCAATACTCCTATGGATCAGAACTCTCCAGAGGACATCTTCACCCTTGGAAGCTATATCAGCCGCGACCAGTATGGCGATACACCGCTCTTCTATGGTCCTGCCTACACATCTCAGGTGAAGTTTAATGTGCAGGGTGACATCTGCGTGCCTGACAAGACTGAAAAGGCTCCTATATGGCAGCGCAAGGAGAAGGCTTCTGCTGATGAAAAGGACTCTTACTTCGTTGTTAGCCATAAGGTGAAATACAACTATGCACAGAACATGCTCTTCCCACGTATGCACGATGCAGCCCATGCTCGCGACTATGAGTCATGGATGGGAGGAGTAAACGGCACAGAGGTGCCTTACGATCGTTGCGGCGAGACTGTCATGGTGAAGGTTCCTTCACAGATTGATAACCTTCGCTTCTTCCTGTCATATCAGTGTAACTTCATGTACTGGCGTTACTTCATGTGGAACTTTGCCGGACGTCAGAACGACCGTCAGGGCAATGGCGAACTTGAGCACGGCAACTGGATAACGGGTTTCTCATTCATCGACAATGCTCGTTTGGGTGACCAAAGCAAGTTGCCACAAGACCTGAAGGACAACAAAGGACATAATGTCTACTACTGCATGCCATTGCTGCTCGGACTCATCGGTCTCTTTTGGCAGGCTTATCGCGGTCAGCGAGGCATACGCCAGTTCTGGGTTGTCTTCTTCCTCTTCTTCATGACAGGTCTTGCCATCGTGCTCTACCTCAATCAGACACCTTCACAGCCACGTGAGCGTGACTATGCTTATGCTGGATCATTCTATGCCTATGCCATTTGGTGTGGTATCGGCGTTGCCGCTATCGTAGACCTGTTGAAGAAGGCATTCCACAAATATCTTGGCAATGTGAATGTCAATGAGACAGTGCTTGCTGCCATATGCTCCGTGGCATGTGTGCTCGTACCTCTGCAGATGGCATCACAAAACTGGGACGACCACGATCGCTCTAACCGTTACTCTTGCCGTGACTTCGGACAGAACTATCTCATGACTCTCCCCGACAAGGGCAATCCTATCATCTTCACCAATGGCGACAACGACACATTCCCATTGTGGTATAATCAGGATGTGGAGGGAGTGAGAACAGATGCCCGCGTCTGCAACCTTTCATATCTGCAGACCGACTGGTATATCGACCAGATGCGCCGTCCTGCTTACGACTCTCCAAGTCTGCCTATCAACTGGCAACGCATCAACTACTGCTCTGGTACCAACGAGATGGTGGAGGTGAAGCCTGACCTCAAGCAGCAGCTCATCGAATACTATAAGCAGAGTCCTGCCGAGGCAAAGGCACAGTTTGGTGATGATCCGTTCGAACTCAAGAACATCATGAAGTACTGGGTGCTCAACACTTCCGACAAGGACATGCACGTTATTCCTACTGATACCGTCTATGTGAAGATTGACAAGGACGCCGTTAGAAAGAGTGGCATGATGATGGCAAGCGACAGCATCCCTGACAAGATGGTAATTTCGCTCAGTGGCAAGCGTTATCTCTATAAGGGTGACCTCATGATGCTCGAACTCATCAGCAATGCCAACTGGACACGTCCTGTCTATGTTGCCATGACTGTGGGCGAGGACAACTACATGAACCTCGGCGACAACTTCATCCTCGAGGGTCTTGCTAACCGTATCTCTCCATTTACAACAAAGAATACTGGCAAGAACTTCGATACAGAGAAGACTTACAACAACATGATGAACCGCTATCGCTATGGTGGCATGAACACTCCTGGCATCTATATCGATGAGACTGTGCTTCGTATGTGCTACACTCATCGTCGCCTGTTTGCCCGTCTCGCCCTGGCTCTCATCTCTGAGGGTAAGAATGACAAGGCTCTCAAGGTGCTCGAGAAGTGCAACAAGGAGTTGCCTGACTACAACATCCCTATGGACTACATGAGCGGTGGCAACGAGTTGGCTAAGGCTTACGCTATGCTCGGTCAGAAAGCTAAGGCAAAGGAGATAATAAATAAGGTGTGGAACTCTGCTTCACAGTATGCTACATGGTATCTCTCTCTTGATGGCAGCAACTTTGAGATGATGCAGAATGACATCCTCACTCAGTTGTATATCATGAAGGAAGTGCTCAATGTCAGCGACCTCGTTGACGCAAGTCTTGCCAAGAAGCAGGAGGCTATCCTCACTAATTACATGAACCTTTACCAGAGCAAGGGAGGTCAACTCTAAGTAGATATGATTATCGAACAACCATCCAAATGGCTGCGATGGATTTATCCAAAGGCTTACTGGCGAATGAACCGCAAGGAGAGAAAGGTATATCTCACCTTTGATGACGGACCCATTCCCGAAGCCACTCCATTCATATTGGAAACACTAAAAGAACGTGGCATAAAAGCCACGTTCTTTATGGTAGGTGAGAATGCCTTCCGCCATCCCGAACTTCTTGAGCGTGTGAAGGCGGAAGGTCATGCCATCGGCAATCATACATATAACCATATGGGTGGTGCCAAGCATTCCATCAATACCTATATGGAAAACATCCGCAAGGCTGATGCAATCCTCCACACTCATCTCTTCCGTCCGCCTCACGGATGGATGCGAATATCACAGTATGCATGGCTCAGTCGTAAATATAAAGTGGTGATGTGGGATCTCGTCACACGCGACTATTCCCGCCTCCTTACTGCCGATGATGTGGTCAACAATATCAAACGCTATGCGCGCAATGGCAGCATCATCACGTTCCACGACTCCCTGAAGAGTATAGACAAACTCCATACAGCCCTTCCCGAGAGTCTTGATTGGCTCATCGCTAATGGCTATTCGTTTGGAGTGTTGGAATAAAAGTAATAAGTTATTTGCGTATAGCAGCGTAATATCCCACCTTATATATATTAAGGAGCAGTAAGCAGGGGCAATGTTTGATTAGAATGCGTCGTATGAGACTACCGAAGAGTCTGTGCCATAAGCGTAGCAACCACGCTATGTGCCAACGCCCGCAAGCCTCCACTACGTTCTGCACCTGCGAATAACCGCGCAACTCATCACGGAAATGGTGGAGCGTGCATAGCGATTCCTCCACCTTTTGCATGTAGCGCTCGTTCGTCTCGAACTCATAGAGACCAACGGGGTTGGCAATGTGGACTATGCTAATGCCGTTTCGCTGCAAAGCGATGCCGAATGCCAAGTCCTCGAAGCCGTACGTTGTGAAACGTTCGTCAAAGCGGCACACATCAAAGACTGTGCGGCGGCATAGGAAGTTTGTCGTCAAGAATTGTTCATACGGGCGTTTGTTTAAATCTTCCACTTTGTGGCTGTCCGCCCATTGTGTTTCGTATTTGCTGCGCAGGTTCTGCCTGTCCAGACTGGGGATTATCTTCGTGCGACCGCTCACCACGTCCGCCTGCGGATTGAGATAGTTGAGCAAGAAGTCGTCGCTAACTATCTTCACGTCGCAGTCCAAAAAGAGCAGCCAGTCGTACTGTGCCTCGTCGGCGAGGAAGTTCCTTATCTTCGCCCTGCCGACGTTCTCTCGCCTGCGTATATAGCGACAGTGGTCCAACTCGTTAATGCGCAAGTTGGAGATGATGCTTACCTGGTCGCGGCTGCCATCGTCAGCCACTATGATTTCATATTTTAGACCTTCCAACTGCGTGGCAAGGTCATGCAATTTCTCTACAAGCGCATAGCACTTGCTGTCATGAACAGGAATGAGTATCGATAGACTTTGTATCATTATAGCCATTATGCTACAAAGTTACATCTTTTGTTAAACATTCATGATAGAAGGGCAATGTTTTATATAAAAATGCTATCTTTGTAAGCATGACGCTGAGGATTTTCCGCGACAAGAGGTTCAGATACTCCTGGCTGCTGCTATTGGTATACCTGCCCATGCTGCTTGCCGTAACGTTTCACCAACATGGTGAAGCTCGGGTTGCTGATGCCGATACATATTGTGCGGACTGTGCGCATCATGTACACCATGGCGGGCATTTCCTTGCTCTCCAACATTCCCAACACGACTGTGTAATCTGCCAATGGCAGACTACGCCTTGCTTGGTTGCCACTCCCTTGCTGTGGGCAGCCATCTTCGTGTTTTTTCATATCACTCGCAGAGTCAACTGCGCTCCTTGCCTATGCCGTGCGAGTGACGTAAAGTCAGCAAGGGCGCCACCTTGTTTTTAAGTAGGTATTCAAAAGGAAATAAAGGAGCCTGCACCGTGTAATGGTGTAAGCCAGGTTCCTTTATATACGAATTTTATAACCGATAAAAACAAGAAAACTAATGAAAACAATATTGAAATCAATATTGCTGGTGAGCTTGTGCTCATCGGCAACAGCCCATGCCATGGCTATAAACGAGGCAGAAAAAGACTCCATCAAGCACCAGCCCATGACGGAGACAGAAGTGAAACTGAACGAGGTCGTTGTGACTGGACTAACTGGCAGTCAGAAACTGAAGCAGTCGCCTGCTCCCATTTCCATCATCTCCCCACGTCAACTGGAGATGATTCCCTCCACCAATATCATCGACGCCATTGCCCATCAGCCAGGTGTCTCGCAGATTACCACGGGAAGCGGAATCTCCAAACCTGTAATCCGTGGACTGGGCTACAACCGTGTGGTCGTGGTCAACGACGGCATCCGACAGGAAGGACAGCAATGGGGCGATGAACACGGCATCGAAATAGACCCAGCATCAGTCCATTCTGTGGAGATTATGAAGGGGCCAGCAAGTCTCATGTATGGCTCTGACGCGATGGCGGGTGTCATCATCTTCCATTCTGCTCCCACGCTACCAGAAGGCGACATGAGGGCAAACGTCTCAACAGGTTACCAAACCAACAACGGACTCTTCGACTACTCGCTCAACTTCGCTGGCCATCAAGGAGGCTTCGTGTGGGACACCCGATACAGTGGCAAGATGGCGCACGCCTACAAGAACAAGTATGATGGCTACGTGTTCGGTTCGTCCTTTCGTGAACAGGCTTTCTCACAACTCCTCGGTTGGAACTACCGCCAAGGCCATTCCCACCTCACCCTCGACTACTATCACAACACGCCAGGCATCGTGGAGGGAGAACGTGACGAGGAGACAGGCAATCTCGTTGTGCCAGAAGGCCATGATGCCAAAAGCTACGGCAAACCGATGCCTTACCAACAGATACACCACTATAAAGCAGTGCTCGACAACTCCTGGTTTCTCGGCGACGGCAACTTGAAACTGCTCTTGGGCTATCAGCATAACCGCCGTCAGGAATTTGAGGAGGAAGAGCACCCCGACGAGTGCGGACTCGACTTCAAGCTCCACACCGTGAACTATGACCTGCACTATCTCTCGCCCGAGATGAACGGATGGAAGTTCTCTACGGGCATCAATGGCATGTGGCAGAAGTCGGAGAACATGGGTACGGAGTTCCTTATTCCCGCCTACCACCTCTTCGACTACGGTGTGTTTGCCAATGTGAGTAAGGAAATAGGGAAACTAAACATTAGCGGTGGCATCCGCTACGACCACCGTCACCTCAACAGTCATGAACTGACGGAAGAAGGAGAGGACGGCGAAGAACCTTCTCTCCGTTTTCAGGCATTCAAGCGCAACTTCAACGGTGTGACTGGCAGCATAGGACTGACCTACGAACTGTTGCCCGACCTCAATGTCAAGGTGAATGCCTCGCGAGGTTTTCGTGCGCCAAACATCAGTGAACTATCCTCCAATGGCGTACATGAAGGCACGCAGCGATATGAGTTGGGAAATAAAGACCTGAAGCCCGAAGCCAGTTGGCAGTTTGACCTTGGGCTGGACTATTCCTCGCCCATAGTGTCAGCAGAGTTGTCGCTATTTGCCAACCGCATCAATAACTACATATTCAGCGAGAAAATGGCAGACGAAAACGGCAAGACAGTACTCATTGACAATACACCTACCTATCGCTTCACATCGGGCGATGCCCGCATCCTGGGTGGGGAAGCAAGTGTTGACATTCATCCCATTGAACACTTGCATTTCAGCAACACCTTTTCCTACGTCAACTCAGTGCAGTTACACCAGCCAGCCGAGTCGAAGTATCTGCCATTCACCCCAGCTCCCCGATGGGTGTCGGACGTGAAGTATGAGTTTATCTGCAATGGCAAAACCTTCGACAACCTCTTCGTGAAGTTTGAGATAGACTGCAATCTCCGCCAAAACCATTACCTCGCTGCCAACGATACGGAGACAGCCACGCCCTCCTACACATTATTAAATATGTATGCAGGCACCGACATCAAGTGCCATGGCAAGCGCATCCTCTCATTATATCTTTCGGGCGAGAACCTTACCGACCGTGCCTACCAAAATCATCTGAGTCGACTGAAGTATCTCGACACTAACACCGCGACAGGCAGGAGAGGGGTCTACAACATGGGGCGCAACTTCAGCGTTAAGGTAGTTGTTCCGATTGCACTTTAGAATAAATAGAGGGTACGGCGAGGGTGCCGTGCCTCCTAATAACGACGTGATGAAATCTTCGTTCCGTAGTACGGAACGAACATTCCGTACAATGGAACGGACATTCCGTACTACGGAACGCACGTTCCAAACAACGGAACGAAGATTTCAGCGGGCTATAAAAAAAGGTGCGACGTGTTGTCGCACCTTTTTTATATGAGCAATATGTCTTTGTATACTTTGATAAGTAATAAATATGCTATATCCTTTCACCGATAATGAGTGTCATCGTGGCGGCGCTAAACTACAAGATATTCAAGAAACAGTCTGTTTCTTCTACAGAACAGTAGAATCATACGACTTTTCCTATACTGAATTAAAGTGAAATCTCCTGTAAATGCCGTATCTTTGCATTGTATATGGAACAGATTTCACCAATTCAGGCGCTGCAACAACAGCGTGCTTTGCTACAACTGGAGTATCTCACCGAGAAAGAAGCCTTTCGCAAGCTGACAGAACAGATAGGCATGCAGCGAAAGGTGAAGAGAGGTGACGCCTGGTTCCCGCTACGTGTGGGAAAGAGTTTTTATAACTCGCTAAACCAGATGGCAGTCGAGGTGTTTCGCTCATCCGACCAAGACATCGAACACAACTTTGAGTTCGGTCGCCCCGTAATGTTCTTTAAACTTATCGATTCCAAATCTTCACAGACAGGAGGAAAAGCAGAAAAGAAAGTAAAATATTTCTCATTCACTGGCACTGTGAGCTATGTTGACGGCGACCGCATGGTTATTACCGTGCCAGACTCTGCCCCTCTGCTCGACTTGCAGCAGTCGGAGGAGTCTGTAGGCGTGCAACTGTCATTCGATGAGACCAGCTACAAACTGATGTTTGAGGCTATAGACCGCACGATGAATGCGAAGAACAACCGCCTGGCTTACCTTCGCGACCTCTTCTATTCGCATCAGAAGGCAGGCAGGTTCTCTTTCGAACCGATAAAGTTTCCTTGGCTCAATCCCACCCAGGAGCGGGCAGTCAATGAGGTGCTTTGGGCGAAGGATGTGGCTATAGTACACGGACCTCCGGGAACGGGCAAGACAACAACTCTCGTGGAGGCCATCAACGAGACATTGATGCGAGAGAGTCAGGTGCTGGTTTGTGCACAGAGCAACATGGCGGTGGACTGGATATCGGAAAAGCTCGTAGACCGTGGCATCAACGTGCTACGCATAGGCAATCCCACACGTGTGAACGACAAGATGTTGGGCTTCACTTATGAGCGACGCTTCGAGAGTCATCCCGACTATCCGCAGCTTTGGGCCATACGCAAAGCCATCCGCGAACTGCGTAAGAACCGTAAGCGCAGCAGCGAGAACTATCACCAAAAACTGGAGCGACTGAAGAGCCGTGCCACAGAGATAGAGATACGCATCAATAGCGAACTAATGGGCGAGGCACGCGTCATCGCCTGCACCCTCGTCGGCTCTGCCCATAGACTGTTGGAGGGCATGAAGTTTGGCACATTATTTATTGATGAGGCTGCCCAGGCACTTGAGGCTGCATGCTGGATACCGATGCGGAGAGCGTCAAGAGTAGTCCTTGCTGGCGACCACTGCCAGTTGCCGCCCACAGTGAAGAGCATCGCTGCATTAAGGGCGGGACTTGGCAAGACGCTCATGGAGCGCATCGTCGAAAACAAGCCCGAAGTGGTGACACTGCTGAAGATACAATATCGCATGAACGATGAGATTATGCGGTTTTCCAGCAACTGGTTCTACAATGGGCAGGTGGAGAGTGCGCCACAAATAAAATACCGTGGCATCCTCGACTATGACCATCCCATCACGTGGATAGACACATCAGACAAGGAACTGTCGGATAAAACTGAAGAAAGCGAAGGTTCTAACTTTAAGGAGCAATTCGTCGGTGAGAGTTTCGGTCGCATCAACAAGGCGGAAGCCAAACTGACCCTCCTCACCCTTGCTGAATATTTATTAAAGATAGGCAAGCAACGAGTGCTTGCCGAAAGCATTGACGTGGGCATCATCTCGCCTTATCGGGCACAAGTGCAATACTTAAAGCACCTCATAAAGAAGTATGAATTCTTCAAACCCTACCGCCGCTTGATAAGTGTGAACACCGTAGACGGGTTCCAAGGTCAGGAGCGTGACATAATCCTCATCTCACTTGTTCGTTCCAATGACGAAGGTCAGATAGGATTCCTCAAAGACCTCCGCCGCATGAATGTTGCCATGACGAGAGCAAGAATGAAGCTCATCATCTTGGGCAACAAGGACACCATGACCAAGCACCCGTTCTATAAGGAATTGTGGGAGTATGTAGAAAGATTGAAAGATAGATGAAAAAAAATCCCACCGTTAAAGGACGATGGGAAAGGGACCTAATGTTTTCACAACGGAATAATCCTTATTGTGATTTGCTAAAAATCTCTGACAAATGTACGAGGTTTTATTGTTCTTTCCAAAATTAATCTGCTAATTTAAGGGTATAAATAATTGCAAAACTCTGATTCAAATGGATCAAGCAGCATCTCCAGGTCAAGCGGTTCTGGGGAGAGTCCGAGA
>CAVCGK010000013.1:0-51050 GCA_963601795.1 bacterium | reverse complement strand
GGTAAAGCAACTCTTCAAGGAAGCCTCAGCACAGATTTGCCGCTATGCCGACAGCAACATCGTCCGAGAGTCCGTCAGAACAACAACGCTTCACAAACTCGTAGTCATCTACCGAGGCACGGAGATGGTGGAGTGCCGCGAAGCGGAAGAACTATAGTGAGTTTTTCTTTATCCAAACCTTGTGGCTGCCGCTTCCCATATAGCTGAAGGGAGCCTCGTCGCCACTTGTTAATTCCTTCAGTTCCAGCGAGGCGGTAGTGCGACTCATATTGTTCATTTCAGCATAATCCTTAAGAGTGAAGAACGGGTGGCTTTCGAGCCATTCCAATCCTCGCTCTATGCGCTCCTCGCGAGTGTATTTCTTCTTATAGAGTCGACTCACGCCTCCCATGTCACGCTCCAGTTCTATTTTACGGTTTACATATTTCATCAGCTCTGGAGCCGACTTGTAGTTCACATCCTTCACCTTTACCTTGCGGTAGAGCATTTTGTCTTCTTCATCCTGCATCTCCACAGACTTCTCGTCGTCGAAATCAAGAGAGAGTGAGAAGGTGCCGATATCATCCAACTTCACTGTATAGCCCATGGCAAGCATCTCGCCCAGATAGTCGGCTATGTCGGTAAGCACAGCTTGCACCACGCTCGCCGATATGGCGTGGTTGTGGGTGCGCATCCTGTCAATAAACTCCTTGGTGCCCAACTGACGATTGGTCATCAACTTTGGATAAACTCGCTTCATGCCTGTATTATGTACATCAGGCATCTCCTGCAATTTGTACTTAGCCATAGATAAAAATGTTTTAGTTCTATATTGAATGGTCTTTACTCTTAGGTGATATGTCCGTTCCATTGTTCGGAATGTGTATTCCGTACTACGGAACGGCGGTTCCAAACAACGGAATGTGCGTTCCGTAGTACGGAACGGAACTTTCCACTATACAAAGATACAACTTCAAATAGGCAAATGCAAGAGTTCTCCTATTTTTCTTTGTTTTTTCAAGCGAGATTAAGTGTTGATTATGCAAATATTTTAGAAAGGTAGGGTTACCCGGATAAAATAACTTATAAATAAGGTATTAATATTAATTAAAGGTTAAATTCCTTTACTTTTATTGTGAAAGGTGATGAAATGTCAAGAAAAGAAGATACCTTTGTGGATGAAATTACCTTTTGAACAGTTAAACATAACAAAACATATTTAGAACTATGCGCGTAATAATTGAATCTGATTACCAGGCACTCTCTCAGTGGGCTGCCAACTATGTAGTTAACAAAATCAATGCGGCAAAGCCTACAGCCGAAAAGCCTTTCGTGCTGGGTCTGCCTACAGGCTCTTCACCTCTGGGCATGTATAAGGCTCTCGTGGAGCTCAACAAGCAGGGCAAGGTGTCTTTCCAGAATGTTGTAACATTCAACATGGACGAGTATGTAGGTCTTCCAGAGTCTCATCCTGAGAGCTACCACTCATTCATGTTCAATAACTTCTTCAATCATATCGACATCGACAAGAAGAACATTCACATTCTCAACGGCAACGCTGCTGACCTTGAGGCTGAATGCGCCAACTATGAGAAGCAGATTGAAGAGTTTGGTGGCATCGACCTGTTCCTTGGTGGCATCGGTCCTGACGGTCACATCGCTTTCAATGAACCTGGTTCTTCACTTTCATCACGCACTCGCGTAAAGTCACTGACCACAGACACTATCATCGCAAACTCTCGTTTCTTCGAGAACGACATCAACAAGGTGCCAAAGACTGCGTTGACAGTAGGTGTAGGCACTGTGCTCTCAGCTAAGGAAGTGCTCATTCTCTGCAATGGCCACAACAAGGCACGCGCACTGCAGCATGCCATCGAGGGCGGCATCACACAGATGTGGACCATCAGTGCACTGCAGATGCACCAGCATGGCATCATCGTATGCGACGAGCCTGCTACCGACGAATTGAAGGTAAGCACTTATCGCTACTTTAAAGATATAGAGAAAAACAATCTTTAAAAATAAACTTATTCAGGAGGACTAACTCATGAGAACAAATCTTAGTTCACAAATTTCATTGAATCGTGTCTCTACAAAGTACTACAAGCCAGAGAACGCTATTGAGCGCTCAGTGCTGACACGTTTCGAGAAGATTCCAACAAATATCTATGAGACATCAGACGAAGGCGTGAAGGCCATCGCTGACGAAATCATACACAAGATACAGGAGCGTCAGCGCGACGGCAAGTTCTGCACTATAGCACTCGGCACTGGTTCTTCACTCCGCCCACTGTTCACCGAATTGGTTAACAGACACAAGGAAGAGGGCATCAGCTTCCAGAATGTCATCGTATTCAACCTCTATGAATACTATCCGCTGAGCGACACCAACTGCAGCAGCTTCTGCCAGTTGAAGAAGCAGTTCATCGACCTGGTGGACATCGCAGCAGAGAATGTGTTCACAATGGATGGCAATATTTCACAGAGTGAGGTGCAGAAGCACTGCCAGCTCTATGAGCAGCGCATTGAGACCTATGGCGGTCTTGACATCGTAGTGATGGGCATCGGCCGTGAGGGCAACATCGCAATGAACGAACCTGGATCTACATTCTCTTCTTCCACACGTCTTATTCTCACTGATCCTACAGCACGTGCTGAGGCTGCACACAACCTCGGCGTAGACAACATGCCTCCATGCTCTATCACCATGGGCATAAATACTATAATGAACGCACGTAAGGTTTATCTCCTGGCTTGGGGCGAGGACAAGGCTGACATCGTGAAGAAGACAGTGGAGGACACTGTGAGCGACGTTCTGCCTGCTTCATCTTTGCAGATGCACCGCAATGCCACTGTATGCATCGACCTGCCTACAGCATCTTGTCTCACACGCATTCAGCGTCCATGGCTCGTGGCTACTAACTGCGAGTGGAACGACAAGCTCATCAGAAGTGCTATCGTTTGGCTCTGCGGAGTAACAAAGAAGCCTATCCTGAAGCTTACAAACAAGGACTACAATGAGAATGGTCTGAGTGAACTGTTGGCTCTCTTTGGTTCGGCTTACAATGTTAACATCAAGATATTCAACGACCTTCAGCACACCATCACAGGATGGCCTGGTGGCAAGCCAAACGCAGACGACACTTATCGTCCAGAGCGTGCTAAGCCATTCCCAAAGCGTGTAGTTGTGTTCTCTCCACATCCTGATGACGACGTTATCTCTATGGGTGGCACTATCCGCCGCTTGGTGCAGCAGGGTCATGAGGTTTACCTCTGCTATGAGACTTCGGGCAACATCGCTGTGGGTGATGAGGAGGTAGTGCGCTTCCTACACTTCATCAATGGATTCAACCAGCTCTTTGATGGCAACAAGAATGAGGTTATCCGCAACAAGTATGCTGAGATAAGAGAATTCCTTGCAAATAAGAAGGAAGGCGACATCGATACACGTGACATCCTGACAATCAAGGGTCTTATCCGTCGTGGCGAGGCTCGCACAGCATGTACATACAACAATATCCCACTCGACCGAGTACACTTCCTCGACCTTCCATTCTATGAGACAGGTCGCATCGAGAAGAATCCTATCAGCGAGGCTGACGTAAAGATCGTGGAGGATATCCTCAGCGAAATCAAGCCTCATCAGATATATGTTGCTGGCGACTTGGCTGACCCACACGGCACACACCGCGTATGTACGGATGCCGTTCTCGCTGCTATCGACGAGGAGAAGAACAAGAATGCAGAGTGGCTCAAGGACTGCCGCATATGGATGTATCGTGGCGCATGGGCAGAATGGGAGATTGAGAACATCGAGATGGCAGTGCCATTCAGCCCTGAGGAACTTCGTGCAAAGAGAAACTCCATCCTGAAGCACCAGTCACAGATGGAGAGCGCACCATTCCTTGGCAATGACGAGCGTCTGTTCTGGCAGCGTAGTGAGGACCGCAACCGTGGCACCGCTGCTCTCTACGACCGCCTTGGTCTAGCTTGCTATGAGGCTATGGAAGCTTTCGTGGAATATAAGCCACTTTAATGACTGAATATCAATAATATTTATAAATAGGGTGTGTCTATCTAATAGGCACACCCTGTTCTATTTAGTAATATAGTAGGTACGGTGCCATCGCCGCACCTACTATAGTTACTAATAAAAAAGATGTATATAATACAATAACTGGCAGACAACAGCGTTATATATTTAATTAAAACAAGTTGCCTATGAGTTATTTTACACCTAACGAATCACAACCGTCAGAGCATACACTGCAACTGATACGTACCATAGCTCGCCTTTTCCCTGTCTGGAATATACCGGAAAGAGAGAAGATGCAGCATTTCAACTAATCCCTTAAGACTCATAATCATCAACAACACACACATCTACGAAAACTATGTCTTTGATAATATCACCATCACTGTTGTCGGCAGACTTCGCCCACTTGAGTAACGAACTTGACATGATAAACCGAAGTGATGCAGAGTGGCTTCATCTTGATGTCATGGACGGCATATTCGCGCCCAACATTTCCTTTGGTTTCCCTATAATAAAATCTGTGGCAGAGTATTGCACCAAAGTACTTGATGCCCATTTCATGGTTATAAATCCCGAGAAGTATGTTGAGCGCACAGCAGAACTGGGAGTAACAATGATGACTGTGCACGCTGAGGCTTGCAAGGATCTTCACGCCATAATAAGCGATATTCATAAGGCAGGCATGAAGGCAGGCATAGCCCTCAACCCCTCTACTCCACTGTCAGTAGTGAAAGATGTGCTTACTGAGGCTGACATGATTCTCGTGATGAGCGTGAATCCTGGATTCTCAGGACAGAAATTTATCGAGGGAACAATAGAGAAGGTTGCGACATTACGCAAGATGCTTGACGAATGCAATAGCAAGGCGCTCATCCAAGTGGATGGTGGCGTCAATGGCAACAATGCTGTGGCTTTGGCAAAGAGTGGAGTTGATGTGGTGGTGTGTGGCAACTATGT
The DNA here is from genome assembly GCA_963601795.1 of bacterium. Classification (GTDB taxonomy): domain Bacteria; phylum Bacteroidota; class Bacteroidia; order Bacteroidales; family Bacteroidaceae; genus Prevotella. The sequence goes on along the minus strand of CAVCGK010000013.1, from coordinate 46,078 downwards.
GTTCAAGGCAGAAGACCCGATAGAGACAATACGCCAACTGCGTCAGATAGCCATTTGATAGGTGTTTGCCATACGGCGCATATTGAGCACAGCGTAGCGCATTCTACCCAAAGCCGTGTTTATGCTCTGTCCAGTAACCTCTGCTATCTCCTTGAATGACATCTGCTGATAAAAACGCATGAACACCACCTCGCGCTGTGTAGGCGGAAGTGCTTCCATGAGCCTCTTTGCATCCTTGAGATTTTGGTCAAGGACGAGTTGTGACTCAATGCTGTCATAGGTCATGTCCGAACAGAGAATGTTTGTGAGGTCATTGTCGACAGTAGGTTCTACGAGATTGTCATGTCTCTGACTTCTAAACATGTCGATAATGACATTGTGTGCTATGCGTGTAAGCCATGCCGAGAACTTTCCTGACGTGGTATACGCACCAGTACGCAGACGTGTTATCACTTTCACGAAGGTTTCCTGAAACACATCGTCAGCGATGTTCGTGTCGCGCACCACGAACATAATATAAGAATAAAGCTTTTTCTGATTTCTTGCAAGCAACATATCAAAAGCCTTGTCGTCACCTTCCATGTAGGCAATGGCCAACTGCTCGTCGGTCATCTCATTGTGATTCATCATTTCCTTAACTATTGGTTCTTAAGTAAATGTTTTTCTATAGGCTTTACGATTAGAATTATTGTATGTTGCTTAACTAATTTCTGCAAAGATATATATATTATACTGAATATACAAATTTTAATACTAAAAAGTGACAACATCTACCACATGGCTACCAGCTCCCATAAGGTCAGCACGCTCTGAGACGCGCTTTTGATAGTCTATGAAGCGGGCAAAGGTGTCGTCGCTCATCTGGTTAAGACGTGTTCGCATATAGTCGGAAGGACCGTCGGGAGAAAAGATGGTGACGCGTTGTAGTCCCGCCTCACGGTCAAGCCTATTGATGTCATCAAGTCGCACATAGTCATAGAGTTCATCTTTATCTGCCTTAATATGATAGTCTTCATCTATAGCACCGCGCTCCATGAGTCCGCCGATGCGGTCTTCATCAAAACAATAGGAAAGAATGCTATATTCGTTCATCAGATAAGCCACGAATATCAGTCCACCTGGCTTTGTCACACGCTTTGCCTCAGCAAGAGCCTTCAGTTTCTCTTCATCACCAATGAGATGATAGAGAGGCCCGAGCAGAAGTGTGATGTCTGCCGATGCTGTGGGAATGAAAGGCATATTGCGTGCATCGCCCTGCACTACATCAGCAGCAGGCTCGCGCTTAAGAAACACATCTATGTTGCGGCGCACCAGTTCCACTGCTTTCACGTCGTAGCCCTCAGCCATAAGTGCCGAAGTGTAACGACCTGTGCCAGCACCGATGTCGAGAAGACGGAAACCGGGACGGAGGAAACGGTGCAGATGATGCATAGTAGTCTCAAACTCTACTATGCCGTGGCGACGCAGCAGTCGGAGATCTTCTGGGTGTTTGTTGTAATGTTTTTCTATGTTGGATAGAGCCATGATTACTTGTCCTGAAAATGTTTCTGCAAAAGTAATCAATCTTTTGCAGAATGACAACGCCTATTGTTAAGCAGTTTTTATAACTTTGCAGTATAAAAACACAACATACATATATTATATAGGTATAAACATGGAATACATGTCACAAGAGGGCTACGACAAGCTCGTGGCTGAACTCAGAGAATTGGAAAACGTGGAGTTGCCACGTGTGCGCGATGCTATAGCTGAGGCACGCGATAAGGGTGACTTGAGCGAAAACTTCGAATATCATGCCGCTAAGCGCGAACAGGGCAAACTGCTCAGCAGAATAAAGTTTAAGCAGAAGGTGCTGGAGAATGCCCGTGTATTGGACAAGTCACTTCTCAACAGCGACCGTGTGGGATTGCTCAGCAAGGTGCAACTGACAAATCTCAACAACAATGCTCACATGACCTACACGTTGGTAAACTCTCATGAAGCTGACCTTCGCGAGGGAAAGATATCCATAAAGTCGCCCATTGGTCAGGCTCTGCTCAACAAAAAGGCTGGCGACACGGTGGAAGTGCAGGTGCCAGCAGGAATGCTGAAACTACGCATTGATGGTTTTGAACTGTAAAAGGTACATCCATTATCATCTCATGACGAAATGGTAATGTCTTCCGAAATGTTGGTATAAAGCATAAAGGCTATTGTCAGTAACTTTGCATCAGTATAAATCAATAACAAAACGACAAGTATGTATATCGAAAACATCACATCGCCTGCCGACTTGAAGAAGTTGGACATTGAGGCACTGAAGACCGTTGCTGACGAAACACGCCAAGCTGTTCTCAACCGTGTTAGCAAGCATGGCGGACACGTTGGTCCGAACTTGGGATTTGTGGAGGCTACCGTTGCCCTGCACTATGTGTTCGATGCACCTAAGGACAAATTTGTCTTTGACGTTAGCCACCAGAGTTATCCCCACAAGGTGTTGACTGGACGTGTGGCGGGATTTCTCGGCGACATCGATGACATGAATGCCATCTCAGGCTACTCGTCTCCAACAGAGAGTCCTGTATATGATAACTTTGAGGTGGGACACACTTCCACTTCCATAAGTCTCGCCACGGGTCTGCAGAAGGCTCGCGACATTAAGGGTACTGACGAGAATATCATTGCCATCATAGGCGACGGTTCACTCTCGGGTGGCGAGGCATTCGAAGGTCTTGACGAAGCATCGGAACTCGGCACGGGTATCATCATTGTGGTCAATGACAACGAGATGTCCATCGCTGAGAATCACGGTGGCATATACAAGAATCTCAGAGCATTAAGAGAAAGCAATGGCACCTGCGAGCACAACTGGTTTAAGGCGTGGGGCTTTGAATATTACTATCTCGAAGAGGGCAACGACGTGGAGAAACTCATCGAGATGTTCAGTAAGGTGAAAGGCACAGACAAACCTACCGTGGTGCATATACACACGGAGAAAGGTCACGGTTTTGCACCTGCTGTGGCGAACAAAGAGGTTTGGCATTGGGGAATGCCTTTCAACATAGAGGACGGAAGTCGCCCTGCCATGCCTGCTATGGAATCTTATGACGAACTATACAGCAACTGGATGCTCAAAGAGATGAAGAATGATCCTACTCTCATTGCCGTCACCGCAGGCACTCCTTCTGCTGCAGGATTCAATGCACAGAAACGTAAGGAAGCTGGCAAGCAGCACATCGACATGGGCATAGCCGAAGAACAGGCAGTGGCAATGATATCGGGTATGGCAAAGGGCGGTCTGCATCCAGTGTGGACAGTGTATAGCACCTTCGTGCAGCGCACCTATGACCAGATAGCACAGGACTTGTGCATAAACGGTAATCCTGCTGTGATAAACGTGGTATGGGGTGGCACAGGTTCTATGAACGACATCACGCACATCTGCCTCTTCGACATTCCTATGCTTTGCAGTATTCCTGGTTTGACTTATCTTGCGCCTACAACCTGCGAGGAATATTTTGCCATGCTGAAGTGGGCTATCCGCCAGGAAGAGAAGCCAGTGGCTCTGCGTATGCCAAGCAATGGAGTGATACACACAACAGAGGAGGTTGACACAGAATACGGTTTTACACCAAAATACAAGATAGCACATAAGGGTTCGAAGGTTGCAATAATAGCAGCAGGTTCGTTCTACCAAAAGGGTGAGAACGTGATTCGTCTGCTTGCCGACAAAGGCATAGACGCCACCCTTATCAATCCACGTTATCTCAATGCCGTAGACACGGAGACCCTTGACAGTCTGAAGAAAGACCACTCCGTGGTGGTTACTCTCGAGGATGGATGCAAGGACGGCGGATTTGGCGAGCGCATAGCATCTTACTATGCCACATCTGACATGAAGGTCATCGTGGGTGGCGTGAAGAAAGACCTCTATGACAGATTTGACCTGCATCAGTTGCTCTCCGACAACCGTCTGCTTGACGAACAGATAGTGGAAGACGTATTATCATTATTATGAAAGAACTGATATTCAATAGCATTCAGGAGTTTAACGACAGCTACGGATTTGAAACCCAACATCCGTTGGTGAGCGTGGTGCGCAATGATAAGGTGCACACGTTGGAAGAACATACTGTCACTTACGGTTTCTATGCTTTGTTTCTGAAAGAGAACAAAGGGTGTGAACTGTCTTACGGCAGAACGAAATATGACTTCGACGAGATGACAGTGACGAGTTTCGCTCCTGGGCAGACCATTCACGTGAAACCGAATCCGGGAGTAATGTATCCGAAGTGGACTGCCCTACTCTTTCATCCCGACTTGCTCAATCGCACACAGTTGGGACGTAACATCAGTCGCTATGAATTCTTTGACTATACGTCAAGCGAAGCATTGCATCTTTCCAAGGAAGAGATAACTATATTCCGCGACGTGTTGTCAATGATACAGCAGGAATTGACACGAAGCATAGACAAACATTCGCGCGAGCTGATAGTGAGCAACATAGAACTGCTGCTAAACTACTGTCTGCGCTTTTACGACCGACAGTTCATTACAAGAGAGGAGATTAACCACTCGGTGGTGAAGAAGTTTGCAACCATGCTCGACGAATATATAGCAAAGAATGCCATCCATGAGGGTTTGCCCTCGGTGGCATACTTTGCCGACAAATGTTGCTATTCTGCAAAATATTTCGGTGAACTTGTGAAGACAGAGACAGGACGCACTGCCAAGGACTACATCAACTCTCGCATTATCCGTGCCGCCAAACAACTGTTGTCAGATGACAGTCTGAATGTCACACAGGTGAGTCAACAGTTGGGATTTGAATATCCGCAGCATTTCATTCGCTTCTTCAAAACTCACACTGGCAAGACTCCTTCGGAATATAAGAAGACTGCATAAGACTTATTGTAAACTTGATAGCTATGACGAGGATAACTCTAATACTCATCATATTGTTGCTATGTGTATGTAACGACAACATGGCACAGAAGGTAGCTTCCCAAAATGTTATCTTTGCTCCCGGCGACACCATACCTGCCTCGGTAGTGGTGAAGTCTGGAGCAAAGAGTTTTTTCTTCTCAAAACCTATCCCTAACGATATCTTTACCATGATGCAGAGCAAGAGCTATAAGGCAAACTGCACTGTGCCACGCGATGACTTGCGCTATTTACAATGTCTACACGTGGATAAGGATGGGAATATTATCGTGGGCGAAATGGTGGTAAACAAGAAGATAGCAGACGATGTGCTCGACATCTTCTACCAGCTCTATCAAGCTAAATACCCTATCGAGAGAATGCGACTGGTGGACTACTGGAACGCTGACGACGAGATGGCGATGCGTGACAACAACTCCTCCTCATTCAACTTCCGCTTCATCTCGCACACAAAGACAGTGTCGAAGCACGGAAAGGGTCTCGCCATCGACATCAACACGCGCTACAATCCTTACCACAAAGTACTGAAAAACGGTAAGGAGGTGATAGAGCCAGCCACTGGCAAGCCCTATCTTAACCGCACAAAAAAGTTTGATTATAAGATAGTGAAAGGCGACCTTTGCTACCGTCTCTTTAAGGCAAAGGGGTTCAGATGGGGTGGCGACTGGACCAGCCGCAAGGACTACCAGCATTTCGAATTACCTTAAGATACATTGCTTCCTTCCTTCCCTCATATGTAGAATGTTTTGTACCTTTGCAATCAGTTTATAAAATATAAGGATGAAGCAGATTGTTAACATCCAATATTATGATTCGCCTTGCGGAAAACTCGTCTTGGCTTCCGTGGACGATACGCTTTGCTTATGCGACTGGCATGAGAAGCCATGTGCAGAACGCAACAAACGACGATTAACAAGGTGCTTGGATGCCGAATTCATCGAAGAATCTTCTCCCATCTTGGAACGAACAAAAATAGAACTCGACGAATATTTCGCTGGTAGGCGCAAGACATTCGACATTCCCCTTCATCCCATTGGCACGGACTTCCAAAAGCAAGTATGGGAGGCTCTGCTCGAAATCTCCTACGGAGATACAAAAAGCTACAAGGAGATAGCTCTCAGGGTAAACAACCCAAAGGGCGTAAGGGCTGTGGCGCAAGCTATCGGAGCCAACAGCATCAACATCCTCATCCCCTGTCATAGGGTCATTGCTACAAATCACACTCTTACAGGATATGCAGGAGGCATTAATGCGAAAAGAAAACTTCTTTATATAGAAAAATTATAGGCTGTCTCTCGACAACCTATAATCTAAATTTAACCTTAATAATCTAATACCATGAAAAACACGTTGCAAATATAACAACATTACCACTATTGTCATAATCTGCACGTAAAATCGTTCTACTTTATAACATTACTTAAACATTACCAATACCCATTTTAACCTTCGTTTACACAAAATAGCATGTATACGTGACATTTCATCATTAGAAAGAAATGGAGCTGTAACATTCAAGTCTAATGTCATTGTCATGGGGTCATAATCATAGGAAATCAGTTTGGGTGAAAGCAACGACTTGAGTGAGTCATATGTCTCTACCGACATTGTGTCAGGACGCATTGTCAAACTATCACTGTCAATACCTGATATAAACCGCATTGTGGGATATTTCTTCCAGTCATGGTCGAAGAATTCCACCACGCTATGCATTGCTGGGGCAGAAAATGTCTCTATGCAAAGGTAAATACTATCACCGTCGGCATATGGCAATCTTGCCAAAGTAAGGCTCTTCGATTCTGACAGGAGGAAACGTCCGAAGTCGGTTGAAAGTGTGTCTACATGTGTCTCTCCATGCAGTTTGTTGACAACCTTCGCTTCCTTGCCAGTATTGTAGTTTGCCACAAGTTCCGCACGCAACTCCTTGGTTAGATATTCCGCCTTGTCGTATGGCAAACTAGCAAACATATCGCCGACAGACTGCGCCTTAGCAGATATCTGTCCGACACACATTATAAGACATATAAACAACTTCCTCATATCAAGTTCCTTTATCTGTTTTGTTTATTTATCAGCAAAATTATACAAAACTTTCGAGATAACTCACCATTCCTTTGAAGGAAAAACCGTACTTTTGCAAAAATATTATTCCATTATTATACATGAATATAAAGACAGAAGCATTGTGTGCAGCACTTGCATTAACAATGCCAAACTATGAGATGTGCACGGCTCAAGTGATGAAACCATCAGGTTTTGAAAAACTTGACAAGTGGGCGGAGGAATGTATTGCTAGAAATGACATGTCACTCGGCTATCCTGGCAACAATGACACCAAGTTGCATAAATTCTATGAATGGTACACCGATAATAACATGGAATCGATGGTTCTCAACAATGCGGGAGATCCTTTCTCTAAGGGAGACCACACCTTGTCATCACTTGATTTCGAACGCGAGGTTATAGAACACTTCGGACCGAAATACGGTTTTGAGAAAGACGACTTGTGGGGACTTGTCACCATGAGTGGTACTGACGGCAACAATCACGGCATATATTTTGGAGTCAACTACCTGAAAAACAAGACTGGTAAGATGCCCATTGTATATGTTTCTGATGAAGCCCACTACAGTAACCATCGGCTCTGCGACCTGCAGCACCTTGATGTACGTCTTGTAAAAAGCGATGATATGGGGCGCATGATTCCTGACTCCTTGGAGAAGGTTCTCGACCCGTCTCGCCCTTGTCTCATAATATATGCTATGGGATCCACTCTCAAGGGGGCCATTGACGACCAGCCCGCACTCAACAAGGTGCTTGCACGTCATAAGGACATGTCTGTATACCGCCACGTGGACGCCGCTCTCTTCGGGGGCTATCTACCCTTCACACCTTACAAAGACATGATTGATCGAAATCATTCCGAATATGAGTCAATAAGTATCAGTGGTCACAAGTTTTTCGGCATTGACAGCCCTTGCGGTCTTTTCATCACATCTCGCAATATTTATGACAACCAAACGACATACGACATTACATATCTGAATGCTAACATGCGCATGATAAATTGCTCGCGGTCTGCAATAGAACCGATAAAGTTTTGGTGGCTCATACAGACTATCGGCGACAAGGAATGGACAGAACAGGCTAATGTCATCTTGGAAAATACGGAATATCTGAAATCGCAGTTGGAACTTGCCAAGTGGCCCTATTGGCACAACAAATACAGTAATACTGTGCTTTTTAAACGTCCGTCAGAAGAAATTGTCAGGAAATACAACCTAGCTTGCGGTAAGGCTTTTGGACAGGAGGTGTCACATATTGTCGTCATGCAACATGTTACCAAACAAGCCATTGACACTTTCATTGCAGACCTTACAAAAAGAAATATTGATTGAGCCATATAATCATAGTAGAGGGTGCGACAAAGCACACCCTCTACTATGAAGTACTTCAATATTTAAATATTTCCATATTTTTACATCTTCCTCGTTGCAGCATACGCAGCAATTACCAGATAGCAGACCAAAGGAACAGAGAATGCCACAGCCATGCTTCCTATAGTGTCGGCGATATGTCCCATGAAAAGCGGTGCTACAGCTCCGCCCACGATTGTCATGATAAGCAATGAGGATGCCGTCTGTATGTTGCTGCCGGCATCACGCAGGGCCAAGGAGAATATAGTAGGAAACATGATGCTCTCACCTAAATAGATGGCAAAGAATGCCACAAGCGACACCGTTCCCGTGCATGTTATCACCACCCCGGTGGCAATAGCGGCTATCAGCGCACATACAAGAAGTACCAAGTGTGGCTTTATGTAGTTCATAAGTAGCCCTCCCACAATACGGAAGATAAAAAATAAACCCATTCCTCCGAAAGCAAGATATGCACTAGCTGTCTTCATGTCAATGTGAATGCTCTCCACGGCATAGTTGATGAAGAAACTGTTTACTCCCGTCTGAGCTGCCACATACATAAACATCGTGAATAGTCCGAAGCCAAAAGCCGCCATACGAAAAGGTGTTTCTGTCTTCTTCGGCTCCTCCTGCTCCTTCTGTGGGTCGGGCAACTTGATGCGTAAGAAGACAAGAGCCACCATAAGAACAAAGATGCCTACGCAAGCGTAGGGCACTGCAATACTGACGCCAGAGAACAACAACTGCCCACCCACGAGCGGACCGAGTATCCACCCTACTCCATTGAGCGACTGGGAGAGGTTTATTCTTGTCTCAGCCTTATCAGGATGACCAAGCACTGTGGTATAGGGATTGGCACTAGTCTCAAGAAATGTCAGTCCACATCCTAAGATAAACAAAGACAGCACGAAGAAAGGAAAACTACCCATGTACGAACCAGGCACAAACATCATGGCACCGATGCCGAAAAGCACAAGTCCTGTTATTACGCCACTCCTATAGCCCCATTTTTTGATAATGCGCCCTGCGGGCAATGCCATCAAGAAATAGGCACCATAGACTGCCGCCTGCGTAAGGGCAGACATCGTCTTGCTTATATGGAATGACTGTTGGAAATGTGGATTCAGTACTTCAAGAATGCCGTGGGCGAAGCCCCACATGAAGAACAGCGAACTGATCATCATGAAGGGCACGAGGTAATTATGCCCTTCGTATCTGAATACCGAATGCTTCATCATGCGCCTCCACAAACTCCTTGCTATCGTTAACTACAAGTGCGAGATATCCGCCACCGCCAGCTCCTGGCATCTTCCATGCCAGCACACCGTCCATACAACTATATTTGTCTATCATTGGCTGTACACTTGCCTCGGGGAGTATCTCACCGTTTATTGACGGATTAATCATTCCTGGAAACATTGCTGTTTGGGCATTAAAGGAATCCTTAAATGCCTTGGCAAATCCGTCAAGGTCGTGTGCAAGGATGGCTGTCCAGCAGGCATCAGCAGCATCCGACAGTGCTTTAACTTTCACCTGGTTGATATCCTTTCCTTCAACTACGCTGCAACCAGGACGACGTGGATCTAATGGTATCATGACAAGATGACTCTCGAGGAAACGAAGCGTCATCTCATCCTGCGTACTCTCTATCTTCTCTGGCCAAAAGTTGTTGTCATAGTAGTGACGAGCAAGACCAGGAACACAGATACCTATAGCATCTTGCGCTCCAGAGATAATACCGTCATGACGCTCGGGATTATTCTCAAAGCAGAATACGAGACGAGCCAACATCTCGGGATCCATCTTAGGCAACTTTACTGGCCATATCTTGCGGATCATGTTTCGTGTAGAAGTAGAAAGTCCGCATCTGTCGCGCACCTCGAATGTAGGCATCAGCGAGATTGTTATTGCCCATCCTGGATGATACAGACTCACATAAGGTTGGTCTATCCATGTACCAGCGAGGTCGAGACGTGTCGGTATGCATGGTTCGTTGCCCGTAGTATCAGATGCTGTAGCCAGTGCCTTCTTAAGATCTGAAGAAGAACGGGCTGTCAGTCCCTCGTGTGGGGTACGTTGCAGTTCGATATATTCGATGCCTCTTTCTGCACACACCTTACGTTTCTCATCCGAACCTCCTTCGGCATTCACCACAAAGATGTCCGGTTTCACTATATCGAGAGTAGGCAGAAAGTCAATCACTCCACTGCCCTCATTGATATAAGCTTCTTTCACTGCCTTGATGTTCTTCACCATAAAGAGACGCTCCTCCTGAGGGAACATCGGTTTGCGGTGCTTATACTCGAGATATGTTGCGTCGGAACCGATTCCTACATAAAGGTCACCAAACTGTGAAGCCTGCTGAAAGAACTCCACATGTCCTGAGTGCAACAGGTCATAGCAACCGCTGACAAATACTTTTTTAGCCATTTGTTGTGTTTCTATTAATGATTAATAAGTCTCTGCAAAGTTAGACATTTTCATTAATACACCAAAGGAAATACCATGTTAGTTGACATGCATGACAGTTCATAAAAACATTTCGGCGCAGAGTCATACTAAAATGACATCTGCGCCGAAACTTTTTAAGAACAATTTTTCTATCCCTTCATCTGAGCCTTCAGCAACGCCGGTATCTCGCTCGTCTCGTTTGCCACTGGCACTCCAACTGCTTTGAATGCAGCAATCTTGTCGGCAGCAGAACCTGAAGAACTTGAGATTATAGCTCCTGCATGTCCCATTTGCTTGCCTTTTGGAGCCTGACGTCCAGAGATAAACACCGCCACTGGTTTGGTGACGTGCTCCTTGATGTAAGCTGCGGCACGCTCCTCAGCATCACCGCCTATCTCGCCGATGAGGGCAATGCTGTCAGTGTCGGGGTCATTCTCAAACATTTCAAGCAAGTCCTGAAAGTAGAGTCCAACCACAGGGTCACCGCCAACGCCAATGGCTGTAGATTGTCCCATGCCTGCCTGTGTCAGATTATAGACAACCTCATAAGTCAGAGTGCCACTACGGCTTATCACTCCAGTGTGACCTTTCTTGAATATGTCCGTAGGCATGATTCCCACAAGACTCTCACCTGGACTTACGAGTCCAGGACAGTTAGGACCTATCAAGTTTGCGCCTTTCGACTTTATGTATGCATATGCATAAGCAGCATCTACCACAGGCACACCCTCTGTGATGCACACTATGAGTTTCACGCCACCGTCGGCAGCCTCAAGCATGGCATCCTTTGCGAACGCCGCAGGAACGAATATTATGGATGTGTCAGCACCAGTTGCATTGACAGCTTCACGCACAGTATTGAATACTGGTATGCCGTCAACCTCCTGTCCACCTTTGCCAGGTGATGTACCGCCCACAACGTTAGTGCCATAGGCCTTCATCTTTGAAGCATGAAAACTGCCGTCTCTTCCGGTAATACCTTGTACGATTACCTTTGAATCTTTATTTACAAGAATACTCATCTCTAAGATTGTATTTTATATATTCTTTATTCCGTTGACTATAATTTAGATGCTATCTCCACTGCCTTGTGACCAGCGTCTGCCATGGATGTGCCCACAGTGAAGCGAGTGCCTTCCAATAGTGCACGACCTTCAGCCTCGTTGGTTCCTGTGAGTCGGATAACGATAGGCATGTCTGTATCCAATTCCTTAAAGGCTTCAATGAGTCCCTTAGCTACATCATCACATCGGGTAATGCCACCGAAGATATTGACAAGCACCACTTTAACATGCTTATCGCTAAGCAACAGTTTCATAGCCTCAATGATCTTCTGTGGGTTAGAACTGCCACCGATATCAAGGAAGTTTGCCGGTTCGCCACCATATAGTTTTATCATATCCATGGTAGCCATAGCCAGTCCAGCACCATTTACCATGCATCCTATGTTGCCACCGAGGTTGACATAACTGAATCCCTTTTCCTTGGCATAGAGTTCCTTCTTTTCCTCCTCTGTCGGTTCGTTGAGAGCCGCAATGTCGGGATGACGGAAGAGGGCATTGTCATCAAATGTCATCTTTGCGTCGATGGCCTTCAGGTTGCCGTTGGTGTCTACAATGAGAGGATTGATTTCTGCAAGTTTGGCATCCTTCTCTACGAACAAGCGGTAAAGATTTTGAAACAGAGGTATAGCCTGCTTCACCTGTGCCATGTCATCGAAAAGTGCGAAAGCAGCCTCACGTGCCTTGTATACAGGCAGACCTATGAGCGGGTCAATGGGCACCTTCACAATCTTTTCTGGTGTTTCATGCGCCACCTTCTCTATCTCCATGCCACCCTCACGGCTTAGCATAAGAATCGGTGTCTTGGTTTTTCTTTCAATTAATATACTTACGTAATACTCTGACGCTATGTCTACAGCCTCGCCAATGAGAACTCGGTCTACTGTCAACCCCTTGATATTCATTCCCAAAATGGCTGAAGCATGCTGGCGAACTTCTTCTTCGCTCTTTGCCAGTTTCACACCGCCGGCTTTGCCTCTTCCACCGATATGCACCTGAGCCTTTACCACCACTTTCTGCAATCCTAACTTATGGTATGCCTCCACAGCCTCCTCCACCGTGTGTGCGAGGATGCTTTTCTCTACTGGCAAGCCATATTGTCCGAAAAAGGATTTAGCTTGATATTCGTGAACTTTCATAGAATGTTGTTTGTGTTTTGTTTTCAGTAATTTGAGAATCGGGCATAGACATCGGTCTATCCCAACATCTTGTTGTGGGTGCTAAGTTAATAAAAAATCTGTATCAATTGTCATCCTCATGAATTAAATTTCCATCTTTCGATATTTTCAGACCGTTACTGCTGCGCGAAATTCCTTGGGCGTCATGCCCGCCAGTTTCTTGAAGTAGCGGGTGAAGAACGACTGGTCGGGGAATTCCAGTTGTAGGGAGATGGACTGCAAACTGTCATTGGTAGACCGCAAGAGAGTTTTTATCTCCTGTATGCAGTGGCGGTTAATGATATCCTTGGCGGTTTCATTACTGATGTTGTGAACTATCTTTGAGAGATAGCGTGGCGTTATACACAGTTTGTCGGCGTAGAACGCCACCTCACGCTCCTTCGCTCCATACTCAAAGACGAGATGTATGAACTCCACGAAGAGTTCATTTTGGCGAGTCATGGTGGTGGTAGTGGCAGGCATGAATTTCTCTATCACCACGTCATAGCACTCCATAAGAATAGCCTGCACAATATTTTTGGCTATCATTGCCCTATGACTACCTTTGTTGTCATAAAGAAAATAAGCCACATTGCCAATGCTCGCATTTAGGTCATCAAAGCGTCCGTTGTCTATCGTACCCGCAGGGTAATTTCTTATAAAGTCCATATATGCTGGTTCGGGACGCACCATCACTTCTACGGCAAAGTCGTGGTCATAGGTAACAAAAGAGCACAAGAAATCGTCACTCATGGCAAGGCAACTCACAGTAGACAGAGGCGAAACTGTGAGAATAGAATTACGTCGTAGTTCATATTTCACGAAGTCGATCTCCAGCATCATGCTTCCCTGTCCCACTATTAATATTATGGTATTCACAGTAGTAAAGTATTTCCCTGGAGTAAATTCCATCTTTACGTCCTTTTGTGCCGCCACACCATTTACCATCATCCGTTCACAATCTATAATGTTCATACCTTCATATTTTGTTTGTGCAAAAGTAATAATAATGTGTGAGCAACAAACAAACATAATCATTAATATTTTCAAAATAGGAACAAATGTATTTTATACGTATCCTTGTTCCTATTTTGACAAGTTGTGTACCTATAACAATTTGCCCTTTGGTTTCGCTTATTGGTAATTTTGCGCCAGATTTACAGTCTCACTTATGAGACACCTGATAAAAGTAAATAATACGAGATGACAACGAAGAGAATTATTTTTTGCGTAATGGTGGCCTTAGGCTTGACCATTACCACCTCTTGCAAGCAGAAGAAGCAAGAAGAGACAGCGAAAGCAAGTTTTAAAACCATGACAGTGCGTAAGAGCGACAAGGACTTGACGACGAGCTATTCCGCATCCATCAAGGGTAAGCAGGACATCGACATCTACCCGCAGGTATCGGGCAAGATAGAGCGCCTGTTGGTACGTGAAGGCGACAAGGTGACCAAGGGGCAGCTACTTTTCGTCATTGACCAGGTGCCTTACCGTGCAGCTCTTGACAATGCCGTGGCTACAGAGAAGGCTGCCGAGGCATCACTCGCATCTGCCACCCTTACTTATAACAGCAACAAAGAGCTCTTTGACCAGAAGGTTGTTTCGAGCTACACGCTACAGACATCTGAGAATGCATACCACACAGCACAGGCTCAGTTAGCTCAGGCTAAGGCTCAGGTAACAAATGCACGCAACAATCTGTCATACACCGAGGTAAGAAGCCCTTCAAATGGTGTCGTAGGCGTGCTGCCCTATCGTGTCGGTACACTTGTTAGCGCATCCATGCCCAAACCTCTTACCACCGTGTCGGACAATTCGCAGATGTATGTCTACTTCTCCATGACAGAGAAGCAGCTGCTTAGTTTCGTGCGCCAATACGGTTCGAAGGATGCTGCCATCAAGAACATGCCTGAGGTGAGCTTGCAGTTGGGCGACCTCTCGATGTATAACCACAATGGAAAGGTGGAGAGCATCAGTGGAGTTATCAATGCTGAGACGGGTGCCGTGACCCTGAGAGCAGAGTTTCCTAACCCAGACCTGTTGCTCAACAGTGGCGGTTCGGGTAATGTAATTATTCCATCAACACGCAAGGATTGCATCGTAATACCTCAGTCTGCAACAGTGCAGCAGCAGGACAAGCGTATCACTTATAAAGTGGTGAATGGCAAAGCCGTGGCTCAGATCATTGAAGTGGAGAGCATTGACGACGGAACTACTTTCATCGTGACCAACGGTCTTAAACCTGGCGATGTGATTGTCAGCGAGGGTGCCGGCATGGTGAAGGAAGGAGACGTTGTAAAGATGTAAATATTGAAATATTGAGGATATGAAAGGCAATATATTTATAAAAAGGCCGGTGATGGCCATATGCGTCGCCGTGCTGATAGTAATGGTGGGACTGATATCGCTCTTCAGTCTTCCTGTGGAGCAATATCCTGACATCGCACCTCCTACGGTGCGCGTGGAGGCCACCTATACGGGTGCCGATGCTGATGCCGTGATGAAATCTGTCATCATGCCATTGGAGGAGAGCATCAACGGTGTGGAGAACATGCTCTACATCACCTCTACCGCCACCAACTCTGGTTCGGCTCAGATAAATGTCTACTTCAAGCAGGGTACTGACCCTGACATGGCGACGGTGAACGTGCAAAACCGTGTGTCAAAGGCTCAAGGTCTATTGCCATCGGAGGTAACGAAGATTGGTGTCACTACGCAGAAGCAGCAGAACAGCTTCCTTCAGATTGGTGCCCTCATCAGCAACGACGGAAAATATGATGAGACCTTCCTTGCCAACTACCTCGACATCAACGTTGTGCCAGAGCTGAAGCGTATCAACGGTGTGGGTGAGGTGCTCGAACTTGGCGATACATATAGTATGCGTATATGGCTCAAACCTGACCTTATGGCGCAATACTCTCTGCAACCTTCTGACGTGACCCAGGTGCTGGGCGAGCAGAACATCGAGGCTCCTACGGGTGCTCTTGGAGAGGCTTCTAAGAACACCTTCCAGTATACTCTGAAATATCACGGTCGTCTGAAGAGTGTGGCTGAATTTGAGAACATGGTAATCCGCAGTAATGATGACGGAACCGTATTGAGACTTAAGGACGTGGCACAAGTGGAACTCGGGCGTCTCTCTTATAGCTACCACGGTGAGGTGGACAAGAAACCTGGCGTTACCTTCATGACCTTCCAGGTGGCAGGTGCCAACGCTACTGAGGTGAACGAGAACATCACAGCTAAACTCAACGAGATGTCAAAGGCACTGCCTAAGGGTTGTGAGTTCATCGAGATGCACAGTTCCAACAACTTCCTCTTCGCCTCTATCCACGAGGTGGTGGAGACTCTGATTATCGCCATCATCCTCGTAATCTTGGTGGTATACTTCTTCCTTCAGGACTTCAAGAGTACTCTCATCCCGTCCATATCCATCATCGTATCCCTTATCGGTACATTCGCTTGCTTGGAGGTGGCAGGATTCTCTATCAACATCTTGACCCTCTTCGCCCTCGTGCTTGCCATCGGAACTGTGGTGGACGATGCCATCGTGGTGGTGGAGGCTGTGCAGGCTAAGTTTGATGCTGGCTATCAGTCGCCTTATCTCGCCACCCGCGACGCTTTGCACGACGTGAGTATGGCGGTGGTTTCCTGTACGATGGTCTTCATGGCAGTGTTTATCCCAGTGTCATTCATGGGTGGCACGTCGGGTATATTCTACACCCAGTTTGGTATCACCATGGCCACATCCGTAGGTCTCTCCATGATTTCCGCCTTGACTCTCTGCCCTGCTCTTTGCGCTATGCTCATGAAGCCATCGAAGACTGTTGATGGTGTGGAGATTGTCACAACCAAGGGATTCAGCGCAAGAATACGTGCAGCTTACAATGCTTCATTCAATGCCGTGATGGGTAAATACAAGCGTGGCGTGATGTTCTTCTTCCACCATCGCTGGATGGCATGGATAGGACTTGGCGCTTCAGTCGTGCTGCTCGTGTTCCTGCTTCGCACCACCAAGACTGGTTTCGTGCCTCAGGAGGACCAGGGCGTGATGATGCTCAACGTAAGTACTTCACCTGGTAACACTCTTGAAGAGACTAATAAGGTGATAGCTCAGGTGAGCGACGTGCTTCAGGCACAGCCCGAGATTCAGCACTTCAGTACGGTAGCCGGTTACGGTATGCTCTCTGGTCAGGGTACTTCTTACGGAACAATCATTGCCAAACTGAAGAGTTGGGACGAGCGCAAGGGCAAGGAGCACTGCATCGACAGTGTGATGGCACGATGCAACGCAGCCTTCAGCAAGATTAAGGAGGCACAGGTGTTCGTATTCCAGCCAGCCATGATTCCAGGTTACGGTATGGGTAACTCCATCGAGCTTAACATGCAGGACAAGACAGGTGGCGACAAGAAGGTGTTCTATCAGTATGTGCAGAAGTTCCTCGCCGCCCTCAACCAGCGTCCGGAGGTAGCTGTAGCATATACATCTTATAATATGAACTTCCCTCAGATATCGGTAGATGTCGACGCGGCAAAGTGTAAGCGTGCTGGCATATCGCCTTCTACCATCCTCGATGCTCTTGGCAGCTACTGCGGTGGTTCGTATGTGAGCAACTATAATGAGTTTGGTAAGGTTTACCGTGTGATGATCGAGGCATCGCCTCAGTATCGTCTCGACAAGCATTCGCTCGACAACATGTTTGTGCGCAACGGCACAGAGATGGCTCCACTCAGCGAGTTTGTCACTCTGAAGGACGGCATTGGTCCACAGGTGTCCAACCGCTTCAACCTCTACAGTTCCATCCAGGTGAACGTGAATACTGCCGAGGGCTACTCTTCTGGTGAGGCACAGAAGGCCATCGCCGAGGTGTCAGAACAGACTCTGCCTGCTGGCTACGGCTATGAGTTTGGCGGTATGGCACGTGAGGAAGGCAATAGTGGTGGCGGCAAGACGCTCTTCATCTACGGCATCTGCGTGATTCTCATCTACATCATCATGGCTTGTCTCTACGAGAGTTTCCTCATCCCATGGGCAGTCATCCTGAGTGTGCCGTTCGGACTGATGGGCAGTTTCCTCTTCGCTAAGCTCTTCGGACTTGAGAACAACATCTATCTGCAGACTGGTATCATCATGCTTATCGGACTTTTGGCAAAGACAGCCATCCTTATCACCGAGTATGCAGTGGAGAGAAGACGTGCCGGCATGGGCATCATCTCGTCAGCATTCTCAGCAGCTCAAGACCGTCTGCGTCCTATTTTGATGACAGTGCTCTGTATGGTGTTCGGTATGCTTCCGCTGATGTTCTCCACAGGAGCTGGTGCCAACGGTAACTCTTCACTCGGAACGGGTGTCGTGGGAGGTCTGCTCGTAGGATCTTTGGCATTGATATTCGTAGTGCCTGTGTTCTATGTAGTGTTCGAATGGTTGCAGGAAAAGGTGCGCAAGCCTTATAACGAGGAAGCAGACCTTCAGATACAGCAGGAACTCATCAAGAGCATCGAAGAGAAAAACAATGCCGGAAAGCATTAAACAAAGAAAGGAAACAATTATGAAGAATACTATATTGTCTGTCGCAATAATAGCATCGCTCAGCAGTTGCGGCATATATTCAAAATATCATCCACAGACGGAGGTGAGCGACAAACTCTTCGGCGACTCGGTGCTCAACAAACCGGTGGCTGAATATGAAGACTCCACATCGCTGGGATTTATGGACTGGCACGATCTGTTCAGCGACCCTAAGTTGCAGCAGCTCATAGAGCGCGGACTCGAGCAAAACACCGACTATCTGCAGTCTATGCAGAGAGTCGAGGAGGCTCGCGCCACTCTCAAGGCAGCCCGTCTGGCATTTCTGCCGTCGTTTGCCATCTCTCCGCAAGGCAGCGTGAGCAGTTTCAATGGCAATGGTTCGCAGACCTACTCCATTCCTCTCAACATGAGTTGGGAGATAGACATCTTCGGACGACTACGCAATGCAAAGCAGCAGTCGAAGGCTCTCTATGCCAAAAGCCAGGACTTCCAACAGGCTGTGCGCACGCAGTTGATAGCCAACATCGCCAACGTATACTACACGTTGGCAACTCTCGACCAGCAACTTGCTCTTTCGGAAAAGACTGAGGAAGACTGGAAGGAGACCTTGCAGACAGCAAGGGCACTAATGAAGGCTGGAAGATATGACGAGTCGGGAGTTTCGCAGATGGAGGCAACTCTGCACAGTGTGCATGCCTCCGTGCTCGACTTGAAGAGCCAGATTGCACAGACAGAGAACAGCATGGCAATCCTTCTTAGCGAGACTCCTCGCCACTATGACCGCAGCGATGCCTCGGCAATGCAGATACCTGAGTCGTTTACTGTAGGCATACCATTGCAGCTTCTGTCGTCAAGACCCGACGTACGCCAGGCACAGCGCACCATGGAGTCAGCATTCTATGGCGTCAACCTCGCCCGTTCGGCATTCTATCCTTCGCTCACACTGAGCGGAAGCATCGGATGGACTAACAATGCGGGATCAATGATAGTAAATCCAGGCAAATTCCTCGCTTCAGCTTTAGGTTCGCTTGTGGCTCCTCTTCTGACGAAAGGACAGAATGAAGCACAACTAAAGATTGCCAAAGCCCAGCAGGAAGAGTCGCGATTGGCATTCACTCAGACCCTGCTCAATGCGGGCAAGGAGGTGAACGATGCCTTGACGACCTATCAGACGGCTGCCGACAAGGAGGAGACGCTCGACTCGCAGATAACATCTTTAGAGAATGCCCTGCGAAGCACTACCCTGCTCATGGAGCATGGCACCAACACCTATCTTGAGGTGCTGACAGCACGCCAGACACTGCTCTCGGCACAGATATCGCAGTCGGCAAACCGACTCGCAAAGATGCAAAGTATAATTAATCTTTATCAGGCATTGGGTGGCGGACAACAATAGAGTGTCATCACAAATCGTCTATTTTTCATACCTATAAATATTTGTTCACACCCTCAGGGCTGTCTATGAAGTGAGTTCATGGGCAGCCCGTTTTTTTGTGTAAGCTATTTCGGCAATTGCTGACATGGCGTAGAAATAATTTTGCCGTTTCGGCTTAAAGTGCTATCTTTGTGAATGCCTTTATAAGGCGATTAGAAAAGATGACCACATGGTAGAAAGAAACGAAACAGACTTTATCAAATCTTGTATAGAAAAGGCTATAGGCGGTGCAGAAACGGCATTTGGGAAAATAGGAACTGTTTATCCTGCCGTAAACATGGAGAGTCTGCATCTTCCTTTTTTTGATCTTGGCATCAAGGCAGGATTTCCCATCCCCCTCGACAACGACGAGAAGAGTCAGGACATAGACCTCCTGCGAATGATATGCCCCCACCCTAACGC
Organism: bacterium; assembly: GCA_963601795.1. Lineage (GTDB taxonomy): Bacteria > Bacteroidota > Bacteroidia > Bacteroidales > Bacteroidaceae > Prevotella. The sequence continues at coordinate 25,700 of CAVCGK010000013.1, read as the reverse complement.
CAGCTATCTCATCCGCGTGGAGGGTGACTCCATGATTGATGCCGACATACACAGTGGCGACATCATCATCGTGGACAAGAGCAACCGCAACCCATCGCCATCGGAAGTGGCTGTGTGCGAACTTAATGGTGAGTACACGTTAAAGTACTTTGAAAAGCGCAACAATGGCGAAGGCTGGCTCATTCCTGCCAATCCCAACTATCCTGAAATCCGCGTGACTGAGAATGACGAATTCTCCATATGGGGCGTGGTAACATATGTCATCCATAAAACAAGGTAGCCAATAAAGAATCCCATAAGAGTATGTTTGCCCTTGTAGACTGCAACAGTTTCTTCTGCTCGGTGGAAAAGGTGTTCCACCCAGGCTTACGCGGAAAACCCGTAGTTGTGCTTTCAAGCAACGACGGATGCATTGTTGCGCTCACTCCCGAAGCCAAAGCTGCAGGACTGCATCGTGGCGACCCGATATTCAAGGTAAAGGATATCATCGAACGTAATAGAATATGTGTATTCTCCACCAACATGATGCTCTATGCCGCCATGAGCAAACGCATCGTCAGCATCATGCGCGGAAGCGTCAGCCATGTGGAGCAATACAGCATCGATGAGAGTTTCTGTGATCTGCACGGCTACGAACAACATTTCGATATTGTGGAGATGATGCGCCAACTGAGAGACAAGATACTCCTCTACACCGACGTGCCTGTCAGCGTAGGCATTGCCCCAACAAAGACATTGGCAAAGATTGGAAGCAAGTTTGCCAAACAATATAAGGGCTACCACGGTGTTTGCATGATCGACACGGAGGAGAAACGTCGCAAGGCCCTCTCGCTCTTTCCTCTTGACGATGTGTGGGGCATAGGCAGGCAGACACTTGCCAAATTGGAATACTACGGAGTGCACACCCCGTTGGAGTTTGCCGACAAGAGCGAATCGTGGGTGCGCTCTCATCTCACAAAGCCTGGTTATCAGACATGGCTCGAACTGAACGGGCATCCTTGCATCGACACCACCGAGATACACCGCAAGAAGACCATCTGCACATCACGCAGCTTTGGCGAGATGGTGTCTGACTTCGACTCGCTGAAAGCATCCATAGCCACCTTTGCCAGCAGTTGCGCCAACAAGTTGCGCGGACAGTCATCGGGAGCCAAGAGTGTGACCGTATTCATTGGCAGCAACCGTTTTCGTGAAGACCTGTCTCAATATAATAATTCAGCCACGGTCTCGCTCCCTGTTGCCACCAGCGACACTCTGGAAATCACAAAGGCTGCCATCCAAGCCCTGCAGAGCATTTGGCATGAAGGCATCCTCTACAAACGCTCAGGGGTCATTGTGAGCGACATACAAGCCAACAACAGTATAGAGGGACATCTCTTCGACCCCATACGCAATCGTCCCGAGCGTGCCCGCCTGATGAAAGAGATAGACAAAATCAACCACCGCTATGGACTGAAGACCATACAGTTGGCAGCCGAAGGCGACGACAACCAAGCATGGAAAGTGAAGTGCGAGCATCGTAGTGGCAATTATCTTACCGATGCTGACGAACTGCTGACAATATAATTTTACTGTCAACTTATAGCCTACTCGATGTAAACTTGTCGCCTATTAGTTGTTAACTTATAGCTTACTTGTTGTAAGCACGTAGTTGCGTCGATGTTTTGACATATGTCACACAAGTTTATGACAATTGTCACAAACCTTTTTGACATATGTCGCAAAGGTTTGTGACATATGCCAAAACATCGACGCACGTAACAGCTTACAACATGCTATCCTTTTCCTTACAAAAGTATTCATAATAGTTGCAGTGTCCTCACTCAGGAGATACAGCGCCACTACTCTAACGCACAAGGAAATATTGAAAGAATTATTAATTCGGATACAAAACTTTGTCCATATAGATGGAAAATTGTACCTTTGCGGAAAATACACTTTCATAATTATGCGTGACAAATCAGCAATAGGTAATACACTTTCCAGTGAGGAATCGTTATTGGAAAGCTACATACAGGAGATATCATCGGCAAAACCGCTAAGCGATGAAGAGGAAGCCCGTTTGGCTGGACTCATCAAGCAAGGCGACGTAAAGGCAAAGGACCAACTAGTGAAAGCTAATCTGAAGTTTGTTGTCAGCATAGCAAGACAATATGCCACAGAGTCTGTGTCAATACTTGACCTCATAAACGAAGGCAACATCGCCCTGATAAAGGCAGCCGACAATTATGATCCTTCCTACGGCAAACGCTTCTCAAGCTATGCCGCTGGACACATACGCAGAGCAATAGAGGCTTTCCTGCCTCAGCAGGACCCAAAGTTTGACCGCGCGAAACTGGAGAGTCTTTCAGAGCAGACATCATCTGCAGACAAGTCTGCCATACAGGTTTCTGACGATGAGAAACTCGCTTCACTTGTGGCATTATTGCCTGAGAGAGAGCAAAACGTGATGAAGGCATACTATGGCATAGCTACAGAACAACTGACTTTGGCGGAGATAGGTATGAAATACGGATTTACACGCGAAAGGGCACGTCAGATAAGGGATACTGCCACAAGACACATCAACAAGTTGAAACATAAAAGAGTATATTAACAAGAGAGAACATGAAGACTAATTGCAAATCTCTTCTCCTCAGCCTTGGGCTGATGCTGACAATAAGCGTGGCTAACGCCATCGAAAAACCAACAAAAGTGTATGCCTATGGTTTTTCCGCTTCATTCAATGATTCCACCGTCTATTTCACCGACATAATGGAGATAGACTCAGCTTGGACAAACTCCAAGAACAATTTTCTCTATGGACGAGACAGCTACTCCTATCAGCTGAAGAACTATCTGCAGGGACAAGGTGTGGACTCACCGACATGCATCGTGTCTTTTGACAAGTCACGCAAAAAGGCTGAAAAGAAATTCCTTAAGTTGCAGCAAAAGTACACAGACAAAAAGAAGGGAAATTACATTGTGAAGCATATCGCTGCCAACGACTTCACATTTGAGGCTGTCTCTGCCGCTGACGACGGATTGGCTAACACCGCAGCTAACAAAAAGGCTGCTAAAGCTGAGAAGAAGGAAAGAAAAGAGAAGATGAAGGGCGACAAAGGAATGAGACCTGGACGAGGTGGCAGACCCGGCGGTGCTCCTGGAGATATGCCTGGTGGAGGTATGCCTGGCGGCGGAATGGGAATGCCACAATAACAATGAAAATAACTAATCATTACATCATTGCCGACATGGGCGTTGCTGTGTCTTTCTGTGAAGGACATGCCGATGGATGCCAGCTCATTCCCTCTTACGAACCGTTCAGAGTGACAGAGGAGGCATACAATGAGTGCAGCGTCAAGCTCATGCACATGCATGTCGACGACATTCTGAAACCATGGTCGAAAGACATCTGCCATAGGGTTAAGGATATAGATACAGGCAACGGTATTACTATAGTGGACCGCACGGACGAGGGTGACTACCAATTTATTATAAAGGATATCTTCGGCAAGGGTTGCTGTCTGATGCAGTCTAGTAATGGTTTCGGCGAATGCCATTGCGTCCTCAACGGCTCGGAGAGGATGCAGTCGTTTGGACTTAACAATGCCATAATGATGGCGTTCGCCTTCGCAGGATGCAAGCAACAGACAGCTCTTGTGCACGCCTCTCTCATAAGAAAAGACGGATGGGGCTATGCCTTCACGGCAAAAAGTGGCACAGGAAAGAGCACACAGACAAGCATGTGGCTGCGACACATTCCTGGTTGCGACATGATGAACGACGACAACCCCGTCATAAGAATCATCGACGGCACACCTTATATATACGGTAGTCCGTGGAGTGGAAAGACTCCCTGCTATCGCAACGTTAAGGCACGGCTCGGCGCCATGGTAACAATAAAGCGAGACACCACCAACCACGTGGAGAAACTTTCCATACTGGAGGCATTCTCATCGCTCATCACGTCCTGCTCGATTATGAAATGGGACAGCGGAGTAATGGACGACATGTGCAAAATAATCACAAAGCTCATTGAGACGACACCAAACTACAACTTATTCTGTCGTCCCGACAAAGAATCAGCCATCATATGCGAGAAAGCAATATCGAGAAGCGGGAACTGAAAGTGAGCAATGCCATGCTCTTCCCACAGATAATGGCTTTGCTGGAGGAAGGTCATACGGTGAGTCTGAAACTCAGAGGTTTCAGTATGCGCCCATTTCTTGAAGACCAACGCGACACTGCCGTATTGAGAAAAGCCACAGAGATAGTGTGTGGCGAACCCGTGCTGGCAGAGATTACTCCTGGGCACTATGTACTGCACAGAATAATCCATATAGACGGCAATAATGTGACTCTGCTCGGTGACGGCAACCTAACGGTGGAGCATTGTACCAAAGATGACATACGGGCACAGGTGACGGGGTTCTATAGAAAAGGACGACTTACCCTAGACTCTATCTACGGACGCAAATGGAAAACATATTCCGCCATATGGATGCATCTGCGACCTATAAGACGCTATCTACTGGGCATTTATAGACGATGGGTAAAACTCTTTGGCGCCATCTGACAAAGCTTTTTTAGAACAGGCATTAACAAAGACAACAAACAACGATAAGATAATGAAAACAAAGAAAGGATTTGTGTTACGCGATGTATGTGGCGAAAACATCATCGTGGCAGAAGGCATAGAGAACATTGACTTCAACAGTATCATATCACTCAATGAGACTGCCGCTTTCATATGGAAAAGCGTTGACGGCAAGGAGTTTACCGTTGACGACATGGTGGAAACTCTCATGCAGGAATATGATGTAGACAAAGAGACTGCGCACAAAGACTGCGTAGCGCTTGCCACCAAATGGCAGGAAGCGGGCATCATTGAGTAATCACTGTGATATAGCCTGAATAACAAGTGCCTTGCTTGATGCAGGGGTTATACAGAAGTTATTGTCAGGACGAAGACCAACGACCCACATTATGCGGTCGGCTGAGTCGGTGACAACGAGCTGACGGCGCTTGTCGAAGACTGACATCTTGCGGTCGGTAAGGAAGTCACTGAGGAGTTTTTTACCCTTCATGCCAAATGGCACAAAGCTATCACCCGCGCGCACTGCACGCACAGTAAGGGGAAATTTAACCTTGTCAGCATCAAGACATACAGTGTCAGCCTGTTTGCTTATAACAAAATCGCCATCAATAGTTTGTAATGAGAATCGTAACTTGCGGTTCTCATTATATATATATGTACCTACCTCAGGGATGCGCATGACCTTCTGCTGAAAAAAGTCAAGAGGAACTACAATAATACGCTGACGGTCTATGACAAGAGAATGCGTGGCAGAGGTCCACTCCCTACCCGACTGCGCTGAGAGGCACGAGTATATCTGCTCTACCTGAGAAGAAGAAAATCCTTTGTCTTTGAGGACTTGCCATAAGACGACCTCGGGGGCTTTTTCTCCTTTAAGTCGCTGAATATCGATGGTTGTCGCATCGGTATTTTCATTCACACAACGTGAGATGGATTGCGATATAGCATCATCAATTACGGGCAGAGTGTCATAAACACGCTCAGCCACCTTGGCTATATTTCTGCTAGCAGCAGGATTAATCTGTCGGAGGAGAGGAATAAGATTGAGCCTTACTTTGTTGCGCTGCACGTCATCCTCAAGGTTGGTTGAGTCAACGACATAATCTTGCTTAATGAAAGCAAGATAGGACAATATCTCCTCACGGTCTACACACAGCAACGGACGTACAATGTAACCATTCTTTGGCGCTATGCCTTTAAGACCTTCTATACCAGTGCCACGGATGATATTCAGCAACACCGTTTCTACAGAATCATCCTTATGGTGAGCCACACAAATAGCATCAAAACCATTGTCAACACGCAACTGACGAAAATAATTGTAGCGCAAGTCGCGGGCTGCCATCTCTATGCTCACTTTGTGAAGCGAGGCATAGGTCTTAGTGTCGAAATGTGCAAGATGAAGAGGTACACCACGTTCTTGACACAGACGTTTGCAGAAAGCCTCATCACGGTCAGACTCTTCACCACGCAGATGGAAATTGCAGTGTGCAGCCTCCACCTTATAGCCCAAAGAGAGCAACAGGCATAAAAGAGCCACACTGTCGGCTCCACCCGAAAGAGCCACCAAAACTTTTGACTTAGGGGCAAGCAGGGATCGACTCGCGATGTAGCGTTCTACCTTTTTATTCAACATATAGCACCAGTCCCTTCAAATATTCGCCTTCAGGATGATAGATATTTATAGGATGGTCAGCAGGTTGGTGTATTTGGTGCAATATTCTCACCTTTCTTCCAGCTTGAGCGGCGGCGGTGAAGACGGCATTGCGGAAATTGTCCTTGGTAACAACCTGCGAACAACTGAAGGTGAAAAGTATGCCACCCTTCTTGATGGCTTCAAAGCCCTTTGCATTTAAGCGCATGTAACCCTTGAGAGCATTGTGCAGAGCACCGCGATGCTTTGCAAAAGCCGGCGGATCGAGCACGATAAGGTCATACTTGTTGTCGTTGGCATCAAGGAATTTGAATGCATCCTCGCAGAAAGCCTTATGGCGGTCATCACCAGGAAAGTTAAGTGATATATTTCTATCAGTCAGTTCGATAGCCTTTGCTGATGAATCCACAGAGTGAACTATCTCTGCACCGCCTCGCATGGCATAGACAGAGAATCCGCCAGTATAGCAGAACATGTTGAGTACTTTCTTGCCTTTGGAGAACTTCTCAAGCAGCGAACGGTTGTCGCGCTGGTCAACGAAGAATCCTGTCTTCTGTCCCTTTAGCCAGTCAACATGGAATTGCAGACCATTCTCCATGGCAATGTTGTCGTCGGTGCCTCCATAAAGGAAACCGTTTTCCTGACTGAGGTCTGCCTTATACGGCAGAGTCGTCTCGCTCTTGTAATAGACATGTTTTATACGCGAGTCCATAACTTCAAGCAGTACCTCGCCAATGATGTTTCTGCTTACATGCATGCCCACACTATGAGCCTGCACCACAGCAGTCTCGTTATAGCAGTCTATGACAAGACCTGGGAGATTGTCACCCTCGCCATGCACCAAGCGGTAGGTGGTGTTGTCAGGGTTGTCTATGAGTCCGAGGTTCTTTCTCATGTCGAGAGCAGACTGCAAGCGACTGTGCCAAAACTCGCGGTCGATGTCAACATCACTGAAAGAAAGCACACGCACGGCGATGGAACCAATCTGGAAATGACCGATGGCTATGAAGTCGCCACTGAAAGTGAATACCCTTACCACTTCGCCCTCAGCTATATCTTCATCCATATAGTTGATGGCACCAGAGAATATCCATGGGTGGAAACGTTTGAGACTGTCTTCCTTACCCTTCTTCAAATGTACTGACTTATAGTTCATCTTTTATTTCTTTTATGTTTTCGTTAATTGCCGGTTCACTCACGGCTACATATTCGTAATCTTGTGTGCTATAGAGGCGTTGTATCTCCTCATATATTTGGATGCACGCCCACGCGTCGAGGGCAGCATATCTTTTCTGTGAATCGGTGAGGACATCTGCCTCCCAGTTGGTCAGGCGCTGTCGCTTTGATATTTTTTGCGAAAAGAGATTTGCCCAAATCTTCTGCAGCGACAAATCCTCAATTCCTATCAATCCTACCATCTTCTGCAGTTCGATAAATCTGCCCGCCTTGAACTCGCCACGCTTATGAAGCATCAGCATGTCGTCATGCCAAGAGATGCCTACCATAGGCACTGTGGTATTCTCAAGAAGTCGTTTCACAGGTGCGCATAACCCCATCATATTCAAGCGAAAGAGAAAACATGTGTCACGAGTACTCACCTGAAGGAGAGCCACCTTGCTGGTGTGTCCTTTCTTGAATGAGGGACGCGTCTCAGTGTCGACACCGAGAATGTCTGACGACAGCAGATAGTCGACAGCCTTCTCAGCCTCCTGTTCAGTCATGATAACGATTATGCGTCCTTCAAAGTTTGCTACTGGAAGATTATTTACTTCTCTTTTATCAAACTTATTATATATAGTCTTGCCCATTTAGATATGTCAATATCAAGTGCAAAATTAGAAAAAAAGTATGAAAAGGCACGTCTCTATGTGATATTTTCCGTATTTTTGCAAGTAATTCATATCATACAACCGATACGCATAAATGGCAAAAAGAAAGAAAACGACAAGCGGTAACGCAAAGAATCTTGGCGAGGCCGTAGGTTTCAACAATATATTCCACCATGAAAAGATTGACTTCATATTAGGACTCATTCTGTTCGCCTTCGCCATATATCTGGTGATAGCAATGGTGTCATTCCTCTTGACTGGTCAGGCAGACCAAAGTATTCTGACCGAGACTCGCCCCGGCGACTGGCTCAACAACAATCACCAGTTTGCCAACAGTTGCAGTAGTATGGGCGCCATAATCTCATGGTGGTTGATAGCCACTAACTTCGGATTTCCAGCTTTCATCATACCTCTGTTCCTATTGTTGGCATCATTGGTATTGATGAATGCCTACAAGATAAATCTGCTGAAAACATTCTTTGCACTGTTCATAATAATGATATGGTGCTCTGTGGCATTTGCCAAGGTGCTCACACCCGTAATGGGATTCCTCTTCTTCAACCCAGGAGGCAACCACGGCATGTTTGTCGTGGAGAAGGTGGAGAATGTCATCGGTGCTCCCGGATTGTCGGCAGTGCTCATCACCATAGCCGTGATATTCCTCACGGTGGTGAGTGCCAACACCATTATATACGTAAGGAAGCTGCTTCGCCTCGGCGTCGACAACCGTCCGAAGATTCCATGGACGGTGAGAACAGGTAGCGACTCTACCGACAAGGAGGAAGAGACTGTGGAGCAAAGCGTGGTGGAGACAGTGGAACCTGTCGACAAGAAGGAAAAGAAGGACAAAGAAGAGGACGAGAAGTTTGAACCCATCATCCTCACTGACGACATCGTGGAGACCACTCCTGTGAAGAGAGAACCAGTCTTGACAGTAGCTAACGACAATACGAAAGACAAGAAAGACGGCAAGAAGGAAGAGCCTGTCGGCAACGGTGAGTCAAAACTCAATGTGGAAGTTCCCGTGACGGAAGCAAAGGCGCAAGGATCGACAGTGGCAGAGAAGATTGACTTCTCAACACCTATCAATCCTCTCGAACCGTTCCTAAAATACAAGTTCCCTACCCTCGACCTGCTGAAGAAATATGATGGTGGCAGCAATCCGCAGATAGACATGGAAGAGGTGAAGGCAAACAATGCCCGCATCATCGAGGTGCTCAACTCATTCGGAGTAAGGATAAAGGAAATAAAGGCAACAGTAGGTCCTACCATTACACTGTATGAGGTAACTCCTGCAGAAGGTGTGAAAATAGCAAAGATTCGTTCGCTGGAGGATGATATCGCACTGTGTCTCTCGGCTCTTGGCGTGCGTATCATAGCACCGATACCAGGCAAGGGCACGGTGGGTATTGAGGTGCCAAACAAGAAACCGCAGATAGTGTCTATGGAGAGCATTCTGAACTCAAAGAAGTTTCAGCAGACAACCATGGACCTGCCTATCGCTATAGGAAAGACCATCACCAACGAAGTTTTCATGGTGGACTTGGCAAAGATTCCTCACCTGCTGGTGGCAGGTGCTACGGGACAGGGTAAGTCTGTAGGACTCAACGCCATCATTACCTCGCTGCTCTACAAAAAGCATCCTAACGAGCTGAAGATTGTTCTCGTAGACCCGAAGAAGGTGGAGTTCTCGCCTTACGCTCCCATTGCCGACCATTTCATGGCTGCCACTGACGAGAATGTGGATGAGCCTATCATCACCGACGTGACGAAGGTGGTGCGCACACTGAATTCACTATGTGCGCTTATGGACCGCCGCTACGACTTGCTGAAGATGGCTGGTGCAAAGAATATCAAGGAGTATAATGCGAAGTATGTCAACCACAAGTTGAATCTTACTCTTGGTCATGAATATATGCCTTACATCGTAGTTATCATCGATGAGTTTGGCGACTTGATAATGACAGCGGGCAAGGAAGTGGAGTTGCCTATAGCACGTATTGCACAGTTGGCACGTGCCGTGGGTATACACATGATTATCGCTACACAGCGTCCTACCACGACTATCATCACGGGTAACATCAAGGCAAACTTCCCTGGCAGAATGGCTTTCCGTGTGGGTGCCATGATAGACTCGCGCACAATTCTCGACCGTCCAGGTGCCAACCAACTTGTGGGACGAGGCGACTTGCTGTTTCTTAACGGTGGCGAACCAGTGCGTGTACAGTGTGCTTTTGTTGATACTCCTGAGATAGAGCGTATCAATGAATATATAGCAAAACAGCCTGGTCCGCTCGAACCTATGGAGCTGCCAGAACCAGCTACACCTGAGGGCGGTGGCGGAGGAAACGGTGGCGGAGGTGCCATAGCAGACCTCGACCCTTACTTTGAGGAGGCGGCACACGCCATAGTGATATCGCAACAGGGATCCACAAGTATGATACAGCGACGTTTCTCTATCGGCTACAATCGTGCCGGACGCCTCATGGACCAGTTGGAGTCTGCCGGCATCGTAGGTTCGGCAAGTGGAAGCAAACCGCGTGACGTGCTCATCACTGACGAAAATTCACTCAACAATCTTTTGTTGAAGATAAAAGGACAAGCATAACGAAAACTATATAAAGACATGAAAAAGCTATTATTGTTGGCATTAATGTCAATCATGGCGCTCGGTGTAAGCGCCGACAACGCAAGTGACGCAAAGAAGATTTTGGACAAGACTGCCTCTGTGGTGAACAAGAAGAGTGGAGTGCAGGCAAACTTTCAGATAAGCAGTGGAAAGTTGGGGCACACGTCAGGAACCATCGCCATAAAGGGAAACAAGTTTAATGCTCGCACACCACAAGCCACAGTGTGGTTTGACGGCAAAACTCAGTGGGCATACATGAAGAGCACCGATGAGGTGAACGTGACTACTCCCACCAAGGCCCAACAGACACAGATGAACCCTATGACATTCATCAATATGTACAAGCAGGGCTACACGCTCTCGGTGAAGACTGTTGACGGAAAATATGAGGTTCACATGAAGGCGCAGAGCAAAAGTTCGGCTATAAGCGAGATGTACATTGTCATCAACAAAACCACAAATGTACCTACCCAGGTGCGCATGTGTCAGAAGGGTTCTTGGACATCCATCAACATATCCAACTTCAAGGCGACGCCACAGAGCGACGCCATCTTTACTTTCAATAAGAAGGACTTCCCTTCGGCTGAAATCGTAGACCTCAGATGAACAAGTTAGAACTCTTTGTCGCATTACGCAAACATAGAAAACTGTCAGAACAAAGACATTTCGACAGCCAGCGCAACAAGTATGCACGCTGGCTGTTGTATTTTGGCGTAGCTTATTTCACCATATGCATGTTGATGTTTGCCATTTGCATTTCTATGGCAGCCAACGAAATGAAATCAATGTCGACAATAGAGTTTCTCTTTTGTCTTGCGCCTTTTCTGGCAGTGATAGACTTTGGACTGAGGTTCATAGTGCAGGACACTCCATCCCAGATTGTCAAACCATACATTCTGCTATCCATCCCGAAATACACCTGTGTGGACTTCTTTATCATCAGTCAGATGATGGATGTGGCAAATCTTGCATGGTTTGTCATCATCATCCCCTACTGCATCATGTCAGTGGTCTTTTCCTATGGACTGACAACATGCATAGGCATCCTTTTACTTTTTTGGATAATAGAACTCATCGTCAGCCAGTTCTACTTGATAGTGCGCACGCTCGTCAACGACACCTTACTTTGGTGGCTATTGCCCACAGGAGTCTTACTTATGGCGATGTTGCCTGGTTTTCAGTGGGAATATACATATACTGGAGGATCATTCTTCAGTTTCGACGATTGGATTCTCTTCTACAGCAAGATTGGCATAGGTGTGGAAGGTGGTAAAATGTGGCCTTACTTACTGCTTATGGCGTTGTTTGTCATAGTAACGCAAATAAACAGGAAGGTGCAATACGCTCACGTGAAGTCGGAGGTTATGCGCAAGGAAAAGGAAATGAAGATTGGAACGACTGATAGTCTCAGTTTTCTCAACCGCTTAGGCGATCTTGGGCTTTACATTGCTTTGGAGATGAAAAGCAACTGGCGAAACAAGAATCCCCGCAAGTCGTTTATCAGGAGTATATGCATAGTATGCGTGTTCTCCGTGATTATAATCTTCACCGATGTTTATGATGCAGCATACATGAAAAACTTTTGGTGCCTGTATGACTACACCATCTTTGGAGCCATGACCCTTTCAGGCATCATGTGTAGCGAAGGCAACTATATCGACGGACTGATGGTGAGACGTGAGAACATATTACAGATACTCAGAGCTAAATATTGGTTTAACTGCACCTTTCTGTTGTTGCCTTTCTGCCTAATGCTTCCCACGGTCATATCGGGCAAATGGAGTCTACTGATGGTAGTGGCATACGGAGTGTTCACTGCCGGGTTCCAATTCTTCCTGCTCTGCCAGCTGGCAGTAGTCAACCGCACCTGTATGCCACTCAACACAAAATTGACATCCAAAGACGGCAACGGCAACAATCTATGGGTGGCAGTGGTAGTGACCTTCTGTCTTATCGCTCCCGTGTGCCTCGCTTCACTATTGCAATCAGTATTCAGCGACAACATCGCCTACATACTGATGCTCGTCATCGGTGCCGCATTCATTGCCACGCATCATCTATGGCTCCGCAATATCTACAACCGTTTCATGAAGCGACGTTATGAGAATATGGAGGGATTCCGCTCCACACGTTCATAATACAGTCACTCCCAACAAGGAATAACAACCATAATACATACATATGAGAAAAGAATCAAGAGCAATGGATAGCCAATGGGCACTGGAACTGATGCACAAGGCTCCTTACATAACTGTGAGTTTCACGGATGTCGAGGGCAAGGCATATGGTCTGCCACTCTCACTTGCTTCAGATGATGAGGTAAACTGGTATTTCCACTGTGCTATGGAAGGAAAGAAATTGGATGCCATCAAAGCACACCCAGAAGTTTGCTTGTCAGCCGTCACACGATGCGTACCAACAGTTGGTCCTTTAGACGGGGACTTCACCATACAGTATAAGTCTGCCGTGGCATTCGGCAAAGCAGAGATTGTTACTGAAGACGAGGAGAAGATTCACGGCTTACGTCTTATAAGCCAGCGTTTCCTGCCCCAGCACATGGATGCCTTCGACCAAAGCATAGCACGCTCACTGTCGCGCACGGCAGTTGTACGCATCACATTGACAGAGCCACCCGTAGGCAAGCGCAAGCAATATGACAAGGAAGGAAAAGAGATGAAATACGGAAGGATGGAATAGAACGAAAGCCTTATTAGGGTCTTCAATACACTCTCGGACCGAATATTTTTGTTCCTATTCGTATAAGTGTGGCATGTTGGCGTATGGCTATATGATAGTCATTGCTCATGCCCCACGACCTATGACAGAAATAATCATCATCAGCGAAATATTCTGACTTAACCTTATCGAAATAATCGCTCGCAGTCTTGAATTCCGCCTCTATCTGACTCTCATCGTCAGTATATGTCGCCATAGTCATAAGTCCGCATATCCGGACATTAGGATAGCGCTCCTTAATGCCCGACGCCAAGAGTACTGAACACTCGTCTAATGTCAGTCCGCTTTTAGTCTCTTCCTCCGCCACATGAAGTTCGAGAAGGATGTCTATAACGCGACCGCAAAGCTCTGCCTGACGATTAATCTCCTTGATAAGTTTTTCAGAGTCAACACTCTCTATCAGTGAAATATACGGAGCTATATATTTCACCTTATTCGTTTGCAGATGGCCTATAAAATGCCATTTGATGTCAGAGGGCAGAAAGGCTTGCTTCTGCCTCAGTTCCTGCACATGGCTCTCACCGAAAATACGCTGACCTGTGGCATAAGCCGCCTCTATGTATTCCTTAGGATGATATTTGCTGACTGCCACAAGGTTTACACCCATAGGCAACTCAGCCAACACCTCCCGTATGTTTCCCTCTACATCAAACATTGTTTCTAAAAAATATTACTCTTACGAGAATTATTGCTCCTCGTATTCTGGTTTGTCGTTTACTTCCTCACCATTAGCCTTTACTCCATGCTCAAACACGTCCATGATGGCAGTTTCGCTGATGGAAGATATTGTGTAGTCTATCATTGACTTACCCATCACCTCATCAATAGCTTTTACGGCACGCTGCACAGAACCAGCCTGCACGAGGTAATAGATATTCTGCTTCTTTTCCTTCTCGGTCTTCTCATCGATGGTGATAAACTGAAGTTTTGACTTAAACCACTTGTCGTCAGCCTCCATGTCAGAGAAGAATATTTCCTTGTAGTTAGCTGGCTTGATATCGGTGATAATCATCTCGCCACTGAGGTAAGTCTTCATCTCTTCCATGATTCTCACCTCTGTTTCCGAGAATGACAGTGCGTCCACAACATATGCTTCTGTCACGGTCTTCATCAGTCCATTCTCCATCAGTCGGTCATATTTCACCTTGGTCTCAAACCATTTCGCTGTTCTTGATCTCATTTTACGTATTAATATGTTAATTGATTCGTTTTGATAAATTGCGTTGCAAAAGTAGCATTTTAATTTGAATTATGGTGGGCAGATATGTAAAACCTGTGACATTACATATATTTTAGCACGGCTAAAACTACACTTTCACTTTTTATTTGTAACTTTGCGCATAGTAAGGTGTGTATTGTGCCAGCACTTTAACTGGCATTTACCATAGCATTAACAATTAGAACCAAAACGCTCAACAGCAGAATAAAATATGCCAGAGATTTCTATTCGTGGACACGAGATGCCCGAATCGCCTATAAGAAAGTTGGCTCCGTTGGCAGCAGCAGCAAAGAAACGGGGAGTACATGTATATCATCTTAACATCGGTCAGCCTGACCTGCCTACACCTAAGCAGGGTCTTGACGCTCTAAAGAAAATCGACCGCACCATCTTGGAATATTCTCCCTCACAGGGTTATCTTTCCTATAGGGAGAAACTGGTGGACTACTATAAAAAGTATAACATCAACGTCAATGCCGACGACATCATCATTACGTGTGGCGGTAGCGAGGCTGTACTCTTTGCCTTCATGTCATGTCTTAACCCTGGCGACGAGATTATTGTTCCCGAACCAGCATATGCCAACTATATGGCGTTTGCCATATCGGCAGGTGCTGTCATACGCACCATCGCCACTACCATCGACGAAGGTTTCTCACTGCCTAAGGTGGAGAAGTTTGAGGAACTCATCAACGAGAAGACGCGTGCGATAATGATATGTAACCCCAACAATCCTACGGGTTATCTCTACACACGCCGCGAGATGAACCAGATTAGAGATATGGTGAAGAAATATGACCTCTATCTCTTCTCCGACGAAGTATATCGCGAATATATCTACACTGGTTCGCCTTACATCTCCGCTTGTCATCTCGAAGGCATTGAAGATAATGTCATACTCATTGACTCTGTGTCAAAGAGATATTCCGAGTGTGGCATCCGCATTGGAGCACTCATAACAAAGAATGCGCAGGTGCGCGCTGCAGTGATGAAGTTCTGTCAGGCACGCTTGTCGCCACCGCTTATTGGTCAGATAGTAGCTGAGGCTTCGCTTGAAGCTGGCGAAGACTATCACAGAGATGTGTATGATGAGTATGTGGAGCGCAGAAAATGTCTCATCGACGGACTCAACCGCATACCGGGAGTCTACTCCCCTATCCCGATGGGTGCTTTCTACACTGTGGCAAAACTCCCTGTCGACGACAGCGAGAAATTCTGCCGTTGGTGCCTGGAGCATTTCGAATATGAGGGTGCCACGGTAATGATGGCTCCTGCTGCTGGTTTCTACACTACTCCGGGAGCAGGCATCAATCAGGTGCGAATAGCCTACGTATTGAAGAAAGAAGACTTGGAAAAGGCTCTCGTAGTGCTACAGAAAGCTCTCGAGGCTTATCCCGGACGTGTAGATTGACATTGACGACCAATGAATCTACCACTTTATCTTTCGCGTAAAATATATGGCACGGGCGACAATAAGCAGAAGGTGTCGCAACCTGCCATAAGAATAGCAACACTGGGTGTCGCCGTCGGCATCGCGGTCATGATTATTTCCATAGGTGTGGTCTTCGGTTTCAAACATACCATCAGAGACAAGGTGGTGGGATTCGGAGGTCATATCCAGGTGTCCAACTTCATGACTTTGCAGACATCGGAGACATATCCAATAGTCGTAAACGACTCTATGCTGAAGGTGTTCAACGCTATTCCGGGAGTAAAGCGCAGCGAACGCTTCTCCATGACTCAGGGCATATTAAAAACCGAGGATGATTTCCTCGGTGTGGTGCTTAAGGGAGTAGCGCAGGAGTGGGACTCCACATTCATCCACAAGAACCTGAAGGAGGGATTTATTCCTAAGTTCTCCGACAGAGAGAATTCCAATAACATCCTCATATCAAGGTCGATAGCCAACAAACTCAAACTAAAATGTGGCGACCGCATATTCGCCTATTTCATCAATAATGGAGGTGCACGCACACGTCGCTTTAAGATTTGTGGTATCTATGAAACCAATCTGTCGCAGTTTGATGATGTCACATGCTTCGTAGACCTCTACACATCAGTGAAACTCAACGGTTGGGAGGAAGACCAGGCTCTTGGAGCAGAACTCGTCACCGAAGACTTCAATCTTCTTGATGCTACGGAGCACGAGGTGGCAAGTCGCATTGACCGCAAACTCGACTCCTACGGTAGCACTTATTCATCGAAGACAGTGAAGGAACTCAACCCGCAAATCTTCGCATGGCTCGACCTCCTCGACCTCAATGTGTGGGTCATCCTTGCCCTTATGACTCTCGTGGCATCCGTCACAATAGTGTCGGGACTGCTCATCATAATCCTTGAGCGCACGGGCATGATAGGCACTCTGAAAGCTCTTGGAGCAAGAAACTCCATGATACGCCGCACCTTCCTCTGGTTTGGCATCTTCATCACAGTCAAGGGACTTCTCTTAGGCGACATCGTGGCAATGGCAATAATGCTGGCACAGAAATATTTCGGCATAGTGAAACTCGATGCTCAGACCTATTATGTCAACACCGTGCCTGTAGAAATCAACATACCGTTGTTCTTAGCAGTAAATGTTGCCACACTTGCCATCAGCATCCTTGTGCTCATCATTCCAAGCTATTTAATTTCTCACATAAGTCCTGCCAAGACCATACGTTTTGAATAAGGGCTGCTAACTAAAAAATCAAAAAACTGTGAAAAAGAAGACATTTTCATTATTGATGTTGCTCGTTGGCATTTGCGCATCAGCATTTGCAGGCATCCCCGAGGGTTATTACACATCTGCCGACAGCAAGAAGTACATCGAACTTAAAAAAGCTCTTTGCGACATCATCAAAGACCACGTCACATTCAGCTATAGTAGCTTGTGGGAATATTATCCCTATACATATTATAATTTGAGCAATCCAAAACAGGTGCTTGACATGTATTCCGACAATGTGACTTATTTCTCCAACACATCCGGACTCAACAAAGAGCACACAGTGCCGAAGTCATGGTGGGGTGGCAGCACAATCATGGGGCCAGGTTGCGATATATTCAATGTTATACCGTCAGAACAAAAGGCAAACAGCGCTAAGAGCAACTATCCTCTTGGCATTGTTTCTGGCAAGGCCTCATTCGACAATGGTGTCACCAAGATAGGAAAGTCGGGAGTAAGCGGTTATGACGACACCGTGTTTGAGCCGAAAGATGACTACAAGGGCGACTTTGCGCGCATCTACTTCTATGTGGCAACATGCTATCCAGACTTGCTTTGGGACTCAAACAAAGCCAAGGCGATGACCAATAGCACCGAACTGACACTGCAGTCATGGATTATCCCTATGCTGCTGCAGTGGAGTGCCAGCGACCCAGTAGATGAAGCCGAAATACAGCGCAATGAGGATATATTCAAGCAGCAGGGAAACAGAAATCCATTTATCGACTATCCCGCACTTGCCGACTACATATGGGGAAATAAGAGCAGCGAGAGTTTTGTTTTTGCTGATCACAAAGCTAACGAGAATGAAAGCAAGGAATTCCAGACAATTATTCCTTCATTCTCTATAGACTACGGCACAGAGGAGAACCCTAAGATGGTGGTCGAGAACTCTATTGTAACCGTCAAAGGTGGTACATCATCATCCACACTCTTCACTCGCATCAATGGTGGTGAATGGGAACAGACCGACTACACAACAGGATATAGTTCAACAGGCACAGAATACAATATTGCCGCAGCGAAAAACTATACTATAAGCGGAAACACACTTGTGGAGGCTTACTGCACTTTGGACGGATACCTCAATAGCGACACCATAGAGGCGTACTATACAGGAGTAAACTTCAACGAAGACTACCTACTCTATGAGGCTTTCGATGAACTGTCGGCAGGCGACAACACATCTACCACAGGTGCTGGAAGCACTCCATGGACAGGCAACTACAATTTCCCAACGGCAACAGTGGCCTACCCTGCTGGCAATGCAGTAAAGTTGGGAAGTAGCAGCAAGAGTGGTTCGCTCACATCATGCCCCCTTATGACTGCAGGCGGCACCTTGGAAGTAGAATTCGATGTAAAAGGTTGGAGCAAGGTGGAAGGCAATATAACTGTCAGCCTCACAGGCGCAGAAACAGAGACTGTGAAATATACAGCCACGATGTCTAACAGTTTTGAGCACATCAAACTGACATTCACTGGTGTGAGTGCCAATCCAACGCTCACTATTGGCACAACTGCCAAGCGTGCATTCCTCGACAATATCACCGTGAAAGAAGTTGTTGCCGATGGCATATCACAAGTCAATGCTGACACTCGTCAGTCAGGCTCTGTCTACAACATGGCAGGACAGAAAGTGTCAGAACAATACAAGGGAATAAAGATTTCCAACGGCAAGAAATATATCAGCAAGTAATACATAGAAGTTGCAATTCCTAATACAATAAATTAAGAGAGGGTGTGTCAAAACTGACGCACCCTCTTTTTTGTTAATGCACGTACATGCATTAGCTGATGCACGTACGTGCGTTGGGCGATGAACGTACGTGCGTTGAGCGATGGACGTACGTTCTATTTTTGTTGGAATTCGCCATTATCTCACAATTTATTACTAACTTTGTGCAAAGTAGGCATTAAGGCATGCTCCATAAGCTAATAATTAACAATTAAAAACTACGAATAAAAAAATATGAAAACGACTATCACATGCATGGCCATAGGTGTGGCTCTATGCATGCCCCTTGCATCATTTGGTCAGAAAGCCATCTATAAGCAGGCTTCACGACCCGTTGAGGAACGCGTGGCTGACCTCATCGGACGCATGACCGTGGAGGAAAAGGTAGCGCAATTGTGTTGCCCACTCGGTTGGGAAATGTACACAAAGAAGGGCAACAACAATGTAGAACCCTCTGAAATCTTCAAGAAGAAGATGAAGGATGCCCCTATAGGTTCTTTTTGGGCTGTGCTGCGTGCAGACCCTTGGACACAGAAAACTCTCGAGACAGGTCTCTATCCTGAATTGGCAGCCAAGGCCATAAACGCTCTTCAGCGCTATGCCGTGGAGGAAACTCGTCTCGGCATTCCCATCCTCTTTGCCGAAGAATGTCCTCACGGACACATGGCGATAGGCACGACAGTATTCCCTACATCACTTTGTGCCGCTTCCACATGGAATGCGGAATTGATGCAGCAGATGGGAACAGCCATCGGCAAGGAGGCAGCATCGCAGGGATCAAACATCGGTTATGGCCCTGTGCTCGACATAGCACGCGAACCACGCTGGTCGCGCATGGAGGAGACTTTCGGCGAAGACCCCTGGCTGACATCAGTACTCGGTGTGGCTGTGGTAAACGGCATGCAAGGCAAAGACACTGCCGACAAGCAGCATGTCATGTGCACCCTAAAGCATCTTGCTGCCTATGGCGTGCCAGAAGCGGGTCACAATGGCGGTCCCGTATATGCTGGTGAACGTCTGCTCCGTTCACAACTGCTTCTGCCATTTGAAAAAGCTGTTAAAGCTGGTGCCGGCACTGTGATGACATCTTATAATAGTATTGACGGCGTGCCTTGCACTGCCAACAAGCACTTGCTCACCGACATTCTGCGCAATGAGTGGGGATTCAAGGGATTTACATATAGCGACCTGCTGTCTGTAGACCTCATTGCACAAAACGGCATGGCAGAGAGCAATCTTGAGGGTGCATCGCTTGCACTCAAAGCAGGTTTGGACATGGATCTCGGTGCCGATGCTTACGGCAAGAATCTGAAGAATGCTCTTGAGAAAGGCTTGATTACTGCCACCGATCTTGACCGTGCTGTAGCAAACGTACTCAAGATGAAATTCAACCTCGGACTGTTTGAGAATCCTTACGTATCACCAAAACTCGCCAAGCAGATATGCCGCTCTACAGAACACAAATTGTTGGCACAGAAGGTGGCAGAAGAAGGCACGGTGCTTCTAAAGAACGACGGCACGCTGCCACTCTCACGCAATCTGAAGCGCATCGCTGTCATTGGTCCTAATGCCGATATGCCATACAACCAATTAGGCGACTACACTGCTCCACAGGCACGCAATGAGATTTCCACTGTACTCGACGGTATAAAGAGTCTTGCAGGAAAGAATACGGAGATAATATATGAGCGTGGTTGTGCCGTGCGCGACACTACCACTGTCGACATACCAGCTGCAGTAAAGGCTGCAGAGAGCGCAGATGCCGTGGTGTTGGTAGTAGGAGGTTCAAGCGCACGCGACTTCAAGACAAAATACATCTCTACGGGTGCCGCCACTGTTGACGACAGCAAAACACTCTCCGACATGGAGTGCGGCGAGGGCTTCGACCGCTCCACACTGACACTTCTCGGCAAGCAGGAGGAACTTATCTCTGCCGTGGCAAAGACTGGCAAACCACTCATTATTGTATATATAGAAGGACGCCCACTTCTCATGAATCATTCATCAGAAGTAGCCAACGCACTCCTCACAGCATGGTATCCCGGCGAGCAGGGCGGACAAGCCATTGCCTCCATCATCTTCGGCGATGCCAATCCTTCGGGCCGTCTGCCTGTGAGCATACCACGCAGCACAGGTCAATTACCTATATACTACAGTCAGGGCAAACTTAAGGACTATGTCGACGAGTCGTCTACCCCACTCTATCCCTTTGGCTACGGATTGAGCTATACAAAGTTTGACTATACCGACCTTTCGGTGACTCCATGCACCGAGAAAGGTGACTCTGCAACAGTGGCAGTGACAGTGCGCAACAGTGGCGAGCGCGAAGGTGACGAGGTGGTGCAGATGTATATAGCCGACAAGGTAGCATCAGTTGCACAGCCACAGATAACACTCCGCGGGTTTGAGAAAGTAAACCTTAAGGCAGGCGAGAGTCGCCGCATAACTTTCACACTTGGTTTTGACGAACTCTCTATCATCAATGCTGACATGAAGCGCGTGATAGAGCCTGGTGACTTCGACATCATGATAGGTGCCTCATCGCAAGACATCAGACTTAAGGACAAGTTGACAGTAAAATAACTATTCTATAGGAGGTATGGCGAGGGTGCTATACCTCCTTTTTTTCTACTCCTCGGGAGGAGGGTTTTCTAAAGTATATGTGCCATTGTTTCACACCCTTTAAACCCCTTCATATACCCGTAATTGATGCCTTAAGATGTAAAAAGTGTAAAAAATACACCCGTTACATCATTTTTCTTCAATCAAAGTATTGCAATTCAAAATAATCATTGTAGCTTTACACCCAAAATAAAGATACTCTTTAATAATAACTAAGAACTGATTGACTAATGAGAAACAAAAAAACAATCTATGCGATGATGGGAATTGCTGCGGCTTTGCTCGCTTCGTGTGCATCTGGAGGCAAGTCACAAACGACAGTTTCTGACTTAAACACAGCAGACTTTGACTCTATCATCAATGGCAAAAAGACAGAGCTATTCATCCTGAAGAACCATGGTGGCATGGAAGTGTGCATAACAAACTTTGGCGGACGCGTGGTGTCGCTCGTCGTTCCTGACAAGGACGGCAAGCCAACCGACGTAGTGCTGGGCTACGACAACATCGCACAATATGCCGACTCTGTAAACTCTCCAAGTGACTACGGCTCATCTGTGGGACGCTATGCCAATCGTATAAACAAAGGCAAGATAACTGTTGACGGCAAGGAATATCAACTGCCACAAAACAATTTCGGACACTGTCTGCATGGTGGACCGTCGGGATGGATGTATCAGGTGTATGACGCTAAGCAACCCAACGACTCTACACTTGAGCTTACGATAGTGTCGCCCGATGGAGACAACAATTTCCCTGGTACGGTTACTGCGACAACAACATACAAGCTTTTGGGCAACAACACCCTTGACATATCGTTTGACGCTACGACAGACAAAGAAACTGTGATAAACATGACCAACCACAGCTACTTCAATCTGAACGGCGACCCGTCGAAGGAAGGCATGGACATGGTGCTCTACATCAACGCCGACAATTACACTCCGGCCGACACCACATACATGACTACGGGCGAGATAAAGCCTGTGGAAGGCACTCCGATGGACTTCCGCAAGCCGCACGCCATTGAAGAAACGATAAACGACACCACATTTGACCAGATTCGCAACGCCACAGGCTACGACCACAACTGGTGTCTCAACACATATAAGGATGGCAAGGGCGACGACTCGCAGGTGTGTGCATCGCTCTACTCACCCAAGACAGGCATCCTGCTCGAAATGTTTACCAACGAACCGGGCGTACAGGTGTATACAGGCAACTTCCAAGGTACAGGCATCAGTTGTAAGCATGGCATCAAGTATCCAAAGCATGTGTCTGTTTGCTTGGAAAGTCAGAAATATCCCGACTCTCCAAACAAGAAGGACTGGCCGTCTCCATACCTTAAACCGGGTGAGAAATACCACAGTCATGTGGCATATAAATTCAGTGTCAAGTAAAAGACATAACATAGTAAAGGATGGGCTATCCTTCTTTATATATTAAATATTTTTGAATACCTACTTATAATTAAAAAACTACAAATGAACTCGACTACAAACGGATTTATGTGGCTAGACTGGGTCGTACTCGCCATTGGCGTAATCGGCGTGATATGGGCAGTATGGCACGCTATTGTAAAAGACAGAAAGGCTCAAAAGGGAGAGGACTCTTCCGCCTACCTTTTCGGTAAGGGCGAACCTTGGTATGTAATAGGTATGGCAATCTTCGCCGCCAACATAGGCTCCGAGCATCTCGTGGGTCTCGCCGGCACTGGTGCCAAGAGTGGTGTGGGTATGGCTCACTGGGAGATGCAGGGCTGGATGATTCTCATCCTCGGTTGGTTGTTCGTGCCTTTCTATCAGTTGCTCATCAACAAGATGGGAAAGATCATTACTATGCCCGACTTCCTGAAGTTTCGCTACACACAGCGCACTGGATCATGGCTCTCCATAATCACACTCGTGGCATACATCCTCACCAAGGTGAGCGTGACAGCCCTCACTGGCGGTATCTTCTTCGAGTACCTTTGGGGGCTTAACTTTTGGGTGGGAGCCATAGGTTTGATTGTCCTCACCACCATCTTCACCGTATTTGGTGGCATGAAGGGTGTGATGACACTTTCCACCATCCAGACCCCTATCCTCATTGTAGGTTCATTCATGGTGTTGTTACTTGGACTTAGCACCCTCGGCGGTGGCAGTATCACAGCAGGATGGACAGATATGATGGACTATTGCAGCAAACTTAACAACGGCTACGGCACAACACATATGTTCCACTGGGAAGCAGGCGATTCCATGTATCAGGAGTATCCAGGTTTCGTAGTGTTCCTTGGTGCCACCATCATAGGTTTCTGGTACTGGTGTACCGACCAACACATCGTACAACGTGTATTGGGTCAGGTGCCAGGTGAGAGCAATGAGGAGGTGATGAAGCGCGCCCGCCGCGGTACCATTGCTGCCGGTTTCTTCAAGGTGTTGCCTTGCTTCATGTTTCTCATCCCTGGCATGATTGCCGCAGCCTTGGTGCAGAAGGGTGCCATCCAGATGGACAATACCGACGCAGCCTTCGCCATCATGGTGAAAAGCGTGTTACCTATAGGTTTCAAAGGCTTTGTGACCATCGGCTTCATCTGTGCCCTAGTGGCTTCCTTGGCGGCATTCTTCAACAGTTGCGCCACCCTCTTCACCGAAGACTTCTACAAACCGCTGAAGAAAGGAAAGAGCGAGGCTCACTATGTGTTCGTTGGTCGTGTTGCCACCGTGGTGGTCGTAGTCCTCGGTTTCGCATGGTTGCCAATCATGATGAAGATGGACACTCTATACAACTACCTTCAGGGAATCCAGTCGTTGCTTGCTCCGGCGATGGTGGCAGTATTTGCCATGGGTATTTTCTTCAAGAAGATTACTCCCAAGGCTGGTGAATACACCATGATTACAGGTTTCCTCATCGGTATGCTCCGCCTCGTAACCAACGTCATTACCGACACTGGTAAGGCGACGATGGACGGTGCCTTCTGGGAGTACACCTCATGGTTCTGGCAGACCAACTGGTTGGTGTTCGAGTGCTGGTTGCTCGTGTTCCTTATTATCTTCATGGTGGTGGTGAGCTGCTTTACCCCTGCCCCGAGCAAGGAGCAGGTGGAGGCAATTACCTTCACGGCAGACTTCAAGAAGTCTATCAGTAATAGCTGGGGAGCCTTCGATATTATCGGCACACTTGTAGTTATCGGACTCTGCGCCGCATTCTACTGGTATTTCTGGTAATACATATATAATAAAATGTATGGCGTGGCGGCACTGCTACAACCTTTGCCCGCCACGCCATAACCAAACAACAGGTCAATCGGAATGACTGGATTTTACGAAACCCACTCCAAAGTTTACGTGTCGGTAGACTGCATCGTGTTCGGATTTGACGAGGGAGAACTGAAGGTGCTCATAGGCAAGCGCCAGATGGATCCGGGACGCGGACAGTGGTCGGTCTACGGTGGCTTCGTCGGCAGCAATGAGAGCATAGACGTCGCAGCCACGAGAGTTCTGTCGGAACTTACCGGGTTGACCAGTCTGTATATGTGTCAGGTTGGAGCGTTCGGAAATGTTGACCGCGACCCCGGTGAGCGCGTCATCTCAATAGTGTACTACTCCATGATAAACGTAAGGGACTACGATAAGTCGCTCATGGAGCAACACGGATTGAAATGGGTTGCCTTTGACGACATTCCCCCACTCTACTCCGACCACCTGCAGATGATACACAAGGCTCGGACAATGATGAGAGAGAAGATTTCGAGCGAACCCATCAGCTTCAACCTGCTGCCCGAACTGTTCACACTCACACAGTTGCAGCACGTGTATGAAGCAATTTGCGGCGAAGAGGTAGACAAACGCAACTTCCGCAAGCGCGTAAAAGAGATGAAGTTCATCGAAAAGACAGATCAAATAGACAAGAAGAGTTCCAAACGCGGTGCTTTCATGTACCGTTTCAACAAGAATACCTATAAAAACGACTCTAACTTTAAATTATAACAACTATCATGATTGAGATTGA
>CAVCGK010000012.1:0-52927 GCA_963601795.1 bacterium | reverse complement strand
GACCCGTAAGGTTATCGTAAAGTAAAAAGAGCGAACGTGATTTTGTCCAATAATTCGTGTTCACTTAATACACCAAGGTTGCCGACTCTGTCTTTGAGCAATATTACAATCAGAAGTAAGGAAGAAATGGCATAACAACAACGAAGGAGTAGTGCAAATGCGCTACTCCTTCGTTTGTATCTTGTCCTACAGACTCGTTTGTTATCTTACTGCCACAACGCTTCTTCCCGCCAACCTACAGGGAATCCCATAGCCATTGCGTCCACATTTGGATATTTCTCCAATAGTGCAGCCAAGTCGTGTGAGAATGTATTGCTGGGGTTCAGAACATTGAGCATATATTGCATACAACACAAGTATGGATAGAGTTTGTGGGAATGTTGGATGCTATGCGACAACCACACACCACGAAGAGGAATGTTGGTCTGTGGTATGTATGGGAAGTTGCGGTTCCATACACGGGTGTGGTGAGCAAGATGATTTCTCATAATGACGGCACACTTTATCCAGTTCTCCAAGATGATGTGTTGCGGCAAGTTGAACTCTC
Source organism: bacterium (assembly GCA_963601795.1). GTDB lineage: Bacteria > Bacteroidota > Bacteroidia > Bacteroidales > Bacteroidaceae > Prevotella. The sequence continues at coordinate 52,380 of CAVCGK010000012.1, read as the reverse complement.
GGGCAATGCGCTTTTTTAAGCGATTGTCCTTGAAATTGCCAAAAAGTTTCGACAATGTACCGAACGTCGTTACTTCAAGCGTCTTCCATACAGGCGGAATGTCTGGGTCAGAGTATCTTTCAAGATGTTCTGTGATGAAGTCTTCCCTACTGCGTTCTACTTCCTGGCGAATATGCAGTAAACAAGTTTCAAAAATGCTTGCATTGCCGAACAAACTGGCATCAGTAAACCAAAAAGCACCATACTGCAAGGAGATATGATGAATCATCTTTGAACGTAAGGCTATCTCTATGGTTTGAATCGCATTGAACAACAATGTGCGCAACTCTTGGTCAAAGCGGTAAAGATCAACTGCGTTCTCGAAATAACTGTTGGGCTTAAAGGTGTGAGTTGTCTTGTCCGCTTCCATTGGGTGGAAGTAGTTGGCTAAGCGGAAGTAGCTGATTACTTTCAAACAACTGATGGTCTTATCATCATCACGGATGATAAGTCCTCGTTCCTTCAGCATCGCAATGATGTCGGGATAGTCTAATGGTTGTTTGTCGTATCTCATACTGTATAAAACGCAAAAGGCCCACCCTGGTTCGCTGTTCTTCGGGAAGCGTGGTGGGAACTGTCGGCGCAAATATACAATTATTTCTCGAAATAACAAAATATTTTCAGCTTTTCTTCGGAAAAGAGCGAAAATAGAAACGAAATCAAAGGCTACCAATTTGATTGGTATTCCAGATTCCTGTACTGTCGTTCTTCATTGCCAAACTGGGGCTGCTCACGGCTGGGTTTATGAAGCATTACCGCCGCCATGCTGTGATAGTCATTGCCATTATTGCAGCGGTGATAACTCCGCCAGATGTGTTCACTTGTTGCATGGTCATTTTGCCGATGTACGGGTTATATGAATTGAGCATACTGATAGTTAGTGTTGTCAACCGATCTTAAAGAAAATGGTTCAGAAATGGCATTGTTTACATGAGTATAGTTTGGCATATTATCTTCTTTTTAGTATGTATTGGTATGTATAAGTGTGGATTGGTACCACATTATCTACTTTTTGGACGTGTTGCAAATGTGCTGCAAATAAGCAGAAAACAAACCTGTAACAAAGGCATAGAAACCATAACCCCTATAAACACAAAATGCGTGCAACTCACCAGAGCTGCACGCATTTGCTTATTGTTTATTATGTATTTGCTTGGTGGCATTACTTCACCTCCTCGAAGTCAGCATCCTGCACATCATTGCCATTGTTGTTGCCCTGCTGTGCGTTGTTGCCTGCGCCTCCGTTGAAGCCCTGTCCTGCGTCAGCACCTGGCTGAGGACCCTGAGCACCGCCTGCCTGATACATCTTCTGGCTGGCTGCCTGCATAGCGTTGTTGAGTTCAGCTGTAGCAGCATCGATGGCGCTGATGTCACCCGACTTGTGAGCCTCCTTAAGCTTTGCCAGTGCACTTTCCACTGCTGGTTTGTCCTCTGCAGGAATCTTGTCACCGTTGTCCTTGAGGAAGTTCTCTGTGGTGAAGATCATAGAGTCTGCCTGGTTCATCTTGTCTACGCGCTCACGCTCCTTCTTGTCTGCCTCAGCGTTAGCCTCAGCCTCAGCCTTCATACGCTTGATCTCGTCGTCAGACAGACCGCTTGAAGCCTCAATGCGGATCTGCTGCTCCTTGCCTGTGGCCTTGTCCTTTGCAGATACGTTCAAGATACCGTTGGCATCGATATCGAATGTCACCTCAATCTGTGGCACACCGCGGCGTGCTGGAGCGATTCCCTCAAGATTGAACTGACCGATAGACTTGTTCTGTGAAGCCATTGGACGCTCACCCTGCAGCACGTGGATGGTAACGGCTGTCTGGTTGTCTACAGCTGTAGAGAATGTCTCTGACTTCTTGAAAGGAATAGTTGTGTTAGCGTCGATGAGTTTTGTCATCACACCACCCATAGTCTCGATACCGAGAGTCAAAGGAGTAACGTCGAGCAATACGATGTCACCCACACCGCTTTCCTTGTTCAGGATGGCACCCTGGATAGAAGCACCCACTGCCACAACCTCGTCTGGGTTTACGCCCTTTGAAGGCTCCTTGCCGAAGTAGTTCTTCACGAGAGTCTGCACAGCAGGAATACGGCTTGAACCACCTACGAGGATAACTTCGTCAATCTCGCTTGTAGAAACACCTGCATCGCGCACTGCGTTCTGGCAAGGAATCAGACAAGCCTGAATGAGGTTATGTGCCAACTGCTCAAACTGTGAACGTGTGAGAGTCTTTACCAAGTGCTTTGGCACACCGCCTTCTGCTGAGATGTAAGGCAAGTTGATTTCTGTTGATGTAGAGCTTGACAACTCTATCTTTGCCTTCTCTGCAGCTTCCTTCAGACGCTGCATAGCCATTGGATCCTTTGACAGGTCGATGCCCTCGTCAGCCTTGAAGCCGTTTACGAGCCAGTCGATGATTACCTGGTCGAAGTCATCACCACCGAGGTGAGTGTCACCATTTGTAGAGAGCACTTCAAACACACCACCACCGAACTCAAGGATAGAGATATCGAATGTACCGCCACCGAGGTCGAACACAGCGATCTTCATGTCCTTGTTGGCCTTGTCAATACCGTAAGCCAAAGCAGCTGCTGTAGGCTCGTTCACGATACGCTGCACGTTAAGACCTGCAATCTGACCAGCCTCCTTTGTAGCCTGACGCTGTGAGTCAGAGAAGTAAGCAGGCACGGTGATGACTGCGTCTGTCACCTCCTGACCGAGATAATCCTCGGCTGTCTTCTTCATCTTCTGCAGTATGATGGCGCTTATCTCCTGTGGAGTAAACTTCTTGCCGTCGATGTCCACGCGTGGATAGCCGTTCTCGTTTACTACAGAGTAAGGCACTCTTGACACTTCCTTTGCGCTCTGGTCATAGGTCTCACCCATGAAACGCTTGATAGAGTAAACTGTGTTCTTTGGGTTTGTGATGGCCTGACGCTTAGCAGGGTCACCCACCTTGCGCTCGCCGCCTTCTACGAAACCTACTACAGAAGGAGTGGTGCGCTTGCCCTCGCTGTTTGCGATAACCACTGGCTCATTTCCTTCGAACACTGCCACACATGAATTTGTTGTACCTAAGTCGATACCAATAATCTTTCCCATAGTCGTATTTGTTTTTTATTTTTATTTCGAATTAATGTTATTTGCGAGTCATAAGACTACACCCCATCTTTTGCAAAGTCAGTGCCAATCATCTGACAACCGTCTGCCATCTGCCAAGTTGTCAGATGTGTCATACAAAGCAACAAGTAAGACGATATGCATATATTTATAAAATATGTTGCATATTTATGGATATTTTCACTAACTTTGTCATAAGTTAAACTAAATAACAACATTATAGGAGGATTTTTATGTATAAAACTTTACGCACACTTGCCTTCTGTCTGCTTTTCGGTATGGCTATCAGTGCCAATGCAGACACGAAAAACATCACTACCAACAGTACGTCCACCACATGGACCACAACCGATGACAGCTACACTGGCACCATCGACGGCATCACTCTCACCTGCGAGAAAGGAACGGGGGCTTCGCTTGGCACAAGTTCAAGCACAGCATACATTCAGATAAAGAAAGGCAACATCTTCACCATTGAGGCTGGAGGTGAGAGCATCACCAAGGTTGTATTCAACTGCAGTGGCAATGCCCAGAAGATGACCATTAACGGCACTGATGTCACTCCTGACGGAACCACACTCACATGGACTGGCAGCACCACAAAGTTTCAGGCTACCAATGCAGGCACTCCGATGAAGGTCACATCTATCGAGGTTACCTATGGCGCAGCAGATCCTAATGCACTCGAAGCTCCAGTCTTTACAGGTAGTGAGACCTTTACTGGTTCTTCCGATATTGTCATCACAAGTGAAGAAGGCACTGTCGTATACTATACCACCGACGGCACCGTACCTACCACCTCGTCACTCACCAACAACACCAATAGCGTGACGGTTAATCTCATTGCCACCACCACTGTCAATGCCATTGCAGTGAAGGGCGACAAGACAAGTGAGATGGCTTCTCAGAAATATATCTGCTTCGTGGGCAAGACCATAGCAGAGCTTAATGAGCTCACTTCCGACCAAAGCAACATCACGCTCACCCTTACCAATGCACAGATAGTATATAGCTGTTATAACGGCTATTATATGTATGTCCGCGAAGGTGACTATGCTGTTCGCTTTGACGCCACATTCTACGGCAAGGGCTACAAGGCTAACAGCATCATCAATGGAACTATCGTGCTGGATTATAACAACTACACTGGAAGTCACGCTGTGAAGAGCAATAGCTACACCTCATTTGATAATCTCGTAGTAACAGAGAGCGAGGAGGAAGCTCTACCAGTAAAGACCACTGTCAAAGATCTTCTCGCCCTCAATCATGTGGAAGACCTCGTGCAGATTGAAGGTGTGAAAATCTCCAAGTCATATGGTTCTTATGGAGAGGATGTATATACTATTTCGGATACCGATGGCAACACTATCTCTAACGTTACTAATTTCATCGACTTGAATGATGTTGCTAACAACGGAAAGGAATACTCAGTGGTTGCAGTCTACGATGGTGTAGATAATGGTGCTCCACTGCTTTCCATTATCAACGTGTATGATCTTACAGGCATCGATGCCATCAGCACAGACAAGTCAACTGACAACACTACACTCTACAACATAGCAGGCCAAAAGGTGAACGCAGCCTACAAGGGCATCGTCATCAAGAATGGCAAGAAAGTATTCAACGGCAAATAAAATCCGACAACAATAAGCGAAAGGGAGTGACGACAGCACATCAATGGATGTCCTGTTGCCATTCCCTTTCTTTCGAATAACTCGTTAATGACAGAGATGAAAAACAAGGCAACATTATTGTTGACAATAGGTCTTGCCACTGTGTCACCGGCTATGGCTTCCTCGCCCACCCTTTCTGCCGACACCGTCAGGGCTACCAAGACCGCACAACAAACTAACCTGATAATCGAAGGCACTGTGACCGATGAATTCGGCGAGGCGCTGCCTGGCGTATCGGTGGTGGTGAAGGGCACTACTCATGGCACCAGTACCGACATCGACGGCCACTTCTCACTCCCCTACACTCTCAAGGAGGCGCGCATCATCGTGTCCTATCTTGGCATGAAACGTCAGGAGGTGACATGGCGTGGCAAACGGCTGAAGATAGTCATGGCTGAAGACGGCAACCAGATAGAAGAGGTTGTGGTGACAGGCTATGGCAACATCAATACGCGCAAGAACACCAGCGCCGTGACATCGCTCAAGATGGAAGACATCCTGCAACCTGGCATGACATCGCTTACGGACGCTCTCAACGGCCGTGTGCCCGACATGATGTTCGCACAAAACTCGGGTGAGGTGGGAGCTACGGCTCGTATCCGTGTGCGCGGTACGTCTACTCTCATAGGCAACCGCGAACCGCTGTGGGTGCTCGACGGAGTGCAACTTACAGATCCTGTCGATGTGTCTACCGAACAGCTTAACGATCCCGACTACGTCAACTATATCGGCAATGCCATCTCTGGCATCAATCCTGAGGACATTGAGCGTGTGGACATCTTGAAGGATGCAGCCGCCACTGCTCTCTATGGCACACGTGCCGCCAATGGTGTCATCGTGGTCACCACGAAGAAGGGAAAGGCAGGACCACCACATATCACCTACTCCACTCAGTTGAAACTGGTGCGCCGTCCACGCTATACCGACAGCAACATCAATCTGATGAACTCTCAGGAGCGAGTGCAGTTTGGCAAGGATCTCGTCGACATGCACTATGCCTTTCCTTCCAACATGACGATGGTGGGATATGAGGGTGCTTACTATAACTATATCAACGGCAACATCGACTACGAAGAGTTTGAGAATCAGGTGCGACAATATGAGAGTGTCAACACCGACTGGTTCAAGGTTCTCAGCCGTGATGCCCTCACCCAGACTCACTCTCTTAGTGTGTCGGGAGGTGGCGACAACAACCGCTACTATGCCTCACTTGGCTATACCGACGAGGATGCCGTAGTGAAGACACAAAACAACAAGCGCTACACGGCAGCAATGAGCGTGCAGGTGAACCTCACAAAGGATTTCCAGGCCAATGTGCGTCTTAACGGCAGTGTGCAGAAGAAAGACTATCTGCCGTCGGAGATAACTCCTCTCAACTATGCCTACAACACCACGCGTGCCTTGCCTTGTTATAATGCCGACGGCTCACTCTTTTATTATCAGAGGCATGCCTATAATCTTGGCAAGAAGACCAACTCCTATTACAAATACAATTACAACATCCTCAACGAGATGGAGAATTCGTCGCAGACCTATGACTCCAACTCGCTCATAGCCGCTCTCGACCTCGTGTGGCATTACCGCAATCTGCTCGATGTGGATGCCTCGGCTTCCTATCAGCGCACCACTGCCACCAACAACACTTGGTTTGGTGAAAAGACCAACTATGTGGCTACACTCAAGAACGGAGAATATGACGAGACCCCTATAACGGGCTCGGGAGGCTTGTGCGAACTGCCTTATGGAGGTGTACTCAATCTGAAGAACAGCACCACGGAGAATTTCACTGCACGTCTGCAAGCCAACTATCACCAGTCGTTCCATCGCCATCTGCTCAGTGCCAACCTCGGTTATGAAGTCAACACATATCGCAACAATGGTTATTCGGAAAACACGCGTGGATATTACAAAGACCGAGGCATGAAGTATGTGTCGTCAATGACTGCCGACGACATAGCCTCTTTCCCTCTCTATGCCGACTGGCTTGCCGACAACCACCGCACTCTCACTGCCACACGCACCAACAAGATAAGCGGTTATCTCACCCTCACCTATAGCTACGGCAGTTATTTCACCCTTAATGCCAACGGACGCTTCGATGCCTCCAATCAGTTTGGCAGCCGCAGCAACGAGAAGTTCCTGCCTGTGTGGTCGGTGTCGGGAATGCTCAATCTGAAAGAGGTGTTGATGCCAAAGGTGACTTTTGTCGACGACCTTCGCCTTCGCGTGTCGTATGGCAAGACGGGAAACATGGTGGATGGGCAGACCCCTAATCTCCTGATAAAGCAGGGCAGCATGGACACCTACTGGAATGCCAACACCTCCACCGTCTATGCCTTCCCTAACCCTAATCTCCGCTGGGAGCAGACCGACCAGTGGAATGCCGGACTTGACGCTTCCTTCCTTGGAGGGCGCCTGGTATTTAATGTCGATGCCTACAACAAACTCACCCACGATGCCTTCACCACAGTGCCTGTGTCGAAGGTCAACGGTGTCAGTTCTTATGTCATGAATGGCGGCGACATCCACAACTACGGATTCAGTTTCTCCATCATCGGCTACCCCATCAAGACCAAGGACTGGACATGGTATCTGTCGACCAACTATTCCTATGTAAAGAACGAGGTGCAGAGCGATGTCATCAATGAATACACCATCGACGACTATCTCAACGGCACTGCCATCATAGGTGGCAAGAGCGTGGGCACATTCTATTCCTACAAGTTTCTTGGACTCAACCCCACCAACGGCATGCCGATGTTTGACGACTATTCCGACCGCCGACATCTTCTCGAGGGCAAGTCGCTCGAAGAGATATGCAAGATGGTGCTTGTGGAGAGCGGCACCCGCGACCCTAAGTTCACCGGTGCTCTCTATAGCACTCTGCGTTGGAAGCAACTCTCGCTCACCACAAGTTTCACCTACAGCATAGGCAACAAGATACGCCAGTTGGCACTCTATTCTGACATCATCGACGGAGTGTCGTCGGAGACCAATGTGCGCAAAGAGATGCTGCAACGCTGGCAAGTGCCAGGCGATGAGCAGCGCACCATCTATCCTGCCCTGCTCAGTCCTTCCGACCCTCTCTATCAGACTTACAAGAATCACTGGAGCAATGCCAACTCTGCCGACATACAGGGATTCAAGGCTTTCGCCACCAACTACTGGGACATGTTTGACCAGTCTGACGCTCGCGTGGTGTCGGGCAGTTATCTGAAACTCTCGCAACTCGTCATCCGCTATCAGTTTCCGTCGTCCATGCTCCGCAGCACTCCGCTGACGAATGCTTCCATAGACTTCTCCACCACCAATGTGTTTACACTCTGCTCAAGCAAGCTCGACGGTCAGGACCCGAGCCAGAGCGGATTCTCTTCCGATGTGGTGCTGTCCACACGACCCACTTATGTGATGAAGCTATCCCTGACATTCTAACACAGACAAAAACAAGACACAATGAAAAGACATAATATTCTCGCATTGCTCCTCCTCCCTACCCTCCTCGGCAGCTGTAGCGATTTCCTCAGCGAATACTCTCAGGACATGGTAGTGCCACAGAGTGTGGCTGACATCGAAGAGGTGCTCCTTGGCGAAACCTACATGAAGAGCACGGAGGTGTCCTACGGCATGAACAACGGCACGTGCGGATTCTTCAATCTCCTCGACGACGACATCAACACTGTGAGCGTGAACTCTACCGAGAAACTCGGCAGCTATGATGCCTACACCTATGTCGTCAATGCCATGTTTGGTTATTATGCATGGCAACAGGATGTGCGCTACAACTATGAGCGCGACTCCTATAACTCTGATGACGGCACATGGAATGACCTCTATCACCGCATCAATGTGGCAAACATTCTCCTCAACGAACTTGAGGATGTGCCCCACACCACCGACAGCGACCTTGCTGACTACACTCGTGTGAAGGGTGAGATACATTTCCTCCGCGGACAGTTTTATTTCATCCTTGCCAATCTCTACGGCAAACCTTATGTGCCTGCCACCTGTGCCACCGACCTGTGCGTGCCGCTCAAACTCACACACTACGTGGAGTATGACAAGGACAAGGACACACAGTTTGACCGTGCCTCTGTGAAGGACATCTACGACCAGGTGGTCAACGACCTCCTGCTGGCAGAGCAGTTGCTGAAGGCGAGTCCGCAGAAGTCGGGCAACACTCTCCACCGCGCCACCTGGCAGGCATCATCGCTATTGCTGAGCCGTGTCTATCTCTATATGCAGGACTGGACCGCTGCCGAAGAGAAGGCAAAGACTGTCATCGACGACACGCAGTTCTCGCTACAGAGTATCTCCTCGTTCACTGCCGATGCTCCTGCACTCACTGCCGACAATGGCGAGATAATCTTCTCGCAGGGAGGCAACAATCTTGCGCCTAACCGCAGCGCGAGCCTGGCAGCTTCGGTCTATGGCAACCCGTCGGAATATTGCGTCACACGACAGCTCTATGATCTCTACGACGAGGATGACGTGCGACAGGCATCCTTCTTCGACAAGAACAGCCGCACAGACAGTATAAGTCTGAAGAAATATGAGCGCGAGGTGAAACTCAACAACATCTCCGACGCTCTCGCCATGCGCAAGGCAGAGGCTTATCTCAACTATGCCGAGGCTTGTGCCATGCAGGACGGCAAGGCGCAGCAAGCCAATGACGCCCTCAACACCCTTCGCCGCCAGCGCATCGATGGTTGGCAGGATGCATCCTACAGCGGACAAACGCTTGCCGACGAGATAATGCTCGAGCGCCGCAAGGAACTCTGCTTCGAGGGCCAGCGGTGGTTTGACCTCCGCCGCTACACAGTAAGGGAGAAATATTCTGCGGGTAAGGACATCCTGCACGTGTTCAACGAATATACCGACAACGGTGTCTTTGTGCGTGCACACTATTATCTACTGAAATCCACCGACAAGTCATGGACCTTTGCCATACCGCGTGCCGTGCTCGAGGCAGACAAGGTGCCAATGCCCGACAATGAGCGTGACCAGCGCGAAGAACTTGAAACTAAATGACCCCACAACGCCAAAGCATAATGAAGAAAAAGAATATATACAGTCTGCTATGGGCAGCATTGCTTCTGCTGACCGTGTCTACCTCCTGCGGCAATGAGCATCTCTCGGGCGACGGTGTAGACCTCACCAATGAGTTTACCATCGAGGATGACGCCACCGACGAGGTGCAGCATGAGCGCTATCTCATTTACAAGGAGTATGGAGTGCCAGTGCTCTTCAATGACACCATCACTGTGCGCCAAATAGGCACCGACCTCTATGGCAACCCCATAAAGCAATATGAGACCGTGGACCTCAACTGGGACTTCGACTCCTATTCCAACAGTGTGGAGTATAAGTATGACTATCTCACCTCCGCCTCCGACCGCATGAAGGCTCTGCACTTCGTGCGCCAGTTTCTCGAGCAGTGCAGCAAGCGCATGCGACCATTCAGTATCATGGTGGCAAACAATGTCACCACCAATCCCGAGACAACATCGCTTGCGGAGAAGAAATACATCTCGGGCTTCCGCACTCTGGTGTTCTATAATGTCACTTCGCTCGATGACGACGAGACAATAGCCACTGCCACAGAAGTGATCAGGGACATGGTGACACAGAAAGTGAAAGCCGACCGCGACCTCTGCTCGCAGTTTGAGGAGGTGTCGTCGAAATATTACTACCAGGCATGGGACGACATGGGCGGATGCTCCACAATGCTTACCTACAAGGAACTCAATTCGAATGTGTCGCCAAACACTCTCTTCTATGGCGAACCATACAATGCCGAAGTGGGAAACACCGCCGTGCATAAACTGGACTTGTGCGACCTGCTCACAAGTCGCAATCTCGTTGCCGACCGTGAGGAGGCAGAGAAGGTGCGTGCCACAATAGTGACGGAGATAGGCAACTACGGATTCATACGCGGCAACAAGAACACGGGATCGCTTTCGCCTACTGACGCAGAGGAAGACCGCGGATATTTCATTCAGGCGATACTCTCGCTCGGTGCCGAGGGATTTCAAAACCGCTACGGACGAAGCATGCCCGTCATGCAGAAATATAATCTGCTCTATGACTTTATCACTAACCAACTGGGAATAACACTCTGATTATGAACAAAACGACAATAATGGCTCTTGCCTGCCCCTTGCTGGCAGTGAGCATTCTCTCTGCCTGTAGCGATGAAGGCACAACGGCGGTAAACTTCGACAGCAATGTGGTGGCACAGGCTGACGATTTCACCGACCCGCGCGACGGCAACACATATCACTGCATTCGCATAGGCAACCAAATATGGATGACGGAAAACCTGAGCTACATGGTGCCAGGCAACAGTCTTGCGGGATGCTACACATGGAATGAGGCTATGGCTGATGTGGATGATGCCGAGGTGGACGACCGCACCTTCCGCCAGACTGCCACCAGCGTGGCACAAGACCCACAGTATGAAGGATGGCCACAATATGCCACCGCAGTGGCTACGGGCACGCAAAACATCGTCACCATGGTCAATATGATGGACTATGGCTACAAGCAAAGCGAGGTGATGACGTATCTGGCATATTATCCCGACTATTATGAGGTGCTGACGGTGGCTCTCAACAATGCCAAGGACTCTGTGAAGATAGGCGAAGACAATTATCTTGCGGCAGAGGCAGAGAATGGCGGTTATGTGAAGAGCTACGGTTTTCTCTATTCCTACGATGCTGCCCTTAAGGCAGTGCCCGACGGTTGGCGTCTGCCCACTGATGATGATTTCACCACTCTCGAGCGTACTCTCGGACTCCCTGCCGACGAGGCTGGGCTGAAGGAGGCTTGGCGTGGCGAAGGCTTGGCAACACTTCTCAATGAGGGTGGCGCAAGCGGATTTAATGCAAAGTGTGGCGGAGGCAACACATACATAATAAAAGCCAACGGCAACAACTACATGGGTAAGGATGAAAACTGGTATTACTGGACATCGACCATGGACAAGCAGAAAGATTCTGTTGACGTGGCAATAATTCGCATGTCGGCAATATATACTAATAAGGTGTGGCGTGGCACAAGTCCTCTTACCACTGGATATAGGGACGTGACCTACAGTGTGCGCTGCGTGAAGGATGCAATAAAGGTGGATTCTGAATAGAAAGAACAAGAAAAGAAATATGAAAAGACAACTTATAGGTCTGCTGGCACTCTTGGCAAGTGCTTCGGTGGCAACTCCAGCCTGTGCCCAACTGGAACACAGCGTCTATGGCGACGTGGTGAAGGCTGATGTGAAAATGAACTATGTGTACTCCATGGAGGAGGCTTTCTCTCTGTCGCGCCAGACAAAGAAGCCTATCTTCATCAACTTCTTCGCCGACTGGGCAATACCCTGCCACGGCATGAACAAGGAGGTGTTTTCCAATGCGGAGTTCTGCGAATATATGGACAAGCACTTCGTCTGCCTATGGCTCAACATGGACAAGACGGAGAACGAGTCGGTGGCAGAGAAATATGGCGTGAAGTCATATGCCCACTACCTTGTGATTGACTCCGACGGCAACATATTGCTCCGCATGGTGGGCGGCAGCCGATTGCCCGACTTCCAGGAGTCGGTGGCAAGGAGCCTCAGCCCGAAAACATCGCTGGCAGGCACCACGAAGACTTATCAGAGCGGAAAATACTCCAAGAAAGACCTCTGCAACTATCTCGAAGCCCTGCGCCTGGCAAAGGAGACGGAGCAATTCAAGAAGATGGGAGAAGAGTATATGAAGATGCTTAAACCAAAGGAGTATGCAGCGAAAGAAAACTGGGCTGTATTCTGCTCTTCCATAAAAGACCGCCAGTCTGAGGGCTACGACTATCTTGTCAGCCACAAGGGCGACTTCGTGAAAAACATAGGTGAGGAGAAAGTCGACAAACAGTTGGAGTCAATGTTCTATTACGACGTGCTGGCTTATGCCGTGGGCGACAAGAAATATGACAAGATGGAACTCGTCACTCTCTACAACGGCATGCAGAAAGCCATGCTTCCCGACTCTTGCTCCACCTATGCTCTGTATCGTGTGGCACAGTTGCGCGGCACTGCTTCCACCCATGAACTCCTCGCCTGTCTGTGCGAGAAGGCAGGACAGTTGGGGGCTTCGAAGTTTTATGTCGACATGTCGCTAAAGACTCTCAACTGCGACGACGCCGAAAAGGCAGAACTGCTGGCTTATCTCAAGGAATCGGCAGCGAAATATGAAGGTAGCCAGGCACGCAAGATAAAGGACATCGTCATCTCTATGGAGAATCATGACGGCATCCATTTTGAGGACTGCTCGCTCAACGAGGCATTGGCAAAGGCTGCCGCAGAGGGCAAGCGCGTGTTTATGGATTGCTACACGTCATGGTGTGTGCCCTGCCGCAAGATGTCGAACGAGGTGTTTGTGCTGCCCGAGGTGGGAGGCTATTTCAATGAGCATTTCGTAAGTATCAAGATGGACATGGAGAAGGGTGAAGGACCTGAGATAGCAAAGAAATACAAGGTCAACGCCTATCCCACAATGCTCGTGCTCGACAAGGACGGCAATGTGCTCAACACTGTTCTCGGTGCGCGCAGCGCCAAGGAACTGCTACAACTCATTAGATAACAGGACATTCTTGCACGCACAAACTTGTGGCGAAGTTAAGAACATCAGGTTTGCATGTTGTAATTACCAGGCTTTTCCATTGCAAACATTTGGTTTACCTGTTGTAAGGACTTCGTTGCGTCGAGTGTGCGACATATGTCAAACGATTGCGCGACATATGTCAAAGACTTGTGTGACAATTGTCACAAAGGTTTATGGCATATGTCGCACACCTTTATGACATATGTCAAAACATCGCCCCACCTAAGTCGTTACATTCCATAAGTCAATTTCTGACATTCTGAAGCCTACATTGCCTCCTACTGTTAATAGACTGAAACTATTGAGAAGATTAGGGGCTAATCCAAAAAATCACTATGAATTTTTGGATTATAATCCGAAAAATAGTACTAATTTTTTGGATTAGGCGTATTTATAAGCATTCTTAACAGAGTCTGATGACGGGTTGCTTTATGTCATGAAATACGGAATAGCACATAAATGTCGTAATTAATTTGTAATCAAGAGAAAAGTCACTAACTTTGCATATTCAAGATATGCATGACCGAAACAAACGGTATATATTTTATTTTCCAGTATAATTATAAGGTGTCTGACGCAAATGTAAGCTTAGCAAAGATAAGTATCAATGACGAACTTACTGGTATCTGTGTCGCCACTATCAATGACGATGCGCCTGTTAGGGTATATAACCTCAACGGTCAGCTTGTGGGCGATAGTCTTGAGGATGCGTACATTAAATATATTATGATAGGAACATTTTGGTCGCTGGTACCGAGCATTGTGGCCATCACATTGGCACTCATAACCAAGGAGGTGTATTCCTCGCTCTTCATCGGCGTTGTCATAGGCGCCGTATTCTTCGCCATAGGCAGCGATACGGGGCTTGACGGGTTCATCATGCACCTGCTCAACGAAACTGTAGGAGACGGCAATAATACCGCCTCCTACGGCATTATACACTCCATAGCTGACAGTTGGAACGTGGGCATACTCATCTTCCTCGTCATGCTGGGCACCATGGTGGCTCTGATGAATAAGGCTGGCGGTTCGGCTGCCTTTGCGGAATGGGCTACACACCGTGTGAAAAACCGTCGTTCGGCACAGATAGTAACAGTGTTGCTCGGCATCATCATCTTCATCGACGACTACTTCAACTGCCTCACTGTAGGCTCCGTGATGAAGCCCATCACCGACCGCCAGCATGTCTGCAAGGAGAAATTGGCATGGCTCATCGACTCCACAGCAGCTCCAGTCTGCATCATAGCGCCCATATCATCGTGGGCAGCTGCAGTGAGCGGTTTTGTGACAGAGGGAGAGAATGGTCTGGCACTATTTTGTCAAGCCATACCGTTCAACTTCTACGCTTTCTTCACCATCATCTTCATCTTTGTCATCATCATGTCGAAATATGACTACCCACAGATGCGCAAGTTTTATGTGGACGAACAAGAGGGTGAAGACCTTCTCAACGGTGAGGACTATGCCGTGGCACATGCAAAACTGGATGTTGCCACCAACTCCATAGTGCCTGAGATAAACAAGAGGAACTCGCGCAATGGAAGCGTTCTCGATCTCATCGTGCCTATCTTTATCCTCATCGTATTCTGCATCATAGGCATGCTCTATTCCGGCGGATACTTCCACCCAACGAACGACAACTACATGGACTTTGTAAATGCCTTTGCCGCATCGGATGCTTCCATAGGACTTGTGATAGGTTCGATGACGGCTATTATAGTCAGCATCATCTGGTATGTCAGTCGCAGGGTGTTGGCATTCAATGAGGCTATGTCGTGTCTTATAAAGGGTTTTGAGGCTATGGTACCGGCGATTCTCATACTCTGCTTGGCGTGGTCGCTGAAGTCTATGACCGACTCGCTTGGCGTAGCAACATACGTGGCGGGGCTTGTCAGCGACAGTGCCGGAACACTGCAGGTGCTTCTGCCTGCTATCATCTTCGTGGTGGCAATGTTTCTAGCTTTCGCTACGGGCACGTCGTGGGGCACATTCGGCATCCTCATACCTATCTGCATCGCCGTATTCCCCGTGGGCGAGCCTCTGCGCATTATCTCCATCTCTGCCTGCATGGCAGGAGCTGTGTGTGGCGACCACATCTCGCCAATCTCCGACACCACCATCATGGCGTCTGCCGGTGCAGAGTGTAAGCATGTCAACCACGTGTCATCGCAATTGCCATATGCCCTCACAGTAGCTGCCATCTCATTTGTCTGCTACATCATAGCTGGCATAACACATAATCTTGGTATATGGACGTCAGCCCTCAGCTCATGGACGTTCGGCATAGTCTGCCTCGCGGCATTCTACTTTTGGGCTTGCAGAAAGAAAAAGAGTATGGGGTAAGAGGCATTACAATAGATACAAAACAAGCGGTGGTAAGACTCAGAATCTTGCCACCGCTTGTTTTTGTATATGTTTCAATAAATCTAATGTCAGAACACTATAGGAGCAGCGCCGCCTTTTGGCTCAAACTTTATGCCGAGGAGTTTGGCCACTGTTGGGGCTATCTGTGAATTGTAATACTGACCTGACGTGATGACTCCTTTGGCAGGAATGCCCTTACCGAAAGCCATGAGCCATGTCTGACCTGAATTAGGTGTATTCTGACCGTGGTCGCGCCAAGCATTTACATCGGTGTCGCCACGTCCGTGGTCGCAACTCACGATGACTGTAGTCTGGTCTTTATAGAATGGATCACTTTGTATGAGTTCCCACAATTCCTTCAGATAGGCATCGGTGCTGTGGGCAGCATCAAGATAAAGTCTGTAATTGCCTTCATGTCCCCACTCGTCTGTGTCGCCATAACCGATATAAACTACCTTAGGATGGCGTGAACGCATGGCTTCAAGGGCATACTCATGAGTGAGGAAATCGAAGCGCTCACCGTCCCAAAACTTTGGGCATGCCTCTTGCAACTTATCGATATATTTCTCCCTGTCCGTAGGATTCTTCGACATGGCATGACGATATTTTGCATTCACCTCAAGACCGCTGCGCTTCTCATTGAATATCTCTATGAAACGCTCCCAACTGCCGAAGCAGAGCACCGAGTTCTTATATGTCTTAGTGTTGTTGGCAGCCTCAAAGACGGTCACATTGGGATTAGGAATGGCATCATTGCTAGTGATATGTTCGTCGTCGGCATGACCGCAGAGGTCTTCATTATAACCTGGATAAGAAAACCACATCTTATTTGTCACATCCATGGTGCAACCTTGATTGCGGTCGCCTATAATCACTCCATTGTTGGCAATAAAGCCCCATGTGAAGGGCATGAGAGCCTTTCTGCGCTCCTCTGGTGTCTCCTTCCAGTAGTTCTGTTTCATGAGCCCTACGTTGCCGAATTTGCTCATATGGATGAGTACAGGGTCGGCACCTCCAAACAATTCTTGCCAACGATAACCGTCGACAGTGATCAATACCACTTTCTGCTCGGCTTTCATCACGGCAGGAAGCATCAACAATGCGGCGAAGACTGCCATCAAAGTCTTTTTCATCTGATTGCGTTTTTTAGTTAGTTAATGTTCTCATGGCAGTGGCACAATCCCTATGCACCATCCGAAGGCAAAAGTACTGAGAAAAAGCATAGTATGCAAGAAAATGAGTCGCTTTTTCTTATACAATTATACAACAAGAATATGGATATAGAAAAAAGGGGATGTGCCAATTGTGACACATCCCCTTATTGCATTATGGTAGGTTTTAAAGATTCCCACCTTATGTGAATCAAAAACTACTGCTATTAGTCAGCAAGTTTTGCCACGATGAACTCACGGTTCAGACGAGCGATGTTAGAGATAGACTCGTTCTTTGGACATACAGCCTCGCAAGCGCGGGTGTTAGTACAGTTACCGAAGCCAAGCTCATCCATCTTCGCAATCATGTTTTTAGCGCGCTTAGCGGCCTCTGGACGTCCCTGTGGGAGGAGAGCAAGCTGCGACACTTTCGATGAAACGAAGAGCATTGCAGAACCGTTCTTACAAGCTGCCACACAAGCACCGCAACCGATACATGTAGCGCAGTCCATAGCCTCGTCAGCCACTTCCTTAGGAATGAGGATAGCGTTGGCATCCTGAGACTGACCAGTACGGATGGTGTTGTAGCCACCAGCCTGCATGATCTTGTCGAATGCCTGACGGTCTACCATACAGTCCTTGATGACTGGGAAACCTGCAGAACGCCAAGGCTCCACTGTGATAACATCACCGTCATTGAACTTGCGCATGTAGAGCTGGCAAGTGGTAGCTCCACGCTCGGTCTTGCCATGTGGTGTACCGTTAATATAAAGCGAACACATACCGCAGATGCCCTCACGGCAGTCGTGGTCGAATACGAATGGCTCGCTGCCTTCGTTGATCAGTTCCTCGTTGAGGATGTCAAGCATCTCCAGAAATGAAGTGTCATCAGGGATATTCTTCATCTCGTGTGTATCGAAGTGACCCTTGTCCTTAGGACCGTTCTGCTTCCAATACCTTATTGTAAAACTAATATTCTTAGCCATGTTTGTCTTTTTTAAGGGTTAGTTCTTATAGTTACGGGTCTGAACCTTGATGATCTCATACTCGAGAGGCTCCTTGTTGAGTACAGGTGCTGTCTCGTCATCCTTCTGATACTCCCAGCAGCCTACATAGAAGAAGTTCTCGTCGTCGCGCTTAGCCTCGCCTTCCTCTGTCTGGTGCTCCTCACGGAAGTGACCGCCACAAGACTCCTCACGGTGGAGTGCGTCGTAAGCGATAAGTTCACCCATAACGATGAAGTCGCGGAGGTGGATAGCCTTGTCGAGTTCGACATTCAGACCCTCGCGTGTACCAGGTACGAAGAGGTTCTCGTTGAACTCCTTGCGGATGCCCTTGAGCAACTTCAGACCTTCCTCAAGACCTTCCTTAGTACGTCCCATACCAACGTGCTCCCACATGATGTGACCAAGCTCCTTGTGGATAGAGTCAACAGAACGCTTACCCTTGATGTTGAGTAGACGGTCGAGCTCTGAGTCAACCTTCTTCTCTGCCTCTTCAAACTCAGGCATGTCTACTGATAGACGTGGCCAAATAGCCTGGTCTGCCAGATAGTTCTGGATGGTGTAAGGCAATACGAAGTATCCGTCAGCAAGACCCTGCATAAGAGCAGAAGCACCCAGACGGTTGGCACCGTGGTCAGAGAAGTTACACTCTCCGATAGCAAACAGACCAGGAATAGTTGTCTGAAGCTCGTAGTCTACCCAGATACCACCCATTGTGTAGTGGATAGCAGGGAAGATCATCATCGGCTTGTAGTAATCTACGCCGTCCTGGCTCTTCACGAACTCACCTGGATTAACGTCGGTGATTTCCTCATACATGTCGAAGAGGTTGCCATAACGCTGGCGGATCTCGTCGATGCCGAGGCGCTGTATAGACTCAGAGAAGTCGAGGAACACAGCCAAACCAGTGTTGTTCACGCCGAAGCCCTTGTCGCAACGCTCCTTGGCAGCACGCGAAGCAACGTCACGTGGCACGAGGTTACCGAATGCTGGATAACGACGCTCCAGATAGTAGTCACGATCCTGCTCAGGAATATCCCAACCGTTGATCTCGCCAGCCTGAAGTTTCTTTGCGTCCTCAATCTTCTTTGGTACCCAGATACGGCCATCGTTACGCAGTGACTCTGACATAAGGGTCAGCTTCGACTGGTTGTCGCCGTGTACAGGAATACATGTTGGGTGAATCTGCACGTAAGAAGGGTTAGCAAACATAGCTCCCTTACGGTAGCACTGGATGGCAGCTGTACAGTTACAACCCATAGCGTTGGTAGAAAGGAAGTATGTGTTACCATATCCACCAGTAGCGATTACCACTGCATTGGCAGAGAAGCGCTCCAGCTTACCGGTAACGAGGTTCTTTGCGATGATACCACGTGCACGACCTTCAACAAGCACTACATCTTCCATTTCATAACGTGTGTAGAGCTTCACCTTGCCTGCATGCACCTGGCAAGAGAGTGAAGAGTAAGCACCGAGCAACAGCTGCTGACCTGTCTGACCCTTTGCATAGAATGTACGTGACACCTGAGCACCACCGAATGAACGGTTGGCAAGCATACCGCCGTACTCACGTGCGAAAGGCACACCCTGAGCCACACACTGGTCGATGATGTTGTTTGACACCTCAGCCAGACGATAAACGTTAGCCTCACGTGCACGATAGTCACCACCCTTTACTGTATCATAGAACAAACGATAAACTGAGTCACCGTCATTCTGATAGTTCTTTGCTGCATTGATACCACCCTGAGCCGCGATAGAGTGAGCACGACGTGGAGAGTCCTGGATGCAGAAGTTGA
This sequence comes from bacterium, assembly GCA_963601795.1. Taxonomy (GTDB): domain Bacteria; phylum Bacteroidota; class Bacteroidia; order Bacteroidales; family Bacteroidaceae; genus Prevotella. Next base: position 32,608 of record CAVCGK010000012.1, on the reverse strand, counting down.
GTACATTGAAGCCCATCTCACCGAGTGAAGATGCTGCGCTGGCACCTGCCAGACCTGTTCCCACCACGATGATGTCGAGCTTGAGTTTATTCTTTGGGTTTACCAGTCGCTGATGAGCCTTGTATTCAGTCCACTTGTCAGCTACAGGTCCTTCTGGTATTCTTGAATTCAATTCTTTAGCCATGATGTTTCTTTGTTATCTGTTAGACATTAGTGTGCACAACAAGAACCGCAAGCCTCGGCTGCGCTCTTGCAGCAATCACCCACACATTCACCACCTACAATGCCGAGAGCATAAGCTACGACAACAGCGGCAAAACCGAGCATGAGCAGAGTCACATAAACAATGCCGATGATCTTCCAGCGTGTGAACCACACCTTACCACTTACACCGAGAGTCTGGAATGCGCTCCAGAAGCCGTGTGTGAGGTGGAACCAGATTGCCACGAGCCATACGATGTAGATGACAACATAAACTGGGCAGCTGAATGTGTACTGAATCCAGTGTGCGCCGTCAGCAGCGAGTGACAGGTCACCGATGCCTGTAAGCTCGGCAAACATCATCTTAGCCCAGAAGTTGTAGAGGTGAAGAACGATACCCACCAGTGCAACGATACCGAGCACGAGCATGTTCTGCGATGCCCACTCCACCTTTGCAGGCTTAACGGTGACGTCATAACGGCTGGCGCCACGTGCCTTGCGATTCTGGATGGTCAGAATGAAAGCATACAGAATGTGAATCACTGCCAGGGCTGCCAATCCAGCTGTTGCAACAACAGCATACCAGTTGGCACCCAGAAGTTCACAAATCGTGTTGTAAGCCTTTCCGGAGAACAAGGCAACAACATTCATTGACATGTGGAATGTCAAGAACAGAATAAGCGCAATACCAGTTACTGACATCACCACTTTTCTGCCGATAGAAGAGTTAGTTAACCACATAAATGATTTGAAATTAAGTATTTAAATGTTTATAAAGATTTTATTCAGTAAAAAGGATCTTTCACTTTCAGGCATGCGCCCATGAGTAATGACAACACGGCTCATCCGCACTGCCATTATTAAAGTAGTGCAAAAATACGATTATTTGACGACAAACAAAAATTTTTAGGTGCAAATCGGAATTTTCTTGCTACTTTTGTGCATTGAAAGATGGGTATTGATTATACCAAGTAACAATTTTGCATTATGATTCTTAATTATGATGTCATCATAGTGGGTGGCGGACACGCCGGCTGCGAGGCTGCTGTGGCTTCAGCAAAAGTGGGCGCAAAGACTTGCCTTGTCACTATGGACATGAACAAAATTGCACAGATGTCATGCAATCCTGCCGTGGGCGGCATTGCAAAGGGACAGATAGTAAGAGAGATCGACGCTTTAGGTGGCCAGATGGGTATCGTCACCGATGCCACTGCCATACAGTTCCGTATGCTCAATATGGGCAAGGGACCTGCCGTATGGAGTCCACGCGCACAGTGTGACCGAGGCAAGTTCATATGGAAGTGGCGAGAGATTCTCGACCGCACAGATAATCTCGACATATGGCAAGATCAGGCTGACGAACTTCTAGTAGACGACAACAAGGCCGTCTATGGAGTGAAGACCGTATGGGGCGTAGAGTTTCATGCGAAGTGTGTAGTGGTCACTGCCGGCACCTTCCTCAACGGAATGATGCACATCGGCAAGAAGATGGTGGCTGGCGGACGTTGTGCCGAACCCGCCGTGACTGGATTCACAGAGTCTATCACACGCCACGGCATAGAGTCTTATAGAATGAAGACTGGCACGCCAGTGAGAATAGACCGCCGTTCGGTGCACTTTGAGGATACAACTGCTCAAGCTGGCGAAAACACTTTTCATCAGTTTAGCTATTTCGGAGAGGAAAGAAAACTTCCGCAATTACCTTGCTGGACATTCAATACTAATAAGGAATGCCACGACATTTTGCGGAGCGGTCTTGCTGACTCTCCCCTTTTCAACGGACAGATTCAGAGTATCGGCCCGCGTTATTGTCCGTCAATAGAAACAAAGCTCGTCACCTTTGCGGACAAGGAGCAGCATCCTCTTTTCCTCGAACCCGAAGGAACGGACACAAACGAGATGTATCTTAACGGCTTTTCTTCAAGTATGCCGATGGAGATACAACTCGAGGCTCTAAGAAAAATACCAGCACTAAGAGACGTTCGAGTATACCGTCCAGGATACGCCATAGAGTACGATTACTTTGATCCTACCCAACTAAATCATTCCCTCGAATCTAAAATCATATCCGGCCTTTTCTTCGCCGGCCAGGTAAACGGAACGACAGGATACGAAGAAGCAGGAGGACAGGGTCTGATCGCCGGTATCAATGCAGCAAGAAAATGCGCCGGTAGCGAACCATTGGTATTAAGCAGAGACGAAGCTTACATCGGCGTACTCATCGACGACCTCGTGACAAAGGGTGTGGACGAACCGTATAGAATGTTCACGTCAAGGGCAGAATACCGCATACTTTTGCGTCAAGATAATGCCGATGCACGACTCACGGAAATAGGCTATAATTTGGGTGTTGCTTCTATCGAACGCTTCAATTGGTGGAAGGAAAAGAAAGAGGCAGTAGAACATCTCTTGCAGTTCTGCGATAGCACGACGATAAAACCAAAGGAAATAAATTCATTCCTTGAGAATACAGACACTGCACCACTTAGGTTCGGCACAAAATTGAGCGAACTCATAGCCCGCCCGCAACTCAATATAAATATGCTATCGGAGGCCATTCCGACGTTAAAAGACAAAATCGACACGCTCACGAATAGAAAGGACGAAATATCCGAATCAACAGAAATAGCCATAAAATATAAAGGCTATATAGAACGAGAAAAGGTTATTGCGGAGAAAATGCACCGTCTTGAAAATATAAACATAGAGAACCGCTTCAATTACGAAGAGCTTCACGAAATATCTACAGAAGGACGCCAGAAACTGCAAAGAATAAATCCGAAAACTCTCGCACAAGCGAGTAGAATTCCTGGGGTTTCGCCGAGCGATATAAACGTCCTGTTAGTCTTACTGAACAGATAAAAACAAGCTTTTAACGCACATTATAACCTATAAGTTAAAACTAGATAGAAAGCGTGCAAAGATAGATACGATAAAAGACATAAATATACCGTTTCACGTGAAACAAATTAAATAAGATAACCGATAAAACCGACTGGGTTTCAAGATAGAATGACAATACAATAAAAATAAAACAATACATTATGAACAATCCGAAGTTAATGGAGAATCTGCGTTGCATACCAGACTTCCCAATTAAAGGAATCCAATTCCAAGACGTCACCACCCTATTCAAAAGTGCCGAGTGCCTAAAGATAATGCGCGATGAAATTATCGACATCTACAAAGACAAGGGCATTACAAAGATAGTAGGAATAGAAAGCCGCGGTTTTGTGATGAGTTCTGCCATTGCTACCGAACTTGGTGCTGGCATCGCTCTATGCAGAAAACCTGGCAAGTTGCCTGCTGAAACAATCCAGCAGTCTTATAAAAAGGAATATGGCGAGGACACCATAGAGATACATAAGGACTCTATCACCGAAGACGATGTAGTGCTCATTCACGACGATTTGCTCGCCACTGGCGGAAGCATGCGTGCCGCATATGATTTGGTGAAGAAGTTTAATCCAAAGAAAATCTACATCAACTTCATCATCGAGCTCACAATCGAAGGACTCAACGGAAGAAGCCATTTCGACAACGACACAGAGATTACCGCTCTTATAAAGATTTAAAAGCGCGGATAAAAAGACACAATAGCAAGAAAGGGCGAAGAAACGCCTAAAATGAGAAAAAAAAGAGAAATCCCTTTGTAGAATGCCCACAATTGGCTCTACAAAGGGATTTTGCGAATAGAGGATACTGTTTCACGTGAAACAAAACAAAGACACACTCAGATGAAGAAAGAGGAGAATGAGCAGAGGTTGGCGAGACTTAAAGCAATAGTATTAAGTCTGCCGGAAAAACCAGGAAGCTACCAGTTTTACGACGACCAGGGCGTAATTATATATGTAGGCAAGGCAAAGAACCTGAAGAACCGCGTGTCTTCCTATTTTCATAAGGAAGTAGACCGTTTCAAAACCAAGGTTCTTGTCAGCAAGATACACAATATAACCTACACCGTGGTTAACAGCGAAGAAGACGCCCTGCTTCTCGAAAACTCTCTCATCAAGCAATTTAATCCTAAATACAACATTCTCCTCAAAGACGGCAAGACTTATCCGAGCATATGCATCAGCAACGAGTATCTGCCGCGTATATTCAAAACAAGAAGGACAGACAGGCGCATGGGGCAGTTTTATGGGCCCTACAGTCACGTAGGAACGATGTATTCCCTACTCGACCTTATAAACAAGATGTATTTCCCAAGACGCTGCCAGACACCAATTACCGCTGAAGGAATAAACAAGGAAAAGTATAAAGTGTGTCTCGAATATCACATCAAGAACTGTAAGGCTCCATGCGTAGGAAAACAGTCTGTAGAAGAATACAGGGAGAGCATAGACCAAGCAAGAGAGATACTCAAAGGCAACACCTCCAAACTGTGCCGAAAGATATACGAGGATATGCTTCAAAAAGCCTCAGAGCTAAAGTTTGAAGAGGCAGAGGAACTAAAGAAGCGTTACATGCTTTTAGAGTCCTACGTGGCAAAGAGTGGCGTCGTAAGCCATACAATTACCGACGTTGATGTCTTCTCTATCGTGTCCGACGACACACACAGCACAGTGTTCATAAACTACATGCATGTCATGGAAGGAATGGTAAACCACAGTTTCACGTTTGAATATAAGCGTCGACTCGACGAGACCGACGAAGAACTTCTTTTGGCTGCCATACCCGAGACAAGAGCACGCTTCGAGAGTAATTCCAAGGAGATAATAGTGCCCTTCGACATTGACTGGAAAATGCCTGACGGAGCACAGTTTTTTGTTCCACAGAGGGGTGACAAGAAGCACCTTTTAGAGCTTTCAGAGATGAACGGCAAGCAGTATAAATTCGACCGCCTAAAGCAAGCTGAAAAGCTCAATCCTGAGCAAAAACAAACACGCTTGATGAAGGAATTACAGCAGAAACTCAACCTTCCAAAGTTGCCTTATCAGATAGAATGCTTCGACAATTCCAACATATCCGGCACCGACGCTGTGGCGGGATGTGTCGTTTTCAAGGGCATGAAACCATCAAAGAAAGACTATCGTAAATACAACATAAAGACCGTCAGCGGCCCTGACGACTATGCCTCCATGCAGGAGGTCGTCTACCGCCGTTACAAGCGTATGAAGGAAGAAAACAGTCCCCTGCCCGACCTTATTATCACTGACGGCGGAGCAGGTCAGATGGGTGTTGTGAGAGAGGTTGTGGAAGACCAATTGCAACTACAAATCCCCATTGCCGGACTCGCCAAGGACGACCGCCACCGCACCAACGAACTGCTCTACGGATTCCCTCCTCAGACCATAGCACTGAAGACAGGTTCGGAACTCTTCCACATCCTCTCGCAGATACAGGACGAGGTGCATCGTTATGCCATCACCTTCCACCGCGACAAGCGTTCGAAGAGCGCACTCCACTCCGCCCTCGACGACATCAAGGGCATTGGTCCTAAAAGCAAGGAGCTGCTAATAAAGAAGCTAAAGACAGTAAAGAAGATTCAGACGGCTGATTTACAGACACTTTCCTCTATAATAGGAGAAGCAAAAGCAGAAACAATATACAATTATTTCCACCCCGTGGACGACAATATGAAATAAAAACACTATCTTTGCATATATGAGAACAGTAGTGCAACGTGTAAGGCACGCAAGCGTGACCATCGACGGCCAAGTAAAATCAAGCATCAATGCAGGTCTGCTGGTGTTGCTTGGCATAGGCGAAAACGACACGCAAGAGGACATTGACTATCTGGTGAAGAAGCTCATCAACATGCGCATTTTCGATGACGAAAACGGAGTGATGAACCTCTCCGTGAGCGACATCCACGGCGACATGATGATAGTAAGCCAGTTCACCCTTATGGCATCCACCAAGAAAGGCAACCGTCCGAGCTACATACGTGCCGCAGGACACGACATCTCCATCCCACTCTACCATGACTTCATCCGCACCACAGAGGTTGCTCTGGGCAAAGAAATAGCCACCGGAGAGTTTGGTGCCGACATGAAAGTAGACCTTCTCAATGATGGTCCTGTAACGATAATAATGGATTCAAAACAAAAAGACCTATGAATATGAGTAAATACGAAGAAGCTTTAAGCAAGTACAACCTGAACATCAGTGACGCCGAAGTACAGTCGGCAGTGAAAGAAATTATCGCCACAAAAGTGCCAGAAAATGACACGGCAGAAGTAAAGAAATTCCTCATGGGAAGCATCGAGTTGACCACTCTCCACACCACAGACTCTGAGACAAGCGTGATGAAGTTTACAGAGCGCGTCAACGACTTCGATTCTGCTTATCCTGACCTTCCCCACGTAGCCACCATTTGCGTGTTCCCATGCTTCGCAAAGACCGTGGCTGAAACTCTCGAAATAGATGGCGTAGAGATTGCCTGCGTATCAGGCTCATTCCCTTCATCTCAGGCCCTCATTGAGGTAAAGGTTGCCGAGACTGCACTGGCAGTGAAAGACGGCGCCACAGAGATTGATATCGTGATGCCTGTAGGCAAATTCCTCGACGGCGACTATGAGGGAATGTGCGAAGACATACAGGAACTGAAGAACACTTGTGGTAAAGAAGTTGCCATGAAGGTGATCCTCGAGACTGGTTGTCTCAAGAGTGCTGCCGACATCAAGAAGGCCTCCCTACTCTCCATGTATGCCGGTGCAGACTACATCAAAACGTCTACTGGCAAGGAGAAAATCAGTGCTACTCCAGAGGCTGCCTATGTAATGTGTCAGGCTATCAAGGAATACTATGACGAGACAGGCATACAGATTGGTTTCAAGCCTGCTGGCGGCATCAACACAGTGATGGATGCCATCACCTACTACACCATCGTAAAGGAGGTTCTCGGCAAGGAATGGCTGACCAACAAGTGGTTCCGTCTTGGCACTAGCCGCCTGGCAAATGTGCTCCTCAGCGAACTCACTGGCGAGGAAACAAAGTTCTTCTAAGTCAAAGACTTATAAGAGAATAGAAAAAAGGTATAAACAATAAGCAAGAGAGGGTGTGTCATAATAGGCACACCCTCTCTTCTTTCATAACAATTGGTAACTATAGGAGGTACGGCGCCCTCACCGTACTAACGTCATGAAATAATGCCATTGCTTTTTAGTACGGCGAGGGCGCCGTACTTCCTATTACTGACACGATGAAAATAGTTAGCTTTATAAGTTGTAGAACTAACTTGCGTTGATGTTTTGACATATGTCACAAACGTGTGCGGCATATGTCACAAACCTTTGCGACAATTGTCATAAACCTTTTTGACATATGTCACACAATCGTGCGACATATGTCAAAACATTCACACACGCTACTGCTTACAAGAAGCAACGCATATGCTTACAATTACTAACTGATATAATTTGGCTGATGGTACGGCGAGGGCGCCATACCTCCTATAATTACTCTATTTAAGCAATTAAAATGACCTGGCAGCCACATAGTCAACATACGCTGTAAGCGACTGGGCTATGTCGGCTTTTTTCACTTCGTTCTTGATAAATTCCAATGCTCTGTCACGATATTCGAGCATTGTCTTCTGAGCATATTCTATGCCACCATTCAGCTTGGTAAACTCGACAAGACGAGCAATCTCTTCCTTGCTCACATCTCGGTCTTTTACTTTGTAGGCAAGGTCTATATACTCCTGATTATTAGTAGAATTTAGAGCATAGAGAACTGGCAGTGTGAGTTTTCCCTCTGCCATGTCATTTCCCGTCGGCTTTCCAATCTCACCTTCATCATAATAATCGAAGATGTCGTCTCTTATCTGAAAAGCAATGCCAAGATCTCGACCAAACTGTCGTGCTTTTTCCACAATGTCATCCTCTACTCCACTGCTTATTGCACCCGTTGCAGCACAAGCCTCAAAGAGGGCTGCTGTCTTCTGCTTTATGACACTATAATAGACATCCTCAGAGAGATTATGGTTGTCAATATTTGAGAGTTGAAGCAACTCGCCATTGCTCAATGTCATACCCAGTTTTGCAAGATAATCCACTATGCGATGATTGCGGGTCTGCGAGATTTTCAGCAGTGCTGTGGAGAGAATAAAGTCGCCCACAAGCACCGACACACGGTTGTCATACAGACTATTCACCGACGCCTGTCCCCTCCTCTCTTCACTTTCATCCACCACATCATCGTGCACAAGTGAAGCCGTGTGAAGTAGTTCCAGACCTACGGCAGCATATTGCGACTCATGGTTTACCTCGCCAAAAGCCTTGGCAATCAGCATAATGAGCATTGGGCGCATGCGCTTGCCAGCACGCTGGCGGATATAGCCCAACACCTCGTCAAGGAGACTGTCGCCAAAGGTGAGTGAAGAACTGAAGAGCTGTGAGAATTCCTCAAGCTCCTGTGTGATTGGTCTTTTAATAATTGATAGGTAGTCCATACGTCGCGTATTATACACTACAAAATTACTCAAATTACGTGTAATTATGGCAGTTTTTTTGTAATTTTACCATCATTAAAGATACTGATACATGGAGAAATTCTTTCTTATTGACGCTTACGCGATTATATACAGATCATATTATGCATTCATAAAAAATCCGCGCATAAATTCCAAAGGTCTTAACACCTCCGCCATAGTTGGTTTCATGAACACCATAAATGAGGTGTTGACAAAGGAAAAACCTACATATATTGCAGTGGCTTTCGATCGCGGAAAGACCTTCCGCAACGAGGCTTTTCCGGAATATAAAGCCCAACGCGAGGCTACTCCCGAAGACATAAAAAAGTCCGTACCTATTATAAAAGACCTCATGGCGGCGATGAACATCTGCTGTCTTGAGGCAGAGGGCTTCGAGGCTGACGACATCATCGGAACTTTGGCACAAAAGGCTGGTTCACAGGGTATTGAGACCTACATGCTCACTCCCGACAAGGACTATGGTCAGTTGGTGGGCGGAAATGTCTACATTTATCGTCCGCGACATGGTGGCGGATATGAAACAATGGACGAAAAAGCGGTCTGCGAAAAGTATGGCATCACTACCCCACTCCAGGTCATCGACATCCTGGCTCTCATGGGCGACTCCGCCGACAACTTTCCCGGCTGTCCGGGCATAGGTCCGAAAACTGCCACCCAACTCGTCAACCAGTTTGGGTCGGTCGAGCAACTGCTCACCCACACCAGCGAACTCAAGGGAAAGATGAAGGAAAAGGTGGAGGCAGCAACCGACGATATTAAGATGTCGAAATTTCTCGCCACCATCCGCACCGATGTTCCAGTGGAACTCGACTTGGAAAAATTCAAGTCGCGAGAGGCTGACGAGCAAAAACTCATTCCCCTACTCTCCGAACTCGAGTTTAAGACACTCGCAAGTAAGATTGTTAAGAAACCGACAGTAAAGCCAAAGAAAGTTAATTCTCAACCTGATTTATTTGGCTTCTTTCAGGACGAGAATGCAGAAGAAGAAAAAAACGACCGTTTTAAGACGTTAGAATCAATTCCTCACGAATACCAACTCATTGAGGATGAGACGAAGGCGAAAGATATTTGTGACTTTCTTTTGACATTTAAAAAAGTCGTTTTAGACACAGAGACGACTTCAGTGAATGCCATCGACGCAAAACTTGTGGGAATGAGCTTCTGTGTGGAGGAATCAAAGGCATATTATGTGGCAGTGCCGGAAGAGCAAGACAAGGCACAGACCATAGTGGACATATTCCGACCACTTTTTGAGAACAAGCAAATTCTCAAGATAGGACAAAATATAAAATATGACATCCAGGTGCTTCGCAACTATGGGGTCATAATGCAAGGCGAACTCTTCGACACTATGATTGCCCACTATCTCATAAATCCGGATTTGCAACATGGCATGGACTACATGGCGGAGACAATGCTCGACTATCGCACCATCCACATAGAGGAACTCATCGGTCCTGCCGGCAAACAGCAGAAGTCGATGCGCGACCTGTCCCCTACCCTCGTCTATGAATATGCTTGCGAAGATGCTGACGTGACAATGCGACTCTACAACATCCTCGCACCTCAGATTGAGGACAACAATATGCACCAACTGTGTCATGACATAGAGATGCCATTGATACACGTGCTTGCGGACATGGAGTATAATGGAGTGCTTCTCGACACAGACGCACTGCGCGACACGTCAAATGTTTTCACCGAAAGAATGAACACCATAGAGCATGAGATATACGAGTTGGCAGGCCATTCCTTCAATATATCCTCACCCCGACAGGTGGGCGACGTACTGTTTGGTGAGATGCAGATTGTAGACAAACCGAAGAAGACCAAGACAGGACAATATGTGACGAGCGAGGAGGAACTCCTGAAGCACGCATCCAAACATGAGATTATCAGAAAGATATTGGATTATAGAGGGTTAAAGAAGCTTATTGGTACTTATATCGACGCCCTACCCCAACTCATAAACCCACATACGGGACATATACACACGTCATTCAACCAAGCCGTCACAGCCACAGGCCGTTTGTCGTCAAGCAATCCCAACCTGCAGAACATTCCTGTGAGAGGTGAAGACGGCAAGGAGATACGCAAGTGCTTCATAGCAGAAAGCGGTTGTCGCTTTTTTTCAGCAGACTATTCACAGATAGAACTGCGTGTCATGGCACATCTTTCTGAGGATGAAAACATGATTCATGCATTCGAGCACGGTCTCGATATCCATGCCTCCACTGCCGCAAAGGTATACAAAAAGGACATCAGCGAGGTGACACGCGATGAGCGCACAAAGGCAAAGCGTGCTAATTTCGGCATCATCTATGGCATAACGACATGGGGACTGGCAGAGAGCCTGCTCATAGACCGACAGGAAGCGAAGGCGCTCATAGAGGGATATTTCGAGACATTCCCCCGCGTAAAAGATTATATGGAACGCGCAAAGGAAGAAGTGCGTGCCAAAGGCTACGCCGAGACATTCTTCCATCGCCGACGCTATCTGCCCGACATCAATTCTGCCAACGCCACAGTAAGAGGTTTTGCCGAGCGCAATGCCATCAACGCCCCTATCCAAGGTTCGGCTGCAGACATCATCAAACTTGCTATGGTGCGGATTTTCAATAGGTTTAAGGATGAAGGCATACGCTCAAAGATGATACTCCAGGTGCACGACGAACTCAACTTCTCTGTCTATCCCGACGAAGAAGAAAAGGTGGAACGCATCGTCATGGAGGAAATGCAGGGTGCCTATGCACTGAGCGTGCCATTGATTGCCGACTCAGGATGGGGCAACAACTGGCTTGAAGCGCATTAACCCCTACCCTATTTGCATTAAGTAGGTGTTCAAAATTCTTATAATAGTAGTCAAGAATGAGCAGTGCTACTTTGTATATAAATAATTTTGAATACCTACTTATTCAGAATAAATAAGTAACTTTGCATTTGCAACGAATTTTATACAACGAAAAGACATAACTTACAAATATGGCATTGAAATGTGGTATTGTAGGACTGCCTAACGTGGGCAAGTCCACATTGTTTAATTGTCTGTCGAGCGCAAAGGCTCAGGCAGCCAACTTCCCCTTCTGTACAATAGAACCTAACGTAGGCGTCATCACCGTGCCCGACGAGCGACTGACAAAACTTGCCGAACTGGTGCATCCGGGACGCATCGTGCCTGCAACATGCGAGATTGTAGACATCGCCGGACTGGTAAAGGGAGCAAGCAAGGGCGAAGGTCTTGGCAACAAGTTTCTCGGTAACATACGCGAGACTGACGCCATCATCCACGTGCTGAGATGCTTCGAAGATGAAAACATCACTCATGTTGACGGTAGCATAGACCCTATACGTGACAAGGAAATCATAGACACCGAGCTGCAGCTCAAAGACTTGGAAACCATAGAGTCACGCCTCGCCAAAACCCAGAAAGTGGCATCTACAGGCAATAAGGACGCCAAGGTGGAGGCAAAGGTTATGGAGGCTTACCAGGAAGTGCTTCTTCAGGGCAAGAATGCTCGCACCGTGAGCTTCGACTCCAAGGAGGAGCAGGATGCGGCAAGAAACCTCTTCCTTCTGACAAGCAAGCCTGTGCTCTATGTGTGCAATGTGGACGAGACATCTGCCAAGGACGGCAACAAGTGGACCAAGCAGGTGGAAGAACTCGCCAAGGAGGAAGGTGCCGAGAGCATGATAGTGGCAGCCAAGACCGAGGAAGACATTGCCGAGTTGGAGAGCTATGAAGATAAGCAGCTGTTTCTCGAGGAGTTAGGTCTGGAGGAAAGTGGTGTCAACCGTCTGATAAAGAAGGCTTACTCACTGCTCAATCTCGAGACTTTCATCACCGCTGGCGAGATGGAGGTGAAGGCATGGACATATCACAAGGGATGGAAAGCGCCACAGTGTGCCGGAGTGATTCACACCGACTTCGAGAAAGGATTTATCCGTGCTGAGGTAATAAAATATGAAGACTACATCAAATATGGCAGCGAGTCAGCCGTACGCGAGGCAGGCAAGCTCGGCATCGAGGGTAAGGAATACATAGTGCAGGACGGCGACATCATGCACTTCCGCTTTAATGTATAATGCACACAGATAATGGAGTAGGGGTATGTTAGACCTTCTTAATTACATCATATGGAATCCCGACACGACAGCTTTCTCCCTGGGATTCATCACCATAAGGTGGTATTCGCTGTGCTGGCTCTTAGGACTTGTGGGTGCCTATTTCATGGTGCAGTGGCTCTATAAAGACCAGAAGATAGCGGGAGAGAAGTTTGAACCGCTCTTCATATACTGCTTCATAGGCATCCTCGTGGGAGCACGTCTCGGTCACTGCATATTCTATCAGCCCGACTATTTCCTCACGTCAGGAAAACACATCATAGAGATGTTTCTGCCCATACACTTCCGACCTGAAGGCGGATGGGCATTCACAGGCTATGAAGGACTTGCATCGCATGGCGGTACAATCGGCTTAATGACAGCACTTTGGCTCTATAGCCGCAAGACAAGTGTGAAACTGTGGACAGTGCTCGACAACATAGCCATTGCCACACCTATCACTGCTTGTTTCATCCGACTGGGCAACCTCATGAACTCGGAGATAATAGGCAAAGCCACAGATGTGCCATGGGCATTCATTTTCGAGAGAGTGGACATGATGCCACGCCATCCCGGACAGCTCTATGAAGCTATGGCATACTTCTGCTTCTTCTTCGTGGGGATGTATTTCTACAAGAAACGCAAAGTGCAGACGGGTAGGGGATTCTACTTCGGACTATGCCTGACACTCATATTCACATTCCGATTCTTCATAGAATACACCAAAGACATACAGGTGAGCTTCGAGTCGGGCATGCTCTTCAATATGGGTCAGATACTCAGCATACCGTTCATAATAATAGGTATCTTGTGTATGTATAGGGCAAAAAAGTAAGAATGAATGTTAATAACATGTTAATAAAGCCATAGGCAGTTAAACGGTCTATGGCTTTTATCATCTAAAGGGGTGAAGTATTTTTGATAAAGACACAAGCGAAACAAAGAATCAAGACATGAGAGAGAAAATCATTGCCTCGGGATTACTTCTAATGCTGTCGACACCCTTTTATGCCCAGACACAATGGACACTGAAGGAGTGCATCAGCTATGCACTCGAGCACAACATCCAGTTGCAGAAGAACAAACTGCAGAAAGAGTCTTCGACAGAAACTACCAAGCAGTCAAGGGCTCAGTTGTTGCCTTCAGTAAACTTCTCTACAAGCCATAACATCAGCTACAGACCTTTCCCTGAAGGCGGTGGCACTACCGTTACCAATGGATATGTGGACTCTAAGGTGAACAAGACATCTTACAACGGCAACTATAACATCGGCGCCAACTGGACTGTGTGGAACGGTAACAAAAATACCAACACCATAAAGCAGAACGAGATAGCAGAAGAGCAGGCTGACCTCACGGCACAGACCACTGCCAACAGCATACAGGAGCAGATCACCCAACTCTATGTGCAGATTCTTTATAACACTGAGTCTATAAAGGTGTTTGAGCAAGTGCTCGAGATAAGTAAGGCTAACGTGAAGCGTGGTCAGGAGATGTATACCACGGGCACAATGGCAAAGGCTGAGGTGGCACAGCTCGAATCGCAGGCTGCTACAGACGAATATAATCTTGTAAACGCACGTGGACAGGTGGCTCGCTACAAGCTACAACTCAAGCAGTTGCTGGAAATTACCGACAACAGCGACTTTGACATCGTCATACCTGAAGCAAGCGATGATGCAGCTCTTGCCACAGTGCCTTCGATGGCAGATATCTATGGTAATTCCCTCGTCACACGTCCTGAGATAAAAAATGCACAGCTCGGCATAGAGTCAAGCAAACTGCAAGAGAAGATAGCACGCGCTGGCTATATGCCAACTATCGGTATCAACGGTTCGATAGGTGCGTCGACAACATCTATCTCTGATAACTCATGGACAAAGCAGATGAAGAGCAACCTCACAGGAGGTCTGGGAGTAAACCTGAGCATTCCTCTCTACGACCAGCGTTCTACAAAGTCGAGCATCCGCAAAGCAAAGATACAGCAACAGGAGATGCAACTCGACCTGCAGGACAAGCAGAAGGAACTTTGGAGCACCATAGAGGGCTATTGGCTTGACGCCAACACCAATCAGGCACGCTTCAAGTCGGCACAGGTGAGCACACAAAGCGCCAAGGAGAGTTACGAACTCGTGAGCGAGCAGTTTAAGGAGGGTCTGAAGAACATCCAAGAGCTCACCACAGGCAAGACTACACTCCTCAATGCTGAGCAAAACCGCTTGGAGAGCAAGTATACGACCATCCTGAGCATGCAGATGCTCAACTTCTATAATGGTGGCGACATTGACATCTAAAGCCCTAAGAAAGAACATCCATTTACAAGAAAAGAAACAGATTCACATATGAAAAAGACAGTGAGCACAGGGCTTGCCATTATCGCCCTCACACTTATGACAGCATGCAGCAGCGAGCAGAATGTGACATATTCTACCGCAAAAGTGTCGAAGCAGAACATCTCGACAAGTATCACAGCCACAGGTACTATCGAACCAGTGACAAAGGTCGAGGTTGGTACTCAGGTATCAGGTATCATCGACAAGATATATGTAGACTATAACTCAGTGGTGAAGAAGGGACAGGTGATTGCCGAACTCGACAAGACTAACCTCGTGTCGGAACTCAACTCTGCACAGAGCAACCTTGCCAACGCACAGAGTAACCTCACTTATCAGAAGGCTAACTACAACCGCTACAAGAATCTCTACGATAAGGGACTCATCGCTGCCAACGACTTCGAGAATGCACGTCTCTCTTACGAGCAGGCTGTGCAGCAGGTGAAGATACAGCAGCAGTCTGTAGAAAAGGCACGCACCAACCTTGGCTATGCCACCATCACATCACCTATCGACGGTGTCATTCTGTCGAAAGAGGTGGAAGAGGGACAGACTGTGGCATCAGCAATGACCACACCTACGCTCTTCAACATAGCTCAGGACTTGACCGACATGCGCGTGATTGCTGACATCGACGAGGCCGACATAGGTGGAGTAGTGGAGGGTCAGCGTGTGACCTTCACTGTTGACGCTTTCCCAGATGATGTATTCAACGGAGCTGTCACTCAGGTGCGCCAGGAGGCTACCACAGAGTCGAATGTCGTGACCTACGAGGTGGTTATCTCTGCTCCTAACGATGACCTCAAACTTAAACCAGGTTTGACAGCCAATGTCACCATCTACACTCTTGAGAAAAACAATGTGCTGACAGTGCCTTCCAAGGCTCTGCGCTTCACTCCTAACGATGCCATCATGACCGAAGGCGAAAGCGTGGAGGATGTAAAGGCAAAGAACAAGCTCTGGACACGCGAGGACAACGTATTCAAGGCTCACGCAGTGGAGATTGGCACTACCAACGGCACTCTCACAGAAATCATTTCCGGCATAAAGGAAGGCACAGAGGTGCTCACTGACTTCAACATACAGAAGATGCAGGAGGAAGAGGAAGAGGAACAGACATCAAATCCTTTCATGCCAGGACCTAAGAACGACAAGAAGAAGAGTGGCGGCAACAGCAACGGCGGCGGTGCTCCAAAGAAATAAACAGTCATAATTTCACCAACAGACAATTATGAGTGAACAGAAAGAAAACAGAAAGGTAGTCATCGAACTCGACAATGTGAAGCGTTATTTCCAGGTGGGCTCCGAGACCGTAAAGGCGCTGCGTGGAGTGAGCTTCAAAATATACGAAGGCGAGTTTGTGACTATCCAGGGAACATCAGGATCGGGAAAGTCTACGCTCCTCAACCAATTGGGATGCCTCGACACGCCTACAAGCGGCGAATACTATCTCGACGGTGTTTCGGTAAGACAGATGTCGAAAAACCAGAGAGCGCACCTGAGAAACCGCAAGATCGGATTTGTATTCCAGAACTATAACCTTCTGCCAAAGACCACTGCCATAGAGAACGTGGAGTTGCCTCTGATGTATAACAACAAATACAACGCACGTCAGCGCCGCGAGGCAGCCATAAAGGCACTCACAGCTGTAGGTCTGGCAGAGAGAATGGACCACAAGAGCAACCAGATGTCAGGTGGACAGATGCAGCGTGTGGCAATAGCGCGCGCCTTGGTAAATGACCCTGCAGTGTTGCTGGCAGACGAAGCAACAGGTAACCTCGACACACGCACCTCATTCGAGATGCTCGTGCTATTTCAGGAGCTCTACCGTCAGGGACACACTATCATTTTCGTCACACACAACCCTGAGATTGCAGAATACTCAAGCCGCAACATCAACCTGCGTGACGGAAAGATACGCGAGGACACTATCAACAACAACATCAAGTCAGCCGCAGAAGCACTGGCTGCACTGCCAAAACCACAAGACGATTAAATTATGAACATACTGAATCTCTTCAAAGTTTCGTTCAAGGCTGTTGCCAACAACAAGATGCGAAGCTTCCTGAGCATGCTCGGTATCATCATCGGTGTAGCTGCGGTCATCATAATGATGAGCATCGGACAGGGTTCCAAAGAGAGCATCCGCAAGGAGCTCTCCACAATGGGAACCAACCTGATAACCATCCGCCCAGGTGCCGATATGCGTGGCGGTGTGCGTCAGGACCCTTCGTCAATGCAGACACTTAAGATTGCCGACTACGAGAAGATTCTCGAAGAAAAGAAGTTTGTCACTGACGTGTCGCCAGAAGTGTCGGCATCAGGACAGGTTGTCTATGGCAACAACAACAATAATACGAGTGTCTACGGCGAGAGCCCCGAATATCTCGACATCAAGCAGTGGGAGATAGAGGACGGCGAATGCTTCACTGAAGAAGACATAAAGAAGTCTGCCAAGGTCTGCCTCGTGGGAAAGACCATCGTGGACGAACTCTTTGGCGAAGGTGCCGATGTAGTGGGCAAGACCATACGTTTCAAGTCTATCCCTATGCGAATAGTGGGTGTGCTGAAGTCGAAAGGCTACAACTCATGGGGCATGGACCAGGACAACATCATGATAGCCCCATACACCACGGTTATGAAGCGTATAGCAGCCCAGACCTACCTCTCCAGCATAAACTGTTCAGCCATCACGGAAGAGATGTCTGACGCAGCCATAGAGGAGCTGACACAGATTCTGCGGGCACAGCACAAGATAAAGGATACGAGTGGCGACAGCGACGACTTCTCCATCCGTTCTCAGGCAGAGATGATGCAGACCATGTCATCAACGATGGACACAGTGACCCTCATACTCGTTGTAGCAGCAGCATTCTCATTGCTCGTGGCAGGTATAGGTATCATGAATATCATGCTTGTGTCGGTGACAGAGCGCACCAAGGAGATTGGTCTCCGCATGTCAGTAGGTGCCACAGGACTTGTCATCTCACTGCAGTTCCTGATTGAGTCGATCTTGATATCGCTGACGGGAGGTATACTCGGCATACTCGTGGGATGCGGAGCGTCAGGTTTCGTAGTGCCTAAGTTCGGCATGCCATCAAGCGTTCCTATGTGGTCAATATGGGTTAGTTTCGGCGTGTGCGTATTCATAGGTGTCATCTTCGGATATATCCCAGCGCGCAAGGCAGCCAACATGGACCCAATAGAAGCAATAAGACACGAATAAAAACAATAAATACAGTTAGTGGTGATGTTGTGAAACATCTTTTATCAGCCTGTCATCGCGACAGGAAAAATCCCAAATTTTTTTCATAAATTTATTTTTTACCCCGGCATTTCCTGTGAAGGACGTGCCGGGGATTTTTTTATGAATCTAATTATATGGGAAGATAAAAGCGTAGAATAGAATAGGGTAGGGTAGGAAACTGTCTACCCTACAACAATTTTCTTGATGTCATTGAGCTTGTTGAGAGCCTCCATAGGTGTGAGGTTATTAATGTCAAGTCCAATGATTTCATCGCGTATCTGCGAAAGCACAGGGTCGTCAAGCTGGAAGAATGACAACTGCATTCCGTCGCTTGCTCCATTAAGATGCGACACTTTCTCAGTGATGTCGTCTGCTTTTTGACCACCAGCAGCCGATGCTGCTTCGCGTGAGGGAGCCTCAAGTTGCTTGAGCACTACATTTGCCCGTCTCACTACAGATTTTGGCATACCGGAGATTTCTGCCACATGTATACCAAAGGAATGTGCCGATCCGCCACGCTCAAGTTTGCGCAGGAATATAATCTGACCGTCGATGTCGCGCACGCTGACATTATAGTTCTTTATGCGGTCAAACTTGTTCTCCATCTCATTAAGTTCATGATAGTGGGTGGCAAAGAGGGTGCGTGCCTGTGCATTCTTCGCATCATGAAGATATTCCACTATCGCCCAGGCTATGGATATTCCATCATAGGTAGAAGTACCTCGCCCAAGCTCATCGAAGAGCACCAGCGAACGATCTGACACGTTATTGAGGATGTTTGCAGCCTCTGTCATCTCCACCATGAAGGTGGATTCTCCGAGAGAGATATTATCAGAAGCACCCACACGGGTGAATATCTTGTCTACAATGCCAACGCGGGCAGAGTCAGCAGGCACATAGCAACCTATCTGGGCAAGAAGTACTATGAGAGCTGTCTGACGGAGAAGTGCCGACTTACCAGCCATATTAGGACCAGTGATAATCATTATCTGCTGCTTCTCATTGTCGAGATACACGTCATTGGGCACATAACTGTCGCCGACAGCCAATTGTGTCTCTATCACCGGATGGCGTCCCTGCTTGATGTCAAGGACATAAGAGTCGTCTATCTGTGGACGCATGTAGCGGTGTTCCTTTGCAACATTGGCAAAGGACAGCAGACAGTCTATCTGAGCCACCACAAGCGCATCCTGCTGTATGGGGACTATATATTTCTGTATTTCAGTTACAAGTTCATTGAAGAGCTTTTCCTCCAGCGACTGTATCTTCTCGTCAGCACCGAGAATCTTCTCCTCATATTCCTTCAGCTCCTGCGTGATGTAACGTTCCGCTTGGGCCAAAGTCTGCTTGCGCACCCACTCCTGTGGCACCTTGTCCTTGAATGTATTGCGCACCTCGAGATAATAGCCAAACACATTGTTGTAGCCCACCTTCAGTGAAGTGATGCCAGTCTGCTCCATCTCGCGCTTCTGAATATTGAGCAGATAGTCGCGTCCTCCCTGCGATATGTCACGCAGTTCGTCGAGCTGGCTGTCAAAACCAGGACGTATGACATTACCGCGATTGAGCAGTAGAGGTGGTTCGGCAACCATCTCCTTTTCTATTCTTTCGCACAACTCGTCGCAGAGTTCCAGGCGTTCACCCATACTGTGCAGAGTGTCATTCTCTGAACTCATGCACGCAGACTTCACGTCACGCAATGCCACAAGAGCATTCTTTAGCAGCACTACATCTCGCGGCGATATTCTGCCAACGGCAGCCTTAGATATCATGCGCTCCATGTCGCCCACACTATGCAGGCGCTCTTCCACAACCTCGCTTATCTCAGGTTGACGGAAGAAACTGTCCACCACATCAAGTCGTGCATCAATCTTGCGCTTGTCTTTCAGTGGGAATACCATCCAGCGTCTTAGCAGTCGGCTTCCCATAGGCGTTATCGTGTGATCTATCACATTAAGCAACGACTTGCCACCCTCATTCATGGAGTTTACAAGTTCGAGAGAACGGATAGTAAAACTGTCAAGTCTGACGAAGCGTTCCTCTTCTATACGTGATATGCTACTGATATGCGCCACATTCGTGTGCTGAGTAATCTCAAGATACTGCATAATGGCACCTGCAGCCACAAGGCCATTCTTCAGATGCTCCACACCAAATCCCTTGAGGTTGCGAGTCTTGAATTGATGAAGGAGTTTCTGTCGTGCTGTCTGCTCAGTAAACACCCAGTCATCGAGTTCAAAAATGCAGTACTTGCCGCCGAAGGTCTGACTGAAGTCGCGACGTTGGTTTCTATTATAGAGCACCTCCTTAGGTTGGAAGTTTCCCAATAGTTTAGCCACATTGTCGGCAGTGCCCTCGTCAACAAGAAATTCTCCAGTGGAGATATCAAGGAAAGACACACCTATGGAACCCTTACCGAAATGTATGGCAGCGAGGAAGTTGTTCTCCTTGTTGTTAAGCACATTGTCAGCCATGGCAACGCCAGGGGTGACGAGTTCGGTAATGCCACGCTTCACAAGTTTTCTTGTGAGCTTAGGGTCTTCCAACTGGTCGCAGATAGCCACACGCTTGCCAGCTCGGATGAGTTTGGGCAGATAAGTGTCGAGGGCATGATGAGGGAAACCTGCCATAGCAGTGGATTCCTTCTGACCAGTATTATTTCTTCTTGTGAGAGTTATGCCGAGTATACGGGATGCCTCAAGGGCATCGTCGAGATAAGTTTCATAAAAGTCGCCGCACCTGAACAGAAGCAACGCCTCGGGATGCTTGGCCTTCAGGTCAAAGAACTGCTGCATCATCGGCGTGAGAGTATTGTTGTTCTTTGCCATTACAAATATGTTTTAGGTGAGCAAAATTACAAAAAATATTTCATTGTTGAAAGATTTTGTAGTATCTTTGCACTATATAGACGGCTATTGGAAAAGCTCCTTTACGAGGCACGTTACAACATGTCAAACCGTCATATAAATAAACGGAATTCAAGTACACGTTATGAATAAAATATGCTTCACTCTTCTGTGTCTCCTTGTTGCGTCATACGCATGGTCACAGGACTCACGCAAGGACATCTATCAAGATATACATCGCTCAGGTAGCAATTTCCTTGCCTATCCTGCACCAGCAAAGGCATTGACACCAAGTCCTAAAGACAAAGAGCCTTTTTACATATCACACTATGGTCGCCACGGTTCGCGCTATCACTGTGAAAACAACGACTATGACATAGCTCTCGGCATTCTCTGCCGTGCCGACTCTGCCGGCAAACTCACCGAGAAGGGTAAGGATTTGCTTGACAAAGTGAAGATGATGCGCCGTGAAAGTGACAACCGCATAGGCGAGTTGACCGAACTGGGTGCAGAACAGCACCGCGGTATAGCACGCAGAATGTATGAACGCTTCCCACAGGTATTCAGCGACGGATGTGTGGTAGACGCGAAGAGTACAATCGTAATCCGCTGCATATTGTCGATGGAGAATGAGCTCCAGGAACTTGCCAAGCTCAATCCTACGCTGAAATTCAAGCACGACGCAAGCGAGCACGACATGTACTACATGAACTTTGACGACAAACCGCTTGTAAGCAAACGCTATAACAATGACATCAAGAAGTATCTTGACTCTTGGAGCAAGAAGAATATCGACCCTTCAAGAGTTATGAAACTCCTGTTTAATGATGCCTCGTATGTAGAAAAGAATATCGATGCACAGAATCTCTACAACAGAATATTCTTGCTCGCAAGTATACTGCAGAACTCAGAACTGCGCCACCAGATAGACCTCTACGATATCTTTACCAAAGATGAGCTCTACGCACTCTGGCAAAGATATAACCTTGGATGGTTCTGCGAATTTGGTGCATGCAAACTCAATGGTGCCACACAACCTTACACTCAGCGCAATCTGCTCAGTAAGATAATAACCGAAGCTGACTCTTGCGTAGCTCTTGACAAACCGGGAGCCACTCTACGCTTTGGTCACGAGACTATGGTGTTGCCACTGACATGTCTGCTTAACCTCAATGGATACGGCAAGACAATGCATCCTGACGAACTGGAGAAAAACCATTGGTATAACTACAAAATATTCCCTATGGGCTGCAACATCCAGTTTATCTTCTATCGCAAAGATGTCAACGACAAGGACATCTGGGTGAAGGTGCTGCTCAATGAAGAGGAAGCTACACTCCCTATAAAGGCTGTGGAAGGTCCTTACTATAGATGGAGCGACGTGAGAAAATACTACACTGACAAGCTCAACGCATATAAACAATAACAACATACTTGTGCCTATGAAATGGAACGATGAATATTGGCCACTGCTACTCTGGCTATACAAGCGTAAACCGGAGGGAGTGAAGGCTGTCTACTCGCATGATCTTGTAGACATCGCTCTTCGTCTGCATATTCATCCGTCAGACCTACACAAGAAGATGATGGAACTGCGCAAGCCTGCATCAACCTACCTTAAGCACATGCTCGAGGAATATCAGAATCAGAAGAAGCTCAATAAGGCAAGAAATATTCTGATGGAGAAGGATGGATTTGGCACTTCCGGAAAATACTACGACGAGATAGACACTAAGGAGTCATGGGAACTTGATTTCCGACCTCTTGACGAGAGAAAGGATATAATGCCTGTGCACCTCATACTGATTCTTGACCAGTATTTCCGCCTCACTCCCACAACGATGGTCTCACAGACGGAGGAGATACAGGAACTGGCAAAACTGCTAAAGATTCCAGCATCGCTCATAACGCAGATAATGGAGATGTTTCAGTATTGCGACCCTTATCTCAACCGTAGCGACATCATAACAGACCCATTGCTATGTCCGTGCCAAAATATTTGGAACAGATATGGCAACGAAGATACAGATAAACTGGCAGCGCTGGCAGCACAGTTGAAAGAATACTTCAGATAATGGAACAGTCACTCGACCAACATCAGATACAGGAGCAGAAACTACTCCAGCAGCAACGCATCACCCAGCAGCAACTTCTAAATGTGAAGTTGCTCAGTATGTCGCTTGCCGAACTGGAACAGAATGTTGCCACCGAACTGAATGACAACCCTGCCCTCGAGGAAGACTATGACGAAGACAGAAATGAGCTTGCCATAGACAACAGTTCCTCTTCTGATGTTGACGACGATAACGACACTGACCAAGACATAGAAGCATCCATAGAGAAGGAGGATCGCCAAGACGAACTCAATCAGGCGCTGGAGAACATGGGAAGCGACGACGACATGGTCAGCGACACCAATTATCATGACACTGCCGACTACGAGGAAATGGTCTATGGCGACACACAGTCTTTCTATGACAAGCTCAACGAACAGATGGGCGAGACTGAACTCTCCGACTCCGAACAGCGCATCATGGAATATCTCATCGGCAGTCTTGACAATGACGGTATCTTACGCAAGGACATTGATACTATTGCCGACGAACTCGCCATATATGAGAACATTGACACCACAACAGAGGAAGTGGAGTCAGTGCTCCATAAATTGCAGACCTTCGACCCGCCAGGCATAGCAGGACGCTCCTTGCAGGAATGCTTGCGTCTGCAAGTGGAGAGGATGGAAGAAAGCCATCTGAAGGAACGTATGCTCAATGTGATAGACCATCATTTCGAGGATTTCACCAAGAAGCGGTGGGAGAGTCTTAAGAATGAACTCAACCTCGACGACTTGCAGATGCAGACACTCATGGATGGACTCCGCAAGCTGAATCCGAAACCAGGGGCAGCCATGGGCGAGGCTATGGGTAGGAACATGCATCAGATAACGCCAGACTTCATCATCTACACCACTGATGACGGACGCATATCCTTCGACATCAACAATGGCAATCTGCCTAACCTAAGAATGTCTGACTCTTTCGAGGAAATGCTCAATAGCTACAGCAAGATGGATGACAAGCAAATGAGCAAGTCCAACCGCGATGCCGTAATCTATCTGCGACGCAACATGGAAAAGGCTCGCTGGTATATGGAAGCCATACGCAAGCGCCAGCAGACCATGACGCTCACCATGAAGGCTATTATAGACTGGCAGCGCAAATTCTTCCTTGAAGGCGACGAGTCCGATCTGCGCCCAATGATTCTCAAAGACATTGCCGAGAAAACAGGACTCGACATCTCCACTATATCACGCGTCAGCAACGAGAAGTATGCTCAGACACAATGGGGCACCTTCCCGCTGAGATTCTTCTTCACCGACGGATACACCAAGGATGATGGAGAGGAACTGTCTACAAGAAAGATAAAACTTGCTCTCAAGGATATTGTCGACAAAGAGGACAAGAAGAATCCGCTGAGCGATGAAGCCATCGTGAAGATAATGAAAAAGCAGGGATTCCCTATAGCCCGACGCACTGTGGCGAAATACAGAGACCAACTCGGAATACCAAAGTCACTGATGCGAAGAAACTGAAAAACACCTATGGAAAAGAAACTCATCATTGCCGCCAGAGCACTGAGCCTCACCTTCAATCCGTTCTACCTCCCTTTGGTAGGACTGGTTCTTTTGTTCTGGTTCACCTATCTCGACCTTCTTCCTCTATCTTATAAGCTGACGGTCGTGGCTTTGGTATATCTCTTCACCATACTTTTCCCAACGCTCCTAATTCATTTCTACAGAAACTACCACGGGTGGAAACTATTCCAACTTGGCAAGCGCGAGCGCAGAATGGTGCCTTACATCATATCCATCGTGAGCTATTTCACCTGTTGCTACATCATGAACTTCTTCCGCATACCACATTTCATAAGCACTCTGCTTGTGACTGCCATCTTTCTGCAGACGGTGTGCGCATTCATAAACGTGTGGTGGAAGATATCCACTCACACGGCAGCCATCGGCGCTGTCACGGGCACACTCATTGTGTTCAGCGAAATATTCGGTTTCTATCTGCTGTGGTGGCTCTGCTTTGCAATCATCGTATCCGGGCTTGTGGGCACATCACGCATGATATTGCGTCAGCACAGTCTGTCGCAAGTGCTCGTGGGCTACGGTTTAGGTTTAGTAATTTCTATTTTCACAATATTATATCTATGACTCCATTGGTTAGTATAATTATGGGTTCTACAAGCGATATGCCCGTAATGGAAAAAGCTTGCAAATTTCTTGACGACATGAAGATTCCCTTCGAGGTAAACGCACTCTCCGCTCACCGCACACCGGATGCAGTGGAACAGTTTGCCAAAGATGCGAAGGGTAGGGGAATAAAGGTTATCATCGCCGCTGCCGGCATGGCTGCCGCTCTGCCTGGTGTTATTGCCGCAAGCACCACACTGCCTGTCATCGGCGTTCCAATCAAGGGCATGCTCGACGGTCTTGACTCCATGCTTTCCATCATACAGATGCCTCCTGGCATCCCCGTTGCCACTGTCGGTGTGAATGCTTCCATGAATGCAGCCATCCTGGCATGCGAGATGATAGCTCTCGCCGACGAGTCTGTGGCAGAGAAGGTGCAGGCTTACAAGTCTACACTCGGCGAGAAGATAGAGAAAGCCAACAAGGATTTAGCAGAAATAAAATATGAGTTCAAGACGAATTAGTTCTGTTGTCAAGGTGGGCAACCTGCTCATCGGTGGCGACAATCCCATAAGGGTGCAGTCAATGACCACCACCAATACCAACGACACCGAGGCTTGCGTGGCTCAGGCTAAGCGCATCATCGATGCCGGTGGCGAACTGGTGCGACTGACCACACAGGGACGTCGCGAGGCTGAGAACATGCAGAACATCGGCGATGCCCTCAAGCGTGACGGTTATAATACTCCTTTGGTTGCTGACGTGCATTTCAATGCCAATGTGGCTGACATAGCTGCTTGCCATTGCGAGAAGGTGCGCGTGAATCCTGGCAACTATGTAGACCCTGCAAGAAAGTTTATCAAACTGGAATATACTGACGAGGAATACGCAGCCGAACTACGCAAGATTGACGAAAGGTTCACTCCGTTCCTCGATATCTGCAAGGAGCACAATACTGCCATTCGTATAGGCGTAAACCACGGATCGCTCTCCGACCGCATACGCAACCGCTATGGCGACACACCAAAGGGCATCGTGGAAAGTTGCTTGGAATTTCTCCGTATATGCAAAAGAGAGAATTTTGGCAATGTGGTGCTATCTATCAAGGCCAGCAACACTGTTGTCATGGTGCAGTCGGTGCGTCTGCTCGTAGAGGAGATGAACAAGGAAGACATGCACTATCCACTCCACCTCGGTGTCACTGAGGCTGGCGAGGGCGAAGACGGCCGCATAAAGAGCGCTGTAGGCATCGGAGCTTTGCTCACCGAGGGAATAGGCGACACCATACGCGTGAGCCTCTCTGAGGAACCTGAATGCGAGATTCCTGTGGCAAAGAAACTTGTTTCCTTCATCGACGAATGTGCCGAGAAACGAGAGAATGCACGCATCGAAGACGACACTCTGTATCTTGAGTTCCATGAGGACAACACTGAAGACCTGCAACTCAAAGCTGCCATGACGGCTGGTGCTCTGCTCATCGACGGCAAGGCACACAATCTTGTCATTGTCAACAACGGTAAGGAGGAGACAGAACTCTCTGACTCTATATTGCAGGCAGCCAGAGTGAAGTTCACCAAGACGGAATATATCAGTTGTCCTGGATGTGGCAGAACACTCTACAACCTACAGGGCACCATAGCAAAGATAAAGGCTGCCATAAAGGAGGCTTCTAAGGATAACCCGAAACTCAACACTCTGAAGATTGGCATCATGGGATGCATCGTCAACGGACCTGGCGAGATGGCAGATGCCGACTTCG
Source organism: bacterium (assembly GCA_963601795.1). GTDB lineage: Bacteria > Bacteroidota > Bacteroidia > Bacteroidales > Bacteroidaceae > Prevotella. Next base: position 5,486 of record CAVCGK010000012.1, on the reverse strand, counting down.
GTTATGTGGGTGCAGGTCCTAACAAGATCTCTCTATATAGAAAGCAGGAATGCATAGAGACTGGCATCCCTGAGGATGAAGCCGTGGAGAAACTTCTCAAACTGATAGAGGGATGAATTTGAAGGAACAGTATATCGCAGCTACAGACCGCTACGACCGCAGCGACACCATGTATTGTCGCTGTGGTCACTCTGGTGTGTTGCTGCCTAAGGTGAGTCTCGGTTTTTGGCATAATTTCGGTGGTAATGACCCTTACGAGAGGTCGCGCGCCATCACACATTATGCCTTCGACCACGGCATCACCCACTTCGACCTTGCCAACAACTACGGTCCGCCTTACGGCACAGCAGAGGAGACATTCGGCAAACTTATGGACGATGATTTCCGTCCTTATCGTGACGAACTCTTCATCTCCACCAAGGCTGGCTATGACATGTGGCCTGGACCTTATGGCAACTGGGGAAGCAGAAAATATCTCATGGCAAGCATTGACCAGAGTCTGAAGCGAATGAATTTGGATTATGTAGACTTGTTCTATAGCCACAGATATGACCCTGTGACGCCCCTTGAGGAAACTCTGCAGGCTCTTGTCGACATCGTGCGCTCGGGCAAAGCTCTATATGTGGGCATAAGCCGATGGCCACTGGAGCAACTGAAGATTGCCAATGCATATCTCAAGGCACACGATGTGCCGCTGCTGATATACCAAGGACGCCTCAACATGATTGACAGAAGTCCACAACAGGAGGGCATCACAGATTATTGTGCCGACAACGGCATCGGTTTCATATCCTTCTCGCCTCTTGCTCAAGGACTTCTCACAGACCGCTATCTGCATGGCATTCCAGAGGACTCGCGCATGGCAAGAGGACTTAACCTCAAGAGAGAAGCTCTCACTCCTGAACTGCTCAGTCAGTTGCAGACATGGAATGCCGAGGCAGAAGCATCAGGTCAGACTCTTGCTGAACATTCCCTGCGCTGGATATTGCAACAACGAGGAGTGACAAGCGTGCTGCTTGGTGCCAGTTCGGTGGAGCAGTTGAAGAGAAATCTGCGCTGCATAGACTGACTGCGACTGTCTGATGCCTGTATCAACGACAACTGATAAACGCTATAAAGAATATAACCAAAACCTAATTTTATATGAACAAGATTCGCCTGATAAGTATCTTCATGCTTCTTGCGCCTTTTGCCGCTCACGCTCAGACCAGCTCTACGAAGGCAAAGACCGCCAAGCATGCGACAAGTAAAGCAAAGACGATTATCCCTGCCACAAAGCTCACGCCGGCAAGTAAATTCACCGACGCTTGGGTGGAAGACCAGCACAAGTTTGAAGACAACAAACTGCCTGCTCATGCCACCTTCATCCCTTACTCAAGCACAGTGGCTATGCAGAGCGACGAGTGCTACAAGTTTCCATGGATTACACCTGAGAAGGCTGACTACATGTCGCTCAACGGCACATGGAAGTTTAAGTATACAAGCGACTGGAAACAGGGCAAACCTGAAGCCGACGATTTCTATGCCGACAACGCCAACGTGAGCAGTTGGGACAACATCAAAGTGCCTCTCAACTGGGAGATGGCGGGCTATGATGTGCCTGTATACAACAATGTGGGTTATCCTTTCAAGAACAATCCACCTTACATCACTGCCATTGCCGACAATTTCGATGCCAACCCTGTAGGTTCCTATCGCCGCACATTCTCTCTTCCTGAGGGATGGGACAAGAAGCGCGTCACTCTGCACTTCGACGGAGCATGCAGCGCCATCGTGGTATGGATAAACGGCAGATATGTAGGCTATTCACAGGGTGCCAACACCGATGCCGAATTTGATGCCACTCCTTATCTGCGCACAGGCGAGAACAATCTCTCAGTGCGTGTCTACCGCTGGTGTGACGGCGCCTATCTCGAAGGACAGGACATGTGGCACCTTGCCGGCATTCACCGCGACGTGTATCTCGTTGCCACTCCTAACACATTCATCTCCGACCACTACATCACATCAAAACTCAACGATGGATACACAAGTGGCACCATGTCTGTCGGTCTCACCATAGACAACACCACGGGCGAGAAGACAAGCAAGGAGATAGAGGTTTCGCTTGTTGACAGTGACGGCAAGACTGTTGCCACACAGTCGGCTACTGTCGATATGGACAAAAAGACACAGTCCAAAGGTATCAATGTCAGCTTTGGACAACTCTCCAACCTGAAGCCATGGAGCACCGAGAATCCTTATCTCTACACTGTCATCGTGAAGCAGAAAGCCGACGGCAAGGAGGAGATGGTATTCTCCACAAAATATGGTTTCCGCGATGTGCGCATCAATGAGGACAAACAGATGCTGGTTAATGGCAAGCGCATATTCTTCAAGGGTGTCAACACTCAGGACATACATCCTCTCTTCGGTCATGCAATTGACGTGCCAACCATGCTCCGCGACGTAACTTTGATGAAGCAAGCTAATGTCAACACTGTGCGCACAAGCCACTATCCTCGCCAGCCGAAGATGTATGCCATGTTCGACTACTACGGACTTTACTGCATGGACGAGGCTGACGTGGAGTGCCACAATAACCACAGTCTGTCTAACGACTCCACATGGGAGGCAGCTTATGTAGACCGCACTGAGCGCATGGTGCTTCGCGACCGCAATCACCCAAGCATCGTCTTCTGGTCGCTCGGCAATGAGAGTGGCGGTGGTGTCAACTTCCAGGCCACTTACGACTGCGTGAAGAAGCTCCTTCCAGGACGTGATGCCCTGGTGCACTATGAAGGCTATAAGCACGGCGAGCGTTACTCTGACTTCGGTAGCAACATGTATCCTAAGATAAAGGTTGTGGAGAGTCTTACCGAAGGTCTCAACGACAAACCTTACTTCATCTGCGAATATGCTCACGCTATGGGACAGGCTGTGGGTAATCTGCAGGAATACTGGGACATCATAGAGAACAGTAAGTCTATCGTCGGCGGATGCATCTGGGACTGGGTAGACCAGGGCATCTATGACACACGACGCATCAAGAACCATCAGCCTCTCAAAGACGAAAAGACTGGCATCAACTACTACACTTCAGGCTACGACTACACACGTCTCAACAATGGTGTAGAGGGATTCCAGGGCGACTTCATGAGCAATGGTATCATCACTCCAGGACGCGAGTGGACTCCTAAACTCACTGAGGTGAAATATGTTTATCGCAATGTGGATTTCGTTTCGTTTACAGGCAAGAAACTCACTCTGAAGAACAAGTATGCCTTCACCGACATTGCCGACATACTGGAGCTTAATTACAACGTTCTCAAGGACGGCAAGAGTGTGGAGAACGGAACTGTCAGCCTGCCATCCACCAAACCTAGCAAGACTGCAACAATAGATATTCCATACAACACTACTGTTGACAACAGCCATGAATATCTCATAACATTCAGTCTCGTGCTAAAGCAGGGCACCACATGGGAAGCCAAGGGCTACAGTATGGTAGAACAGCAGTTTGCTCTCTCTGCCAACAATAATGTCTCATGCCCGTCAGTGTCGGACCCTAAATTCATAGAAAACCGCAACGTCACTCTCGCCAAGATTGCTCCAAAGGGAAAGATCAAGGTGAAGGGCAACACCGTTACTGGAAAGGACTTCACTATCAAGTTTGGTGCCAATGGCACAATCGAAGACTGGACATACCGTGGCACACAACTCATCGTGCCTGCCACAGGTCCTGACTTCAACGGATTCCGCCGCATTGCCAATGACAACATCAGCCTTGGTGCTACCGAAGGTGTGGCTGTCAACGACTACAAGCAGGAAGGATTCATCGGTGGCAAGACAGAACTTCTCAAGGCTCCTACAAAGAGCGGAAAGAATGTTGTGGCACAGACATCCGTATCGGGTGGCAACGACACTCACATCATCGACTACACCATCTATCCTGACGGCACTATAGACATGCGCGTCACCTACAGCAACTCGTCTGAAGAGACACGCCGCATGGGCATCACAATGCAGTTTGCCGAAGGCTTCGAGAATGTGGAGTATTATGCCAAAGGTCCTGAAAGCAACTACATAGACCGCCAGCGCGGATACATGCTCGGATACTACAAGACTACCGTCGACGGCATGTTTGAGCATCAGAGTGCTCCACAGACCATGGGCGACCGTCAGGGACTGCGATTCCTGTCGCTCGACAACGGTACTACAAAGATTTCTGTAAAGACTGACGGCCTGGCTTCTTTCTCACTGTCACACTACGACGACGAGCAGTTTAATTATGACGTGTTCTATGGCCGTAAGCATCCTTACGACCTCGTGCGCAGACCACAGGTGTTTGCTCACTTCGACTATTGGCAGCGCGGCATAGGCAACCACAGTTGCGGTGGTGACTCCGTGCTCGATCAGTATGAGTGCCCAGTAGGCAAATACACTGTAACCTACCGCTTCACGCCATCTGCCAAATAACGGCATTAACGAGAAGGAAAAACAATACATATATTAAAGATGAAAGAGGGTGTGCCAGTTTTGACACACCCTCTTTCATTATATATATACGGGCTATAAGTTGAGTTAATGCACGTACGTGCGTTGGCAAATGAACGTATGTGCGTTGCCTGATGAACGTATGTGCATTGCCCGATGCACGTACGTGCGTAAAAAAAGATAATTATTTCGAAGCTTCACTGAATGCGGAAGTGACAACAGCATTCTTATAGTTGCTCATAGCAATTGAAGTAGTAAGGTTCACATTCTTATATTTCGCCAGAGCTTCAGCATCCATCTGGCTGAAAAGTACACCTTCCTGGAATACGCTCTTTAATGAACCAGTAAATGTTTCCCACTCATCGTTATTGGCATTTGTTGTATCAAATTTGATATACATCACAAACTGGTGAAGTTTATCTATCTTTGAGATATCAACTCCTGACTTCTCCTTTACAGTCTCTACTACAGTAGATGTTGCAGGGAATGAAGTATGCTCTTTCTTATCACCTACATAGCAACGCAGTTTAAAATACATAGGGTCGTCATTTGAGTCATGTAGAGTCTGCTCAACTGCCTCGGTGTTATCATTTGTCAATGTCACTGTTTTTCCGTCGATGGTGCAGGTAACGTCGAAATACTCCATCATGGATTCAGAGCAATAAATCAATGGAGCGGTAGTAGCCCACTCTGAAGGCTTCTTTTCATCATCATCATTATTACTGCAGGATGATAGTGCGGTACCAGTAATAATCATTGCCATGCCGATAAAGAGTGAGAAAAACTTTCTTTTCATAATTGTGCTTTTGTTAAATCTTTCCGTTTTATTATAAAGCCAACAATTAAAAATACGCCTTTTTTGCACAGTCGTAGGCTTTATGTTTGCAGTATTCAAATGGAAATCATAACTTTGCACTCAAAATAAGGGCGCTCCGTGCGTCCCGATAACTTTTAATGGTATTGCGTTTGCAATTTGTTCGGATGTCTTGAAAGCCTGAGAAACTTTTAAA
>CAVCGK010000011.1:0-59850 GCA_963601795.1 bacterium | reverse complement strand
TTGACGGCGCCCTTACTTTTAACGGGCTGTAAGCCCAATTGCACATAGCCCAGGGTAACACCCTGGGTAAGAAGATACAAACTATCTTTTTTTGCGCCCTGTAAGGGCAACTACATTATTTCATTCTGATTATTATGCAGTTGCCCTTACAGGGCGCGCCATATACTTGCCACAAATCCCCAGGGTGACGTTGCTTCGCAACTCTGCCCTGGGCTATGTGTAGCTGGGCTTACAGCCCGAAATAATAATGAGGATGTGTCTGTTCTGACACGTCAACTACTATTACAAAAAAAGCCCTGGCTTTGCAATCGCAAAGTCCAGAGCCAAACAAGTTAATTGAGAGATTACTAATTTCCTAATTTTTTCTTTATTGTGACGGTGAAACAATCAAGTTATTTTCACCGTCACTTACTTTAATTCCCTAATCTTTTTCCTATTTCATTTCACTACTGCAAGAAACTACCTTACGACTTCTTCCAATACAATTTGAATGGGGTGGCTGTCTTGAGCATTCCTGTCTGATATGTGCCATCAACATAGATGCCTGCCTCTACGAGCTGTATCTGCATTGCGTTTGCTGTGGGCTGATAAACTCCGAAGGAATAGCTGTTGTTTACATAGAATACCACCTGCACCTTGTGCGACAAACCGTCATATGTGAGGTTATAGGTCACTGCTGTAGGGTTTACAATGAATGCCACTGGTGAAATATTGTAATAGCCTGTGTAGCACATGATGTCTACAGAGTCGCACACTTCCATGGCTGCCTTGAGGGAAGCATTGGTGATGTTTTGTGCCAATACCGACGATGGGAACTTCTTTATCTGCATCGTAGAGTCTGTATCCAGTGACCAAGAGATGTCGAGGGTGTCGTTGGCATATTTGCTGTCGCTAAGCAATTTGGAATAGATGAGCTGACCTTTGTAGTCGCCCTTCACCTGCAAATAGGCAGACTTCTGCTGCTCGGGAGTAAGACCCGTATTATCATCATTATTGTTAAGACATGATGTCAACGTGCTGCCAAGAACGATGCAGCAAATCGCGAAAGCGATGAATTTCAATTTCTTCATAAGTATATTAATTTATATATGTGTATGCTTACTCTGTGTAGACGACTTTTTCGCTGTCCTACACCTATAAAACGTAAGGATGGGCAAAACCTTGCATGAAGAAAAAAGTTTTTTTTCATAAAAAAATGATGCAAGGAATATATTACCTTTGTATTTATAATATAGAACGAGGATAAAAATGAGTATTCTGCCGACAGACAAGGAACAACACATACTGCAGCAATTCAAGCGGAACTATAATTCTGCTATGGACTTGCTGTATGCGGAATATGCTGGCTATCTCACTGCCGTGTGCGCACGCTATATAGCAGGCGACGACGACATGAAGGATGTGCTGCAGGAGGCGCTGATAAAGATTTTCACTCAGATTGGCTCTTTTGAATATCGTGGCAAGGGATCGCTGAAGGCATGGATGACACGCATAGTGATGAACGAGAGTCTGCAGTTTCTCCGGCGAAGCAAAAAGGACGAGGTGCTCGTCGACACCGAACCGCCAGACATTCCGGAGGAAGACCCCGACACTGACGGACTCAATGCCGAGGAGATGACGGACATAATAAGGTCGCTGCCGGATGGCTACAGGATGGTGTTCAACCTCTACGTGATAGAGGGAAAGAGCCATAAGGAGATAGCACAGATACTCAACATCAAACCCGACACATCGGCATCGCAACTGCATAGGGCAAAGAATATTCTCGCAAGACTTATAACGCAATATAAACGAAGCAAACAATGAACGACAACTGGGCAAAAGACATAAAGAGACTCGCGGACAACGAGAGCCGCAAAGCTCCGGAAGGACTGCTTGACGATGTCAAGAGTGAGATGTTGCGCCGTGGACTTATGCCGGCACAACAACAGGCACGCATTGTTACCATGCACAAGTGGAGATATGCGGCAGCTGCTGCTGTCGTGGCTATCGTTGCGGGCGTAGGTCTTACCACATTCCACAAGGAAGAATCTAACGGCACAATTGCCAGCACATCGCAGAGTGGCAGTTCTACTCCTTATTATAATGATACGCAGAGTTCTGCCAGCGAGGCTAACACTGTCAACGGCAACATCGTGGAGCGCATGATAGCAAAAGCCATACATCGTGCTGCCATAGCCGACACTGCCTGCCAACAGTTGGTGGCAGCAGCGGAAACTCAATCTTCCGACACAACAAAACTCATAGCACAGACTGACACACGCAAGGCTGACAACAAACCACAGACTATGACGCACTCTGTCGGCAGCACACGACGTGACTACAACACGGACTTCACTCCTCGCCACAGCAAGAGTTCGGCATGGAGCGTAGGCGCATATTATGGCGGTACGGCAAACAACAGTCCTTCATCAAACTCTCCTATGCTGTTCGTGCAATTTGGAGATATGGGGGTGTCGTCGCCGGCGACATTAGACACAAGAAACGAGATGATGGTGGAAGAGATTGGCGACAAGAAAGAGTCGCACCATCAGACGGTGAAGGTGGGCATATCCCTGCGCTATAACCTCACCAACAGATGGAGCCTGCAGACGGGCGTCACCTACACCCGCCTGACATCGGACTTCACGGAAGAGAAGAGCACAAGTAGCGTGGTAACGAATCAGAAACTCGACTATATCGGCATTCCACTCACCGCCAGCTACAATATATGGCAGAATAAGTATATTAATGTGTATGCCACGGCTGGCGGTGCAGTGGAAAAACTCATCAGCGGTGCATCGACAACAGAGAACAAGAATTTCACTGACAATAAGACCACTCGCACCAACAATGACGTGAAGGAGAACCGTCCGGTGTTCAGCACAAGCATAGCAGCAGGTATTGAATACAACATCAGTGACTTCCTGAGCATCTATGCCCAGCCTGGTCTCACCTGTCATTTCGACAACGGCAGTGGCATCAAGTCGCTCTATACTGACAAACCTGTGAACGCAGAATTGAGCATCGGAGCAAGAATCAATATTAATAAATAACAATACTACCACTCTATACTCCAAATTAACCACTTCTTAACGAAAGATTAACCGTATATTCAAAATATTGCACATATTTCTTGGCTATGAGCAGAGTAATGACTAACTTTGCACATCACTTTTGATATTGTGCATATTGCACTACTGTCTAATTAAAAGACATTATAGGAACAATGAATATACCAAGTTTCAATGAGATTATAGAAGAGAGCATCAAGAAGAACTGGGATCTTGACGCTCTGACGGACTTCCGCGGCCAGACACTGCAATACCACGACGTGGCACGCAAGATAGAGAAACTGCACATCATGTTTGAACACAGTGGTGTGAAGCAGGGCGACAAGATAGCTCTCTGCGGAAGAAACTCTGCCAACTGGGCTGTGGCTTTCCTCGCCACTTTGACCTATGGCGCTGTGGCTGTGCCTATCCTCAATGAGTTTCTGCCTGAGCAGATTCACAACATCGTGAACCATAGTGAGGCGAAGCTGCTCTTCGTGGGCGATGTGGTGGCTACGCAGATTGACCCTACTCAGATGATGAATCTTGAGGGCATCATCAATATCCCTGACTATTCTCTCGCCGTGAGCCGCACGGACAAGCTCACTTATGCCCGCGAACATCTCAATGAAATCTTCGGAAAGAAATATCCTAAATTTTTCCGTAAGGAGCATGTGAGCTATTATCGTGAGTCATCGCCCGAAGAACTGGCTATCATCAACTACACGAGTGGAACGACAGGTTTCTCCAAGGGTGTGATGATTCCTTACCGTGCCGTATGGGGCAACTACGACTTTGCCATGACCGTGTTTGGTGCACATATCAAACCGGGTGACAAGACGGTGAGCATACTGCCTATGGCACATATGTATGGCATGGCATTCGAATTCCTCTTCGAGTTCGGTTCGGGCGTACACATCTATTTCCTCACACGCACACCATCGCCAGCCATCATAGCACAGGCGTTCTCTGAGGTGAAACCTCGCGTCATCATCGCCGTGCCGCTTGTTATAGAGAAGGTGATAAAGAAGAAGGTGTTCCCGAAGGTGCAGGGGTCGCTCATGAAGATGCTCCGCTCTACACCTATCCTCAAGGACAGGATAAACGCGAAGATTTGCGACCAGGTGTATCAGGCTTTCGGTGGCAATTTCTATGAAATCATCGTGGGTGGCGCAGCATTCAATCAGGATGTGGACATGTTCCTCCACGAGATAGGACTCCCCTACACTGTGGGCTACGGTGCTACGGAGTGTGCTCCTATCATCGGATATGAGGACTGGCACGACTTCGTGCCTGGCTCATGCGGCAAGGCAGCAAAGCATCAGGAGGTTATGATAGACAGTCCTGACCCTCTGAATATCCCTGGCGAGATTCTCACCCGAGGCATCAATGTGATGCTGGGCTACTATAAGAATGAGGAGGAGACAGCAAAGATTCTCGACAGCGAAGGATGGTATCACACTGGTGACCTCGGACTTCTCGATGAGGACGGCAACATATATATAAAAGGTAGATCGAAGAACATGCTCCTCGGTGCCAACGGACAGAACATCTATCCTGAGGAAATAGAGGACAAACTCAACTCTATGCCTTATGTCATAGAGAGTGTGGTGGTGCAGCGTGGCGAGAAGCTCGTCGGACTGGTTTTTCCTGACCGCGACGAGGCGAAGAGTGCTGGCATGAGTCATGCTGACCTTGAGAAGCTGATGGAGGAAAACCGCGTGCAGCTCAATCATGTCATCCCTGTCTACAGCAAGGTGATGTCCATCGAACTTGTGGACGAAGAGTTTGAGAAAACTCCAAAGAAGAGTATCAAGCGCTATCTTTACAAATAAATTAGTAGGTGCAGTGTCCTCACTGCATCACAAAATAGGAGGTACGGCGCCCTCGCCGTACCCACTCAGCTCAAACATCATGAAGACTACAAAAGAATACATATCACTGATATCATCCCACGCCGAAGAATTAAAATCACAATTCGGCATTCGGTCATTGCGCATCTTCGGTTCTGTATCACGAAACGAACAGCATGAAGGTAGTGATGTGGATGTATGTGTAGATATGGAACCGAAAGCTTTCATGGTGGTAAGGTTGAAACGTTTCCTCGAAAACACCCTCCAATGTTCGGTTGATGTGGTAAGGATTCACAAACATATCAACCCTTATTTATTGGACGAAATAAACAAAGACGGAATATATGTCATCCAATAAAAGAGTAATCGGGCTATTACAGCAAATAGCCAATGCCATACATCAACTTGAGGATTGGAACAAGAATATTCTTGATCCTGAGGATTATTACAACTCGCCAGAAGGTATGAAAAACCTTGCGGCGAGTTGTATGTTGATAGAGGCAATAGGAGAATCTATCAAACAAATAGACAAAATTACAGACTCGCAGTTATAAAGATATGATGAGTACAAACGAGACCCAACAAGCATTGGCATTTGCCGCATTGTGCGTGGACGCCACTGCAGACGCAGCAGGATGCTCACGAAGAGAAATGTATGAGAGAATGAAGGCGGTGGGAATAATCCACGGTTTAACAACTCGCCTTGACGCCTCACACACTCAAAGCCGTGAATATGTCGTAGCAGATCTACTACAGACACTGCAACGACTGGAAGATAACACGAATAAGTAAACATACACCACATAAAAGGTATTATGCGAACAATGTATCACGGCGCTCCACATATTGTCAATGCTCCTCTTTGTCATATAGGACGTGACAATCTTGATTTCGGAAAGGGATTCTATCTCACTGACATACGCCAACAAGCTATCAACTGGGCAACTCGCATCACAAATCTCGGATTACCACAATGGCTTAATGTCTATGAAATAGACTATGATTACATCATCACGAATGCCAACTGCAAAATATTCAAGGCATACGACGAGGAGTGGTTACAGTTTATTGTGGATAGCAGAAACGGTAGGCAACCTTGGCTGGGGTACGATTACATAGAAGGTGGCATCGCTGATGACAGAGTCATAACAACAATAGAAGACTATCTGAATGGTGACATCTCTATGGAGTTTGCTCTAAAGCGCCTGTCGGAACACCAACCAAACAATCAGGTATGCATTCTCTCACAACATTTATTGGATAAAAGTCTCCGTTTCGTAAATGCGGAGCCTCTCAACGATATAGCTAAAAGAAAGGAGGAGCAAACATGCTAAGAGATTCTCAACTTTGGATGAAAATAGGCAGGATATGCACACGTTTGTCAGAACGTCTTGATATCTCTCCCGAAAGAGCTTTTGACATATTCCAACGTAGCAAAACAAACGAATTGCTCCGCGATGAGCGGTCAATGCTATATCTTATGAGCGACCTCTATATCGTTGATGATATAATAAAAGAACTTTCTAATCAACAATAGTAATATTCATAGGAGGCGAAGCGCCCTCGCTTTGCCCATGTGTTGACAGTGGTATTCATAGTAGGTGCAGTGTCCCCACTGCACCCGATATTATTACTTACCCAGCAATGCCTTGGCAGCATCAACAGTGGCCTTAGCCTGACTTGCCTTCTCGTCAGCCTTTGCCTTGGCAGCAGAAGCCTTAGCGGCAGCCTCTACGTCACCACTCTCCACGAGCTTAGCATAAGTTTCCTTCACTTTTACTCTTTTTCCTCGAATAATCGATTAGTCCATAAGAAATATACGGGATAAAAAATGTATCTTTGCAATTATATTAACAACGACCCAGCATTGGAACTAAAACAGATAGCGACATTTCACTCTCCCTTCGCCACCAAGTTTGGCATCCCCAAACAGAGCGGGCTGGTGGAGGAACTTGAAGGCACAATAGTCTTTGAGCCAGAGTTTCGTAATCCCGACTATATCAGAGGCATCGAGGGTTTCGACCACTTGTGGCTGCTATGGGAGTTTTCCGCCAACAAGCATGGAGCAAGTTCACCATTGGTGCGTCCGCCAGTGTTGGGAGGCAACGAGAAGATGGGAGTCTTTGCCACAAGGTCGCCTTTCCGTCCCAATCCATTAGGTCTGTCGTGCGTGCGTCTGTTGTCTGTAGAGAGCAACACGTCAGAAGGTCCTGTCCTGCACATCGGCGGAGCAGACATCATGGACGGCACACCCATCTATGACATAAAACCCTATCTCCCCTACTCCGATGCTCACCCCGAGGCAACATCAGGATTTACAGGGGCAGAAGCCATAAAATGGCTAAAGGTGGAAATACCCGAGGAGATGACAACGCATTTCAGCACAAAACAACAGGAAGCCCTGCGCAAGACTCTCTCTTTAGACCCTCGCCCCAGATATCAGCAAGATTCGGAAAAGACTTACGGAGTGGAGTTTCTTGGTCACGACATACACTTCAAGGTGAAGGATGGCGTATGCACAGTGGTGAGCATCACGCCGTCGCCATCGTCGTCACCTTCTTCCATTTAATCCGATAAAGCACAAGCATCATAACGCCCGTCACTGCCCACGACAGAGGATATACCATCATGAGATGGCGGAAGTCATTGTAATGGGGCAACACGAAGAATACCCATGCCAGACGTAGCACGCATGTGCCAAAGATGGTGATGACAGTAGGCGTCATGGACTTGCCCATACCTCGCATGGCGGCTGCCGACACCTCATAGCTTGAGGCAATAAACTGCAATGCCACAACATGGTGCATTCTTATACAACCATAACGTATGACGTGTGTATCGGAGGTGAAGAAACGAAGGAAGAAGTTTTCGTTGAGAACAAACATCCAATTGCACATGGCACACGACACCGCCGCCAATCCCATGCACATCCAAAAGATGCGGTTCACACGGTCAAGCTTTCCTGCACCATAATTCTGACTTATGAATGTTATGGCGGCACCATTGAATGCTGCTATGAAGAAATAACTGTAGGTCTCGAAGTTGAGCGTGGCGGCAGAACCAGCCACAGCACCATAGCCGAAACTGTTGATGGCAGACTGCACGACGACATTGGAAAAGGAAAAGACCACGCCCTGAAGTCCTGCCGGCACACCAATCTTGAGCACTGGGCGCAGTTCCTTCCAGTGTATGCGCATATTGCTAATCTTCAGTCGGAACGGTTCTTTCTCATGCATGAGCAGATATACCATAAAGGCTGCGCTCAGTCCATTGGATACTGACGTGGCAATGGCTACGCCCTCTACTCCCATATGGAATATGACCACAAAAACAAGGCTCAGCATCACATTGACCATTCCCGACAGTAGCAATATGTAGAGCGGACGGCGAGTGTCGCCCATACTGCGCAGGATGGCGGCACCAAAGTCGAATATCAGATAGAACGGTATGCCGAGGAATACTATGCGCAGATAGCTCACAGCCATATCAAGCACACTGTCAGGGGTGTTTATCAGCATCAGCAACGGTCGCGATATTCCTATTCCCAAGAGCATAAGCACCACACCGCTTATGACGGATGCCAAAGCCACAGTGCCAACGGCTTGCTCTATCCTCTCACTACGATTCTTGCCAATATGATAAGAGATGACAGCGTTGGCACCGAGCGATACTCCCACGAAGAGATTGACAAGCAGATTGACCACAGGCACATTACTGCCCACAGCCGCCAATGCCTGACTGCCAACGAAGCGACCTACCACAGCCACATTTACCGATACTGACAATTGTTGCAAAATGCTGCTCATTGCCAGAGGCAAGGCAAACAAAATTAGCTTCTTGAACAATGATCCATGAAGCAAGTCCATCTTACCGGACGATCTAGTCTTTGTGTTGTTCATATCCTGATTACGAGGGCGTCTGAAGAAAATGCACGCCCTCATAATAATCACTATAGGTTATTCAACCATTTCTTCCCTGACTTTGTATTACTCCAAAGAAGAATACCCACTGCTACGACAGCAATACAGGTCATTGTAAATAGCATTGAATCCATATTATTATCTCCTTAAAATTTTATTACCCATTGCTGCTGTTGCGTATGTTGCTATCAATCCAACAACAAGTAAGGCAACAGATTTCCACGAGAACTCGGTTAGTCCGAATAAAGCTGTTATATTAGTTAAAACGACTGCAGCGAAGACCAACTTACTCATGTCATAAAAATATTTCCCTAAGGTTTCACGAGCTGATTTTTCCTTCTCTTTATCTTCCCTTTGCGTCATATCTTGAAATTGCTTTATGCAAAGATATAACAAATCTCATTCAATCGCAATATTTTCATTATGATTTTCCTTTATTACTTATCCTCAATAAAATAACTAAGTGGGAATTCCTCTATTACAAGGAATTCCCACTCTATATATAGTAAGATTAAATAACTATCCGTTATTCCTCTACTGCAGCCTGCGCCGCTGCAAGACGTGCGATTGGCACGCGGAATGGAGAACATGATGCATAGTTCATGCCTACCTTAGCACAGAACTTCACTGATGAAGGTTCACCACCATGCTCGCCACAGATACCGGTGCGGAGGTTAGGACGTGTGGCACGACCATTCTCTACTGCCATCTTGATGAGCTGACCTACACCCTCCTGATCGAGAACCTGGAATGGGTCTACCTTGAGAATCTTCTTCTCCATGTATGCTGGAAGGAAGCTTGCAATGTCGTCACGAGAGTAACCGAAGGTCATCTGTGTGAGGTCGTTGGTACCGAATGAGAAGTACTGTGCCTCTTCGGCAATCTGACCGGCGGTGAGCGCCGCACGAGGTATCTCTATCATTGTGCCAATCTCAAACTCCACTTCTATGCCAGCCTCTGCAAACACCTTCTTTGATGTCTCGAGGATAATCTCCTTCTGCTGCTTAAGCTCCTGCACAGTACCAATGAGTGGAACCATGATTTCAGGACGTGGGTCGTAACCTTCCTTCTTCAACTTGCACGCAGCACCGAGGATAGCGCGTGTCTGCATGGCAGTGATTTCAGGGAAGGTGATACCGAGACGGCAACCGCGGTGACCGAGCATTGGATTGTTCTCGGCAAGTGAGTTGACACGCTTCTGTATTTCCTCTACACTGACACCCATCTCGCGAGCCATAATCTCCTGACCAGCAAGATCATGAGGTACGAACTCATGCAATGGTGGGTCAAGCAGACGGATATTAACATGACAACCGTCCATAGCCTTAAGGATGCCATAGAAGTCTACCATCTGATAAGGCAACAGCTTGTCGAGAGCTTTCTCACGACCTTCTACAGAATCAGCAAGAATCATCTCACGCATGGCAACAATCTTCTGGTCATCGAAGAACATGTGCTCTGTACGTGTCAGACCTATACCCTTTGCACCGAAGGCACGAGCCACCTCAGCATCATGTGGAGTGTCGGCATTGGTGCGAATCTCCATCTTGGTGTACTTGTCGCAGAGATCCATAAGTTCCTTGAAGTCGCCTGAGAGTTCGGCTGCCTTGGTCTGAATCTGTCCTGCATAAACCTGTCCGGTAGTACCGTTAAGTGAGATGTAGTCACCTTCTTTATATACAGTACCGTCAATCTCCACAGTCTTTGTCTTATAGTCTACGTTGATAGCACCAGCACCTGACACACAGCACTTACCCATACCGCGGGCAACAACAGCTGCATGAGAAGTCATACCACCACGGGCTGTCAAGATGCCTTCTGCTGCTGACATACCGGCGAGGTCCTCAGGAGAAGTCTCTATACGTACCATCACCACCTTCTTGCCGTCAGCATGCCACTCCTGTGCATCATCGGCATGGAACACAATCTGTCCGCAAGCGGCACCTGGAGATGCTGGCAGACCCTGAGTGATAACCTTTGCCTTAGAGAGGGCGAGCTTGTCGAATACAGGATGCAGAAGTTCGTCGAGCTTCTGTGGTTCGCAACGCATGATGGCAGTCTTCTCGTCAATCATACCCTCATGCAACAAGTCCATAGCTATCTTCACCATAGCAGTACCTGTGCGCTTACCATTGCGGGTCTGGAGGAACCACAACTTGCCTTCCTGCACAGTGAACTCCATGTCCTGCATGTCATGATAGTGGTGCTCGAGCTTGTCCTGAAGAGCATCCAGTTCCTTGTAAAGCTCAGGCATAGCCTCTTCCATAGAAGGATATTTTGCCACACGCTCTTCCTCAGAGATGCCTGCACGCTCAGCCCAACGCTGTGAACCGATCTTTGTAATCTGCTGTGGTGTGCGGATACCAGCCACAACATCCTCGCCCTGAGCATTGATGAGATACTCACCATTGAAGAGGTTCTCACCGTTTCCTGCATCGCGTGAGAAACATACACCAGTAGCGGATGTGTCACCCATATTACCGAATACCATCGCCATGACAGATACGGCTGTACCCCACTCGTCAGGAATACCTTCCATCTTACGATAAAGGATAGCACGCTCGTTCATCCATGAGCGGAACACTGCACAGATGGCACCCCAGAGCTGATCGATAGGATTTGATGGGAAGTCCTGACCTGTCTGCTCCTTGATGGCAGTCTTGAAGAGTTGCACGAGTTTCTTCAGAGACTCTACTGACAAATCCTTGTCAAGAACTACTCCCTGCTCTTCCTTCACCTTCTCGATGATAGCCTCAAATGGGTCGATATCCTCTTTGTTTACTGGTTTCATACCGAGCACCACATCACCATACATCTGCACGAAGCGACGGTAAGAGTCATAAACAAAGTGAGGATTGTTAGTCTTCTTCACCATTCCCTCTGCCACCTCGTCATTAAGACCAAGGTTGAGGATAGTGTCCATCATACCTGGCATAGATGCACGGGCACCTGAACGTACTGATACCAACAAAGGATTCTCTACGCTACCAAACTGGCTATTCATCAATGTCTCAATATGCTTTACAGCAGCCTCGACATCATCTTTCAGCAGTTCTACGATCTTCTCCTGTCCGATAGCATAGTATTCATTACATGTGTCAGTAGTAATAGTAAAACCAGGAGGAACTGGTACACCAATGAGATTCATCTCGGCCAAATTGGCACCCTTGCCACCGAGGGCCTCGCGCATCTGCGCATTACCTTCGGCCTTACCGTTTCCGAAGGTATAAACTCTTTTCTCGTTCATTCTTATTATTAATTAGATTTAAGTTTTGTCTAACGCAAATTTATATAAAAAGAAATTAACTGCAAAACTTTAATACAGAAAATTGCTATGTGGGGATTACATTTTCTTATAGGTAACATTTATTAGCTTGATTGTTTGCAAATAAGAAAAATTATTGTAACTTTGCATCGGATTTGTGGCAACGGCATCTTAACGCATTATGCGACAAATCCTTCTAAAGCTCAGTCTTTGGAATGCCGATATGGCTCAGTTGGTAGAGCAACGCATTCGTAATGCGTAGGTCATGGGTTCGAGTCCCATTATCGGCTCATAATCTCAAAAGATTATTTCTTTCATCCGTGCGGTAATAGCTCAGTTGGTAGAGCATTGGCTTCCCAAGCCGAAGGTCACGGGTTCGAGCCCCGCTTACCGCTCCTCTATCCCGCAAACGCAATTCTCCTATACATTATATATAATATAATTGCAAATGAGCAAAGCGAGGACGCTTCGACTCCTATAGTTACATTTGTTAGTAGTTGCAGTGTCCTCACTGCAACCCGAACGCAAACCGTTTGAAGAATCGATTTCTTGCTCAAGTAGTTGACATGAGAATACGTCAACTACTATAAATACAAAAAATCCCGTCCTCTGAAGAGAACGGGATAATCGAATATGATTTACATTATCTGGCAGATTACTCTGCAGCAGCCTCTGTAGTTTCAGTAGCAGGAGTCTCCTCTGCAGGAGTAGCTGGCTGAGCATTCTCTGCAACAACAATTACAGGAACCTTAATCTCAACCTCTTTGTGGAAGTGAACGATAGCCTCGTATGTGCCGACAGCCTTGATATCCTTCATTGTGATAATCTTGCGATCGATGTCGAAGCCCTTCTCCTTCAGTGCGTCAGCAACTGTAGAAACGTTTACAGAACCGTAAGTAGCACCAGAAGCTGCAACCTTAGCAACGATTGTCAGAGTTACACCCTCGAGAGCCTTACCCTGCTTCTCAGCCTCAGCCTTAGCAGCTGCGAGCTTAGCAGCCTGCTGCTTCAGGTTCTCAGCGAGCACCTTGCGTGCAGACTCAGAAGCGATAACACCCTTACCCTGAGGAATGAGGTAGTTACGGCCATAACCACGCTTTACGTTTACTATATCATTCTTGTATCCAAGACCGATGATGTCTTCTTTCAGTATTATTTCCATATGTTCTCCTCCTTTTCTTATTTCATCAAATCGGTTACGTATGGAAGCAGTGCGAGCTGACGTGCACGCTTAACGGCAGTAGCAACGCGACGCTGATACTTAAGAGATGTACCTGTGATACGACGTGGAAGAATCTTACCCTGCTCGTTAAGGAACTTCTTCAGGAACTCAGGATCCTTATAGTCGATATACTTGATGCCGCTCTTCTTGAAACGACAATACTTCTTCTTCTTGACATCAATAGATGGAGCGGTCAAGTAACGAATTTCTGATACTTCTGCCATTGCTTAAGCCTCCTCTTTTTTAGCAAACTTGGCACGACGCTTCTCTGCGTAAGCAGCAGCATACTTGTCAAGCTTAACTGTGATGAAACGAATTACTTTCTCGTCGCGGCGGAACGCTGTTTCGAGTTTAGCGATTACTGTTGGCTCAGCCTTGTACTCAAACAGGTTGTAGAAACCTGTCGACTTCTTCTGAATAGCATAAGCCATCTTCTTAAGACCCCAGATCTCCTCGTTCACGATCTCTGCGCCATTGTCTGTAAGCACAGTCTTGAACTTAGCGACCGCTTCCTTCATCTGATCATCAGACAAAACGGGAGTTAAAATGAAAACGGTTTCGTATTGATTCATACGTGTTAAAATAATAATTAAATAATGTTTATATACTCAATGGACGGCATCTCTGAGACGCATCGCCACACAAAGCGAGTGCAAAGGTAACAAAAATAATTGACGTGAATAAACATTGCGTACAAATAGACCCATATTCTTAACCACTCTTAACATATAAGCTATATCCATACTATCCATACAATAAAAATAGTTAAACTTTTGAATTTATATTCACACGAACAATTAATAAGAAATAATAAAAGACTAACTTTGCAGTCAGTTTGCGCCTTGATGCTTGTCTGACGGGTGTAGACTACAGAGTTAATTAACATAAAGTCAAACTATTTAAAAACAAAACATTTATTAATTTTATGGCAGATTTTAAGAACGTCAAGCCACTCGATGATTTCAACTGGGACGAGTTCGAGAACGACAAGACTACCGGCGCTGAGGCAGCCAACCTTGAAAAGGCCTATGATGAGACCCTTAACAAGATCGCTGACTTCCAGGTAGTGGAGGGAACAGTAATCTCTGTTGACAAGAAGGAAGTCATCGTGAACATCGGTTACAAGAGCGACGGTATTATCCCAGCTTCTGAGTTCCGTTATAACCCAGAGCTGAAGATCGGCGACACCGTAGAGGTTTACGTTGAAAATCAGGAAGACCGCAAGGGACAGCTTGTTCTCTCTCACAAGAAGGCACGCATCAGCAAGAGCTGGGATCGCATCAATGCCGCTATCGAGACTGACGAGATTGTACAGGGCTACATCAAGTGCCGCACTAAGGGCGGTATGATCGTAGACATCTTCGGCATCGAAGCATTCCTCCCAGGAAGCCAGATTGACGTTCATCCAATACGCGACTACGACGTATTCATCGGCAAGACAATGGAATTCAAGATCGTGAAGATCAATCAGGAATTCAAGAATGTCGTTGTTTCTCACAAGGCTCTCATTGAGGCTGAGCTCGAAGAGCACAAGAAGGAGATCATCTCTAAGCTCGAGAAGGGTCAGGTACTCGAGGGTACTGTTAAGAACATCACCTCTTACGGTGTATTCGTTGACCTCGGTGGCGTAGACGGACTCATCCACATCACAGACCTCTCTTGGGGCCGCGTAAGCGATCCACACGAGATAGTAACTCTCGATGAGAAGATCAACGTTGTTATCCTCGACTTCGACAACGAGAAGAAGCGTATCGCTCTCGGTCTGAAGCAGCTCACTCCACATCCATGGGATGCACTTGATCCAAACCTCTCTGTAGGTGACAAGATCAAGGGTAAGGTAGTTGTTATCGCTGACTACGGTGCATTCGTAGAGGTTGCTCCTGGCGTAGAGGGTCTTATCCACGTTTCTGAGATGTCTTGGAGCCAGCACCTCCGTTCTGCACAGGACTTCCTGCATGTAGGCGACGAGGTAGAGGCTGTCATCCTCACTCTCGACCGCGACGAGCGCAAGATGTCTCTCGGCATCAAGCAGCTTAAGGAAGATCCATGGGAGAACATCGAGGAGAAGTATCCACAGGGAAGCAAGCATCCTGCAAAGGTTCGCAACTTCACTAACTTCGGTATCTTTGTAGAGCTCGAGGAAGGTGTTGACGGACTTATCCACATCTCTGACCTCTCTTGGACAAAGAAGGTAAAGCATCCTTCAGAGTTCACTCAGGTAGGTGCTACTATCGACGTAGTAGTTCTCGAGATAGACAAGGAGAACCGTCGTTTGTCTCTCGGCCACAAGCAGCTTGAGGACAACCCATGGGATACCTATGAGACTGTTTACACTCCTGGTTCTGTACACACAGGTAAGATCACCGAAATGATGGACAAGGGCGCTGTCATCACTCTCAACGAGGGTGGCGAGGGCTTCGCTACTCCAAAGCACCTCGTAAAGGAGGATGGCTCACAGGCTCAGCTCGGTGAGGAACTCGAGTTCAAGGTAATCGAGTTCGTTAAGGAGACAAAGCGCATCATCCTCTCTCACAGCCGCACATTCGAGGCTGAGAAGAAGGAAGACAAGCCAGCTCGCAAGCCACGCGCAGCAAAGAAGGCTGACGAACCTACAATCAACAATGTAGCAAGCGGTACTTCACTTGGCGACAGCAACGTACTTGCTGCCCTCAAGGCTCAGATGGAAAAGGGCGAGTAATCCTTAGCGGTTACGCTTAATAATTCATCAGGGGATGATTCCGAAAGGAGTCATCCCCTTTTTTCGTTAGAAGGTATAGGTTTATCTTAGGAGGTACGGCGCCCTCGTCGTATCAGCATACTAGCACTCTTCGCCTCCTATAATTACCTTATGACATTAAATATTAATATGAACTAAAAAGATTTTGAGGGCAAAGCAATAGACTTAAATATTTTTTACTAACTTTGCAACTAGTATGTAGAGTACAGCGTAATGCATATTACGTCCTCTTCATGTCAGATTTAATTACAATTAGGAGTTTATTATTCACACAACCGTATTTCCTATGAAAGGAATTGTTTTGGCAGGCGGTTCTGGCACACGCCTCTACCCTATTACAAAGGGAGTCAGCAAGCAGCTGATACCTATTTTTGACAAACCGATGATATACTATCCCATATCGGTGCTGATGCTTGCCGGTATAAGAGAAATACTCATCATATCAACACCCTATGACCTTCCCGGTTTCAAGCGCCTGCTTGGCGACGGAAGCGAACTCGGAGTAAAGTTTGAATATGCAGAGCAGCCTTCTCCCGACGGACTAGCACAGGCTTTCATCATAGGAGAGAAGTTTATCGGCAATGATAGCGTGTGCCTTGTGCTTGGCGACAACATCTTCCACGGCAGCGGTTTCACAGGAATGCTCCACGATAGCGTGAAGACTGCTGAAGAGGAAAACAAAGCCACCGTGTTCGGATATTATGTCAACGACCCTGAACGCTACGGTGTGGCAGAATTTGACAAAGAGGGCAACTGCCTCAGCATAGAGGAGAAACCAGCACAGCCCAAGAGCAACTATGCCGTGGTGGGACTTTACTTCTATCCCAACAGTGTGGTGGAGATAGCAAAGAATATCAAACCTTCTGCACGCGGTGAACTTGAGATAACAACCGTCAATCAGGAATATCTCTCAAAGAAGGAATTGAAAGTAAAAACCCTGCAACGCGGTTTTGCTTGGCTCGACACAGGCACTCACGACAGTCTGTCGGAAGCAAGCACCTTCATTGAGGCAATAGAAAAACGCCAAGGATTGAAGATAGCATGCTTGGAAGAGATAGCATTCAACAACGGATGGATAAGCAAAGAAAAGCTCATAGAAGTGGCACAGCCAATGTCAAAAAATGACTACGGCAAATATCTCCTTCGACTTGCTGAGGGACAATAATAGCATCGCATCCACTAACAAATAAGAAATAGAAAACAAATTATAGATATGGAATACGACAACAAACCTAAGGATTACGAACAGGCAGCCGAAAGCGAATCGACGTTCTCCTTTCAGTTTATCTACACCACAGTATTGCTCTATTGGCACTGGATTATAGCCTCTGTAGTGATCTGCCTTGGATTGGCATATGTATATCTGAGATATAAAACTCCAATCTTTCAGGCAGAGGCAAAGATGCTTGTCAAAGACGAAGACAACCAGCGCTCAAGATATTCAGCCAATATGCTGGCTAGTATGCAGAACCTTGGTTTTATGACCAACTCTGCAGGTATCGACAATGAGGTAGAGATTCTCAAGTCATCTGTTCTTGCAGAAGGAGCCATCCGTGATTTGAAACTTTATGTTGTCTATAAGACTATCGGACGCATAAAGAGCAGACCTGTATACAAGACACAGCCTATCAACGCTGATATGGATGCCAAGAGTCTCGACAAGCTTAAGAGTCCGATAAGCTTGAAAATCACGCGCGAGGGCGATGTATATAGAGTGACGGGAAAATATTATGCTCCCGTACCTGAAGACGAGGAGCCTGTCGACGAGGAGCCTATAGAGATTGAGCGCACCTTCACTAAGCTTCCTACACGCATCAACACGTTGTCGGGAGTTGTCACCCTGACAGCTAATGGTGACAAGACTCTCAAGGACGGCAAGGGAATGTATGCCACCATCTATCCTCCTTCATATCTGGCAAAGGCATATGTGAAAGCGCTCAATGTGGAGCCAACAAGTAAGACTACTTCTATAGCAGTACTTACAATCAATGACACAAGCCCACTCAAAGCAAGAGATTATCTCAAGTGTCTCGTCGATGTCTACAACCGTCAGGCTAACGACGACAAGAACACCATTGCCCTGAAGACCGAGCAGTTTATCAATGGGCGTTTGGAACGTCTTGCTTCAGAACTCGGTAGCACTGAAGGCAACTACGAGAGCCTGATGAAGAGCAACAAGATGATCGAGTTCAAGTTGAATGCCGAGCAGACAATGAAGAATGCCGACGAATATGACAACAAGTTGATAGAGACAAATATGCAGATTTCTCTTATCAACAGTCTCAGCTCATATCTCGACAATCAGGAGAACAGGTATCAGGTGATTCCTTCAAATATTGGACTCACTGATCCTAGCACCACTCAGCTCATCAACAACTACAACAAGGTGGCACTGGAGCGCAGTTCCATGTTGAAAACAGCCAGCGAGAGCAACCCTTCCATCAAGCCTCTCACATCACAGCTCGACGAGATGCATGCAAGCATCAAGAAGGCTATGACTCAGACCAAGCATTCACTTGAGATTCAGCGCAAGGCACTTGCTGAGCAGTCAAGCAAATATCAGGGACAGATTCTCGATTCTCCTGAGCAGCAGCGCAAGTTAAACCAGATTGGTCGCCAGCAGGAAGTGCAGACAGCTCTCTACACCATGCTTCTGCAGAAGCGTGAGGAGAACTCCATCTCTCTCGCTGCTACTGCCGACAAGGGCAAGCTCATCGACAATCCTACAAACGTAGGCAAGGTGAAGCCAAAAGGCTCGATGATAATGCTCATTGCACTGGTTCTCGGACTGGGCATACCATTTGGCGTAATCTATCTCATCAACTTCTTCAAGTATCGCATCGAGAACCATGAGGATGTTGCCAAACTCACCAATCTGCCTATCATCGCCGACGTGGCTGTTGCCAGCGAGTCAGCAAAGACAAAGGGTGAGATTGTGGTTCATGAGAATGTCAACAACACTATGCAGGAGATATTCCGCTCAATGCGTACCAACCTGCAGTTCATGCTTAAGGAAGGCGAGAAGGTGGTTATGTCTACATCAAGTATCGCGGGAGAAGGAAAGACCTTCGTCACCTCCAACCTTGCCATCAGTTTCGCTCTGCTTGGTAAGAAGGTGATACTCATAGGTCTTGACATCCGTAAGCCACGTCTGGCAGAACTCTTCCAGATTAAGGACAGCAAGCACGGCATCACTCCTCTGCTTGCCATGAGCAATCCTACAATGGCAGATCTTGAGGCACAGATCATCAACTCTGGCGTTAACAAGAATCTCGACCTGCTGATGGCTGGTCCTATTCCTCCTAACCCTGCAGAACTCGTAGAGCGCAAGCAGCTCGACACAGTCATCGACATGTTGAAGGAGAAATATGACTACATCTTCATCGATACCGCTCCTGTAGGTCTTGTAACTGACACTCTGAAGATAGCACGCGTGGCAAATGTAACCGTGGCTGTATGCCGTGCCGACTATACTCCAAAGGAGAACATCGGTCTCTTCAATTCACTCGTAGAGGAGAAGAAGTTCACCAACACCGCTATTGTCATCAACGGCATAGACATGTCGAAGAAGAAGCAGGGCTACCACTACGGCTATGGCAAGTATGGCAAGTATGGCAAGTATGGCAAGTATGGCAACTATGGCCATTATGGCAAGTACGGCAACTATGGTAACTATGGCACATACGGCAACTACACCAATAGCCATTATGGCAACAAGAACGACAATTCTATAAAGCAGTAATAGGAAAAAACAACAACACGAAACTAAAAAGATGGTTATTGCAGTAGATTTCGACGGAACAATCGTCGAGGACAGATATCCTGAGATAGGCACAGAACAGCCATTTGCCACAGAGACTCTGCGCATGCTCATCCGCGACCATCACCGTCTGATATTATGGACGGTGCGCGAGGGCAGATGCCTTGAAGAGGCTGTGGAATGGTGCAAACAGCGCGGAGTGGAGTTCTATGCCATCAACAAGGACTATCCTGAAGAGGAGATGTCGAAAAACAACCATTACTCGCGCAAGATAAAGGCTGACTACTTCATCGACGACCGCGGCATTGCCGGTCTTCCTGAGTGGGGCGAGATCTATCAGATAATCTCCGAAGGCAAATCGTTCGAAGAGATTATCCGCAACAAGGTCAACAATAGTCTCGCTTCGCATGAAGTGCCAAAGCGCAAGCATTGGTGGAATAGATAGAAAGATGATACAAATAAAAAAAAGGTGTGCCAATCTTAGCACACCTTTTTTTATTTGTATTACCTAAAGAATAGTCCTGAAGTATTGGCATCCACAGTAACTGGTCTGTCCTTGGAGATAGTGCCACCTATAAGCGCCTTACTCATATCGTCGAGCACAAGATGCTGAATGGCTCTCTTCACAGGACGGGCACCATATTCAGGGTCGTAACCGTTGTCGGTGAGGAAGTTCACTGCCGCAGGTGTCCACTTCATGTCGAAACCCTGTGCATAGAGCATGTCGCTAACCTTCTGGAGCTGCATCTCCACAATCTTGCCTATCTCCTCACGTGTCAACTGATGGAAGAAGATGGTCTCGTCGATACGGTTACGGAACTCAGGCCGCATTATACTCATCAACTGCTCTTCCTTCATGTTTGATGTCATGATGATGATGGTGTTTTTAAAGTTCACCGTACGTCCCTTATTGTCTGTCAAACGACCGTCATCTAGCACCTGTAACAAGATGTTGAACACATCCGGATGTGCCTTCTCTATCTCATCGAAAAGCACCACAGAGTAAGGTTTGCGTCTTACAGCTTCCGTCAACTGACCGCCCTCGTCATAACCTACGTAGCCTGGAGGCGCACCGATAAGACGTGTGACACTGAACTTTTCCTGATACTCCGACATGTCTATTCTCGTTATCATCTTCTCGTCATTGAAGAGATAGTCTGCCAAAGCCTTCGCAAGTTCCGTCTTACCAACACCCGTAGTACCGAGGAAGATAAATGAAGCGATAGGTCGCTTAGGGTCTTGCAGACCAGCACGACTGCGCCTTACGGCATTGCTCACTGCCTCTATTGCCTCGTTCTGACCCACTACCCTCTTGTGCAGTTCGTCCTCCAGATGCAAGAGTTTCTCCTTGTCGCTCTGCAGCATCTTCTTCACAGGAATACCCGTCCAGCGTGACACCACCTCGGCGATATCGTCTGCCGTCACCTCCTCGCGTAACAGATGGTTTTGCTGTGCAGAAGCAGAGGCATTGATAGATTCCAAATCCTTGTCGAGAGCAGGTAGACGCGAATAGCGTATCTCTGCCACCTTAGCATAGTCGCCATTTCGCTCATACTGCTCAGCTTGCAGTTTCAGTTGCTTCTGCTGCTCCTTGATAGTCTGTATGCGGTCAGCCTGCTTCTTCTCGTCCTGCCACTGGGCATTGAGCACTGATAGTTGCGAGTTGAGCGAATTGAGTTCACTCTCTATCTTTTCCAGTTTCTGCTTGTCGTTCTCCTTCTTTATGGCAGCACGTTCTATCTCCAACTGGCGCACCTTACGAGTCAGCTCATCCATCTCCTCAGGCATTGAGTCGCGTTCCATTCGCAGTTTTGCAGCAGCCTCGTCCATAAGGTCTATCGCCTTGTCAGGCAGATAACGCTCCGAGATATAACGCTCCGAGAGTTTCACGGCAGCTATGCAAGCATCATCCTGTATACGCACCTTGTGGTGGTTCTCATAGTTTTCCTTCAGTCCTCGCAATATAGATATGGCATCAATCTCGCTTGGCTCATCCACCATCACCGTTTGGAAACGTCGTTCAAGTGCCTTGTCCTTCTCGAAATACTTTTGATATTCATTAAGCGTCGTGGCACCAATGGCACGCAGTTCGCCACGCGCCAAAGCCGGCTTCAGTATGTTGGCAGCATCCATAGCACCGTCGCCGGCACCTGCACCCACGAGAGTGTGAATCTCATCGATAAAGAGGATTATCTGTCCGTCACTGTCGGTCACCTCTTTGATTACTCCCTTTAGTCGCTCTTCAAACTCTCCCTTATACTTCGCACCTGCTACGAGCGCACCCATATCGAGCGAGAAGACAAGACGGTTCTTAAGGTTTTCCGGCACATCGCCACGCACAATACGTTGAGCGAGTCCCTCCACGATGGCAGTCTTACCCGTTCCAGGTTCACCTATTATAATAGGGTTGTTCTTCGTACGACGTGAAAGAATCTGCAACACACGACGTATCTCCTCATCACGTCCTATAACAGGGTCGAGTTTTCCTTGCCGCGCATCGGCTACAAGGTTGCGAGCAAAGCGGTTGAGGTTCTCAAACTTCGCCTGTCCCTGTTGGTTCTGATTTGTCTGATTATTGTTCATCATAATCGTATCCTTTCTTTTGTTTTCTATTTTGATTTCCGTTCTGACCACCATATTACAAACGTAGTGCCCAGACATGAGTTGTTAAGCAATGGCAGAAATAATTTAATTTATTATGCCATATTGTCACATTTTATGCCTAAATGACACAAGATAATTAACGTAAGAATATGGTCGTGGAAATGTAAACAAATAAAGGGAATAATGTAAAGAGATACTCATATCGATGTTTTGACATATGTCACAAAGGTGTGCGACATATGTCAAAAAGGTTTATGGCATATGTCACAAATGTTTATGACAATTGTCGCACAACTCTTTGACATATGTTGCACAATCGTAGAGACGGGCTTCTTACAGAAACTAAACCAATATTAGTAGTTGCCGTGGCTTCATGCCAACCAATGCACAAGACTTGCAACTACTCACAACAATGGGGTGCAGTGAGGACACTGCACCTACTATGAATACCTTATAAAAACAGTTGAGGGTGCATCCAAAAAGATGGATACACCCTCAACTGATATAAAAATTGCAACTTATTTTGCAATCAAGAAAATCACATTAACCACCGAAGTTATCGAAGTCAATCATATCATCCTCGACACCGAGACTGTGGAGCAAGTCGAGCACAGTCTTAGCCATCATCGGAGGTCCGCAGAGATAGTACTCACAATCCTCTGGAGCCTCATGCTGCTTGAGGTAAGTGTCGCCCATAACAGGAGCTACGAAGCCTGGTGTGTAAGGAATGCCTGCTGCATCTGCCTTCGGGTCTGGACGGTCGAGGGCAAGATGGAAGTGGAAGTTAGGATATTCCTTCTCAAGTTCGATGAAGTCATTGAGGAATGGTATCTCATCCAGTGCACGTGCACCATAGAAATAGTGCATCTCACGGTCTGTGCAGTGCTTAGCCTTGAGCATATGCATGATCTGTGCACGCAGAGGAGCCATTCCGGCACCACCACCTACCCATATCATCTCACGGCCAGTGCCATACTTAGGATGGAACTCTCCGTAAGGACCGCTCATCACCACCTTGTCACCTGGTTTGAGGCTGAAGATGTAAGAAGAAGCGATACCTGGGTTCACAGGCATGAAGTTGTTAGCATCTGGCTTCTGCTGTTCGCGTGGCAAGAACGGAGGAGTGGCGATACGCACTGTAAGAGTGATGATGTCGCCCTCATCAGGATAGTTTGCCATAGAGTAAGCACGGATAGTGGGAGTAGGATTAGAGCAGTGCAGGTCGAACATGTGGAACTTCTCCCATGTAGGAAGATAAGTGTCGCCGATAAGACTGCGGTCGAAATCCTTGTAGTCGAGTTCAAATGCAGGGATGCGGATCTGTGCATACGAACCAGGTTCGAAGTCCATGTGCTCGCCTGGAGGCAGAGCCACCTTGTATTCCTTGAGGAATGATGCCACATTGCGGTTGCCGATAACGGTGCACTCCCACTCTTTCACGCCGAGTACTGAGTCAGGCACCTTGATGTCGATGTCGCCCTTAACCTTGCACTGGCATCCGAGACGATAGCCCTCCTTAATCTGTTTGCGGGTGAAGTGACCCTTCTCAGAGTCGAGAATCTCACCACCACCATTTACTACCTGACATTTGCACTGGCCACAAGAACCCTTGCCACCACAGGCAGAAGGAAGATAGACACCCTCTTCAGCAAGAGTAGAGAGAAGGCTTGCGCCCTGCTCCACCTCATATGAATTCTTGTCGTTGATGGTAACCTTAACTTTTCCTGAAGGAGTGAGATACTTCTTCGCAATGAGAAGCATACCCACAACCAGCAGTATGATTACCAAAAAGACCCCTATAGAGACTAAAATAAAATTTGCCATAGTTGTTTTCTTTCCTTATTTATATAGTAAGACCAGAGAATCCCATCATGGCGAGAGCCATCAGACCCACTGTGATGAATGTAATGCCGAGTCCCTGAAGAGGCTTCGGAACATCAGAATATTCCATCTTCTCACGGATGGCACCCATCGACACGATGGCGAGAGTCCAACCGAGACCCGAACCAACGGCGTAAGCGATGGCATCCCACACATTACCGATGTACTGTGTGTTGGTGGGCTCGAGGTTGATGCGCTGCTGCATGAAGAGCGAAGCACCCATGATGGCACAGTTTACGGCAATCAGAGGAAGGAATATACCAAGTGCGGAATAGAGCGATGGAGAGAACTTCTCCACAGCCATCTCCACGAGCTGGGTAATACCTGCTATGACTGCGATGAAGAGAATCAGCGAAAGATAACTCAGGTCTACACCCTCCATGAGACAGTCAGGACCGAGCACCTTTGTCTGGAGAAGATAGTCTATGGGGACTGTTATCAATAGCACGAAGGTTACGGCAAGACCGAGTCCCAAGGATGTCTTCACATTCTTGCTCACTGCAAGGAACGAGCACATTCCAAGGAAGAATGCGAAGATCATGTTGTCGACGAATATCGACCGGAAAAACAATGATATTATATGTTCCATAATTTATTTCTCCTCCTTATAAAAATATGCACGGTGCACCCATATGGCAATACCCACAAGGATAAGAGCCATGGCAGGCATTGTCATCATGCCGTTGTTTACATATCCGAAGTCATAGAAGCTCTCTGGGATGATGCGGAAGCCGAGAAGCGAACCGCGTCCGAAGAGTTCTCTCACGAAGCCAACTATCACGAGGATGTAGGCATAGCCGAGACCATTGCCGATACCGTCGAGGAATGAAGGCCATGGAGAATTCATCATGGCGAAAGCCTCAAGACGTCCCATGAGGATACAGTTGGTAATGATAAGTCCAACGTAAACCGAGAGTTCCACGCTCACATCATACACATAAGCCTTCAATATCTGGCTCACGATAGTCACCAAAGCTGCCACCACGATGAGCTGCACGATGATGCGGATGCGGTTAGGAATGGTCTTTCTTATCAGTGAGATGGTGACATTAGAGAAGGCGGTGATGACAGTCACAGCCAGTCCCATCACGATAGCAGGCTTGAGCTGTGTGGTCACAGCCAGTGCGGAACAGATACCGAGAATCTGTACGAGAATCGGGTTGTTGCCGCTCAAAGGAGAGGAAAGTGCTTCCCTGTTAGCTTTTGAAAATAAACTCATATCTATAATTCCTCCTTTTATTTACTTAGCGTTAATAAATGACAGATAGTTTGCCAGTCCCTCATGAAGCATGAGGTCTACACCATTGGATGTAAGTGTGGCACCTGTGATGCCGTCTACCTCAGACTCGGCATTCTCCACGTTCTTCTTCACGCCGAGAGTCACCTTGCCGTCAGCAAAGGCTTTCTTGCCTTGGAACTTTGCCTGCCAAGCCTTGGAATCCTTGATTTCACCTCCAAGACCTGCAGTCTCGCTCTGATGGTTGAAGTAAGCGCCGTATACTGTCTGGCGGTCTTCGTCGAGAGCGATGTAGCCCCAGATATTACCCCAAAGACCCATACCGCATACAGGAACGACATACTTTGTCTTGCCGTCGACATTAGCCACGAAGACATGGAAACGTCCAGCCTTAATCTCAGGACTATAGTCTGTCTTGAAATCCTCTGCTGCCACCTCTGTGAGCTTTGTTCCGTCCCAGAGATTGTCCTTCACAGTCTTCTCATAAGTAGCATCTACATCTTCAGTCTGAATCTGCAGGGCTGTGAGAATCTGTTTCTTCACGTCATTGCGCACATTCTTGTCCTGAGTCTCCTGCAGGGCAGAAGAAACGAAAGCAAGAAGGAATGCCACGACGATTACCATTATGGCAGCATAGGCAATGATATATGAATTGCTGTTTGTATTCAGTTTTGCCATTTCGTCATCCTCCTATTATTTCTTGTTTGCACGTTTAGCACGCTTGTTGATATTTGCCTCCACAACGAAGTGGTCGATGGTGGATGCGAACATGTTCATGAGCAATATGGCGAGCATCATTCCCTCTGCATAGCCAGGGTTCATCACACGGAACACGATGGCCATGACACCGATGAGGAAACCGTAGATATACTTACCTGTCTCGGTGCGGCATGAAGTCACAGGGTCGGTAGCCATGAATACGGCACCGAAAGCGAAACCGCCATAGCAGAGTTGCTCAGCCCATGAGAGTGGGCTCATGTCGAGGCTTTGGAAGAGTACAGACACGAGAGCACCGCCAACGAATACGCTAATCATGGTGCGCCAGCTTGCTATGCCTGTCCACAGAAGTATCACTGCACCTATGGCAATGGCTATCACTGATGTCTCACCGATAGAACCAGGGATAAGACCAGTCACAGCTGCGCAGAGGTCTGAGCCTGTGGTGCCGTTCTGAGCCAAGATACCGAGAGGTGTAGCTGCTGTAGTTCCGTCGGGTACTGCACAACCGAGTCCGAAGATGGTGTCGTTAGCCACCCATACGGTGTCACCACTCATCTTTGTAGGATAAGAGAAGAAGAGGAATGCACGCGCAAGGAGTGCAGGGTTGAAGATGTTCATACCTGTTCCGCCGAATATCTCCTTTCCGATGATAACTGCGAAGGCGCAAGCCAGAGCAAGCATCCACAGAGGACAGTTTACTGGCATTATCATAGGAATGATGATACCCGACACGAGATAACCTTCCTGTATCTCCTCATGCTTCCACTGTGCCCAGCAGAACTCGATGCCGAGGCCGACGATGTAGCTCACGAGAATCATTGGGAGCACCTTGAGCAGACCATAGACAAACATGGATATGCATGATGTCTCTGCAAGTTTGCCGGCAAGGGCTGCATTCTGGTAACCTACATTATACATACCGAACAGGAGTGCCGGTATGAGAGCGATGACAACAATCGACATGATGCGCTTAGAATCAATGGCATCATGGATGTGAACGCCTGACTTTGAGGTGTCATTAGGAACGAAGAGGAAAGTCTCGAAGCCTTCAAAGACACTCTGCAGGGCAGAGAATTTGCCGCCCTCCACGAAGTTTGGCTTAATCTTGTCAATATAGTTTCTTAATGCCTTCATACTTATGCATTCTCCTTTCTCAGAATATCAAGTCCCTGACGAACTATCTTCTGCAATTCCAATTTACTTGAATCAACAAACTCTGCCACGGCAAAATCTTCTGGAGACACCTCATAGATACCGAGGGCTTCCTGCTTGTCGATGTTACCAGAGATGATTGCCTTGATGAGATATTCACCGTAGATGTCCATAGGGAGCACCTTGTCATACTCACCGCTCATGATCATATGGCGTTCGCCACCCTTGATGCGGGTGTCGAGCTTATACTTCTTGCTTCCGCAGAGCCAAGAGAAATAGCTTCTCGAAACAGAGAATTGGCCAAAGCGTGGCATAATCCATCCGAGCATCTCGTCGGCATGGTCGCCTTCAGGAAGCACGCACACTTCTGATGTATGGGCACCGAGAGCGTCGTCCATAGAAGCCTTCACGCCTGTAAGAGGGTTGCCGTTGATGATTCTCTTGCCTTCCACGCTGTCAACATGACCTGCGAGGATGTCAGAGATAGGAGCACCTACAAGCACATCCACATAACTTGCGTCTTTCACTTCCGAACCAGCTACTGCCACTGTGCGGGTGAGGTCTACCTTGCCAGTATTGACAAGACGGCCGATGAAGATAACTGCTGTAGGGTCCACTGTCCACACAACCTCGCCCTTGTTTACAGGGTCAAGATGATTGACATGCACGCCTACATTACCTGCAGGACACTTGCCGTCGAATATTGTCACTTCTACATCCTTGGCATCAGTCAGAGCCTTAGATGTCTGCTTTGCACCAATGCCGAGATAGGTCTTTGCCATCTTGCTCAATGCGGTGAGTCCTGCCTGGAAATCCTTCTCCTGACCTTGCAGTTCCACCTCAAAGTCACCTGCCAAAGGCATATCCCTGAGAGCAGAAACGAAGATTCCCTTTGGTGTGCTTGCGGCATCAGCCACCACAGCATAAGGCAACTGGTTGATATAACCAAACAGTCCTGCCTCGAGCAACAGAGCCTTCACCTGCTCACCTGACATGTTTCCTGAAATTTTCTGCGAGAAGTCAGCATATTGCTGCTCAGCATCAGCCTTCACCTTAATGCCCAGCAACTTGCGACGTTCACCGCGATTTACCAGCTCAACAACACCACTAACGGGAGATGCAAACTTCATCTCCGGCTGCTGTTTGCTGACAAACAAAGCATCACCGGCCTTCACCTTGTCGCCTTCCTTTACCACCACCTTGGGAGCC
This sequence comes from bacterium, assembly GCA_963601795.1. Classification (GTDB taxonomy): domain Bacteria; phylum Bacteroidota; class Bacteroidia; order Bacteroidales; family Bacteroidaceae; genus Prevotella. The sequence goes on along the minus strand of CAVCGK010000011.1, from coordinate 31,258 downwards.
AGCCCAACGAATGAAGACAAAGAAAGAGTATACGAAGCCGAGAGAGGAAGCTTTTTCCTTTCAGGCTTTGCAACTCCTGCAAGACGAATGTCAAGACCTTTTTTCAGCCTAATTACATTTGCCATAGATAATATCTGTATTTTAAAAATTGTATTTCGTCGTGTGGCATATAGTCCACACTTTATTCGCACATATGTTAACGGGTAAGAAATCTGTCTGCAAATTTATAAAAAATGGCAGACATAAAGAAGAAAACAAAATGAAAGATTCCGTTATGACACAAAAATAATGTAATTTTGCGAATCATTTGAAACAAATAATTCTCGTTCTGAAAAGAATTGGACACGTTATCAACATACTGATATGGACTCTGGTGGGTGCATATCTGGTAGTGACTGTGCTGCTGAATATCCCAGCGGTAAAGCGTGTCGTTACCGAAAAAGCAAGCGAAATATTGTCCACAAAACTGGGAACTGAGGTCTATATCAGCAAAGTTGACATATCCATTTTCAACAGGATAATAATCGACGGCATTGACGTGAAAGACCAAAGCGGAAAGGACTTGCTTGCTGCTCCGCGCATCTCCGCCAGTTGGTCGTGGATAGACTTGATGAGGGGACAGATTTCCATTTCATCGGCTCAGATCTTCGGCATGAAGGCGAACCTCTACAAGAAGACGTCATCATCAAAGACCAATTTCCAGTTTATCATTGACTCTTTGTCATCAAAGGAAAAGAAGGAACCGAGCAAGCTAAACCTGAAAATCAGTTCACTGATAATAAGGCGTAGTCAGATAGCATACAATCAGTTGGATGCCCCTTACGATGGTATCATCTCACCGAAGCATGTAAACGTAAAGGACATAAGTGCCCATTTCATCCTCAATAAACTCACAAACGACTCCATAGATGTAGCCATCAAGAAATTGGCTTTCAAGGACAAGAGTGGACTTGAAGTGAAGCGTTTTACGGCGAAGTTTGCTGGTAGCAAGAATGGAATGCGACTGTCCGACTTCCATCTATCCCTTCCCCACTCCGCAATATCTATTCCCGAAGCTACGGCGAGTTACATTCTCGAAAAGGGAAAGATAAAGGACAACAGTCTGAAATACAGTTTAGCAATAAAGGACTCATACGTCACACTGCACGATCTCAGTTGTCTGACAAACAAGTTGACGGGCAATACTCCGCCAATATATCTTACTGCCGACATTGATGGCACCGACACGAGGGTGCTATTGAAGAGTCTGTTGATAAAGCAGACACCGGGACTTGAATTGAATGCCAACGCTTTGCTGCAAAAGAAAGAAGGAATATGGAACTGGGACTGTACGCTCGAAAATCTGCACACCAATGCTGCAGGGATAAGGTCTATAGCTTCAAACATTGGAAAGGAGGACGCCATACCAGCCTTGGTAGACAATCTTGGAGAGATAACAATATCGGGAAAGTCATCTGGAAATACAGGCAACATCTCCGTTGACAGCAAGATAAATACTGCAATAGGAAATGCTGACATCAAGTTGGACAAGCACGGCAATAGTTTTGAGTCAGACATAAAGGGAGCTAATCTCGACCTTGCCTCGCTAACGGGTAAGGAAGATTTCGGCAATCTTGACGGTAACATACATCTAAAGGGAAATCTTGCTGATGGTAAACTTGCCAATTGCAATGTAGTGTCAAGCATAGAAAAGATTACTTACAAGAACCACACTTATCATAATGCCGACATAAAAGCGGACTATACGAAAGGCGGTCAAACGACATTCGCACTGAATTTGAACGATGAATATGCAGTGCTGGCTGCCAACGGAAGCGTAGATATGTCCGCATCTATGCCAAAGGCGGAGTTTCAGGTAAAGGCAAACAATGTGTGCCCTTCGCGCCTTGGATTGACTAACAAATGGAAAAATAACACGTTTGACTTCACACTTGACGGAGATATCTACGGCAACAATATTAACAATGCAGAGGGACGAGTGGCTCTGAGAGACTTTACCATGCAGTCAGAAGACGATGTCTACAGACTCAATGCCCTGGAACTGCAGAAATACGCCCATGATGGCGGTGAGCAGAGAATAACCCTAAGGAGCGACTTTGCCAACATGTCCGTAGACGGAAAGTTTGATTACAACACGCTATACAACAGTCTGGTAGCCACTATCTACAACCGTCTGCCCACGATGCCAGGACTGCCAAAAGTGAAGAAGGCTGACAACAGGATTAACCTTTATGCCACGATGTATAAGACTGACTGGGCAGAGAAACTTCTCGGACTGCCTTTGCAACTCGGAGAAGAGGCTCACATTATAGCCAATATCGACGACAAAGGCAACGAGGCGAATGTAAACATCGACATACCCGACTTCACCTATAACGGCAAGAGATATAAGGACGGCTATCTCATCATGACATCGCCCAATGACACTTTGAAGGCAAAGGTGAACATCACTGCTATAGGAAAACGTGGCAACACATCGCACTATATGCTTAAAGCCAATGCCGTGGACAATCATCTTGTGTCGCAGGCATTGTTTAATATCAATGGACGCAATATCATCAACGGACAACTCAATAGCGACACACGATTCTATAAGAATGCCGACGGCATGGCTACAGCACACATCAATATAAACAAGTCGGAAATTCTCATTGACGACACCGTGTGGACTGTGAGTCCTGGCGACATAGAGTTTCATAAGAATCTGCTTGCCGTGAACAATCTGTCGGTGAAGCACGACAGTCAGGAGATAACTATCAACGGCAAGAACACAACAAATCCCAATGACGAGATAAAAGCTAAACTCAAAGATGTGAATGTGGCTTACATTCTCGACCTTGTCAACTTCCACTCCGTAGACTTTGCCGGCTATGCTTCGGGCGAGGCTTCGATGTGTTCGCTCTTTGACAATCCTTCGGCAAAGGCTGACCTTAACGTGAAGAACTTCCTCTTTGAGAACGGCAGCCTCGGCACTCTATATGCTAAGGCAGACTGGAATCTTGAGGAGGGCAATATCAATATTGACGCTCACACGGAAGAAGATGGCGGATACAAGACCTTCATAGGCGGTTATGTGTCGCCAAAGAACAGAAACATAGGACTGCACATCAAGGCTTACGGTTCTAACCTCGAGTTTATCAGTTCCTATTGCGACAGTTTTGCCGACAACCTCGACCTGCGCGGATGGGGCACACTTAATGTAGTAGGGCCTTTCTCTGCCATACAGTTGATAGGCGATGCAAGTGTCAAGGGAAGTGCTCGCATAACGAGCCTCAACACTACCTACAGTCTTGATGGAGCAAAGGTAAAACTCAATCCTGATGATATCATTTTCTATAACGACACCATCTATGACCGCGTGGGGAATATCGGCATAGTCAATGGTCATCTGCGCCATAAGCATCTGGGCCAGTTCACCTATGATATCAACATTGCTGCAAACAACCTGCTGTCATACGACACACATGTCTTTGGCGACGAGGTATTCTATGGCACAGCCTATGCCACTGGCACATGCGACATCAAGGGAAAGTCGGGCGAGGTCACTATCAACATAGAGGCTACGCCGGAAAAGAATTCACAGATAGTATATAATGCAACATCGCAGGATGCCATTGCCAACAGCGAGTTCATAACATGGAATGACCGCAACCGCGAAGAGGAAGAGGAAAGCAACTTTGATGATGACGAAAAGGAGAAACACACCAGTCAGGTGGGCACAAACATGTATATCAACATGCTTGTGCACTGCAATCCCAACGCTACGGTGAAGGTTCTCATGGATCAGCAATCGGGCGACTACATTGCACTCAACGGAAGCGGCGCCATAAGGGCAGCATATTATAATAAAGGTGGATTCGACATGTTTGGCAACTACACGGTAAGTCAAGGCGTATATAAATTGACCATCCAAAATGTCATAAAGCGTGACTTCGACTTCCAGTCGGGCGGTACTATCTCCTTCGGTGGTGATGCCTATAATGCCGCTCTCGACCTCAAAGCGCTTTACACTCTCAACAGTGTGCCACTCTCTGACATCAGCCTCGGTAGTTCGTTCTTCAACAACAATATCCGTGTGGACTGCATCATGAACATATCGGGCACGCCAGGCCAGCCTCATGTAGATTTCTCTCTCGACATGCCTACCGTCAGCAATGACGCCAAGCAGATGGTTATGAGCGTGATGAACAGTAATGAGGAGATAAATCAGCAGGTGCTCTATCTGTTGGCAGTGGGACGTTTCTTCAATCAGAACAACAATTCTGCGGTTCAGTCACAACGGCAGAGTCAGACTTCACTTGCCATGCAGAGTATCATAAGCGGTACGATATCACAACAATTGAGCACTGTGCTGGAGAATGTCGTAGGTAGTAATAATTGGAATCTCGGTGCAAACATATCTACAGGCGATGAGGGATTCAACAATGCAGAATATGAGGGACTTGTGTCAGGACGATTGCTCGACAACCGACTCCTTATAAACGGACAGTTTGGATATCGCGACAATCAGAATGCCACTTCCACCTTCATCGGCGACTTCGACATCAGATATTTGCTTGTGCCAAGCGGAAGTGCTGCCATAAGGGTCTACAATCAGACCAACGATAAGTATTTCACCAAGAACTCGCTCAACACGCAGGGTGTGGGTCTGATATTCAAGAAGGATTTCAATGGCTGGCGCGACTTCTTCCGTTGGAGCCGACGCAACAAACGATAACCATTCACATAACTCATTATATTATGACAGAAGGATACAAGCAACAGGAGTACAAAGGTCCGGTGAAACGTTATTGCCAGACCATGGATTTGAAAGACAATCCTGAGTTGATAGAACGCTATCGCAAAGCTCACAGCAAGGAGGAGTTTTGGCCTGTCATCGGCGAAGGCATCAAGCAGTGTGGCATTCTCGAAATGGAAATCTACATCCTCGACAATCGCCTGTTTATGATTGTAGATGCACCTGCAGACTTCAACTGGGATGAAGCTATGGCAAAGTTGTCCACCTTGCCACGCCAGCAGGAGTGGGAAGACTTCGTTGCCGTGCTACAAGGTTGCCAAGCAGGACAGACCAGCGATGAGAAATGGAAGATGATGGAACGCATGTTCCACATTTACTAAGAATTTGTGGTACGGCGAGGGCGCCGTACCTCCTATTCGTAGACTTCATCAAGATTTATCTCTGACGATGCATCGCCTGATTCATCATTACCGCTACCACTGCTATAAGAACCACAGGGATTGAAGTTCTCTGGCATTTCAAACGGTACGGACTCAGAATATCCCAACGTCTTGTCCTTATAAATCTTCTTCATGTAGTAAGCCCATATAGGCAGAGCCATGGATGCACCCTGACCATAAGCCATTGAGTCAAAGTGTATGTCGCGATCTTCGCCTCCTACCCAACAGCCTGACACCAATTGTGGGGTAAATCCTATAAACCAGGCATCGGAGTTGCGGTTTGTAGTACCCGTCTTTCCTCCTATCTCTCCACCTATATTATATTTATATCTCAGTCTGCCACCCGTACCCTCGTCTATTACGGAGCGCAACATGGTGAGCATCTTGTCGGCAGCCTCAGCGGAGATAACCTCATTCATGCGCGGATGGAACTCATCGAGAACATTGCCGTTGTTGTCCTCTATTCTCGACACGAATATTGGCGATGTGCGAATGCCATGATTGACGAACGTGGTGTATGCACTCACCATCTCCGACACTCTCACCTCGCAAGGACCAAGACAGAGAGCCATCGATGGATGTATGTCGGGATTGTTGATGCCGAAGGAATGGAGCAGACTCACAAACTGGTCGGGCGACAATCTATTCATAAGATAAGCAGATATCCAGTTGTTCGACTGCGACAGTCCCCACTTCAGTGTCACCATCTCGCCATATCTACGGCGCGAAGCATTACGTGGCGTCCACGGTTGTCCTGCCACAATATATGTCTGCTGCACATTGGGAGCCATGTCGCAAGGAGTCATACCGTTCTCCATAGCGAGTGAATAGAGGAACGGTTTGATGGTAGATCCCACCTGACGATAACCCGTAGACACCATGTCATACATAAAGTGTGTGTAGTTAGGACCGCCCACATAGGCTTTCACATATCCCGTCACAGGATCCATTGACATAAATCCTGCACGCAGAAACGACTTATAATATCTTATGGAGTCGAGCGGTGTCATCGTGGTGTCTATCTCTCCGTTATAAGAGAACACCGTCATCTGCGTCTTCTTGTGGAAAACCTCACGTATCTCATCCCATGAATATCCTGCCGCCTTCATCTTTATGTAGCGTTCACTCTGCTGCACAGATCGTCCCATTATGGCATCCACCTGTTTCTTTGTCAGCGCACTCGTAAACGGAGCATTAGGTTTCTTGCCATTCTCGCGGTCGAAAGCAGGTTGGAGATATTTGCCCACATGTGCCATCACCGACTCCTCGGCATAACGCTGCATGCGCGAGTCTATGGTGGTGTAGACCTTCAGTCCGTCCTCATAGACATTATAATGCGAACCGTCTTTCTTTGTGTGCTTATTGCACCAACCATATTGCGGGTCAGTTTCCCAAGCTATGGAGTCGACAACAAACTGGCGGTAGTTCCAGTCGGGATAGTCAGAGCGACGTGGTTTGTCTGCCATGAGATATTGTCGCAGATATTCGCGCAGATAGGGTGCCATGCCGTCCTTGTGGTCTATGCGGTGGAAATTGAGTTTCAGCGGTTGTTCAGACAGTGAGTCATAGTCAGCCTGCGAGATATAATCCGCCTTCAGCATCTGCCCGAGCACAACATTTCTTCGCTGCAAAGCCCTGTCGGGAAAGCGCACAGGATTGAATAGCGAGGGGTTCTTGCACAGTCCCACCAGCATGGCAGCCTCATTGACGGTGAGGTCTGACACAGATTTGCCGAAATATGTGTCGGCAGCAGTCTTTATGCCGACGGCATTATGCAAAAAGTCGAAATAGTTGAGATACAGAGCTATAATTTCCTCTTTCGTATATGTGCGCTCCAGTTTCACTGCTATGACCCACTCTATGGGTTTCTGCATCATTCGCGCAAAGGTATTGCTCGCCACATCGGAATAGAGCTGCTTGGCAAGCTGCTGAGTAATGGTAGAACCACCTCCGGCACTTGTCTGACCAAAGATACCTCTCTTCACGATAGCTCTGCCAAGGGCAATGAAGTCTATGCCCGAATGGTCATAAAACCGGGCATCTTCGGTAGCGACGAGAGCCTCCACAACATTACGAGATATGTCACTATAGTTTACCAGCACACGGTTTTCCTTGTTATAACTCCATGTACCGAGCAGCTTGCCGTCAGAGGATATCACCTGTGTGGCGCTTCGGCTGATAGGATTCTGCAGGTCGTCGATATCCGGCATATAACCTATCCATCCATTCCATATTGCCACAAATGAAAAGACAGTCACACCGACTGCCATAGCAAGGAGTCCCCACAGGGTATGTATGATCTTTCTACGCATATATAAAAGAGGTGTTCTACAAATCGCCCGCAAAAATACAATAATCTTTCCATTTACTACTATCTTTCAGAAAAATATTGCTAACTTCGCAGTCAAAACAAGCCTTTTATTTTAAGCCAAGAAATGGAAAAACTTGATTTTGTAACCATTGCCGACATGTCAAAGGATGACATCATGTATCTCATCCACATGGCAGAAGAGTTTGAGAAACACCCTAACAGAGAACTCCTTAAGGGGCGCGTCGTTGCCACCTTGTTCTTTGAGCCTTCCACCCGCACCCGACTTTCTTTCGAGACTGCAGCCAACCGACTGGGAGCAAAGGTGATTAGCATCACCGACGCAAAGGTGTCGAGCGTGTCAAAGGGAGAGACTCTCAAAGACACTCTGCTCATGGTGAGCAACTATGCCGACGTCATCGTGATGCGACATTTCATCGAGGGAGCGGCAGTATATGCCGGTGAGGTAGTGCCTGTGCCTGTGGTCAATGCTGGCGACGGTGCCCATATGCACCCTTCGCAGTGTCTGCTCGACCTCTACTCCATCTACAAAACTCAAGGTACACTTGAAAACCTCAACATCTATCTTGTCGGTGACTTGAAATACGGTCGCACCGTTCACTCGCTCATCACAGCCATGAGGCACTTCAACCCTACTTTCCATTTCATCGCTCCAAAGGAACTGGCTATGCCAAACGAGTATAAGGTTTACTGTAAGGAGCATGGCATCAACTATCAGGAACACACGGCTTTCAATGAGAAAATCATCGCCGATGCCGACATTCTCTATATGACCCGTGTGCAGAAGGAACGTTTCTCCGACTTGATGGAATATGAGCGTGTGAAGAACATCTACATCCTGCGCAACTCCATGCTTTCTATGGCACGCGACAACATGAAGATTCTCCATCCGCTGCCACGTGTCAATGAGATTGACTATGATGTGGACAACAATCCTCACGCTTACTACATACAGCAGGCAAAGAACGGACTTTATGCCCGCGAAGCCATCTATTGCCATGTGCTCGGCATAGATCTCGACACTGTGAAGAACGACCCAACAGTAATATTGTAAGATGAAAAAGAACGAACGCTTAGTAGCTGCCATCAACAACGGCACAGTTATCGACCATATACCGCCATCAAAGACTTATCAGGTGGCAAGTCTTCTCCATCTCATAGACGAAGCTAACCCCGTCACCATAGGCTACAACTATCCATCGTCAAAGATGGGTCGCAAAGGCATAATCAAGGTGAGCAACCGTTTCTTCACTACTGAGGAGATAAACAAATTGTCGGTCATCGCTCCAAACATCATCATCAATGTCATCAAAGACTATGAGGTGGTGGAGAAGATCATGGTCAGCACTCCCGACACACTCATCGGCATTGTGAAGTGCAACAACCCAAAGTGTGTGACCAACAATGAACCAATGCCTACCGTCTTCCATGTCAGCGACAAGGAGCACGGCATTATCCATTGCCACTACTGCGACAAAGAGCAGGAGATGGGCAAGGCGCAACTAGTGTAAGGTGGGTCCTAAAGATTCCTTCTGTAAACAATAACAATTATATGTTATGAGGGTTACTGCCGACATAATAACACGCAACTTTTTCCGCATGATGCGATCGGGCGCGCTCAATGAGTACGTCGAACTCGAACCCATGTCTGCTTTCAAATGGCAGAGGCTCGTGGAGACCGTCATCGCGGAGAATGTGGCGAGCGTGGCATCAAGGGCGGTAAAGAACCATCAATACGAACAGAAGTTTAATATGCCCCCTACCCTCCGCGAGGAGATACACAAGGCAGCGGCAAATGCAGCTTCACAGAGTATACGTCCAGAGATGGACAACCCGATACTCAACAAGAAATACAAGAAGATCTACACCCTTGAGCGTCACTCAGAGAACTACTCCAAGGAGTCACTCGACCTCTTCAACATCATCATTGCCAACTGCCACGCCATCCTCAACCGCGGCACGTCCACACGCCTCATCATCCACCTTGGCAACTACATCAGAATCAACGGCGAGCGCATTGACTTCGACAAAGTGCAGCACTGGCTTAGGGAACTACAGATGCAGAAGGTGGCACAACTGGCAGGAAGTTGTCTCATCAGCAATTTCGCTTTTAAGAAAGAGGAAATTCCTTTCGTAAAGACTGTTGACACGAAAGCTGCCTCAACAATGATGCAAAGCATTATGCAACGCCGCAAGGTGAAGCACAATAAGGGTATCACATATTTCGAATATGCCCCTCTGGAGAATGCCAGCATCATCCTCGGCAGACTCAAGACACAACTCGACAATATCGAGGAATAGGAGGTACGGCGCCATCGCCGTACAACATCCCAAATATTTTCATGAAGATCCTGGGTACGGCGAGGACGCCATACCGCCTATGATTACCATTATTTAGTTTTTAGTTATTTTGTAGTTCCATCATATTGTTGTAACTTTGCAAAATATGAAGAGGCTATATTTTATTCTTGTGTTCATTTGTCTTACAGTCCATTCCTTCGCACAGGATGACTGGTTGTATGTGCAATGCGAAGACACATGCAAACATATCCACGGAATAGACCTCAGTCACTACCAGGGCGATGTATTCTGGGATGCAGTGGGCGAAAACCGCAAGACTGCCTACGTATATCTGAAAGCCACGGAGGGTGGCGACCGCATAGACAGTCGCTATGCCGAAAACATCAAGATGGCAAAGGAGAATGGACTCAAGGTTGGCTCCTATCATTTCTTCCGCCCCAAGACTCCACTTCATCTGCAACTCGAAAATTTCACCACACAGTGTCGCCCTGAAGACCAGGACATCATCCCCATGATAGACATCGAGACCAAGGGAGGACTCTCTGACGAGGCTTTCATCGACTCGCTAATGACATTCCTGCAACTCATCGAGGACTATTATCATCAGAAACCCCTACTCTACACGGGAGCAAATTTCTACGACAAATATCTTGCCGGTGAGATTTCCGACGACTACAAGATGATGATAGCCCAATACACCGAGCGTGAACCTGTACTCATTGACGACCGCGACATCACCATGTGGCAATACACAGGTAAGGGACGCATAGGCGGCGTGAAGGGAAATGTAGACAAGAGCCGGTTCATGGGACACCACGGACTGCGAGAGATAAGATTTATTAGGAATTCCAAAGATTCCCAACTTACAAGACATAAACATTAAAGTAAAGACAATATGCTGATAAAATGTCCTGAATGCGGACACGAAGTGAGCGATCAGGCTCCCGTGTGCCCCAACTGTGGAGTAAAACTCCAGCAGAAACCAAAGAACAACACTCCGCTATACATCATCATTGCCATTTTGGCAGTAGTCATCTGCGGAGGTGCCTACTGGTTCTACTCTTCTTCTCAAAACGACAAGGAAGAAGTGGCTTACGAGAAAGCCATGGCAAGCAGCGACTTGGCTGAAATGCAGGCTTTCCTCGATGAATACGCTGACGCACCTCAGGCTCACCGCGACTCCATACAGTCGCGCATGACGATGTATAACACAGAGATGCGCGAGTGGAACGATGCCGTCATAAGCAATTCACGTGCCGTCATACAACAATATCTCGACGAGCATCCCGACGCCGTACACGCCAAGGACGCCATCCGCATGATCGACTCCATAGACTGGCAGTCGGCAGTGAGTGCCTCCACAGCAGAAGCCCTGAAGTCATATATCGAGGGACATCCCAACGGCAACTATGTGGACAAAGCCAACGACATGATACGCAATCTCAATGCCACCGTGGTGCAACCTGAAGAACAACAGATGATAAGTTCGCTGCTCAAAAGTTTCTTCCAGGGAGTAAACATGAAAGACGAGACAAGACTGACAAGCACCGTCAACTCTCTGCTGACATCTTTCCTTGGCAAACAGAATGCCACAAAGAGCGATGTCATCATGTTTATGAACAAACTGTGGAAAGAGGATGTGGAAAACCTCAACTGGCGTCTTAACGATGACTTCGAGATAGAGAAGAAAGAGGTGGGCAACGGCGAATATGAGTTCACTGTCACCTTCTCTGCCACAGAAGATGTGGAAAAGAGCAGTGGCACCACACAAAACCGCTACCGCATCACAGCAAGAATCAATCCCGAGGGAAAGATCAGAGATTTCAACATGAGCCGTGTGATAGAATAACGACACTTTATGCGCAAGAAAAAACCGCTTCCTATATTTGAAAACATCACCATCACAGATGTTGCCGCCGAGGGCAAGGCCCTCGCACGTGTGAATGACATGGTTGTGTTTGTGCCTTGGGCTGTGCCTGGCGACGTTGTCAACCTGCAGGTGACGAGAAAGAAACACTCTTTCTGCGAAGCTCGCATCATTGACTTCGTGGAGAAAAGTCCGCTACGAATCGAACCGCGATGCCCTCACTTTGGCATCTGCGGAGGATGTAAATGGCAAAATCTGCCTTACGCAGAGCAGATAAAGGCAAAGCAGAAGCAGGTGCACGACCAATTGTCGCGCATCGGCAAGGTCGAGTTGCCTGAGTTCCGCCCCATCCTCGGATCGGTGAAGGAATTTGAATACCGCAACAAACTGGAGTTTGGCTTTTCCAACAAGCGTTGGCTCACACAGGACGAAGTAGACAAGGGACTGGAGATAAAGGACAAGAATGCCGTAGGATTCCACATCACAGGTGCCTTCGACAAGATTTATCCCATAGAGAACTGCTGCCTCATGGATCCTCTGCATAATGATATTCGCAATGCCATCCGCGACTATGCTCTGGAGCACAACCTCACCTTCTATGACCTCCGCAATCAGCACGGACTGCTTCGCGACATGGTACTCCGCAACTCCAACACTGGCGAATGGATGCTCATAATGCAATTCCGCTTTGAGGAAGAGGGCGACGAAGAGCGTGCAGAGAAACTCCTGCAATTCATTGCCGACAGTTTCCCACAGATCACATCCCTACTCTACGTCAACAACACAAAGTGCAACGACACTTTCAATGACCTTGAGGTGATCACCTTCAAGGGCAATGACCACATATTCGAGGAAATGGAGGGACTCCGCTTCAAGGTGGGTCCGAAGAGTTTCTATCAGACCAACACCGAGCAGGCTTATCACCTCTACTCCGTGGCGCGCGAGTTTGCTGGTCTCACTGGCAACGAACTGGTGTATGACCTCTATACTGGCACTGGCACTATAGCCAACTTCGTGTCACGCAAGGCACGTCAGGTCATAGGTATAGAATATGTGCCCGAGGCAATCAGTGACGCAAAGATCAACAGCGAAATAAACGGCATCAACAACACTCTCTTCTATGCTGGCGACATGAAGGACATCCTCACCGAGGACTTCATAAGCGAGCACGGACGTCCTGATGTCATCATCACCGACCCTCCACGTGCGGGCATGCATCCTGATGTGGTGAATGTCATCCTTGGTGCAAAGCCAAAGCGCATAGTCTATGTGAGCTGTAATCCTGCCACACAGGCACGCGACCTGCAACTTATGGATGCAGAATACAAGGTGGCTGAGGTGCAGCCTGTAGACATGTTCCCACATACGCCTCATGTGGAGAATGTAGTATTGCTCGAAAAACGTCAAGTAAATGGTTAACAAGGTATTGCTTATCTATACGGGTGGCACCATAGGCATGGGCGTGAATCCTGCCACGGGCACACTCGAACCGCTTGACTTCAATCATCTGCTGAAACAGTTGCCTGAGTTCAAGTATATCAAGACTGAGGTCGATGTGCACCAGTTTGACCCTGCCATCGACTCCAGTGACATGACTCCCGACCTATGGGCGCAACTGGTGAGAATCATTTCGTCCAACTATGATGAATACGACGGATTTGTCATCCTGCATGGCACCGACACCATGGCATACACGGCATCGGCTTTGTCGTTTATGCTTGAAAACCTCACCAAACCGGTAATACTCACCGGGTCGCAACTCCCTATAGGACAGTTGCGCACCGACGGAAAGGAGAATCTCATCACGAGCATAGAGTTTGCCTCTGCCGTGAATGAGCAGGGACGTGCCATGCTGCCAGAGGTGTGCGTATATTTCTCAGGCAGACTGCTGCGAGGCAACAGATGCACTAAGAGAAATGTCGATGGTTTCCGTGCCTTTGATTCGGAAAACTATCCCCACTTGTGTGATGCAGGAGTGAACTTCACATATCACACTCACCATATTCTCACACCCGACTATTCTAAGCCGATGATTCCTCACACCGAACTCGACACGGGGGTCATCGTCTTCAGTCTCTTCCCCGGCATTCAGGAGAAGTTCATACAGAATGTGCTCAACATGCCCGACCTTCACGGCATCGTGATGAGAAGTTTCGGTAGTGGAAATGCTCCACAGGCACAATGGCTCACAAACATTCTCAGCAAGGCTACTGAGCGTGGCGTGACGGTGGTGAACGTCACTCAGTGTGCCAAGGGCGGAGTGGAAATGGACCGCTACAGCACAGGCTATCATCTGAAGCAGGCAGGCGTGATAAGCGGATATGACAGCACAGTGGAGGCTGCCGTGACAAAACTGATGTTTCTCTATGCCCACTACTCCGATATCAATGTCATAAGAGAGAAGATGCAGCAGTCGCTCGTAGGCGAAATCAGTCTATAGCATCTACATGCGATAATTAATGCACGTACGTGCGTTGGCTGATGAACGTACGTGCGATGGGCGATGAACGTACGTGCGATGGGCGATGAACGTACGTGCGTTTTATGATGGACGTACGTGCGTTTTATGATGGACGTACGTGCATCGAAAAGTGAAGCAAGCTAAAAAGCAACCATATATTCCTATAAAATTATGAGCGAACTACCAAGCCTCATCCAAGACCTTGCCCTCATACTTGTGGTGGCAGGAATAGTGACCATCATCTTTAAGCGGCTCAAGCAGCCTCTTGTGCTGGGATATGTGGTGGCTGGCTTTCTTGTAAGTCCCAAGATGCCTTATATAATGTCGGTGATTGACATTGCCAACATACACACATGGGCAGACATTGGTGTGATGTTCCTTCTTTTTTCTCTCGGACTCGACTTCTCATTTAAGAAGATACTCAAGATGGGGTCATCGCCTTTCATCGCTACATTCATAATCGTTTTCTTCATGATTATGCTCGGCGTGACAGTGGGCCACGCCTTCGGATGGGGGCGCATGGACTGCATCTTCCTCGGCGGAATGCTCGCCATGAGCTCCACCACAATTATATACAAGGCTTTAGACGACCTCGGATTGCGGCAACAACGCTTTGCCAGCATGGTGATGAGCGTTCTCATAATAGAAGACATGCTCGCCATAGTGCTGATGGTGATGCTCTCTACGCTGGCTTCGGAGGCCACGCTAAGTGGCGAACAGATGCTGACAAGCGTGCTGCGCATCGGTTTCTTCCTCATATTGTGGTTTGTGGTCGGCATCTTCGCCATACCTTGGTTGCTACGCTCTTCACGCAAACTTATAAACAACGAGACTCTGCTCATCATAGCCCTCGGACTATGCTGCGCAATGGCTGTGATTTCCACAAAGGTGGGCTTCAGTAGTGCCTTTGGTGCATTTGTGATGGGTTCTATCCTTGCCGAAACAGTGGAGGCTGAAAAGATAATAAAACTTGTGGAACCGGTGAAGAATCTCTTCGGGGCTGTGTTCTTCGTGTCGGTGGGTATGCTTGTGGATCCTCAGATTTTGGTGGATTACAGTTTTCCTATACTCGTGCTGGTGCTGACAATAATCATCGGGCAGTCTATCTTCGGCTCGTTCGGTTTTCTGCTCAGCGGACAGTCGCTAAAGTCTGCCATGCAGTGCGGTTTCTCTATGGCGCAGATAGGTGAGTTTTCATTTATCATCGCCTCGCTCGGTTTGTCATTGGGAGTGATAGGCGATTTTCTCTACCCTGTAGTGGTGGCAGTGTCAGTGATAACGACATTCCTCACGCCCTACATGATACGCCTTTCCACACCTGCATATAACAATTTGGAGCGACATCTCTCAAAGAACCTGATACGTGTGCTCAACGACTTCGCACTTAGCCATCCGTCGTCAGCACCGAAGGGCAACTGGCGCAGACTCATAATGCAGATGGTGCGCAACACGGTGATATATGCCATTCTTTCGGTGGCAGTGATAACCTTGATGTTCTCTTTCGCACTCGTTCCATTGCGTCAACTCATGCCTGTGGAATGGGCTAACGATCTGTGCGGACTACTCACCGTGGTGCTTATATCGCCATTCCTTCGTGCCATGGTGATGAAGAAAAACCGCAGCATGGAGTTTAGAAAACTGTGGAAAGAGAACAAGATGAACCGCGCGCCGTTATGCTTCACCATTGTGGTGCGCTTTATCTTGGCAATGGGTTTTGTGTTTTACATCTGCAACTCTCTCACTCACTTCACCAATGCCCTCATAATAGTGATAGCCATCGTGTTGGTGACACTGATGATACTCTCACGTCAATTGAAACAAAGGAGCATACGCATGGAGCGCATGTTCATGCAAAATCTACACTCGCGCGACATCAAGGCACAGGTCTACGGACAGAAACGTCCACTCTATGAGGCGCATTTGCTCGACAGAGATATACACATATCTGAATTTGACATACCCGAGGACTCTTCGTGGGCAGGAATGACACTTGCCGAACTAAAACTTGCATCGAGGTTTGGCGTAAACTTGAGTAGCATTCTGCGTGGCAGACAGCGAATAAACATTCCGAGTGGCGATGCGCGCATCTTCCCCGACGACAAGATTCAGGTTATTGGAAGCGATGACCAGCTCACTGCTTTCAGCAATGCTCTGAAGACAAACTTGCAGCCTGAGGACACAGATATAGAGAAGAGAGAAATGAAGCTCCGCCAGCTCGTGGTGAGCGACAAAGGATGCTTCTTCGGCAAAACATTGTCTGAAAGTGGCATCCGCGACATCTATGGATGTATGACCGTGGGGATGGAGAAAGGCGAAGAAAATCTGTCGCCACTCACTCCTGATCACAAGTTCAAAAAGAATGACACCATATGGGTAGTAGGCGAAAATGATGATTTGGAGCGACTGATGGAAGCTAATACTACAAAGTAATCATAGGAGGTGCAGTGTCCTCACGGCAGCTACTACAATTGCCATCAATGTTTCAATCTTTTCTTTATTCCCGTGAAAGCACCTTGCTTTCTACAAAAAACACCCCTGAACCATTATGAACTTGTAGGATAAATATTTTTTACTGAATTTTGCATACTAAAGAGAGAATACTAACCCATAAAACTTAAATTGCTATGCAGAAGATTAAGAAAATGACTATCGCGGCTTGCGCATTGCTCGCGATGTGTGCTTGTTCAAGTGAAAACGGAAACAACCCTACACCAGACCCTAACCCGAACACTAACCCTACAACTGAAAAGATTCCTATCAACATCAGCACGTCGGTGACAAGCCGGGCTACAGACAATGCCTTCGAGGCAAACGACAACATCGGTATCTTTGTGGTCAACCACAATGCCGACGGCACTGCCGCTGCCCTGCAGCCTACGGGCAATCATGTGGATAACATGAAGTATACCTACAATGGCACATGGACACCAGCAACCCAGACTTACTGGAAGGACAACACCACCCATGCAGACTTCTACATGTATTATCCTTACATATCATCCGTGACCAGCGTAGATGCTATGCCTTTCAGCGTGAATGCTGACCAAAGCAATATTGCTGATTATAAGGCTGCAGACTTGATGATAGGCAAGACCACAGATGTGACTCCTACTGCCAACGCTGTGAAACTTGATGCCAAGCATGTGATGAGCCAGATGGTAATCACCCTTGTGGCTGGCAACGGATTTACAGAGGCTTCTCTCGCAGCTTCTCAAGTAAGCGTGAAGATAAACCGACTGAAGACTCAGGCTACAGCAAACCTCGCCACTGGCGCAGTGACTGCCAAGGGCAACGATGCTGACATCACACCACTGAAGGAAAACGGCACTTACAAGGCCATCATCGTGCCACAGACAGTAGGCGATGGCAACATTATCACTGTCAATGTTGACGGCAGAGACTTCAACCTTGCAAAATCTTCCAATTTCACTGCTTTCAATAGCGGACAGAAGTATAAGTTTACAGTAACTCTGAGCAAGACCAGCAATGGTGTTAACGTGAACATCACAAAGTGGGAAGACGATGGCATCGACCACGGCGGTACAGCAGAATAACCTAAAAAGCGACAAACTATGAGATTACTCAACAATACATTATTATATATGTTCGCCTCAGGAGCACTGCTCCTGTCGGGATGTAGCGACGACCTGTTCGATGGCACTGGCAGTCAGGACGACAGCAACCGCATACAACTCTCGGGCGACATCGACCAGTTGGCAGTGACACGTGTCAACGACAACGGTTTCTGCGATGGTGACGTGATGGGTGTGTATATCGTTGATTACGACGGCAACAATCCTGGCACTCTGCAGACGAGTGGCAACCGTGGCGACAATGTGCGCCACACTTTTGACGAGGCAAACTACAAGTGGAGTTCCGCCTACGACCTCTACTGGAAAGACAAGCACACACATATTGACGTGTATGGCTACTATCCTTTCGGCAGTCCCGAGAGCATCGATGACTATCAGTTTGAGGTGCAGAAGGACCAGAGCAAGGAGGCTGCCGACGGTGAGATGGGTGGCTATGAGGCAAGCGACTTCCTTTGGGGAAAGGTTGCCGACGTGGCTCCTACCACAAGTGTTATCCGTCTGCCTCTGTCGCACAAGATGTCGAATGCCCGCGTGACACTCATCGAAGGCTCAGGCTTTGATGAAGGAGAATGGGCACAGACAGAAAAGATTGTGCTCACAGCGAATGTTGCCCGCAAGGCAAGCATCAACATGTCTACTGGTGAAGTAAAGACTGCGGGAAGCGTAGAGAGCACAATGACTATCCCATCACGCGTAAACGACGAGTGGCGCACCATCGTCATTCCTCAGACTGTGCCTGCAGGTTCGACATTGTTTAGCATCACCATCGGCGGTGTTCCTCACAAGTTCACCAAGAGCGAGGATTTCACCTATGTGGCAGGCAAGATGATGAACTTCGGCATCAAGGTGGACAAGCAAGCTGGCAGTGGTCAGTATAAGCTGACACTCATCAGCGAGAGCATCACCCAGTGGGAGAATGACCTCGTGAGCCATGATGCCACAGCGAAACAGTATGTGATTATCAACTCGACAGCTGGCGGACTGAAGAAAGCCATTGCTGCTGCTAACAAGGACTACACCAAATTAAAGAACCTGAAAATTACGGGCGAAATCAACGCAGAGGACTTCTACTTTATGAGAGAGGATATGTTGGCATTATCTGCACTCAACTTGAAAGAAGTTAGAATAAAGGGTGGTTCTTGTAATGACATTACTGGCGAGGACGACGAACTTCCGACATGTTGTTTCCAGAAAAAACAATTGCTAGCCAACTTCGTGTTCCCAGATACTCTCACGAAGATAAAATCACAAGCATTCTACCATGGTGGACTCACTGGTTCTCTGAATATCCCTGAAGGTGTTGTGGAAATTGAAAACGGAGCATTCGATAGCAACAAAGACCTTACAGGAACTCTTTCATTGCCTTCTACGCTAAAAAAGATTACGGGAGAAAATACGTTCTTGTCCACTCAGTTTACATGCGAACTTAAATTGCCCGACAATATGGAAGAAATCGGAGAGCAATGTTTTATGGGATGCACAAACTTCTATGGAGAGCTCAAGTTGCCAAGTCACCTCAAAACCTTGGGAACTAGCGCATTTGGAGGATGCAAGAATTTGACAGGAAACCTTGAAATACCCCAAACATTGCTTTATATTCCAGCTGGAGCATTTGACGGATGCTGGTTTGGTGGCAACCTTCAACTGCACGACGGAATCGGATCCATAGGAGAGTCTGCCTTTGCAAACTGCGGTTTCAGAGGAGAACTTGTATTGCCAAAGAATTTGCGCACGATTCCCAACTCTTGCTTCTATAACTCAGATTTCTCTGGCGAACTGAAACTGCCAAGCCAATTGGTAACTATCGGTAAACACGCATTCGCATATAACTGGCGCTTGATGGGCATACTCGAATTTCCAGAAGATTTTGTACATGTTGGTGCTGGTGCCTTTGCCCAATGCAGAAGTTTGGAAGGAGTAGTATTCCCCGCATCTGTTGAGACGATTGGATATGAATCAAGTTCCAACGAAGATGGTGGCGCGTTTGAGAACTGCTTTGGAATAAGTACCATCGTCTGCAAAGGCGAGATTCCTGCTACAGTCATCAATGGAGCGTTCAATGGTGTCGCTAAAGACAATTTCACTTTGGAAGTTCCCGAGTCAGCCATCCAACAATATCAGGCAGCTACAGGCTGGTGCGACTTCAAACGCATCGCTGCCCATCACGAGTTGGTTTGCCGTCCATCCTTGGCATGCGCACTCAACACCGAGCACAAGCAGACCTTGGTTATCAATGCCGAGGGTGCATGGGAAGTGGCAAGCAAGCCTGACTGGTGCGAGGTGTCTCCATCAAGCGGAAGCAAGAAGACGGAGGTGACACTCACTATCAATGCCATGGCGAAAGGTTCTGCCGACAGAGACGGAAAGATCGTATTCCGCCTGAAGGACAAGGACTACACCCATGAGTGCAGTGTGTCGCAATACAACTATGAGTATGGTGAGGACGAATGGATTACACTCCAGAAGGCTACCAAAGGCAACACTGGTGGTATCAACATCGTATTGCTCGGTGACGGATATAATGCGAAGGACATTGCCGGAGGCGGATATCTGGCAAATATCAAGCAGGAAGTGGAATACTTCTTCGGTATCGAACCATACAAGACTTATCGTGATTACTTCAATGTATACACTGCCATGCCTCTTTCTACTGAAAGCGGTGTCGGTACTGTGAACACTATTAAGTACAACCGATTCAACACAACCTTCACTGGCGGTGTGGGTCTAAAGGCTGACTATGACGAGATATTCGCTTACTCTCTGAATGCTCCTACGGTGACCAAGGAGAATCTTGACCAAACGTTGATTATCATCGTGCCTAACTCTACTGATTACGGTGGCATCTGCCAAATGTGGTTCAGCGGAGCAGCCATCGCCTTCTGTCCTCTCAGCACCTACGGCTATCCTCTCGACTCGCGCGGTGTCATCCAGCATGAGGCTGGCGGTCATGGATTTGGCAAACTCGGCGATGAGTACATCTATCACAACGCATTCATCGATGCCTGCAACTGTACCTGCTGCGGACATGTCCTGGAATTAAGTGGCGCAAAGTCTCTCGGTTGGTATGACAACCTCGAACTCACAGGCAAGATGCACAGCGTGGGCTGGAGTCACCTCATCTTCGACGACCGCTACAGCGACATCGTGGACATCTATGAGGGAGGCTACATGCACAACCGTGGCGTGTTCCGCTCGGAGTCAAACTCTTGCATGAACAACGACATTCCTTACTACAGCACCATTAGCCGTGAGAGCATCGTGAAGCGCATCAAGCGTTATGCTGGCGAGGAATACTCATTCGAGGACTTCGTGAAGAACGACAAGCGCGACGCGGGTACTGTCAGCAGTCGTGCAGGCGTGAGCGAGAACGACCACCGCAACTCTGGAACTTATCAGCACGCTCCTGTATTCCATAAGGAGAGTCCGCTGAAGATGGCTAAAGTAAGACGACATAAATAAGAGAAAAATATGAATAGACATATAATAAGATACGCATGTTTTGCGTTGGCTATAATGGGAATGTCGTCATGTGGCAATGACCAAAATCAGGAAGAGACTACTTATCCTGATGCCAAGTCTACACCGATGACATTCAATATAAGCCACCCCGGACAGGGAGCAACAAGCAAGAGCCGTGCTACGGCAACGGACTTCGAGCAGAACGACAAGATAGGTCTCTATGTGGCTTCATCGGATGCAGCTCTGGAGATTGGTGGCAATCTGGTGAACAATGAGGCTCTGACATATGACAGCAACAACTGGACCGCCAAGCGCACACTCTACTGGGACGAAGGCACATATAATGCCTATGCTTACTATCCCTACATAGAGGGAGTGAGCAGCATCGAAGACCAGCCGTTCAGCGTGAGTCTCGACCAAAGCACGAAGAAGACAGACACTGCTTTGGGCGGATATGAAGCCAGCGACCTGCTCTTTGCCACAAGCAAGGGCATCACAGCTTCTGCATCGCCCATAAACCTCACCTTCAAGCACATCATGAGCAAACTCACGATACGTCTGGTGAAGGGAGAGGACTTCGAGGGTGAAATGCCTACGACGGCAGATGTCTACATCCACAACACAGTGCCTACTGCCACCATCGACCTGCAGGCTGGTGTGGCTACACGCTATGTGAAGGGCACTCGGCAGACTATCACTGCCAATCAGGAGGATGACTTCGTTTACTCTGCCATCATAGTGCCCCAGCGTGTGGAAAACCGCATGCCTCTCATCGAGGTCATCATGAAGGGTGTGAGCTATCTGTTCGAGAGCAAGTTTCAGTTTAAGCCTGGCACGGAGCACTTGGTAAACCTCGTCATCAGCGACAATCCAGACCAGGTGAAGATTGACATAGGTGGCGAGATACAGAATTGGCAATAAGAACATTATCTCTTTTTACATTTAATGAAGAAGACGGTATTTATACTATCACTTCTCGCAATCCTGTTAACAGGAAGGGTGGCAGCCTTATGGCTGCTGCCCTTTACCGCTCATAAAGACACTGCCAGCAAAACAAGGCACGGAGTGAATGAGGGACTCGAACTGGTGGAGCAAACGGATGGCAAAGGCAACAAGCGTTACATAGTGGAAGACGGCGACGGCAAGGAATTGTTTATCATTCCTCTGCGCGGTTGCATGCTCGACACTCGCTATCGCAACGGCCAACTGAAATTTCGTGAGCAAGCTACAGGAAGGGAAGGATATATAGACCGTCAGGGCATGGTAATCTTCACTTCTGGATATGCTAACATGCCCGTGGAGAAGAAGCAGGAAATAGTCGATGCCACACCTGAGGCTACGACTACAACTGCTACAAAAGAACCTGTTGCCAGCAAGGCAAGAACAAAGATAGAGAGCATTGACCTGAAGCAGATGGCGCAGAGCAATCCGTTCTATAAGGAGGCTTCAAAGATTATGCAGGGCAAATTGGACGAGAATGATGCCAAGCGTCGGCACCAAATACTCAACTACTGCGAACATTTCCGCACTGCATACACTACTAAGGACATAGACTTTCTCCGTCAGGTGTTTAGCGACAAGGCTCTCATCATCGTGGGCAATGTGGTGAAGGCTACAGCCAATGACGGCAAGTGTCAGGCTGACGAGAAGGTAAGCTATGCCATACACTCCAAGCAGGATTACATAGCACGCTTATCGAAGGTGTTTGCCGCAAACAAAAGCATTGACGTGAAGTTCTCTGGATTTCACATCATGCGCCACCCCACTATGGACGGCATCTATGGTGTCACCCTGCACCAACAATACAAGAGCGACCGCTATAGTGACGACGGCTACCTCTTTCTGCTGTGGGACTTCCGCGACAAGTCTATGCCACTCATCCATGTGCGCACTTGGCAACCAACAAAGGGCATCGGCGATGACAGTGAGATTATAAGTATACAGGACTTCAACTTACAATAAAACCTTTTTATGACAATAGCAAGCGAAAGACCAAGGACATGGTGGAGACTGAGGACACTGATGCTATCGGTGGTTCTCATTGTCAGTACCGCCACAACAATGGCACAGGAATTCTCTGTGGCGAGTTTCCGCATGTTGCCCAATGACGTGAGCGCATTCATAGAACCCGTGCGCGACCTCAACAATGAAGCTTGCGCTCTTGTCAAGGTGGAGGCACCCGAGGACTTTGCCTTCTCATCGCCCTTGGGCATCGTGAAACGAAAGGATGAAGTTGGCGAGATATGGCTCTATCTTCCAAAGGGCACAAGGACTATCACTCTGAAACACCCTACATGGGGTGTACTACGCGACTTCAGATTTAGCAAGCCTTTGGAGAGTCGCATGACATATGAGATGAAACTGAATATGCCGAAGCAGACTCCCATCATACAGGAACTGCACGACACCATAGTGGAGATAAAGACTGTGGTGGACACCATCGCCATAGTGCGCAAGCGCGAACCTATGCCGTGGTCTATGCACATCATGCTGACATCTGCCCTTCACACTGACGGACCGTCATGGGGCGTGATGCTGGTGGCAATGCGCAGACACGGAGTCTTTGCACATGTCAGCAGTAACTTGAAGACCACGGGAAGCACCGTAGGCTCTTGCGACAAAAAGGGTTATATCAACGGCACTACCGACAAACCATATTATACTGGCACTACTCGCCACTCCAACTACACCATAACGGCAGGTGCCATACATCATCTTTCTCACGGCTTGTGCCTCTTTGAGGGTATTGGCTACGGACGCACTGCCACCGCATGGCAACAGTCGGAAAGCAATGGCGGCGGATATCTGCTCAACGAGGGTCTCACGCATAAAGGCGTAAGCGGAGAACTGGGACTGCTTGCCTCCTTCGGAAGACTGAGCATAGCAGCCTCTGCCATAACAATAGCAGGAAAACAATGGCAGGGAAGCATAGGCATCGGTATAAAACTGGGGAAACAACGACACTAATGAACATAAGGAAAACAATATACAGTATAGGATTTCTCACGGCTACGGCAGTGATTGCAGGATGCTCCAGTAGCGACAAACCGACTTATCTGGAGCCTCATCTCAACACTCTCGCTGCCACTGACATCACACGCACCGAGGCTACTCTCCATGGCAACATCACCATAGAGGGCGATGCAGAGATGCCTCGCCTGTGGTTCAGATATGGCACAACGGAGCAGATGGGAAGCACAACGAAGGAACTGACAACGGCTGACGACTCTTCCATGTCGCTAATGCTGACAGGACTGACTGCCGGCACCACATATTACTATATGTTAGAGGGTAGCAACGGATATACTACCACCATAGGCAACACCGAGTCATTCACTACCCTACCCAATGTGAATCCTTCACTACAACCCTTGACTATGCTCAGTCACGGCCCCACAAGTGCCATAGTGAGCTACGAGATTACTGACGATGGTGGCGAACCAATGACAGAGGCGGGATGCTATGTTTATCCCGTTGAGTCACCCGACGAGAAGCAGAAATGCATCATTGATGATTTCGACGGCAGCATAGGAATGAAGAAACTGCGCATAGGCAATCTGCAAAGAAACAAGAGTTATCAGATTATGCCGTTTGCCAAGAACACCATCGGCGAAACCATCGGCGAGGCTATATCATATACAACATCTGATGCTGTGGTGCTCAATGAGTCTGGCGAACTTGCCACACTTATGGGTGACAATCTCTATGAGTACACATCGCTCTCACTGTCGGGACCTGTTAACGGCGACGACCTCAGTTGCCTACGACTGATGATGGGACGCGACCAAGAGGGAATGCCAACACCGGGCAAGTTGACCGAGATAGACATGACGGATGCAAAGATAGTGGCTGGCGGCGGAGCATATGGTTCATCACGATATACACAGGACAACGTCATAGGCCAGGGACTCTTTGCCAACTGCGAGAATATAACAGAAGTGAAACTGCCCGCAGATGCCACAACTCTCGAGAAGGATGCTTTTCAAGATTGCACCTCACTGCGCAAGATAGAGATAGCGGCAGGCATCACAAGTCTATTTCCATCAAGCGGATGCACAGGTTTGGAGGAGATTAGTGTGTCGTCGGCAAATGCCATATACAGTAGTAAGGACGGAGTGCTGCTCAATAGCGACGGCACGGCGATAGTGTGGTTTCCTATGGGAAAGACTGGCGAATACTCCCTACCCTCCTCCATCATATCCATTGGCGACTATGCCTTCAAGGAATGCAACATAGAGACTTTCAACTTCCCCGACGGACTGAAAGACATCGGGCAAGGGGCATTCATGAATAGCAAGGTGAAGGAGGTGAAACTGCCTGACGTGCTGAAACAGATACCAACGGGCACATTCCAAAACTGCACTCAACTGGAGGTGGTACGACTGGGAAGCAAGACAGAGCTGATTACCGACTATGCCTTCGACCAATGCCCGCTTACCGACCTATATGTCACATCAAAATATCCGCCCGTATGCGAGGAGAATGCATTCAGCTACAGCAAGGGCACAGGATTTACTGACACATGCATACTGCACGTTCCCACAGGAAAGAAGAAGCTATATCATAACCACAACAGATGGAAAGTTTTTACTAACATAACAGAAGAATAATAGAATATGACAACACCAGAGATTGAAGAACTGAAAACACTCGTAGAACAGAAATACGGCAGAATACTCGGCACCACAACAGACTTTGAGGAGTTTTCACTGATGCTCGACAAGAAGATGGGCTACCGCATATCTGCCTCCACACTGAAGCGACTCTACGGATATGTCAACGATGACCACAAACCGCGCATGATGACTCTTGACATCTTGTCGCAATATCTCGGCCATAACAGTTTCCTTACCTTCACTCAATGGCTAAAGACAAGCACAAAATATAACTCCTCATTCTTCATGGCAAACCAACTGGTGAGCAGCGAACTGGTTGCTGACGACGAGGTGACCATCGGGTGGAGTCCTAACCGCATGCTTCGACTGCGCTATCTCGGAGAGAGCACATATGAGGTGACGGCATCAGAGAATAGCAAACTGCAAGAGGGCGACCGCTTTGTGACGGGATGCTTCATCAAGGAACAACCCCTCTATCTGCCTTACATAGAGCGCAATGGCGAGCGCACAGCATCTTTTGTGGCAGGAAGAAACGGTGGTCTTACCATCATCAACAGAATAGCAACGAAGTAGGAGTACATTCACAGCATCGTGGGAATGAACAACAACGGCAAGGACATCACGAGGGAGGAAGACAATCGTCAGACATCAGGATTTACGACAAACCTTACTGACGAGATGAGCGATACGGAGGGAATGACGGATAGAAACGAGTTTAAGAATATCGCGTTGTTTTATGTATCGTCATCGGGTCATGCACGTATCTTCACGGCAACGAGATATGGCAAGAGATTTATGCTGAAATGTCTTAAGAGCGACTTCCTCTTTACGCCCATCTACCAACAGATACAAAACAAGGAGTTTGAGATAGGAGTGCAACTGGAGCATCCCTATATTTGCCACACCATAGGACTGGAGCAAGTGGACAAACTCGGACGAGTCATCATCATGGAGTATATCGACGGTGACAACCTGCAGAATCTGATGGATAAAGGTATGCTGACGCCTTCGCTGGCAAAGAAGATTGTCCGACAACTCATGGACGCGCTGGAATATATGCACAACAAACAGATTGTGCACCGCGACCTAAAACCGTCGAACGTTATGGTGACGCACAATGGGCAGAATGTGAAGTTGATAGACTTCGGACTCTCCGACAGCGACTCCTTCTGCATACTGAAGACTCCTGCTGGCACATCGGGCTACATAGCACCGGAGCAACTCATGCCTAATGCCAAACCCGAACCTACAGCCGACATCTACTCCTTGGGATGCATCATCGACGAGATGGCAAAGGTTGTCAATAGTCGCAAGCTGAAGTCTATGGCTGCCGTTTGCACCATACGCGACATTAACAAACGGCCAAAGAGCATAAGCCAACTGCGACGCCACTTCCGCCAATCGTCACATCTTCGCATGGTCGCCATAAGCCTCGCAGTCTATTGCCTCATGATGACAGCCATCCTTGCCGCATCATATTGGCATAAGCACAAACAGGCAAATGCCATGCAGCAAGAACATATAGAAAGCAATGACAGCCTACGACAAGACGACAATCAAGTCATGGACTACCAATTATGGAAATAGTAGTCCATTGACATAACCAAAGGAGCATCGGTCAAAAAATTCCGTAGGGCTTATAGCCCGTTAAAATAAAGAGGATGTATCTGTTTTGACACATCCTCTTTATTTTTTTTATTCATTTACAAATTCCTTGAATCTTTTTATTCCGTTACCAACTCCTTAGCTCTCTCAAGCGCAATAGAGATGTGGCTACAGATGTTTTCCACACCAACGAGTTCATCGAAACGGGCTTTATGCAGAGTAGCCTGCACCTTCGGACGCACTCCAGAGAGAACTATGCGTATGCCCTCACGCTGGCTCGTCTCGCAAAGGTTGGTAAGGTTATGTATACCAGTAGAGTCAATGAACGGCACCTTACGCATACGAATGATGCGCACCTTAGGACGGTCGCCCATCGTCGCCATGATGTCCTCGAAGCGGTTACCGGCACCAAAGAAGTAAGGACCATTAATCTCATAAACCTCCACTCCCTTTGGTATGATGAGGTGCTCAAGGTTGCCCTGCTTAATGTCAGCATCCTCATTGAGGTCGATTTCTTCTGTAAGTATTCTCACATCAGTATTCTCTGCCATACGTCGCATGAAGAGCAGACAAGCGATTACCAAGCCTGCCTCGATAGCGATGGTAAGGTCGAAGATGATGGTGAGGAAGAATGTGATGAGCAGCACAGTGACATCACTCTTAGGATTCTTGATGAGTGCTTTGAATGATCGCCAACCGCACATGCCGTAAGACACTACCACAAGCACACCTGCCAGACATGCCATAGGGATATACTGTGCCAATGGCATGAGGAAGAGGAAGATGAGGAGCAACACAATGGCATGGATAATACCAGCAACAGGGGTGCGTCCGCCATTGTTGATGTTTGTCATCGTACGTGCAATGGCGCCAGTTGCAGGAATACCACCGAAGAGTGGCGATGCTATGTTGGCTATACCCTGTGCCACAAGTTCTGTGTTGGAGTCGTGATGGTCGCCCGTGACACCGTCGGCAACGGTAGCAGAGAGCAATGACTCAATGGCACCGAGGATGGCGATGGTGAAAGCAGGACTTACAAGACGCTTTATTGTCTCCCAACTCATGGCAGGAACGGCAGCGTCAGGCAATTGGTTGCTGATGGTGAAGCGGTCGCCGATGGTCTCGATAGTTGTCACACCAGCATACTGCTTGAGCAAGAGAGCTGCAATGGTCATCACGATGATGGCAATGAGCGAACCTGGAATCTTCTTGCTAAACTTTGGTGTGATGGCAATGATGACAACACTTGCCAGACCGATGATGGTGCTCCACATATCCATAGTATTGAAGCTGGCAATATATGCGCCCCATTTCTCTATGAAGTCAGAAGGCACTGTTGCCATAGTGAGTCCGAAGAGGTCTTTCACCTGAGTGGTGAAGATAGTCACAGCAATACCGCTGGTAAATCCCACCACAATAGGATAAGGTATATATTTAATTATAGTACCGAGCTTCAACACACCGAGCAACACGAGGAATACACCTGCCATAAACGTGGCGATGGCAAGTCCCTCCATGCCATACTGCTGGATGATGCCATAGATGATAATGATGAAGGCACCCGTAGGACCTCCTATCTGCACCTTACTGCCACCGAAGATGGAGATGATGAGTCCGGCAACGATAGCGGTGATAATACCTTTCTCTGGAGTTACGCCACTGGCAATACCGAAGGCTATGGCCAATGGAAGGGCTACGATGCCCACGATGATACCTGCCATGATGTCGGCAGTAAGAGTCTTGCGGTCGTAATGTCGCAATGTGCTGAGCAACGACGGCTTGAATACAAATGGTTTCATTTTTACCTATAAACTAACAATCAAATCTCTTTTATAAGGTGGGATTTTTTTAGTACCCACAATAACCTAATGGAATCGCCTAAAGTTAACAGACGATAAAAACTGTGCAAAGTTACAAAAAATCATTGATAATATCTATGATTCAGATACTTTTTACTTTGTTACAATTTTGCTTAATCGATGTTTTAATATAGGCGCACTGATGTTACAACTTAGCCTAACCGATTTTATAATATAGGCTCATCGATGTTGCAACTTAGCCTAGCCGATGTTTTGACAATTGTCAAAAGGTTGTGCGGCATATGTCACAAAGGTTTTTGACAATTGCCATAAAGGTTTATGACATATGTCGCACACTTGTGTGACATATGTCAAAACATCGCCCCAACCCAGTTCTTACAAAAACTGACCAATGTGCTTACAACAACACATAAAGACTCAGGGGGAATCTCTCCGTCTTTATCCACGGAAAGATTCCCCCCTGAGCATGAAAAAATCACTCAACATCAAGGAAATCGGCTATGCACTGGGATTTGAAGACCCTTCATATTTTGTAAAATTCTTCAAACGCATGGAGGGGATAATGCCGAGTGAGTTCAGAAAAGAATCATGAACTATTAAAACCGCAATAAGATCTCTTGGAGCACCTCACCGACGGCACAGATGCCTTCGATACGCTCCACATCGGTTGCGAGAAGTTCCCATAGCACGATTTTTACCCAATAAGTGTGGGTGGGGTGAGATAGTCCTCAAACTATTTTGTGGCAAATTGTCAGTATCTTTTAGAACCTTGGCAGATTCTACTTTATTTGTAGTACCTTTGTAATCAAAAGAAAAGATTAATGACAAGATATAATAAACCGGCTTTAACATTCTCCGAACAAGTAGACCTCCTCATATCGAGAGGGTTGATTATAAATGACAGAAAACGCGTAGAGAGAATACTTGCCAATATCAGCTATTATCGTTTAAGCGCATATATGCTTCCGTTTAAGGTCTGCCAAAATGGAGTTATTATAAACCGATTTGAAGAGGGTGCGACTTGGGACATGGTTTATGATTTGTACAAGTTTGACAGGAAACTGCGTTTACTGATGTTTGACTCTATTGAGCGCATTGAAGTTGCAGTTCGTACTCAAATCGTCAACCAACTTAGTTTGAAATACGGCTCTCATTGGCAAGACAATAGAAGTATTTTCAAAGAACCCGTAACACGCTGCCGCCGAAATGGGTCTGTATTCACTGATGACGTTTATACCGACATTCAAAGCCACATCAGCGACCGACTGCGCAACGATAGGTCTGAAGCATTTATACAACATTACAGGGATACTTATTCCGAACCCGTCAATCCTCCTTCCTGGATGAGTGTGGAGGTTATGTATTTCAGCCAACTCTCCAGAATTTGCGAGGGACTGAAACAACGTGCTGATGTCTCAGGTATAGCAAGATATTTCTCTTTGCCTCCCCAAACGTTCCTTTCATGGCTTCATGCAATGAACTTCACAAGAAATCTTTGTGCACATCATTCCCGTATGTGGAACAGGGATATGAATATCGTGCCTGAGAAATTAGGGTTTTCAAGAAACCTCAAATGGATATCCAACCCTGACACTGCGAGACGCAACAAGGTCTATTATTCTCTTTGCATGATATATTACTTGCTTCAGACAGTGAACCCACGCACTCATTTCAAGAAGAAACTCTTTGACTTGTTGGAGCAGTATTCCCATGTCGTCAACCTTAATTCGATGGGATTTGCTGATAATTGGACAGATGATGAATTTTGGAAATAGATTTTCCACCTAAAAAGTTGCATGGGTGAAAAAGTTGCAGTACCTTTGCACTACAAAACATAAGACAGTATTACACTTAAAGATAATAGGCCTCCCAGGCGCGCTTTCGAGCAGCATACTTGGGGGGCGTTATTCATTTTATAGGGTTACAAACCTAAGATTATCATCTCTTGTCTTACAACAATGGATAGACATATACTTAGGGTCTGCTAATTTATTTTAGCCAAGCAGCCCTGTGGTGAGGCAGGAATCCC
>CAVCGK010000010.1:0-64535 GCA_963601795.1 bacterium | reverse complement strand
ACGAGTTCCGCTTCATATCACAAGTGAAACTCTTTGCCTTCATCTGCATACTTATAACCATCATAGGCGTGTTCTCTCTCACCATGTTTGAGACGGAATATCGTCGCAAGGAGATAGCCATCCGCAAGGTTATGGGCAGCACAGTAGGCAATGTAGTAAGACTGTTTGCCATGCGTTATGCCGTGCCGCTCGTAGCTTCTTACGTCATAGCTGCACCTATAGGTTGGTGGCTCAGCCGTCAGTGGCTTCAGAGTTTCGCCGAGCACACGCCCATCTACTGGTGGATTTTCCCCTTGGCTTTCGTAGCAGTGGCAACCGTAGTGATTCTCACCGTTGTGGTGCGTTCATGGAGAGTGGCAACAGCCAATCCTGTGGACAGCATTAAGACGGAATAAGTAATATGGAAAGATTTCAATATTATTCAATGCACAACTTCTGCAAATCATAGAAGGAGCCATTGTAGATATTGAAATCTACCCTACCCTTTATACCTGGCAAACGTCCGGCATCGGTGTGTTGCCAGAATTTCCATTCTCCCTTATATTCCACCTTGTCAACATAATAATGGGCTATCCAGTAGGGATAATCGTCAAAAACAGGTGCCGAGAGATACATGTCACGGAATTTGTAGTAGGTGTAGATGATGGGTTTCACGTGATATCTGTCTTCCACGGCATGGAGCCATGTAAGCACATCTACCTGAAAGTCTTCCACGCTCTGACCTTCAGGCTTTCTTTCTATATCAAGGACAGGAGGCAGGTCACCGCTTTCCAGTCTGACCGTTTCAAGGAAGAACTGGGCCTGCTCGCGTGCAGACGACTTAGTGCTCCAGAAATGATAAGCACCACGTATGTAGCCGTTTTCCCTAGCGTTATAGAAGTTGGTCTTGAATTTGGAGTCTATCTTTGTCTTTCCCTCCGTAGCCTTTATGACAACAAAGCGCACGGGACATCCTTCTATCATGCCGCCACGCAGTTTGTCCCAGTCTATCGTGCCTTGATAGTGACTGATGTCTATGCCATGTATCTCATAGCCTTCGGGATATTTGGCGTCGCCATAGAAGGCACGCCAGCGGAAACCTGTGGGCGAGACAAAGAAATGGTATACACCCCAGATGTAGAGTAAAGACACAAAAACACCTCCCAACCACAAATAGCGGTTGGATATGCGCTGTTTGCGGCGGGAGGTTGTCTTTCTTTTTCTTTTCATTTATCGTCTACGTTTGACTGTCGCACATCAGCAGTCAAGCATAAATGCCTTACATGATTTATTTTGCGCACTCAAGAGCAAGTGTTCTTGTTGTCTGGTCACATACCTCTGATGGTCCCCAGTACTGGATTGGACCAGGATAGATGTAGCATGTGTTCTTTGCCCACTCCTCACGATGAGCTGTAAGATACTTGAATGGAGCACCGTCAAGCTCTACGAGAGCCTTACGGATAACTGGTTTCATGGCACCGTTGCGACGCTCCATGTTCATCATCATTGTGATAGGCACACCACCTGCTATCCACTCTTCTGCAGGAGCTGTAGTGTTCTTGATGATTGACATGTAACCAGTCTTGCCGTTTGCGATGAGGCAGCTTGCATTGAAACCAAGGCTATAGCAGTAGTCTGCATCATAGTTGGATGGAGCTGCACAACGTCCCTCATAGCCGAAGAAGTGGTGCTGAGCAGAGAACTTGCCAGTATACTTGCCTTCCTTCTTCCATGCATCGAGCTTAGTAGCTACCATGCGAGAGAGGAGTTTCTCTGTCTCGATGAGTGACACCTGTACGTTTCCGTGTGGGTCGCGGTCGAGGCAAAGCTGACGTGCAACGTCTGCAGGCAGAGACTTCAGGATGGCAAGGTTCTCAGGAGCGATAGCGCCCTCTACGAATGCAATCTGCTCCTCAGCGTTAGCGAATACGCGGCTCTCGCCTGTTGTAGGATCGGTGAGCACCTCATTGAGTTCTGCGATGAGCTTCTTGATAGCTGGGATGAACTCGATGAGACCCTCTGGGATGAGCACTGTACCGAAGTTGTTGCCGTCAGCAGCACGGTCAGCCACAATCTGAGCGATGTATGTCACAACGTCGTCGAGGCTCATTTCTTTCTGCTCTATCTCCTCAGAGATAAGGCAAACGTTAGGCTGTGTCTCGAGAGCGCACTCGAGAGCGATGTGAGAAGCCGAACGACCCATAAGCTTGATGAAGTGCCAGTACTTACGAGCTGAGTTACAGTCGCGCTGAATGTTACCGATAAGTTCTGAGTAAGTCTTGCAAGCTGTGTCGAAACCGAAAGAAGTCTCGATCTGCTCGTTCTTCAAGTCGCCATCAATAGTCTTAGGACAACCGATTACCTGCACGCCGTAGTTCTTTGCTGCATAGTACTCTGCAAGCACACAAGCGTTGGTATTAGAGTCGTCACCACCGATGATAACAAGAGCCTTGATGCCGAGCTTGCGGAGAATTTCTATACCGCTCTCAAACTGCTCTACCTTCTCAAGCTTTGTACGACCAGAACCAATGATATCGAAACCACCAGTGTTACGATATTCGTCGATGAACTCGTCGTTGAACTCTACATACTTATGGTCAACGAGACCGCCAGGACCCATGAGGAAGCCATAGAGCTTGCTGTCCTTGCTGAGAGACTTCACACCGTCATAGAGACCTGAAATCACATTGTGACCACCAGGAGCCTGACCACCAGAGAGGATAATACCTACATTGAATGGCTCAAGCTTCTTTGCTTCTCCTGCCTCGAAAGTGATGACAGGCATTCCATAGGTGTTAGGGAACATTGACTTGATTTCGTCCTGATTGCCAACTGACTGTGTCGGTTCTCCCTCAACAGCTACTACAGAACCCTTGAGAGCCTTAGGGAGTTTTGGCTGATAAGCAGCACGAGCCTGCTGCAAAGCACTTGTTTTCATTTCCTTTTAATTAATTATATGATTTATTGCTATTACGCACTTTTATGCGACTACAAAATTACTTGTTTTTATTGAGAAAACGGAATAATTGGCAAACAAAAAATAATAAAACAAACTAGGATAGGAATGAAGGTGGGGTGTAAATTTATTAATTATTTGCAGTGGATTTTTTAGAGTCCACCTAAATTCTTGCATGGATGTAGTACCCGTTTCGTTTCTTTTTCGTAAATTCGCAACAGAAAAACTAAAATATTGAGAACAGATGATAGTAGTAACAGGCAGAGACTTCAGGGCAAACCAGTCGAAGTATGTTGACTATGCCCGTAAAGGTGAAGACGTGGTGGTCAAGGCTAGATATGGCTCTTGGCGCGTTGTTCCTATCACTGATGATGAAGTGGTGGTCAACAAACGTGACCTAACGGAAGAACTCCGTGGCGCCATGAGGGAGGTAAAAGAGGCTATAGAGGGAAAACGAAAATTAAACACTCTAAGCAATCTTATCAATGAACTTCGAAATTCAAACGAGTAGTTATTTCGACACAGAGGCGAAACGGCTTACCAAGAGACACCGCAGTTTTGTAGATGATCTTGTAACCTTTCAGAATGAGCTTCTAAAAAATCCGTATCAAGGTACGGAACTTACACCCGGCATCCGAAAGATAAGAATGACAATATCGTCGAAAGGTCGTGGGAGTTCTGGCGGTGCAAGGGTGATAACACTTACCTATGCTATTTCAGAGGAAGAGGGTGCCATCATTCTGCTACTACTATACGATAAAGCTGATGCCAGCAGCGTCAAGGTCAGCATCATCAAGAAAATAGCAAAGGAGATAGGCTTCGATTTAGACAATCTTCAAAAGACAGGTAAACTGAAGCCCGAATTTTAGTTTTAGTACTTGTCAGTATTCACGGAAAAGATTATCTTTGCACAACATAGAATGCCATTGGCAGAAAAGTAAAACTATAAATACATTAAGGATTCATGGCAAACAAGAGATTGCTCAAAAAACAGTTGAACGAGACTGGTAGCGAATTGTTCGCAGAGTGTGTGGCTGCTTATTTCGACGTACACGACGAAGACTTGCAACAGGTGGACGACATTCTTTCCACCGTGCTCAAAACTCACAATGACTTTGTAAAGAGAGTGTCTTTCCCTGAACCAGGACTAAGCAAGAAAGTGTATTATCAGACGCTTCGCAATGACTTCAAGAAGCAGGCTGACGAAATAAGAAATAACATCAAGGCTTTGGCATAGCGCAATCATGATTTTAAAGAAATTCAGCAGATGGATGCTCTACAGCGTGATGAAATGGAAAAAGGAAGTCACTGAAGAGCATCCAAGGAAATTTATTATATGTCTGGCTCCACACACGAGTAATATGGACTTCCTCCTCGGACAATTATATATGAGAGCGGAAAACATGCAGGCAAACTTCCTCATGAAGAAGGAATGGTTCTTCTGGCCATTAGGCATTCTCGCACGTCGAGTGGGAGGCATACCTGTTTATAGATCAAAGAGGACACGACTCACCGAGCAGTTGGCAGAAGCGGCTAAGAAAAGGGACGACTTCTGCCTGACAATAACTCCCGAGGGCACACGTTCACTCAATCCAGACTGGAAGAAGGGATTCTATTACATAGCCCTCAATGCAGGTATCCCTATCTTGCTCTACGGTCTTGACTACGAGAAGAAACTCATCCGATGCACCAAGACCATCTATCCCACTGGAAATATGGAGCAAGACATGAAAGAGATAAAACTTTACTTCAAGGATATGAAAGGACGATATCCCGAGAAGTTTACCATAGGAGACATAGAAAATTGAAATTCCCCTCACTCATAATGACCTTACTGTTGGCATCCACCATAGATGCCAGCGCACAGACAGCACTCAACCTGAAAAACGCATGGGGCGATATCGATAGCGACATCGCACCATGGGCAACAAACATATCACGTCCACACAAGATAAAGAAAGGTCTTGAGGGACGACATATCTCGCTTTGGGCGAGCCACGGCAGATATTACGACAAGGACAAGGCTATTTGGAAATGGCAGCGCCCTAATCTCTTCTGCACCAACGAGGACTTGTTCACGCAGACCATCGTGGTGCCCTACCTCATTCCAATGCTCGAGAATGCAGGGGCTTATGTTTTCACTCCACGTGAGCGAGACTGGCAGAAGAATGAGATTATCGTAGACAATGACGGTTCGTTGCCTACGGGATCGACATTCGAATGCATGGTCGACGACTGGGACACTGTGAAGGGATTCAAGGCTCACTATGGAGAATATGCCGACGGCGAAAGTCCTTTCCAAGCTGGCACAGCTTATGTCGTAGACACAGAAAAACCAAAGAAGGCTTCCTTCATCTATTTTACTCCAAACATCAGGGAAGCAGGCAGATATGCAGTCTATGTGAGTTATCCAAAAATTGAGGATGCTGTAGATGACGTGCATTATACCGTATGCCATAAGGGCATGCAGACCGACTTCATAGTAAACCAGCAGATTGGGCAGGGCACATGGGTATATCTCGGTACTTTCGACTTCGGGGAAACGCCTGCTGGCGACACCTCACATGGTAACTGTGTGATGCTCTCCACAGCTTCGCGTCATAAAGGACAGATAGGAGTTGATGCCGTGAGGTTTGGCGGTGGCATGGGAAACATTCGCCGTGGCGACTCCACAAGTGGCATGCCCCGATGCCTTGAGGGAGCACGCTACTACTGCCAGTGGGCAGGTGCGCCCTACTCCGTATATAGCGACAAGATGGGCGAAAACGATTATGGCGACGACATCAACGTGAGGTCGCTTATGACCAATTGGCTCGGCGGTCAGTCGTGCTTCATGCCTGGAGCTGAAACTGGAGCCAAGGTGCCCATCGAACTGTCGCTCGCCATACATAGTGATGCCGGATATGAGAAGGATGGAAAGAGCATACACGGTTCGTTGGCAATAGCCACCACCAATTTCAACGACGGCATTCTCTCGAGCGGCATCTCGCGCCAGACATCGCTCGACCTTGCTTCACAACTGCTCAACAACCTCAACAGGGACATGACACGCACATTTGGCACTTGGGGCAAACGCTATCTTTGGGACCGCAACTACTCAGAGACAAGACTTCCAGAGGTGCCATCGGCGATAATAGAAACTCTCTCGCACCAGAGCTTTCCCGACATGAAGATAGCGCAGCATCCTTACGGCAAGTTCATCATAGCAAGAAGCATCTACAAGACCTTACTGAGATATATCTGCGATCAGCATGACAAGAAATATGCCGTACAACCGCTCGCACCCGTAGATTTCCGCATAGAGACTACAGGCGACAACAAGGTAAAACTCACATGGAAAGGAGTGAAGGACTCGGAGGAACCTACTGCCAATCCTACATCTTATAATATATATACTGCAGTAGGTGACTATGGTTTCGACAACGGACAGAATGTGGAGTCTACCACAGTCACCATGCGACTGACTCCAGGTGTGCGCTACAGTTTCAAGATTACAGCGTGTAATGACGGCGGAGAAAGTTTCTCCACTGAGACACTCTCTGCCTATATAGCAGACAATCCCACGGGCGAAATTCTCGTCATCAACGGTTTTGAGCGACTCTCCGCACCTTATATTATAGACAACGAATCGCAACAAGGATTTGACATCGATGCAGACGAGGGTGTGCAGCGTGGACTCTATGCAGGATGGTGTGGCAGACAGACTAACTTCGACATTAATGGCATGGGACAGTCAGACGAACAGGGACTAGGATATAGCGGCAACGAACTGGCAGGAAAATTCATTGCAGGAAATGATTTCAACTATGCCGTAGACCATGTGCGCGCCATTGCCTCTGCGGGCAAATATAATGTGGTGAGCACATCCTTGTCGGCAGTAAACAAAAAGGAGATTAATCTGCAGGCATATGACATGCTTGACCTAGCCTTCGGACTGCAAAAAGACGACGGACAGCTTGGCTTCCGCTATAAGACATTCTCCAATTCTCTCCGCACCCAACTGGAGTCTTATGCACACCAAGGGGGAGCCATCATGACAAGCGGTTCGTTTCTCGGCAGCGACATGGAGCAACCGCAAGAAGCCGCATTCATGAAGAATGTGCTGAAGTTGAACTATATCACCACTGCTGACAACAGCATAAGCAGTGACATCACGGGCCTTGGCATGCAGTATGACATCTACCACGACTTTAACGACGAGCATTATGCAGCAACGCATCCCGAAGTGCTCTCGCCTGCCGCAAAAGGGGCCATCTGCGCCATGCAATATTCCGACGGTACGAGCGCTGCCGTGGGTTACAAGGGGCAATACTCTTGCTTCACAATGGGTTTTCCCTTCGAGTGCATCAAGGACAAACATTTAAAAGACAAGATAATGCAGGGTATCATAGCATACCTATTAAAATAACTGACAACCTAAAAAACATCAACGAATTATGGAAATCAAAGCAAACGCAAAAGGAAGCCGCTACATAGAGGTGACGGAGAAACATCTCGAGACTCTTAAGAAATACTCTCTGCTTTTCGACCTCATCGGAAGCGACGGAGTGGTAGACGAAACGACATTGGAGAAACTGCAGCACAATGTGCGCGCGTTGCTCGAAGCAGGCAACGACAAGGACAAAAACCTGCTCGACCTCTGTTTTGACGTCATCTATCACCGTGACATGAAGGCATTGGGACTGAGAAACCTGATGCTCCTTTACATAAGTTATAATGAAGACGAGGCTATCGACATCGACGGCATTTCTGCCGACGACATCACCGTAGCCGAAGAAATGGAATAATGGAATACCGTCTAACAGATTTTCTACCGACAACAAAGAAAGAATGTGAACTCAGAGGATGGGATGAACTTGACGTCATCCTGTTCTCTGGTGATGCTTATGTGGACCACCCGTCATTCGGTGCCGCAGTAATAGGCCGCATACTCGAAGCCGCCGGCTATCGCGTGGCCATTGTGCCCCAACCCGACTGGCATGGCGACTACCGCGACTTTAAGAAACTCGGACGCCCGAGACTCTTCTTCGGCATATCGCCCGGTGCCATGGACTCCATGGTAAACAAATATACGGCTGCACGACGCATTCGTCATGACGATGCTTATTCGCCCAACGGACAGGGAGGACTACGACCAGACTATCCGAGCATCGTCTACACGAAGATTCTGAAAAGTCTCTTCCCCGATGTGCCGGTCATACTCGGTGGCATAGAGGCGAGCCTTAGGCGTGTCACCCACTACGACTATTGGCAGGACAAACTGATGAAGTGCATACTCTGCGACTCAGGTGCCGACATGATAACCTACGGCATGGGCGAAAAGGTAATCCTCGATGTTGCCGACGCCATAGCCAACTGCCGTCCGATAGAAGATATCAAGGACATTCCGCAGACCGTGTTCATCTGCGAGGAAAAGGACATACCTGGGGGCATCACCGACAAGGACATAGTGCTCTATTCTCATGAGGAATGTCTAAAGAACAAGAAATGTCAGGCAGACAACTTCCGCCATGTGGAGGAAGAGTCCAACAAAATGCACGCCCAAAGACTCATACAGGGTGTTGACGGAAAATATGTGGTGGTGAATCCGCCCTACCCTCCTCTGACTACCGAGGAACTGGACGCATCTTTCGACCTTCCATACACGCGCATGCCGCACCCGAAATACAAGGGCAAGAGGATTCCTGCTTACGACATGATAAAATTCTCGGTCAATCTTCATCGCGGATGTTTTGGCGGATGCGCATTCTGCACCATCTCCGCCCATCAGGGCAAGTTTGTGGTTTGCCGTTCCAAGGAAAGCATCCTTAGGGAGGTAAAGCAGGTGATAGAGATGCCAGACTTCAAGGGATATCTCAGCGACCTTGGCGGTCCGTCTGCCAACATGTATGGCATGCACGGACGCAATCCCAAAGCTTGCGAGGTGTGCAAACGTCCCTCGTGCGCCAATCCGCAGGTATGCCCCAATCTCGACACTGACCACTCAGCCCTGCTCGACATCTATCATGCCGTAGACGCTTTGCCGGGCATAAAGAAGAGTTTCATAGGTTCGGGAGTGCGCTATGACCTCATCCTCCATAAACAGAAGGACGAGAGGAGCAATCAGGTGGCTATGCAGTATGCACGCGAACTCATAAAATATCACGTATCGGGACGACTCAAAGTCGCTCCCGAACATACGTCAGACAAGGTGCTACACTATATGCGAAAGCCACCTTTCCGACAGTTTGAGGAGTTTAAGCGCATCTTCGACAAGATAAATAAGGAGGAGCATCTCAACCAGCAGATCATTCCCTACTTCATAAGTAGCCATCCAGGATGTCACGCCGAGGATATGGCAGAACTTGCCACCATCACCAAGGGACTCGACTTCCACTTAGAGCAAGTGCAGGACTTCACGCCTACGCCTATGACGGTGTCTACAGAGACATGGTATACTGGCTACGACCCCTACACTCTGGAACCCGTATTCTCCGCAAAATCACCAAAGGACAAACAAGCGCAACGCCAGTTCTTCTTTTGGTATAAGACTGAGGAACGTCCGCTCATCGAACGCGAACTGAAGCGCATGGGACGACCTGACCTTCTGAAGAAACTCTATCCCGGTCAGCCTATGCCTTTCCAACGCGACAACAAACCACGGCGAGGCGATGCTCAGGAATGGGGAAAACCTCATCGCGAAGAGAAGTCGCGTAATGGAGAGAAACCTCGCAACGGCGAAAAGCCTAAGCGTTCTTCATATAATCCAAACTTCACTCCAAAGAACAAGAAAAGAAGATGAACGAAGTGGACAGGCAATTGAAGATGCATCTCATCTCACTTGCCGACAAATACGAGACTAAGGAGTTCATAAAAAACGACCCTTCACAATTCATGCATCGCTACACCATTCCTGCTCAACAGGAGCGTGTGGCGTTTATAGCGGCTGCCCTAAGTTACGGCAGCCGCCGTCAGTTTATTCCAAAGATAGACTCCTTGCTGGAGAATATATCCCACGGCACTCTCCCACCCAACAATGGCGACTGTTTCTATCGTTTGCACACCAACGCCCAAGTGCGACGCTTTCTCAGGGTGACCGATGACATTTATGCCACCCATGGCACCATGCTCAGATGGATAGCTGAAAACGACATCCACACCGCCATCGATGCCGTGAAATTGATAACAGCACATTTCGCCCTTTACAATGCCTCCGACCTCATACCCAAGAATGCCACGTCGTCATGCAAGCGCGTATGCATGTTTCTGCGCTGGATGGTGCGCGACAATTCTCCCGTAGACCTCGGACTATGGAACCAACAGATAGACAAATCCACCTTGATAATGCCTCTTGACACCCACGTTTTGCAGGAATCTGTCCGACTCGGGCTTATAAAAAGCAAGACTGGAAGCATGTCGACAGCCATAAAACTGACAGAAAGAATGAAGGCAATATTTCCCGATGACCCCACAAGAGCAGATTTTGCACTTTTCGGGCTTGGAGTTGACGAATGACGCACAAATAGTCCTATACCTCTCTATATCAGAAGAATGCAGTGTTTACGGGTAGTTTGGATACATATGAACAAGAAAGAAAATTAAGAAAAATGATAAAAAAGTTGCCGAAATATTTGGAGGAATGGGGAAATGTCCGTACCTTTGCACTCGCAATCAAGCAACAAGCTTACTGCAAAGAAAAACAAACATGATGGTGCCATAGCTCAGTTGGTAGAGCAACGGACTGAAAATCCGTGTGTCCCCGGTTCGATTCCTGGTGGTACCACAAAAAAGAGAGTTACATCAAATGATGCAACTCTCTTTTTTTGTTTATAACCCGCATCCGTACATGACACATCGTACGTATGTCCATAATCTAACGCACGTACGTTCATCGTCAAATGCACGTACGTTCATCAGCCAACGCACGTACGTTCATCAGCCAACACACGTACATTCATTTTTTACTGAGTACAGAAGGCACAAAAGCACGACTCTATTAAAATATCTTAATTTATTGATGTCTATATTAAGACTGTGACATAGTATTGAAATAAAAAGCGTAACTTTGCAGAGATAATGTTCTGTTCAGGCTCTAACAAGAGACAAACGCATGGTTTGTCCGCCTGCCGGAGATAACGCTATATTTAATAAAATGTACGCAATTGTAGACATGAAAGGTCAGCAGTTCAAGGTAGAACAGGGTCAGAAGCTCTTCGTTCACCACATTCAGAACTCAGAGGCCGGTCAGACTGTAGAGTTTGACAAAGTATTGCTCGTTGACAATAACGGTGCAATCACAGTTGGCGCACCTACTGTAGAAGGTGCCAAGGTAGTAGTAGAGGTTGTGAACCCACTCGTAAAGGGCGACAAGGTCATCGTTTTCAAGATGAAGCGTCGTAAGGACTCACGCAAGCGCAACGGTCATCGCGAGCAGTTCACACAAGTTGAGGTAAAATCAATTATCGGTTAAGGAGGAATTAGCAATGGCACATAAGAAAGGTGTAGGTAGTTCTAAGAACGGCCGCGAATCGGCTTCCCAGAGACTGGGCGTTAAGATCTTCGGTGGCGAAAAAGTTATCGCAGGTAACATCATCGTGCGTCAGCGTGGCAACAAGCACTTCCCAGGCAACGGTGTTGCTCAGGGCAAGGATGACACACTCTATGCTCTTATCGACGGTACTGTAAACTTCCACAAGGGAAAGTACGACAAGAGCGTTGTATCTGTTAT
Organism: bacterium; assembly: GCA_963601795.1. GTDB lineage: Bacteria > Bacteroidota > Bacteroidia > Bacteroidales > Bacteroidaceae > Prevotella. Next base: position 52,893 of record CAVCGK010000010.1, on the reverse strand, counting down.
ACCAGCTACAGAGTCTTAACAACAAACAAAATAAAACTTATTCCAAACAAACACAATAATTCCCTGCCTCTCACTTCGAGAGGTGGGGATTATTGCTTTTAATATTTCCATCTTTCCATATTTAAATATTTAAATCTTTCCATATTCCTATATTCCCATAATACCAACATATGGGTAATACCTCCCTACCCTACAGATGCGTTTCACAACTTTTCAGTATTGCGCAATTTAAGCAATGTAAGTAATTTTGCACACGTTTTAAGGATAAAGCAAAAGTTAGGTTAATAAATAAAGATGAACGCATTAAAAATTGGTTTTATGTCTGCAGCATTGGTAGCCGGAGTTTCCGTGTCCAATGCTCAGAGTATTGCTTCTGACAGTGCCTTGGTGCACGTTAACACAAGCCGCCTCACTCTCGGAGGCTATGGCGAGGCTGTTGCCACACGTAATTTCTACAGCCAGCACTTCAATCGTTACAAGGATCCTGCTAATTATAAGAATGACGAGTCGCACGGCCGCATGGACTTGCCACACGTAACCATCGAATTGGGTTATGACTTCGGCAAGGGATGGAGCCTCGGCATGGAGATGGAGTTTGAGCATGGCGGCACTGAGTCTGCCGTAGAAATCGATGCCGACGAGGCAGGCGAATATGAGGCAGAAGTAGAGCGTGGCGGTGAGTTCGCTCTTGAGCAGTTTTGGATAAACAAGGCCTTCTGTGGAGGCAAATTCAATATCAAGGCAGGTGAAATCATCATCCCTGTGGGCGAGATTAATGCTTACCACATGCCGATGAGCTTCTTCTCCGTATATCGTTCGGAAGGCGAGGCAAAGATTCTGCCTAATACCTGGCATCAGGTAGGTGTTTCGTTCTGGGGTCGTGTTGGCGACTGGCGTTACGAGGCTCTTGTCACCTCAGCCCTCGATGCCGAACGATTCGGTCATGACTGCTTCGTGCACTATGGTGCCGCAAGTCCTTACGAATATAAGATTGCCAACAGATATGCAGTGGCAGGACGTGTAGACAACTACTCCGTTCGTGGTTTGCGTCTTAGCCTTAGCGGTTATTATGGCCACACATTCCGAAACACCGAGCGTCAGATTGGCGTAAATACATCTTACAATAATATAAAGGGTGCTCTTGCAATAGGAAGTTTCGGATTTGAGTTTAATCGCTATAACTGGATTGTGCGCGGTAATGCCACCTATGCACACCTCGGCGATGCTGCCAAGATGACATCATTCATGAGTTCTTATCCTAAGCACAATGCCCAGGACGGTTCGCCATCAAAGCGCACTCCTATAGCCGAGGCTGCTTATTCTGCAGGCATCGAGGCTGGCTACAACATCTTCTCGCAGATAGAGAGCATGCGCAACAAGCAGAAACTCTATATCTTCGGTCGCTATGAGGACTACAACTCATTTGCAAAGGGCGTGCAGAAGGATGCCTATCCTTATGACCACGTGCGCCGCATGGGTGTAGGTTTCAACTACTTCCCTATCAAGCAGGTGGTGGTGAAGGGTGAATATAGCCAGCGATTCCTCGCCAAGGTATACAACAACGAACCAAGCGTATCGCTGGGCATCATGTTCCTCGGTCGCTTCATCTAAAGACACACACAACGATAACATTTAACTAAATAAAAAATTCAAAGATTCAAAATGAAGAAGATTTTCAAAAGTTCTCTTTTCTTTGCAGCCCTGCTTGCCATCTCTGCAGCATTCACAAGCTGTAGCGAAGAAAGCAACGACACAAACACCGCAAAGAAAGCTTTGGAGGCTAAGTTCCAGACTGTCAACGACGATTTCGTAAACAAGACTGTGCTCGTAACTTACCGTGCACTTGCTGATGGCAACAAGGCTCTCGTTGATGCTATTGAGGCAATGAACGACGACGAAGGCGTAGTGGCAGCATGCAATGCATGGAAAGAGTCACGCCGCCAGTGGGAGTATTCAGAGGCTTTCCTCTTCGGTCCTGCTACTGTATATTCTATCGACCCACACACAGACACATGGCCGTTTGACGCTACCAAGTTTGACAACTTGATGAAGAACTTCGATCCAGAAGATGAGGCAAGCCTCGACAACATGTCAGAGATTATCTCTACTACAGAGAACCTCACTGGTTTCCACGCTGTGGAATACATTCTCTTCCGCGAAGGTGATGCACGCAAGTATAGCGACCTCACAGCTAAGGATCTCGCTTTCTGTAAATTGGCATCTCAGGACCTCTACCTCGCTTCTCTGAAGCTCGTTAGCGCATGGGGCGGTGAACTCTCTGACGATGAGCAGGCTATCATTGACGATGCAGAGTTTGAGTCAGCTATCAACTATGGCACAAACTTCGTAAACGCAGGTCAGGTTGGTTCTACTTACACTGACATCACAACAGCTACTCTCGACATCATCACTGGTGCACGCGACATCCTCGGTGAGGTAGCTGACTCTAAGATTGGCGCTCCTTACACAGGTACCAACAAGAACTACATCGAGTCTCCTTACTCACACAACTCTATCACAGACTTCTATGACAACATCATGTCATGCAAGCACACTCTCTATGGTGGTGCTGACGTTAACGGAACTACTCCTAACGAGAACTCTCTGATCGGTGTTTGCCTGAAGGTGTCACAGTTCAAGAGCCTTGCTGAAGATGTAGAGTCAAAGCTTGAGACTGCTCTCGAGAAGACCTCTGTCATGAAGCGTCCATTCGTGACATTCTCCAATGATGCAAGTGCAGGTGAAGCTATCGAAGCAATAAGCGCGCTCGACGAGTCACTGAGCAAGCTCGAAAGTGCTATCCGCTCTTACAACTAATTGACATTCAATCAGACTAAGATAGTCTGACAACACACCTAACAAAGGATAGTTGGTTGCCCTGGTTCGCAAGGACAAGGCAGCCAACTTTTAGGCGTAAAATAGGATATTAACGAAAAAGCAACACAAACAACCTTAAATATGATGAAACAGAAAACATCCATCGTCTTGTTTGCAGCCGCAGCTCTCCTCTCTGCATGTGGCGGCGACCAAGACCTCGATCTTGACCTCGGCAAGAACGACAAGACTCTCAGCGAAGAATATTATGCTGGAGGAAAACTCGGTACGACAACCAACACTGGAGCACTCGCCTACAAGCAGCCTACACAGGCAGTGGAAGATCAGGGCATGAGTGCAGCATTCCAGATTGGTGAGAAACTCTTTGAGAAGAACTATCACACGGGTGAGGGAGCATTTACTGGTCTCGGTCCTGTGTATGTGCGTCAGGGATGTCTCTATTGCCACCCTGCATATGGCCACGGCAAGCGCAAGGATCGCTATCGCAACACAGACGAAGGCAACGGCTATCTGCTCGTTATCTATGACAAGCAGACAAACAGTTACATCACATCCGTGGCAGGTATGCCTCAGACTGGTTCGGTAGACCCATTCAAGCCTGCTATCAAAGAGGACGGCATTCATATCAAGTGGGAGAACTACACCGACGAGTGGGGCAACAAGTTTGACGACGGTACCACTTATAGCCTTATCTATCCTGAGGTCACCATCGATGCAGACGCATACTATTCTGACGTGCATGTGAAGCGCAATGGTCAGGATGTAATAATCCCACGCAGCGAGGTGGCAGAGCAGATTGGCGTGCGCCTAGAGTCTACAATCGGTATCTATGGTACAGGTCTTACCGACGCCATTCCTGATGATTCCATCACAGCACAGTGGGTAAAGGAGAGCAACTATTACAACAGCGTAGGCAAGACAAACGCCTTGAACCCAAGCTATTGGAGCCAGGCTGACAACGACTGGGCAAAGGATGCCAACGGCAACTACACAGGCAAGTATCTCAACAAGTATGTGCGCCGCTATACTTACGCTCTTAGCCGCGGTCCTATACAGGACGGTCCTGGTGCCAACGCCATCTGGAACATCACCAATGTGACACGTCCAGACCGTGCTTACCACTATCTCGACCTCAACTTCAATGCCAAGACACAGACAAAGTCATTCTATGCAGAGACTTCTTCCAAAGACCCTGACGTGCAGGCAGGATTCCCTGCTTACATAGCACAGATAGACCCTAACATGAAGCATCCTGAATGGCATACTGACAATGTAGAAAGCAACATCTACAATTATCTCACATGCAACACTCTCGATGCAGAGATGTCGCAGGAAGACTACAAGAAACTGATGATATGGCATACTGGTCTTGCTGTGCCTGCCGCACGTAATGTCGACACAGACAAGTTTAAGGAGGGCAAGAAACTCTTCACACAGATTGGTTGCGCCAACTGCCACCGTCCTTCATGGGAGACTGGCAACGGCAACATCGTAGACCCTAATGGTCTCTTTGGCAACAATGACATGCCTCGCTACGCAAACCAGAAGATATGGCCTTACACCGACTTCGTGCAGCACCGACTCTTCATGAAGAATGACATCCGCACAGGATGGTGCCGCACCACTCCACTTTGGGGACGTGGTCTGAGCAAGATTGTCACTGGTTCTGAGGACCGTCTGCACGACTGCCGCGCTCGCAACACTCTCGAAGCTATCATGTGGCACGGATGCTCAAGCGAAGGTCAGAAGAGCGATGCACACTGGGCTGTGGAGAACTTCCGCAAGCTGAGTGCTGACGAGCGTGAGGCTGTCATCTTCTTCTGCGACTGTATCTAAAGTTACTTTAAAACATTATTTGAATGACATTAAAACATCTCCTGTTGCTACTGCCATTGGCATTCGCCGCATGTAGCGACAATGAAAATCTGGACCTCGACCTCGGCGACAACACCACCAAGGACATGCCCGAGGATTATTACACGGGCGGAGAACTCGGCACCGTGTTCGACCAGAGTTCACTTGCCTTCAAGCAACCTGCTCCTGCCATCGAGAAGGGTGGCTTGGGACAGGCTTTCAACAACGGAGAGTACTTCTTTGACAAACCCTTTACCGAGAACGCCAGCGTGTTTGGCGGTCTCGGTCCTCTCTACTGCCGCAAGAGTTGCCGCTACTGCCACACGGGCTACGGCCACGGTCAGAGACAGTCGGGAAAATATAATTCCGACAAATATGGCAACGCATACATTCTCATGATAACAGACGAGAATGACGTCGTAGTGCAGAGTTTCGGATGGGTTGCCATGGGTAAGGCTACCGAACCATTCAAACCTCAGTTTGACGAGAGCAAAGTGCAGATAGATTGGCTCGACTATACTGACGAATGGAGCAACACTTTCCCTGACGGCGACACCTATTCTCTCATCTATCCTGAGGTGACACTCGAGGACGGATGCATCTACGGCAAACTCATCGACAAGGACGGCAATGAGGTGCCCATGTCGAAAGCCAAGGTGCGCCTGGAGTCTACCATCGGTTTCATTGGCAGTGGTCTGCTTGATGCCGTGCCCGATGACTCCATCATGGCACAATATCGCAGTGAAGGCAGGTTTGCCACTCTCAACCCTCAGTTTTGGGACAATGATGCCAAGGACTTCGTGAAGAAGGCTGACGGCACTCTCGCACTCAAGAACGGTGGCATCGTCTATAAGTTTGACTATGCCTTAGACCGTGCCAGCGTGATGAGCGACGCCTCTTTCTGGGAGGTGCAGAATGTGACCCGCAAGGACTTCACATCCCACTACATTCCAACGGAATACTGGCAGTTTGCTGCAGCTGACCCTGAAGTAACGAGCAAGTTCTATGAGTACTATCCACAGTGGAATCTCACTGGCGACCCATCGAAGGACATCATCACTTTCGGCACATCAAAAAATCTGCCAGTAGAGATGGAAGAGAGCGACTATATCAACTATATGGTATGGCACCGCGGTGTGGGCATTCCTGCTGCACGCAATGTGAAGAGCGAGGAATTTCAGACTGGCAAGAAACTGTTCACAGAGATAGGATGTGCCAATTGCCATCGCCCTACATGGACCACTGGCGATGATAAAATCCGTGACCCATATGGACGCTTCACAGCCGACGACACTCGTCTGCCACACTATCCTCATCAGAAGATATGGCCTTACACCGACTTCGTGCAGCACCGCCTCTTCATGAAGAACGACCTGCGCACAGGATGGTGCAAGACAGCTCCATTGTGGGGACGTGGACTCAACCGTGTGTGTGCCGGACATGAAGACCGTTTGCACGACTGCCGCGCTCGCAACACTCTTGAGGCTATCATGTGGCACGGATGCTCAAGCGAAGGTCATAAGAGCGATGCTCACTGGGCTGTGGAGAACTTCCGCAAGCTCACTCGCGAACAGCGTAACGCCGTAATAAAGTTCGTGGATTCCATCTAACATAAGATTCATGAAATCACTTAAAATTATCACAGTGACCCTCACATCCCTCCTCGTGCTACTGCTCATGGCAGCCACCATAATAGAGGGAGTGAAGGGCACTCCTTACACCGCCCGGTTTGTCTATGGCACCGGGTGGTTTCTTGCTTTATGGACGCTTGTCGCCATATGCTCCGTAGCATTTACCTTGCGCATGCGACTCTATCGCCGTCCAGCCGTGTTTACCCTGCATATGGCATTTCTCGTCATCCTGCTCGGAGCGTTGCTCACATGGACGACGGCAGAGAGCGGTGTTCTCCATGTGCGCATGAACGAGTCTGCCAACTCATTTGTGAGTGCAGAGGACAGTACGAATGTAAAACTTGACTTCTCGGTCAAACTGAAGAGTTTCCACATAGAATATTATCCTGGCACAGATGCTGCCATGGACTATGTGTCGACGGTGGAAGCAGGAGGCGAGACCATAGACGTGTCGATGAACAACATAGGTCGCCATGCTGGCTACCGCTTCACTCAAGCAGGCTATGACAGCGACATGCAGGGCGCAAGTTTCAGCATACAGCACGACCCGTGGGGCATCGGCGTCACCTATGCGGGCTATGCCCTATTGCTCATAGGCGTCATCCTGACTCTTGCCAGCCGACGCACTCGCATGCGCCAACTCTATCGCATAGCCACACGCTCCGTTACCGTAGCAATACTCCTTTTTGTTGCCATTGGCGTGAAGGCTCAGCCACAGGAAGCGAAGATGGAGATAGACAAGAGTCTGACCCGACAGTTTAGCCGCATATGCGTACTCTACAATAGTCGTATATGCCCTATCAGCACTGTTGCCAACGACTTTGTCACCAAACTCTCAGGCAAGCCCTCTTGGGGCGGATATGATGCCGAGCAGATTTTTATGGGATGGGCATTCAACTACTCGCAGTGGGAGAATGAGCGCATGATTCTCATAAAGGACAAGAAAGCCCAGCTGGCTCTCGGCATCGACGGCAAATGGGCTTCGGTGAATGACTTCTGGAATATATATAATGAGTATAAACTGCAGAAGCCTATGGACGAAGCCACCCGCAATGGTGATCAGGAGACTCTGCGCCATCTGCGCGATGCCGACGAGAAGTTCCGCATCATACAGATGTTTTATAGCGGTGAGATGCTCCGCATGTTTCCCGTGAAAGACAAGAGTGGCAGAATGGAATGGTATTCGCCAGGACAAGCCATCAAGGAGTCGGCACTTCCCGAGAAGGAATGGTATTTCGTGCGCAAGGTGATGGACTATATGGGTGAAGCCGTCATAAGTGGCGACTCTAAGTATGCTGGAGAACTTGTGGAGAAGGTGCAGAAGTATCAGCATGTGCGTGCTCACGATGTGATGCCTTCGAGAGCTTTGGTGTGGACTGAGTACATATATAATAAGGTGAACTCCCAGCGCTGGCCAGTGATGGCATATCTCGCTGTGTCGCTTGTGCTGCTCATAGGTTTCTCCATGTCATTATGGAAAGATGACAAGCGTCGCCACATGGCTTCACGCATATCATTGGCATTGCTTGCCATAATGCTGCTACATACCACAGCACTTCTTTCGGCACGCTGGATAGTGTCAGGCCATCTGCCTATGTCAAACGGCTATGAGACGATGCAGTTTCTTGCCTGGGCACTCTTATTGCTGACACTTTGCCTGCGCCGTCGCTTTGCCGACATGGAGCGCTTCGGACTCCTACTGTCATCTATGGCATTGTTGGTGGCAATGATAAGCGGAGGCAATCCGCAGATTACTCAACTGATGCCTGTGCTGCAGTCGCCACTTCTCTCCGTGCATGTGATGGTGATAATGTTCGCCTATGCACTCTTCGCGCTCATAGCATTGACATCCATAGAATGCATTGTGCTCCATGTGCGTGGCAAAGAAGAGCGCATCACATCGCTAACGGCATTTGCCGAGATGCTGCTCTATCCTGCAGTATTCCTGCTCTCGATAGGCATCTTCATCGGTGCTATATGGGCAAATGTGAGTTGGGGCAGATACTGGAGTTGGGATCCAAAAGAGGTGTGGGCATTGGTCACTATGCTCGTCTATGCCGCCCCACTCCACTCGAGTCTGCAGTGGCTGCATCGTCGCCCTCTGCATATGCACATCTATCTCGCCGTGGCATTCCTGGTGGTGCTCATGACCTATTTCGGAGTCAACTACCTGTTGCCTGGTCTGCACTCTTATGCATAATGAGTGCTTGGCAAAAGAAATAATAATAGGTGCAGTGGGGACACTGCACCTACTATAGTTACCGTTTGTTTGCTTGCGGGTACGGCGAGGGCGCCGTACCTCCTATTTTTCACAAGCCTCCTTTGAGAGATAAGGCTTCAGGTCTTTCATTGCAACATGGAAGTCTATCTGCCCCACGGCATAGGAGGCTATCTCATACTGCTGATAGATGAAATGCAGACTGTCATTCTCTATCCACGGCGAATGCGCTGGCAGAGGGATTAGTCCGTCGTCGGGCAAGATGAGATAATTCTCCATAGTGGAATCTACAACACCGTCGATGCCGCAAGTCTGTAGGGTTTGCAGAATGTTCTTGCGCAGCACTGGTTGCATGTCGCGGAGTTTGCCTGCATCGAGGATGTTGTCCAAAGGTTTGCCCGTGCTGATGCTTACATTGCGGCAGTAAGATGTGTAGGAACGGTGAGCACCACCAAGATAGTTGTCATCGATGATGCTGAAAGTGATGTAGTCAGGAGTGACGTCCTTCACTTCTATCGTTATCTTCTGCGACAATACTGGTGCTGGAGTGCCTTCTGCTGCATATTCTTTCCATTCATCTCGCATTATGGCGAGATAGGTCATAACGCCATTACCATAATAGTCGACGAGTTTCTGACCATCATCAATCTTACCGCTATAGAGAGGATATTTGTTTGCCTCTGACTCATCATCCGAATTGACGCGCGGCAGATAGAGAGATGCCAGTTCGCGGGCAATAAACCGCTGTATGCCTATGGTGAGGCTATCGTCACCCTTTGGATATGCGATGTTTATCTTGCACTCTATATTGCCCGCTATCACCGAGTCATAGGCTATGCTGTCCATAAATCCACTACCAGTTGATGACTTATGGCATCCTGTGGTAGACATCACAGTGGCTATCAAAAGTATAGTCACAAAAAACAAGTTTTTCATAAGATATAATTTTATTGGTATGTAGTATCATCATATGCCATCTATAGGCGAACGAAGGATTTTTCCAATGGTGAATCCCTCAAGTGCGGCTGCCTCCTTGAGTTCGGGTGTATAGAAGAAAGCCATGCTTCCTATGCAGTTAACAGGCAGTTGTGGGCAGTTATACTGTCGGATGTTATGGGTGAAGAAATTGCGAAAATTGTCTATCACAAGTTGTCTTACTTCCTTAACATCGAGATGTCGATGAATGAAAGGTGACATGGAAGCAAGAAATCTATTGGGGGTGGCAGAGCGATATACCTTCTCTATGATGTCTTGCTGTGTGAGGCCTGTCTCATCGGTAAACGCCACGGCTATGCTTTCAGGAAGCAATCCTTTAAGTATGGCATTGAGAAACATTCTTCCCAACACTGCGCCTGAGCCTTCATCGCCAAGAATATAGCCCAAGGCTGGAGTATTCTGCACTATCTTCTCGCCGTCATAGAGGCATGAGTTGGCACCAGTGCCAAGTATGGCGCAGATGCCTTTTTCCTTACCGCATAGGGCCTTGGCAGCACCGAACATATCACTTGCCACAAGCACATTCTTGGCAGTGGGCAACATGTCAGCCAGGAGTTTCTGCATATCAGGAATTATGGCTTGCGTGCATCCTGCACCATAATATTCCACCTCTGATATATCCATGCCTTCCACCCGTGGAAGAAGCACGGACTCGAGAAGTTCCTTCACTCGGCTGACTCCCATGACTGCAGGATTGAGACCGCAGGTGCTGAATCTCAATATCACGGAAGACTGGTCGGCTACTATCCAGTCGGTTTTTGTGCTACCGCTATCACAAACAAGTCGCATCTTTTTCTATTCAAATGACAGTTTGTCAAGTCTTGCCTGCAACTGCTCTGCCATGCTTTGGCGTATTGCAAGCTTTATAACACATGTATTGTCAAAGGTCTGCGACACTATGTGCGGTTGCAGATCCTTTACTACTTTCATCACACCATTCATCATGGCATAGGGGAAACTGTATTCTATGACAGCCTCTACGAGTCGCTCCTCCACTTCTGCCTTATCAAGGGCATCGGCAGTGGCCTCGCGATAAGCCACGATGAGTCCGCTCGTGCCGAGATTGACTCCACCGTAATAGCGTATGACGAATACCACGGCATCGGTGAGTTCACGGCTCAACAGTTGTCCATGAATAGGTTTGCCAGCCGTTGACGACGGTTCGCCATCATCATTCATGCGAAACTCTTCTCCAGCAGGACCGAGTCGGTAAGCCCAACAGACATGGCGGGCATCGTAATATTTCTTACGATACCCTGCCAGTAGTTCCTTCACTTCCTCGGGCGACTCCACATGATGGGCAAAAGCATAAAACTTGCTTCTCTTCTCAGTGTAATATCCCTCGGCAGTGCCTTTTATAGTTTTGTAGCTGTCTTCCATTAGTCGAGTGAATGAATGACAAGTCCCGAACGTAGTTTCGGTTCAAACCATGTTGCTTTGGGTGGCATTATCTTTCCACTGTCGGCAATGTCCATTATCTGCTTCATGGAAACAGGATAGAGGGCAAGTGCTGCACGCATCTCTCCCGAGTCAACACGTCGCTTGAGTTCTGCCAGACCGCGAAGTCCTCCCACAAAGTCTATGCGTTGAGATGTGCGCAGGTCGCCAAGTTGGAGAATTTCTTGCAGAATGAGGCGTGATGAGATGTCAACATCAAGCACCCCTATCGGGTCTGTATCGTCAAAAGTGCCCTGCTTGGCATTGAGTCGCCACCACTCTCCATCAAGATAGAGTGAGAATTCATGCAGACGAGAGGGTTTGTAGATGTCCTTGCCCATCTTCTCCACATCAAAATTCTCCTTAAGACGAAGGATGAATTCTTCCGACGAGAGGCCATTGAGGTCCTTGAGCACACGGTTATAGTCGAGCACTGTCAACTGACTTGCCTGAAAGCAGACAGCCATGAAGAAGTTGTATTCCTCATTGCCCGTATGCTGCGGATTCTGCTTTGCACGCTCTGCTCCCACAAGAGCGGCAGCGGCACTACGATGATGACCGTCGGCAATATATAGTGACTGCATCTTGGCAAACTCGTCAGTAATGGTCTTTATGTCGGCATCGTCGCTGACAATCCAAAACTTATGTCCGAATCCGTCCACAGGAGCTATGAAGTCATACTCAGGTTGGGTGGCAGCATACTTTTTTATGATGGCATCGAGCACATGATTGTCGGGATAGGCGAAGAACACGGGTTCGATGTTGGCATTATTGATGCGCACATGCTTCATGCGGTCCTCTTCCTTGTCGCGTCGTGTGAGTTCGTGCTTCTTTATCACTCCAGTGGTGTAGTCACCTGAATATGCGCCGACAACAAGTCCATATTGCGTCTTGCCGTTCATAGTCTGGGCATAGATGTAATATTGCTCCTTGTCGTCCTGCACGAGCCATCCCTTCTGCTGGAAAGCAAGGAAGTTTTCGCGTGCCTTTTCATATACGCGTGGGTCATATTCGCTTGTGCCTACGGGGAAATCTATCTCAGGCTTTATGATGTGATAGAGTGACTTCTCGTTGCCCTCACATTCCATGCGAGCTTCTTCGGAGTCAAGCACATCATAAGGACGCGACTCCACCTGCTCCACGATTTCACGTGGCGGGCGTATGCCCTTGAATGGTTTTATTCTTGCCATGTTGTTTTATGTTGAAAGTTGAAGGTTATCTCACATTGAACCTGAAAGTGTTTTTATCTTTTTAAACACGAATGTTGTTGTCTTTTTTTTGAACACGGAATTCACGGAATATACGGATGTCTTTTTTCTGTTTGCTTTATTACTATCTCTTAAATAAGATGACGGAACGTTTCCTTTACTTCCGTGCTTTCCGTGTTCGAAAAGGGTGCAGTGTCCTCACTGCCACCCAAACTCATAAGCCATTACATTGCCCCACGGAGGTTTGGGGACACGTCAACTACTAACGTTCAATGTTCAACCTTCAACATTAATTAACCTTAAACTTGGTGTCACCAGTAGCGAAGAAAGCATTTATCTGCTTTGCAGCGGCTATGCCAGCATTTGTATTAGCCTCTGCCGTCTGCGCTCCCATCTTCTTTGGTGTGGAGAAATAGCGTCCCTCGAAAGCCTTGAATTCAGCATCGGCATCAGGCATGATGTCGGTGATATATTTCAAGTCTGTGCGCTCAGCCATGAGTTTGAGCAGTCCAGCCTCATCGATGACTTCCTTGCGTGCGGTGTTGATAAGGATGGCTCCCTTCTTCATCTTTCCACACAAGTCGTAATTGATACTCTGCTTTGTTTCTGGAGTTGCAGGGATGTGGAGCGACACTACGTCACACTCCTCAAAGAGTGATTCCTGACTCTTGGCAGCCTTCACGCCAGCAGCCTCTATGGCTTCAGCAGGACAGAAAGCGTCATAAGCCATGATGTCCATGCCAAATCCCTGAGCGATGCGTGCCACATTGCGACCTACATTGCCAAAGGCAAGAATACCGAGTTTTTTGCCTTTGAGTTCAGTGCCTGCCTTTCCATTATAGAAATTGCGGACGGCATAGACAAGAAGTCCAAACACCAGTTCTGCCACGGCATTGGAATTCTGTCCTGGCGTATTCTCTGCCACTATGCCATGTGCGGTTGCAGCCTCGAGGTCGATGTTGTCATATCCTGCACCAGCACGCACCACAATCTTGAGATTCTTTGCGGCAGCAAGCACCTCTGCATCAGCCTTATCAGAGCGGATTATCAGGGCATCCACATCCTTCACGGCATCAAGGAACTGTGCCTTTTCTGTATATTTCTCAAGCAGGGCTATCTGATGTCCTGCACCTTCTATTTCCTTGCGAATGCCTTCCACGGCTGCTGCCGCGAAAGGTTTCTCTGTTGCTATCAATACCTTCATAATAATTGCTTTTAGTGGTTAGACTCAAATTCCTTCATGCATGCCACGAGAGCTTCACATCCCTCCACAGACATTGCATTATAGCATGAAGCGCGGAAACCGCCAACGTCACGATGGCCCTTCACTCCTACCATGCCCTTGCTCTGCGCGAAAGCGAGGAACTCATCCTGCAGTTCGGCATACTCAGGTTTCAGCACGAAGGTGATGTTCATTCTTGATCGGCTGTCCTCCTCTGCCGTACCCACAAAGAGGCGGTTGCGGTCTATCTCATCATAAACGATGGTTGAACGCAGTTCTGCCAACTTCTGCATGGCCTCTACTCCACCGTGCTCCTTGATATATTTCAGATTCTGCATGGCAGTATAGATAGGCACTACAGGAGGAGTGTTGAACATGGAACCTTTCTTCACATGTGTGCGATAGTCGAGCATTGTCGGGATGTGGCGTGCCACCTTGCCAAGCGAGTCTTCCTTCACGATGACGAAGGTGACGCCTGCCATAGAGAGGTTTTTCTGTGCTCCGCCATAGATCAAGGCATACTTGCTGACGTCGACAGGACGCGACAGAATGTCAGACGACATGTCGGCAATAAGCGGTATCGGAGAGTCTATGTCCTTGCGCAGTTCGGTGCCATAGATGGTGTTGTTTGTGGTGATGTGCAGATAGTCGGCATCTGTAGGAATCACAAAATCCTTTGGCACATAAGTGAAGTTCTTGTCGGCAGAAGATGCCACTTCCACCACCTCGCCGAATGCCTTAGCTTCCTTTTGAGCCTTTGTTGCCCACACACCAGTGTTGAGATAGGCTGCCTTCTTCTCAAGGTAGTTGTAAGGTATCATACAAAATTCAAGACTGGCTCCGCCGCCAAGGAACAGAACCGAATATCCTTCGGGTATGTCAAGAACTTCCTTGAAAAGGGCTACTGCCTCATCGTGCACAGCCTGAAAATCCTTGGATCGATGGGATATCTCCATGAGTGAAAGACCTGAACCATTGAAATCAAGGCATGCCTGTGCCGTTTTCTCGATCACCTCGCGTGGCAGGATGGAGGGACCAGCATTGAAATTGTACTTTTTCATATCAAAAACAATTATTGATTTATTATTCTGTCTATTTCCTCGAACTCGTCACCCATATTAAGATTTAGGTAAATATTATATAAAGGTGACACCCACATCTCCTTGTCATCAGGTTGCATCTGACGATATTTGGCAAGATAGGGCAAAGCCCGTTTGTATAGATCCATTATCTTTGTTTTGTCAGCTTTTGTCTGTCGCGTCTTGGCAGACAATGGCACTGACTGGTTATAGTAGGCAAGACCTGCATTGAGATAAGCCACTGACTGAGTGCTGTCAATGGCGATGGCCTTGTCACACAGTGTTATGCATTCGTCATATTTATCCTTGTAAAGCAGTGCCGAACTGCGTGCAAGCAATGCCACCAGGTTGTCGGCATTGAGGTCGAGCACACGCTTTGATATCTCCAACACCTTGTCGTGCATACCGCGATTGGAATAGTAGACAGCCAAGTGCGGGAAGAAATAGGGATGCTCGGGATATTTGTCGAAGGCTTTCTCCAACACAGCACAATAGTTGGCTGAATCTTTCTTCAGCAGATAAGACTCAGCAATGTATTGTTGCAGATAGACGTCAGACTTAGCATTCCTTGCTGCCAACTCTGCATATTCGTCAATGATGGCAGGATTGCCCAACTTATATCCGCAAAAGACTGCCCAATAAGCAGCATCGGGCATCCGTGTGTCAGTGTTGGCATAGTCATAGTCTACAAAGAGCGGCTGATGTGCGCAGTCAAGATATGCCTTGAAATAGAGGTAGGCATTGCCGAAGTCCTGCTTCTGCACATAGTAGCCACCAGCACCATAGAGGTTGGCGCGGTAGGGATCAAGATAGGCAGAATATTTCTTCCTGTATGACGGCACTGACTTGCCGTCATTATCCCTTGCATTCACTGAATCGAGACTCTCAAGCACATCAAACATGTGGAGAGTGTGGGTGAAGAACTTTGCCGTGTCTGACTGTTGCTTGAGATAGAGATTCTCATTCAACTGCTCATACTGTTTCTTCACGGCATCAAAGAGAGTGAGCCATATCTTCTCGTTCTCCAGATTGTCGGAGTCCTTCAATAAATCGCGCATGGAGGTCTCAGCCTCGGCAAGCGCCGTGCCTTTCTTTATGTTTGTCTTAGCTGTGGAGATAGCCTTTGCCACCGCCTTTCTGTTGTTCGCTTTCGCATCCTTTTGGGCATATGCCGGCACGGAAACGAGTGCCATGAACAATATCAGAACCTTTAGTTTCATTTCTTGATGTATTTCTTTCCGTTATAGATGTATATGCCGGCAGGAAGACCTTTTATTTCTGTTCCCATGTCCTGTCCAGTTATGCTATATACGTGTCCGTTAGTCTTCGTTGCAACTACCGTTTCCTTTATTCCGTCAGTCTGTTTCTTCGTCACTTTCACTTCATCAAGGAAGAATCTCAGCGATCCCTCAAATTTCAGCTTAGTGCTGCCTGAACCCGTTATGTCGGCAGACAATTCTGTCCACTCACCGTTTGGAATGTAGTAACTGTCGAGTTTCTCATTGTTCACATAGACAACAAGCGTCTCGTCATCACCCATCCACGACCCGGCAAGGAATGACAGTGTGGCATCGCCATTCAGAGTGAAAGATGGAGATGTGACGATACCTCTGTTGCTTGAGTTACCAAATTTTGCACACTTGTAAGCTCCATATTTCTTAATTGCCGTCCAACCGCTGTTGTCTGATTTGAATGTAGCGTTTCCTACGTTGCCATTCCACTTATTGTCATTTCCACCTGTGCCACTACATTTGTCAAACGACTCATAAAAGACATAGTCGCCGTCAGGAGTGTCGTCATCACCTTTTACAGGAGCACATGCCTTGCAAGAATAGCCTATTGTGCCGTCAGCATACTTAGTGATGCCGTATACGCCCTTGTTCATGTAATATGTGCCGTCAGTATTGGCATTATACAATGTAGCGGCAGGTTTTGATGTATTTGTCAGCGAGTCAATATCGCCAGCAGAATAAGGATAGAGATGACCTTGATACTGCATTTTAATAATGTAATATCCATAATCATTCAATTTTCCTTTCTGGCTATTGGCAAGGAATGGAGTCATCCTCTCATGGGTGGCATCAGCATTTGGGGCATCTTCATACCACGCATCTTCGTCATAGTCCACATGGGTGATAAGGAGTCCACTCGGAGCATCATAGTCTTCCACATAACTAAACCAGCGCGAAGGTTGTCTGTTTTCCAACAGATAATACTCATTTCTGTTATTGTCGTTATACAAGACATAAGCCTCGGGAGAATCAGCAAGCGGCTTCTGAGCCTTCACCTCCATGCCAGGCTTCAGTTCGGTGGGTTCAAGCCATCCAGCACACCATCTCTCATAGGATGTGTATCCACTGGGCACCTCACCATTACAGTCTGGTCCACTATATGAACCGCTGTCCATAAGATCCCATGCCGCCATGCCCCACGCTTTGTAGTTACCACTAGTGTCGTAGAAATCGGGAAAGCCGAGACAGTGGGAGAACTCATGACAGGCTGTACCGATGCCACTTGGGGTTGTTCCACTATCACTAGACAGTTCACACGACACTGCATATGTGTCCACGATCACGCCATCGAGCGTCAAAGCTCCGTTGCCGTCATTATTTTTCTTACCAGAATCAAGATTCCACTCATGTGGCCAAATGGTGTTTGCCGATGCTCCTGCATTCTCGCCGTAGCCAGCATAGAGAAGATACACCTGATCTACCTCGCCATCGCCATCCCAGTCGTAGTCAGCAAAGTTAACCTGACCGTCAACGAGTTTGCAAGCCTCAGCAACCATAGTGCAGGGATATTTATCATTGCCATAGTTGTCATTCTGACCATAATAGGAATATGATTTCGACACTGTGACAGGACCTACGACATCAAAGTCGATGGCGAGTTTGCCATAACTTTGGTCATAGAAATAGTCGCGCACCGAACCGATATGATTGTAGTCTGAAAAGCCCTCTTCATTAAATTGCCTTGTGAAGAATGCCTTTGGTGAGGATATTTTCATGGTCTTGTCGGGGAAGTTGACAAGTATTACCAATCCCTTCTTCTTTCCCTCAATGGCTGCACGAGAAGCCCCCACACTTTTTCGCTTAGTCATGCGTCGCGCATCAGAAGTAGATCTTCTCTTGGCAGATGCCTGTCGTATATTCGATTTCTGAGAATTAGAAAGCACTGTGGCATTACCTTCGTCGTCTATCAGAAGATATTCTCCCGAAGCCGTTTCCCACCAGTGGCCATTCTCGTCACCTTTGAGCACTGCCATCACCTTGGTGCCGTCTGACAGAGTCACCTCTTTCACTATATTCTTACGTGCAGGTATAGCCATTATATCCATGACTGACAGGAGCATCATACACGCAATTACAAATTTCTTCATATTTCTTTAATCTTGTTTTTATTTGTTACAACTATATCACTTTCCATTCAAGAGTATTCACTCCGTCCTTCAGTGCGAAGTTCATGCCGACCTTTACCACTGGCTTCGGTTGCATCTTGAAAGCATCGGCATAATGCTTTGACTCTATCTGTGCAATGGCTTCTTCCACACTGCCGTTGAGTTTCAGTTCCATCACATATACAGCTGTTTCCGTTTCCAGCGTGATGTCTATGCGCCCCTTGCTTGTATGTTGCTCCACCCGAATGTGGTAGTTTGTGAGCAAGGCAAAGATGATGTACAAAGTCTGTTGCCAGTGACCTTCGTAGTTGGTATTGTCGCAGTAAGGCACAGTCTGCAAAAAGTCGGCAAGCAACTGTAGTCCGCCTTCCATGTCATCATGTCTTATCTGTACCGACATGCGTGCTATCGTCGTGTTTCCCTTGGCTGAGTTACGGTCAAGGTAATGGGGTATTAGACTACGGAAAAGACCTGTCCTTATCTCGTTATTCGGAAGAGTGAGCTCATAGAGGTCGCTTTCTTCATCATAATTCTTAATGGTCATGTAACCACTTTGATAAAGTAGTGGCATTATGGTTGTCATCGTTTCCGTAGCGGCATCGAAGTCACACTTCTCCACCCATATATTTTCGCCCAAGTCAGTTGGCAGAAAATCGAATTTTCTCATCATGTTTATGAGATAGGTAGGTGTGCCCGAACCAAACCAATATGACTCCAATTTACCGTCGGCAAAGCAGTTGAGCAAACTGAATGGATTGAACACATCGGGCGAAGGCCAAGTGAAATGGTATCCGTCATATTGGTTAGCCAATTTCAGAATAGCATTCTCACGACTGATTCCCAGTTTAGTTGCCAGTTCATCGATGTCGTCACTCATCAACGTAAGTAGCTCTTCCTTCGTAATTCCACAAACGCCGGCATACGTCTCATCCATGGAAACATTCTTGATATTATTAAGCTCGCTGAAAATGCTAAATTGAGAGAACTTCGTGATGCCCGTGAGGAACACGAAGCGCAACATCGGCTCAGCAGCCTTCAAGGGACTATAGAAATTGCGCATTACATTGCGGAGAACATCGAGAGTCTTCTCCTCGTGAGCCACATCAAGCAAGGGTGCATCATATTCGTCAATGAGAACCACCACATGCTTGCCTGTCTTCTCATAAACAGTACTTATTAAATTAGCCAAACGCACATTTGGGTCAGGCGAATCACATACGACGTCAAACTTCTGCTCGTTGTCCTCCAAGATATAATTCAAATACCTGTTAAGCTGTTCCTTCTCCATGTGCTTACCTCCAGCCATACTGAAATGCAACACAGGATACTCGTTCCACTCCGTTTCCAACTTCTCAATGGCAAGTCCCTCAAACAAGTCCTTCCTTCCCTCGAAATAACTCTTGAAGGTGGACACCAACAGCGACTTGCCGAAACGTCGAGGACGACTAAGGAAGAAATATTTGCCACTCGTATGTGTCACGCGATACACATACTCCGTCTTGTCTACATAGCACAAATTCTCCTCACGTACACGCTCGAAAGTCTGAATGCCTATAGGATATAATCTCGTTGCCATACCTCAAAACAGTTTTCTATATGCAAATATAGGACAAACAAACGAGACTGCCAAAAGAGTTGGCAAAGGAAATAGGGAAATACGCGAATATTGAAATTTACCTTCTTTACATAAGGTCTAGAAGTACTTAAACAAAAAGCATGCCATTGCTTCCCAAATCAACAAGCGGGAAACATAGAGTACCAGTTGAGGACGTTGCATTGTCTGTTATCTCAGAAGGGATTGTCACCTCTCCTGGAGTGCACGTACGTGCGCTATCTGATGAACGTACGTGCGATGAACGATGAACGTACGTGCATTGGCGGATGAACGTACGTGCGTTGGCAGATGAACGTACGTGCAATAATCTATGCTTTATGCTGGATTGACATTACCTCCTTCTACTATGAAGAGGCGATAGCCAGACTCTGACTTTGCCAAAATCTGATCCAAATGGTCACGATTGGTGTCGGTGATGAATATCTGACCGTAGTCGTTTCCCGACACAAGTGAAACGATTTTCTCCACACGTCCGGCATCAAGTTTGTCAAAGATATCATCAAGGAGCAATATCGGTACGGTGTGCGTTATCGTGCGCTTAAGAAACTCAAACTGTGCCAATTTCATAGCAAGCACCAAAGTTTTGTTTTGCCCCTGGCTACCCTCATATTTCATATTGTAGCCATTGAGCAACAGCTCCAGATTATCACGATGCACGCCATGAAGGGAATAGCCCACAGCAAGGTCTTTGTTGCGGTCACGCTGAATGACATCAATGAGCCTTCCACGCTGGCAATGCGACACATAACGGAGCGTCACATCCTCCTTCTCACCCGAAATATATGAATAGATGCGCTGAAAGCATGGGAGGAAATCTTCTATAAACTGACGTCTCTTCTCATATATCACTTCACCATTTGCAGCCATCTGGAGTTCGTGTATCTCCATGAGGTCTTTATCGATAGGAGTTTCAGATTTCAAGAGTTTGTTGCGCTGCTGAAGAGCCTTACCGTAGTTGGCAAGTGCCTCAATATAAGAATGGTCATATTGCGAGATGACCATATTCATGAAGTTGCGACGCTCCTCGCTACCCTCCTCCACAAGCATCGTGTCGCGCGGGGTCACCATCACAAGCGGTATATACCCGATATGTTCCGACAGTCGTCGGTAAACTTTACCATTCTTACGAAACAGTTTCTTCTGACCTCGCTTCAAACCAGCAGAAATCTGTATGTCGGAACTGTCACCATGCGAATACTTGCCCTCTAACATCATGAATTCTTCTCCATGACGGATATTGAGCGAGTCTACGGGGTTGGCACTGCTGCGACAAAAGGAAAGATAATGGATGGCATCAAGAAGATTGGTTTTTCCCTCACCGTTATGACCTATAAAACAATTGATCTTGGGCGAGAACGTCACGTCTGCCTGTCGTATATTCTTATAGTTGATAATCGTTATCTTGTCTAAAACCATCTTCTTTTTTACGCAAAGGTAATCCTTTTGCCGTGGAAAAAGAAAAAAAGGAGTGATAAATTTCAGTATATGGGGAATATTGAGTACATTTGCACTCCAAATGACATGTACAATTTAGAACAAATCAATAATAACAATAATGACAGAACAAACGACTAAAGGAGCTGCCGAGGAAGTGTCAGCAGTATCCAGCAATTCCGAAGCTTTCTTCATGAAGAACAAGAAAGCCATCATCGGCGCAACTGTAGCAGTATTGGTAGTGATAGCAGGCATCTTCGTTTATCGCACCTATGTTGCAGCTCCACGTGCAGAGAAGGCCAGCACAGAGTTGGCAAAGTCACAGGAACTCTTCAACAACGAGCAGTTTGACAAGGCTGGCGAGGGTTTCCTGAAAGTTATCAATAACTATAGCGGAACTGATGCCGCTAACCTTGCAAACCTCTACCTCGGACTTTGCTATGCAAACCAGAACAAGTGGCAGGAGGCAGTGAAGTATCTTGAAAACTTCTCTTGCAAGGACGACGCCATGATTAGCCCTTCTGCAAAGGCTGCTCTCGGCAATGCTTATGCAAACACAGGCAACATCGATAAGGCAATTTCTGCACTCAAGGATGCCGCTTCTATGGCTGACAGCAAGTCTATCAACGACGCTAACTACAGTCTTTCAGCTACATTCCTCATTCAGGCTGGTCAGCTCCTCGAGAGCCAGAACAAGAATGACGAGGCTCTGAAGATCTACAAGGACGTAAAGGCAAAGTATGTAAACGCTCAGCAGGTGCAGTCTAACGAGATTGACAAGTACATAGAGCGTCTGCAGGAAAAATAAATAAGAAAAGCATATGCCTGACTTGTCAGACTTGATAGTAAAACAGATTCCGGATGCTGCCGACATGTGCTTCGGCATTGTGGTGGCAGAAAAGAAGGCAGACATCACTGAAGCCTTGTTGAGAGGGGCTGTGGAAACTCTTGAGGCCAACGGTGCGCTCAGTGAGAACATTCACGTGAAGACTGTGCCTTCGATATCCGACCTTGTCTACGGTGCACACCAGATGAGCCTCCGTGGCTATTATGACGCAGTAATGGTCATAGGATGCATAATAAGAGGAGAAACTCCTTATTTTGACTATGTATGCCAGGGACTGAGCTATGGCATCTCTAAGCTCAACACAACGAGCGAGGTGCCCATCATCTATGGAGTGCTGACTACGGATACTGCCGAACAGGCTTACCAGCGATCTGACGGCACTGCCCTCAATGCAGGAAGCGAATGCGCCGTAGACGCAATAAAAATGGCAAAGTTCTAATATATCTATAGGAACATTGCCCCAATAAAAAGTAGGAAGAAAACGATGTGACGTTTTCTTCCTACTTTTGTTTTTTACGACTTGTAAAATTCATTTCTGCAAAGTACAGTCTTTGTGTGTATTTCTTGATGAACAAATTCTGAAGAAACAACGTGAATCTATCAGAATGGATAGCCGACAGCAAGATGGAGACTTTGGCAGTCCTTAAACTTGTTGACATTGATGAATCCTGACTTGCCTGTGTCGTAAGGCATATGCAGACCAATACCCCAGTCCACTCTTATGACGAAGAAGTCAAGGTCATAACGTATGCCTATGCCCGTGCCTATCGCCATGTCCTGAAAGATACTCTTCCACTTAAACATTGACTCACTGCCACGATAGCCGTCATCCTTCATTGCCCACACATTGCCGGCATCAAGGAAGAGTGCGCCATAGAGATTGCCAAACAGGCGTGGACGATATTCCAAGTTGGCAACAAACTTTATGTCACCCGTCTGGTCAAGATAGGATATGCCTGCGTCATTGGCAACATAGCGACCTGGACCTATGGCGCGTGCAGTGAAGGCACGCACTGTGTTGGCACCTCCCACATAGAACTGCTCGGAATAAGGTGCCGACTCGCTGTTGCCGTAACTGAATATTACTCCAGCATTCACATGCCCCACAAGGTCAGCATGCTCAGCCACATGCCACTTCTTGGTGAAGTCAGACTCCACCTTAAGGAACTGTGCATACGGATTCTTGAATATCTGCTTGTTTTGCGTATTCCACTTCTTTCCTGCCGCCATAAATCCTAACGACACTACATTTCCAGACTCTGCCACTGTCGTTTCCCACGAGATGGGACTCTTCATGCGCGAGGGTGACGTATATATATATGTATAGCGCAGTTTCGGAATAAACTGGTCGAGCATGGATGCTTGCAGATAAGGGTTCTCCTGGAGTATATTGGAAAACTCCTTTGTCATGCTGTTCATATAGTCATACTCGAGTATGAGAGGCGAGATTATATGCTTGCTCGTCTCCGTTGGTTGCATAGTGAAGGTGAGTTCGCCTGACATGATGTGTCGGTTGAAATACGCTCCGCGATTTATTACCTGATTCGATCCTTTCACAATTGTAGATGGCGTAGCATACAGTTTATAATGCTTTATGCCGGGAAGAATTAATCGGGGAATCTCTAGCGTAAGGTCACCACCATATTCATAGGAATGCACTCCCACACTCTTTCCGCTACCGCTACCACCCGTCTGCCACTCTATGGAACCATAGAGATTAAGCGAAATCTTCTCTCCATAACGGAAAAGATTACGACGAGATATGGTCAGTTCTGCACCAGGACCGATGCGGCTACTCGTCTTACCTGTAAACTTTCCTTCAAGGGATATGTCATATGGTTTGCCAAACACGCAGTCTAAAGCCATATCGAGAGTGTCGCATGTAGAGGTGGTGTCACGTGGAGTAAACCGTATGTCTATTGACGAGAAGTTATCATTGGCTGTCAGTCTGTTTAGCGTCTCTTTATAAGCATTCTCACTATAAAGCGCACGTGGGCGAAGCTTCGTGTCGGAAAGTATCACTCTTGGACGCATGGGAGGACGCTTGCCATTGTAATGAACAGTGAGGAACCGATGGTTGATGGAGTCAGTCAAATTACGATTAGACTGTTTGCGCAGATATATATCCGTCTTACCTATATACCATTTACGCGTCACCTTGTTGTCGAGCGAATCGAGCATCTGCAAGCGTAGTTGCACCTTTCCCCTACTCTGCAATGTGTCAGCCAGATAAGAGGCATCACCCGAAGAATAATAGTAATAGCCATTATTGCGAAATAGCGAACTCAGACGCTGGCGCTCAAGGTCGAGGTTGGCTACACTAAATCCATCGTCCTTCTTAAGATATGAATTGTCACGTGATCTCACGATGATGGAGTCCATCTCTTGAGGGAAATTTGTGTAAGCCAAACTGTCTATTGTGAAGAGATGTCCCATGTTCACCTTATAGGCAATCTTTCCCTCCTTGGGATTCTTCATTGTCAGTTCGTCATAGTCAACAGTACCGCGGAAATAGCCATTGCTGGCAAGAGTGTTCTGCGCCACTGTGGCACGCAAGATTGGATTGACGTCCGACATCAATACAGGCGTGGAAGCAAACTTTGAGTTCAGCCACTTTGCAAAACCAGCATTTTTACCCTCTGTGGCATTCCATAACCACAGACGCCATGGGAAAGGAGTGCGATGATAGGAACTGCCGAAGAAAGCCCCAGTAGGTGCTGCAGCCAAAGCAGCCTCTATCTCCTCCTGAGTGGAGATGAAATGCTGATTGCGCTCATAATTGCTGTATTCTATCTTCTCAAGTCCTGCATAGAGTTGCTCGCCTTCTCCGAGTCCGCTTGTCGTGGAGCACGACACGATGAGAGAAGATGTCAAAAACAAAACTATATACTTACGTAATGGCATCATTTAGTTTCTCCTTTCTTTGTGTTCACGGAATCGTTGGTAAGACTTGGCATTGCTGACGGCGTGTCCTTATGAAACCATCTTCTGAAGTCTATCAGTTCTCTGAGGCTCTGCAACTTTCGCTTCCATGCTATACCGACACCATACTGACCGACATAACCTTCAAGATAATCGTAGGTGGCGCGGTCATAGAACAAGCGCAGGTTGGCATTGGCACTCTGGTCGAGACGATATTCGAAGGCAACATTGTCAAACAGATTTTCGGCACTCGCCTGTGTGGATGACACCTTTCCACCAATGACCACACGTATGCGATTATTCCAAAAACGCTTGGCAAACTTGAATGTATAGTCTGTATGGAGCGTTCCTGCTGCATCCGTGGTGTTGTCAAGACCGATGGAGAGGTCGAGTGTGCGCAAGGCATTACCCGATATGGTGTTGATCTCGCTTTGCAGGAATGAGTTTAGGGCATCATTCATGGAGAATGACGAGAGGTTGTTTTCATTGAGATACATGCCTGTGGTGAGCATCGTCACGGCAAGTTTGCCTCGCTCCTCCTTCGACATTGCCTGCAGTTCGCTATTGATGGTGACATCCTCGGGAGCAGAGATGATAAATTCCAATCCCATATTGTTGAGCGTCTGCGTGATGACGACTCCACAATTGAATGTCACGCTTCGCGCATTGCCGTCGGTAGTGACATTTGTCTTGGTGGTCTCCGTGGCGGTAATGTTAAGCGTAGGATTCATCACCTCACCCGTAAACTCCACATAAGAGCCTTCCGTTATGGTGAAGGTCTTGAGAGGAATCACAGGCAGAGAATATTTCATCTCGCCACTCTTCAGTGTGTAGCGACCCGTCAGGCGCAGGTCGTCAGAACTATAAATCATTCGCAGGTCGCCACCACCCATCACGTCGAGATAGTTGGTCTTCGTAGTGTTGAGGGCACAAAATACTCTTGCACCGTCGGCAATGGAGATGTTGAGATCCATGTAGAGTCCCTCGATAGGTGGACGCACAATGGATGCCTCTTCCTGCTGATTGAAGTCTGTAAACTTCACGAGTTCCTCGAGTTTGTTATCCGTAGTCAAAGGTGTGTCACGCATGATATAGGTAACATCCGTTGAACCGAGTACATCGAGATTTCCCCTTATCTGCAGAGCAGAGAGAGGCCCGTTCATATAACCGTCGAAGTTTACGTATGCCTTACCGAAAGCTTCGCTCTTGCGGTTTTCTTTCGCATCCACGAGTAGGAAATTGCGAGCCTTCATGCGCATTGTCGCCTTCATATTGGAAACATCCGTGAAGTCCATGTTGCCGTTGATGACCAGAGGTTGGTCATTGTTGGCATACATATTAAAGTTCTCGAGCAGAAGTTTGCTACCCTTTATCTTCACCGGACGATTATCAAAACGCATCTCAAGTCCATAAGGTATGCTCACGAGATAAGCAGAGTCGAGGTCAATCTCTCCCTCCACGTCAAGTTTGGAGAGCGGTCCGTTCATCTTCAGTCTACCATCGCCATAACCCTTGAGTCCCACTATCTGGTCGGGCACAAATCCGTTTACGAGGTTCAGAGGGAAGCGTGCCAAGTCTACGTCGGCATCCAGACGTCCGTCTGTTTCACCCGGTGTAAATGTTCCCTTGATAGTACCGATTTCATTTCCGTTGTGCGAGAGTATGCCGTCTACATAATGTCCGCCGTCTTCCTGTGGCATATACACAAATTCGGTAGACAGGTCGCCCATATTCGTACCCTCATAAAAGAACTTATTGACATCTACCGAACTTGATACGGAGAGTTCCTTCTCCGTCTGTATCACGTGGAAGTCACCATCGATAACGCCCTTCACATCAGGCATATAAGGCACTATACCAACTATCGACTCCAAGTCAAGATGACTTATTCCGAGAGTGATGTCTTGCAGGGCATCCTCATTGTCGTCATTACTATAGACCTGCAGACCAGTACCGTCGTCGGCTTTAAGAATCAGGTTTGCCGACACACGCTTATTGTCTGCCAAGAAAAGATAGTTGTCGTCATTAGCAGAGAAGTTGCGATAACCGAGCACCGCCTTGGTGTCTGCAAGTTTTATGCGTATGCCATTAGGTTCGAGCATAGCCTTTAGACCGAGTTTCAGTCCGAGTTTGTCGTTGGCATCATAGAGGGCGAGGTTGCAGTTGCTACCAGTTTCAAACAGGCTACCATCCAACAGGGCATTGAAGCAATACTGTGGATTGTCCTTCTCATTTTTCACCTGCGCCTTATATTTGAAGACGTTATCTTCGGTTTCAAGGTCAAGGCGCACCTTGTCTAACTGCATGTCAAAGGCATAGAGAGAGTCTACCTGCGCATAACCATTGAGTCCGTCTATCGGTGAGGAGCTTATGTCGGCATTAATCTCACGGAAGGCATAGCCCATCCTTGTGGCATAGGCATAGACGAAATTGTCTTGGCCAAGATGCATCGTAAGGTGACCGATGGGGAACACCTGCTTGATGGAGTCCTGCGAAATATATTTGCGCGCTATCTGTCGCTCAAGCTCTGCAGACAGGTTGCCAGCCACGTCCATCAGACGCTTATAACCTCCGCTGGCTGAGAAATCGAGGGCAAGGTCGCCACTATACACCTTCGCCCATGTGGAGTCTTTGCGTGTCGTAGCGTCAACGGAGAGTTCTTCGGTGCGGAATACCGACGCCGTGTCCTTTATCAATACATCGCTGACATATCCCTGCAGTTTGTAATATTCGTCCATATCACTGCTCACATCCACATGAGCGCAGAGCGATGTGGAGAGAGGAGTCTCCGTGAGTTTCATGCCATAGAGGTCTGCCTTGTCGAGTGAACAGGTGAGAGTGGCTCTCACATTCTTCTTGTCAAGAAGTGCATCGAGTCCGATGTCACCTTTCAGAAATTCGTTGATGCAGTGAATATTGGAATATGCAGTACCGTCATGCACCTTCACAGTGGCAGTAGTTCCCGACAGGTCGAAGTCGCCATAACGGAAACTACCAATCTCAGCCTTAGCATCGAGATGTGTCTTGCGGGAATAGATGTCCGTGCCTATGCCGTCAACCTTCATCTTTCCAGTGAAAGGCGACAGCCCCATCGTGGGAAGGAATTTCTGCAAAGGCAATGCATGTGCGGAGATGTCTGCTTTATAAGCCATCGTCGACAAATTGCAGCGTCCATTCAGGTTCAGACTGCCACCTCCATAGGATGCTTTGAGGTCTGCCATGCAAGTATTCGCAGAGGCAGATACGTGCCCTCGCAAACCGATACCCGAAGGCACGCATATCATCTTGCGAAGGTCGGCATCAAGGAATGACGATGTGGCAAAGTTGAGATTATATGTCTTGATGTCTATATCGAGATTGGCAAGAAAATTCTTCGTGTCCAGCATATTGGCAACGTATCCCGTCGCAGTAGCCTTAAATGCCGTAGGCAGTTCGGCACTCAATTGGCTAACATTGAGCTGTTGCAAGTTTCCGTCGGCCTTAGCAGATACAATAAGGGGATGATGTGGCCAATTTGCCTTGAATTTAACAGGCATATCCTGCATAAAGAGCATGAGGTCGTTCTTGCCCAATTCTGCCTTTGCATCCACTTTCAGTTTCCCAGGATTAACCTCATCAAAGGCATTCATGTCCATCGACATGTCGAGATTAATCTTGGATTCAGGCATTGCAGCAAGCATGTTTTCCACAAACAATGTGGTGGAATCCATCTTCACTGTGCCCGAGAGATGTGTCAGTTGGAGTCCGCTCTTCTCCTTGAGTGCAGCAGAGCGTATCTTCACGAGCAAGTTTGGCTCTTGATATTTCAGTGCGTCCAAAGCAAGACTTACACCACTAAGCGATATATGATTGTAGTCCAAGCCTTTCTGCAGTGGTTCAAAATTATTGTCATAGGTTATTCTGCTACCTTTGACGTCCACCTTTCCTGTCTGATATATGCCTTCGTGAAGGTCGAAAAGTCCATCGCTCACTCTCGCATCACCGAGGTAAGCTCCTATCTGCAGCGTGTCACCTGGCATATGGATAGTAACGTCAGATTTCTTTATCTGCAGTTGGGCAAGGTGTATCTTCCAGAGGTTCTCGCTCTCAGTGGTATCTTCTTTCACAGTGTCACTCAACTGCACATCAATCTTTGCACCATCGAGCATAACCTTATTGAGCATCACGTCCGACTGCTTAAGGTCTATGCCATGACTCCTGACGAGCAGTTCGCTGGCAAAACCCTTCACTCTTGCCGAGGGTATGAAGTCTGTAGTATTAAATTGTATGGAGCGTATGTCAAGCTCATCCACTTCCACCCTTTGGCTAAACAGAGGTAGGAGTTGCACATTGACGACAGTTCTCTTAATGTCGGCTATGGTGTCCTTCATCTGTGGCAGAGAGTCATTCTGCTTCAGCACCGTCACTCCGTCTACTGCCAAGTCAAGAGGAAAAGCCAGTCTGACACGCTCCACGGAGATTTCCATGCCTGTCTTTTCTGAAGCTATAGCCGCTACACGCCTTACCATCCAATTTTGAAATGGAGGGAAATAGAATAATGCGGTAAGGAGTATCAGCAGCATTATCGGCGTTAGCAACGTCCATAAAGCTATCTTGACAGACTTCTTCATTGTATGTGTGTATGAGGACTACGTGTTTGTTTCTTCAGCTATGGCTTGTCGTGTGATGTCGTGCCAAAGGTTGTCTTCAGGTATTGGAGAGAAGATGTCAATTTGCTCCTTCGACACAGGATGTATGAATTGCACTCTTCGGGATAGGAGCGATATGCTGCCGTCGGGATTACTTCTCGGCGCTCCATATTTCAGGTCACCCTTGATAGCACATCCGATGGATGCCAACTGACAACGTATCTGATGATGGCGACCTGTCAGAAGGTTCACCTCCAGCAGGGAATAGTTGTCCGTATGCCCAATGAGTCTATATTTGAGTATTGCTTTCTTGGAGTTTGGCACTTCACGGTCGTAAGAATAGCTCTTGTTTTGCTTCTCGTTTCGCACGAGCCATGAGGTGATAGTTCCTTGGGGTTGTTTAGGTTGATTCTTGGTAATAGCCCAATATGTCTTATGCACTTCGCCATCGCGAAACATATTGCAAAGGCGCGACAGTGCCTTAGATGTCTTGGCAAAAACCACAAGTCCAGACACGGGACGATCCAAGCGATGTACCACGCCGAGGAACACATTCCCCGGCTTGTGGTACTTCTCTTTTATGTATTGCTTGACGGTTTCCGACAACGGCACGTCACCGGTCTTGTCACCCTGGACTATCTCGCCGCTACTTTTGGCGACGATGATGATGTGGTTGTCTTCGTATACGACTTTCATTCACATTTACATGTTCATTCCACCGTCAATCTGGATTACCTGACCGCTGACATAGCTTGCCAAGTCAGAAGCGAGGAACAGACATACGTTTGCTATGTCTTCCACCTGACCGCCACGGCGGAGAGGTATCTTCTGCATCCATCCCTTTCTCACATCCTCAGGCAACTGTGCTGTCATGGCTGTCTCGATAAAGCCTGGGGCTACAGCATTTGCGCGAACTCCCTTAGGACCGAGCTCCTGTGCGATAGACTTAGCCAAAGCTATCATACCTGCCTTTGAAGCGGCATAGTTGCACTGACCAGCATTTCCATGCACACCTACTACTGATGCCATATTGATGATAGAACCGCTGCGCTGACGCAACATGATAGGTGAACAAGCATGGATGAAGTTGAATGCTGACTTCAGGTTCACATTGATAACTGCATCCCACTGAGCCTCGCTCATGCGAAGCATAAGTCCGTCTTTGGTGATGCCGGCATTGTTGACAAGGATGTCAATAGAACCGAAATCTTCATGTATCTTCTTCACGACTGCTT
Source organism: bacterium (assembly GCA_963601795.1). Lineage (GTDB taxonomy): Bacteria > Bacteroidota > Bacteroidia > Bacteroidales > Bacteroidaceae > Prevotella. The sequence continues at coordinate 22,335 of CAVCGK010000010.1, read as the reverse complement.
CTGTCTCTGCAAAGTCAGCGGCATTTCCAGCATAAGCCACGCATTTCACGCCAAGAGCCTCTATCTCCTTGCGGGTAGCCTCAAGACCTGCTGCCATATCATCATTGAGTACAAGATCGGTAAAAGCCACATTGGCTCCTTCTGAAGCAAACTTCATGGCCACGGCTTTGCCGATACCACGTGCAGCACCAGTTACAAGCGCTGTCTTACCTTCCAATAATTTCATTTCTTTTTATAATTAAATGTATTTCGAATTATTTTTTGTCTTTGTTTAGCGACTTACCCAAAGCGCCATAGACAACCTTTGCCACAAGCGGTTTGCTGGCTTCTTCGCTAAGTCCTGGAGCTATACGTCCATAAATGAACGGCACCTCAAGACCTTTGATGCAATAGTGCGTGATGTCTGCCACGAGTTCGACATTCTCAATATCAAAGTCGCCACTGGCATTGCCTTCGGTGTAGGCACGACGGAAGATGCGGAGTTCCTCATCATCGAAATTCTTGCGCACCTTCTCCACCATCCATATATTGCGGAAGAATTCTGCACGCAGATTACCGTTTCTCACCACAGTCTCACGAATCATCGTGAGATGGGTGTAGATAAGTTCTATAACTTTCTCAAGTGGACTGATGTTTCTTGATGCCACCTCGTCCAGTTTATCCGACAGACGCTCAAGCTCAGACTCAATGACAGTAGAGAATATCTCCTCCTTGCTATTAAAATATGTATAGAGGGTACGCCTTCCCTTGCCTGAAGCCACAGCGATGTCATTCATCGTGGTATTGGCAAAACCTTGTTTGGCAAACAACTGTCGTGCCACATCAATCAATTTCTGGCGTGTCTTGGAGATTGACATAATCTTGTGTTATTTAATCTGATTGCACATCTTTATAAACTTGTGCAAAGATAACGCTTTTATGATATGCAGCAAAGCAACCAAGAAGAAAAATGAAGAAAAAGCGAAAAAACTTCCACTATTATTTGCAGGTATGGATAAAAAGCAGTACCTTTGCACTCGCAATTGAGAAACACAATCAAGATTGCGGGTTAAATATCGCGGAGTGGAGCAGTTGGTAGCTCGCCAGGCTCATAACCTGGAGGTCGCATGTTCGAGTCCTGCCTCCGCAACTAAAAAAGCCGATAAAACAAATCCAAGAGATAAGTTTTATCGGTTTTTTCTTGTTTATTCAGAAAAAATACCGTACTTTGGCTACAATAATTGGAAACCTGCATGAATACAGACAAACTACGGAAATATATTTTCTTGGGGGCATTGACCATCTTCATTATCCTGTCAGCCCTCTACTTCATAGCGCCAAACAGATGGCATACAAAGGGTTTACTAAAACAACAAGGCTCGCAAACGGGGCACGACTACATGCTGTCATCGCTCAATGTCACAACAATTTCGCAAGACTACCACAAGCAGATATGGATAGGTACGTCTGCGGGCATCAATGTTTTCAACGGACATGACTACACTCAGTATTTCCACGACCCGAGTGACACCACTGCCCTACCCGACGACTATATCAACACCATTATCCGCGACAGTAAGGGACAAATGTGGATAGGCACACAAAACGGACTTGCACGACATGAGGGGGCAGGACAGTTTCACCGTATAAACCTGCCATCACCCAATGGCAACATAACAAGTCTGACGGAAGAGACATCGTCTGGAGATATTATTGCCAGTAATGGACGGGAATGGTTTAGAGTTAACAACGACAGCGTGACGAAGACGCAAAGGCCATCCAACAGGTTGACGACTACGCCTATTGACGAACTAAGAACATGGGCGACAGACTATCCTGAAGCTGAGTTGGCACTCACCAAACCTAAGGAACTGATATCATGCACTTACAAGGATGCAGGAGGCAATCTGTGGATAGGCTATAGGAATGCGGGCTATCAAGTATTGTCTGAAAATATCATCGCCTTCAAGACTGCCAACGACAACCCTCTTGCCCTGACCACTCAAGGCAAGGATATCACTTGCATGAATACCACCGGACATTACATCTTGGCTGGCACCACTCTCCGACTGTATGTCTACGATACGAAGACACACGCTGTGAGTTATCAATATTATGACCGCCTGTTCAATTCCAAGGACATTCTCACTGGCATTGTAACCATTGACGACACACACGTTTGCCTCGTTGGCCATCACCATATCCTGTTATGTACTTTAGGAAACGACGGTGTCAGCATACAGCAGAATATCACCAGCGAAGGCCTGCTCGGTTCTGCCACAATAGTAGACAACGATGTCTATATCAGTTGCCAGACTCCATATATAAAAAGGTATAGGAAGGGAAGTTGCAATGTTGACTCTATAGCCATGAATCATCCGCAATATGACGAGGAAACACAGGTGACAACTCTGCATGACGGACGTCTTCTTCTCTTCATGAAAGACATGCACGTGGTCGTTTACGATCCTAATAAGCAGACATTCAACGAGATTGTCACAACAGGTGTACAGCAGCCAGGAAGCATAGACCCTGCCTTCGTGAGCGAAGACTCACGCGGCAACATATGGCTGGGCACCAAGCGGTCGGGACTTTATCGTCTTGACATGAAGAAGGGACATGTGGAGAGAATGAACTTTGTGGGCGACGTTCACATCCAGGCACTGGCAGAAGACAGTAAGCGACAACTATGGATTACCACTCTCAAGGATGCCATCTGCTATCAACCGGCTACGGGGGCAGTGCTCATGAACAGCCTCGTCTCGTCAAGCCAAAACTCTTGGACACGTCAGTATTTCGACAATTCCCTGACCATAGCTCCTAATGGCGACATCGTGTTGGGAAGTTCAGACGGATGCATATTCCTGCCTCATAAAGCTGGCAACAAGATGAACATAGCCAACAAGAGCAACAACAAGACCTATGACCAGTCGCGGGCTCTCGAAAATGGACTTTGCATCTACACCATGGATGTGCAAACCGAAGACGGAAAGAAATTTACTGCGGACATCCCAGTGAACGACAGTCCACACTTTACTCTATCACACGACGAACGCAATCTTGACTTCAGTTTCTTCTATCCCAACTACAGTCGCCGGTCATCACTAATGTATCAATGCAAACTGGATGGCTACGACAAGGACTGGAGTAAGACGACATATGACCACACGGCACATTACGCAAATCTTGCCCCTGGCAAATACACATTCCGTCTGCGCCTGATGTCATCTCCTCATCTGCAACCTCTTAACGAAAAGGTCATACACATCACCATCATGCCTGCACCGTGGTCGAGTCTTGCTGCATGGTGGTTGTATATTTGCCTCGCTGCATTTGCGGTATATTACATCAACTCACTCTACCTGCACATACGCACCAATAGAATGCTGTTGCAACAAGAGAAACATGAACGCGAGCGAGAGAAGTTTACTAACGAGATGAACATGAATTTCTTTGCCAACATCTCGCATGAATTCCGCAATCCTATAACTCTCATTGCAGGACCTCTGCTCTCTCTGAAATCGGACTCCTCCCTACCCTCGCACACCACTCACATTCTCGATAGAGTCTGCATGAGCGTTAACCGCATGCTTCGACTCATAGACCAAATGCTCGACTTCAATCAACTTGAGACTGATGCCTTGCGCCTGAAGGTTACACACACCAATGCCGAGAAGGAGGTAAGCGAGATGATAACCACATTTGAGGCGTCGGCAAATGTGCGAGGCATCAAGTTGGAAACTGACATTGCCTCATGTGACTATGACTCATGGATAGACATCGACAAACTGGAGAAGATCCTGAGCAACCTATTCACCAATGCTTTGAAACACACGCCATCTGAAGGCGTGATAAGCATCGCCATGCAACGCATTGGCAACAAGTTACACATCAAGATCTACAATAGTGGAAGTCATATCGACGACGACAAACTGCAATATGTATTCCTACGTTACTACCAGTTGCCCGACAATCAGGGCATCCAGCAATATGGATGGGGCACAGGCATCGGCCTATACTACGTAAAGCGCCTTGTTGGTTTACATCATGGAGAGATTCACGTAAGCAATGAATCCGACGGTGTAGCATTCTCTTTCTGGCTTCCCATAGACAAGTCTTCTTACACCGATGAAGAATGCTCTTTACAAAGGAGCCGCGTGATGCAAATACCTCTTAGCAATGACTCTGAAACCGTCTCAACGGATGGCAATGAGTCTCAGCCTGACGGAAATACTCACAAGTCGAAGATTCTTGTGGTTGACGACGACATCGACGTAGCCCAATATATCCGCTCGCTATTCTCTGCTGACTACATAGTAGAAAACCGTTATTCGGCAGAAGAGGCTCTTGCCGACTTGGAGACAACGCAACCTGACATCATACTGAGCGACATCGTCATGGGTGGCATGTCGGGATATGAGTTCTGCCACAAGTTAAAGTCCGACCTGATGTACAGCCACATTCCCGTCATTCTCATCACTGCCAAGTCGAATATGGAGGAACAGGTAGAAGGACTCAAGCAAGGTGCTTTGGCTTACATCACCAAACCCTTTGACCCTACTTATCTGAAGGCGATGGTAGAGACGCAACTTGCCAGCATGAACCGACTGCGCCAGCGACTGGGTGAGAGCACGGAAACGAAAGAACTATCTGAGTCTGTGGCAGACACTTTGTCAGAGCAAGACCGCAAGTTTATGGACGAACTCTACAGTCTTATGGAAAAGAGGGCGGCAGAGATGGAACTTAATGTGGCTACCGTAAGTCGCGACTTGCTCATAAGTCAATCTAAATTCAATTATAAACTAAAGGAACTTACCGGCGAGACACCAGGCAGTTTCTTCCGCAAATATAAGCTCAACAAAGCTGCACAATGGTTGAAGGAAGGCAAATATAATGTGTCTGAAGTTGCCATAAAGATAGGATTCAGTACTGCCGCACATTTCTCCGTAGCATTCAAGAAACAGTTTGGGGTGTCACCCAGCGACTATCGCTAAGCACACCCCAAACACCTCTCTTATGATACACTAACACCCATCTATTGACTTATTGTCATTCTAATAGATGCCTAAAACAAAATGGTAGATATAACTGATGCCCAATCCTGCTATGGTTGATGTCACGACATGCACCATGCCTGGCATCATGAATGAGTGGTTGAGCAGATATTTTCCTATCACCGTGGTGCCAGAGCGGTCGAAGTTGACCGTGGCGATGTCTGAAGGATAGTTTGGTATGAAGAAGTAACCATAAACCGAAGGCATCACACCGAGCAGCAACCAGCCCTCAATACCTAGAGAATAGGCAAGCGGAAGCATTGACACTACAACGGCACCTTGTGAATTGATAAGCACGGAAACAAGGAAGAACACTATTGCTATTGCCCAAGGATAAGACTTCACTATATCGACGAGCATAACCTGAATTTCAGCCTGATAATTTGAGAAATAGGTGTCACTCATCCATGCTATTCCATAGATGGCAATAACTGCCACCATACCGTTCTGCCACACAGCACCTAAGACAGCACCCTTCGATTTTGCCTTGCAGAACATAATCATTAGAGCAGCAGCGGAAATCATGGCTATCTGTATTACGATATTCATAGCCAGTGGCTTCTGCACCTTTTCGGTAACACCTGCCATCACCACGCCTGCCTTTGCCAGTTGCTTGGCACTCTCTGTCACTCCGTCGGAAAGAGTGATAAACTCTGGAGCTCCAGCTGCCACCTGCACTGAAGAGTATGTTGGCAACACGTTTATTCCCATCATGCTCAATATTGATATCACCACAATCACTGCAAGTGCAGCAAGAAAGATGCATACCGCACGCTTGCTATCTTTAGAAATCTTCTTGTCAAGAGTTGTTGACGTACCTCCATAGATATATTCATGCATACGTGGGTCCTGAAGCATTTTCTGGAAATGTGGGTCTTTATCGAGGTCGAGTCCACGATTCCAACTTGCTGCCACAGCACACAGAATACCGATTACGCAAGCGGGCAGTGTGACAAGTAATATCTGCACATTGGTCACATGAAAACCATTCTCAATACTTATGGCAGAGAAAGCCACCACTGCTGCGGCTATTGGCGAACAGGTAATACCAATCTGCGAGGCGATACTGGCAATACCACAAGGACGCTCTGGACGGATGCCACGCTTAATGGCTATATCACAAATGATTGGCATGAGGGTGTAGACAACATGTCCCGTTCCCACAAGCACCGTAAGGAAGAATGTGGTGAATGGCGCCAAAAGAGTGATACGCTCAGGATGTTTACGCAATATGCGCTCTGCTATCTGTATCATCCAGTCCATACCACCAGAAGCCTGCAACATACCGGCACATGTCACGGCTGCTATAATAATGTAGATAACATCTGTCGGAGGATTACCTGGCTTTAATCCAAATCCGAACACCAAGATGGCAAGACCTATACCAGAAATTGCCCCGAGTGCCAAAGAGCCGTATCTGGCTCCTACCCATAGAGCTACCAATACTACAAGTAGCTCAACAATCATTAATATTGTCATATGAAATAAGCGATAGATTTTGTTTTCGGTGGCAAAACTATCGCTTTATTCTGAAAGTCGCTTTCGTTTTTCCTTAAACGACTTTCGTAAAATCACAAACAATTGTTAATCAAGAGTTATTCTTCGCTATTTTTAATCAATGCAGCATCAATATTTCGCTTCAATCCCTCATATTTCGCACGCTTCACAGCAGAATTCTTGAATAGAAGGCGATATTGCTCAATAGTGAGATTCTGCCAATCGTGGCGTGTCATGTGCAGGAGTGCATCCTTTGGCGTGAACTCCTCCACATCTGTAGGTTGGGCAAAGCGCATCCATGGACATGCCTTCACACATCTGTCGCATCCGTAGAAGGTGTCGCCCATCTTCTGCTTTGCTAATTCCGACAATTCACCTCGGTTTTCTATTGTCTGATAGCTGAGACATTTCTCTGCATCGAAGTTGTCACCACCAAGGCATCCAGTAGGACATGCATCTATGCAACTGTGGCAATTGCCACAACGGTTTTTGCATGGAGAGTCATACTTGTCTACTTCTTCCATGATGAACAGTTCACCTAGAAAAAACATGCTTCCTGCATGCGGAACGACAAGTTGTTGGTTGCGGCCTATCCATCCAAGTCCAGACCTCTCTGCCCAATAGCGTTCCATCACAGGAGCACTGTCGCAGAAAGCACGATATTCGGTCAGACGTAAAGCCTCAGCAAGTTTCTTCAACCTGTCTTTCATCACGAAGTGATAGTCTGTGCCAAGACTGTAGGAAGCCAACTTGAGTTCTCCGTCGGGAATATCATAACGAGGTTTGTAATTCAATGACACACTCACTATGGTCTTCACCCCTGGCACAAGTTCGCGAGGGTCAAAGCGCATCTCGAGGTTGCGGTTGAGATAGTCCATCGAAGCATTGCATCCCTGCTCTATCCATTCCATATAGGCACGCTCCGCCTCCGGACTGATTCTCTCAGCCCGTGACATTCCACAAGTAAAAAAGCCTAACTTTGCAGATTCTTCCTTAATGGTTGAAGATAATAGCATTATAATATAATATAATAAGAAAGAGTGCCTATCTTGACACTCCTTCATACACGAAAGAAGGTAATAATAGGAGGTACAGCGTCCCCGCTGTACCATACCTCCAATACTATTTTGCTGATGTGGGTACGGCGAGGACGCCGTACCTCCTAATTAACACCTTAATCTTTCAATATTTTCATCTTTCCATCTTCTGACAATCCAACTTTATAGGTCTTGCCTTTCTTCGTATTGAAGTTGAAAGACTGGTCAGCACATCTCACTTCACACTTGCCACCAGAGCAAGATGTGATTATGGCATGGTCAAGTTTTCCACCATTCCAATGTATGTCTACTGTAAAGTTACCCTTGGCACGCAGTCCTGTTATGTCACCCTGCGTCCAAGCATCAGGCAAGGCTGGCAAGAGGTGGATGAATCCCATATGGCTCTGCATAAGCATCTCCGTGACACCTGCTGTACCACCAAAGTTGCCGTCAATTTGGAATGGAGCATGAGTATCCCAAAGATTATCCAAAGTGCCGTTCTTCAGCAGATTGCCATAGAGAGTGTAGGCATGATTGCCGTCGTGGAGACGTGCCCACTGGTTGAGTTTCCATCCCATAGACCATCCTGTAGCTCCGTCACCACGATGCTCCAGCACTACTCGTGACGCCTTTGCCAAGTCAGGGGTGGTGACAGGCGATATGGTGCGTCCTGGATGGAGTCCGAAAAGCTGGTTCACATGGCGGTGTTCATCTTTCGGATCGTCTATGTCGCGCGACCACTCCATGAGCTGTCCGTAGCGTCCCACCTTATATGGTGCGAGATGCTTCAGTGCATCCTCCCACACTTTTCGATCCTTTGCATCCTTGCCTAGCACACGACTTGCTTCGATGGCATCGAGCAATATCTCGCGTATCACGGCATGTGCGAATGTTGCGCCCTCGTCTATCGGACCATGCTCAGGCGATGTAGAAGGTGCTGCCGTGTATGTGCCGTCAGCACGATGCCACAGATAGTCGGCAGCGAAATCTGCACTACCCTTTATGATGTCATAGCCTGTGGTGGCGAGGAACTGGCGATCGCGTGTGTAGTCATAATAGTCCCACACATGAGTAGCGAGCCATGGACCTGCAAATGGAGAGAAGTTCCACGACATGTCTTCGCTCGATAGCGGTGTGGTAAATCCGAAGATGTTGCCCGAAACGGATGTTGTCCATCCACGTGTACCGAAATATGACTTTGCCGTCACTGTGCCTGGTTTTATAAGTCCACGAATAAAGTCAAAGAGTGGCAGTTCGCATTCCTGCAAGTTGGTCTGACATGCCAGCCAGTAGTTCATCTGCAGGTTAATGTTGTTATGGTAGTCCACACGCCAAGGGCCGTCCACATTGTTGTGCCACACACCCTGCAGGTTGGCTGGCATGTTGCCCGGACGCGATGAAGCTATGAGCAGATAGCGGCCAAACTGATAGTAGAGTTCTTCGAGATAGAAGTCTTTCTGTCCTTTGCGGTATCTTGCTAGACGCTCATTCACAGGAATGTCATTCTGAGCAAGCGTAGCGTTGTTGATATTGAGTTTCACACGGTTGAAGAGCTGAGAGTAGTCCTCATAGTGTTCCTTCTGCAGTTGAGCGTAGCCTTTGGTTGCGGCCTCACTTATCCAACTGGAGGTTGTAGACAACGGATTCACACCGACATAAGTCTTCGGGTCACTGAAGTCTGGATCGAAGTTGGTCTTATAGTCTGTATCGGCAGTTATGAGGAATACCACTTCGTCAGCTCCCGTCACAGTTATCTTTCCATCCTTATTGCTCACCTTTCCGCCCTTGTTGATGGCTTTTATGCGTATGGCATATTCCATCTGATTGTTGTTGAGGCGTGCGTCCCATAGCAGTTCGTCATTGCCAACAGACGACATGCTACCCTTCGACACAGGGTTGGGGGCATATGAGAACGTGAGGTTCTGCTTACCTGGTTGCGAAGATGTGTAGCGCACAGCCATGACATTGGCAGGATAGCTGACGAAATATTCACGCTTATAGTGCACGCTCTGCTTGTCAAACTGCACCACGGCAAGTGCCGAGTCGAGCGATAGCGAACGGCGGTAGTTTGTCATACCAAGGGTATTGAGTCCAGTCTCGATATAGAACTCGCCAGCTGTGGTGAAGTTGCCAAATCGGAATGGCTTTTCTGCATACGACTCATAAGGCACCTCGCTATTGAAGTTCTTGCGTGTGAGTTGGGCGGCTTTTTCCCAATCGTCATCAGCAAAAGCCTGACGTATGTCCTTGATTACTCCTGCCGACTGCTTGTTTACATTCCAGTAGGAGGCAGCTCCTGCGCTTGTATTGGGACCTCCGCGCCATAGTGTCTTCTCATTGAATGTGATGCGCTCCGCCTCCACCGAACCGAGGATGTTGGCACCTATGCTTCCGTTGCCGATGGGAAGCGACTGCGACTCCCAGTCGGGGTCAGGATTCTTTGCCGTGTCGCCGGCAGAGTCAGGTGTCTTCTCACCTTTCCACATGTCTGGATTACCACCATACCATATGGCTTGGCCGCGTAGAGTCACTGGCGTGTCAAACCAATAGGAAAGTTTTGTCTGCTGTGCTTGCGCCACTGTTGTTTGCGATGCAAGGGCAAAAGCAAGAAGCAAGGTTGTCGTTTTGTTCATGTTGTTATGTGTGTATATGTTTAAGAGAGTCTACGGTTTCAGATGCAAATATAAACAAATATATTCAATATCTCAGCAAATCACACCAAACAAAGTTGCCATTGCCAACAAGAAATCTATCAATTCAACTTTAACAAGTCCTTCTTGTTTTCCTAATTTAATTTCTTCCCTATTCCCATGAATATCGGCATGGATAGAATCAATGCTGGTACAGAGAAAAGCAATCCGCCTGTGACACCTGTGGCAAATGAAAACCAGAACTGGTCTTCCGTGCCGTCAAGGAAAAATGGAATTAGTCCCATAATGGTAGACAACACAGTAAGAACTATTGGTATAATCTTGTGATTATAAGCCTTCAGATAACAACGTATATTGTCTCTGCTGCTTATGTGTCCATCTTTATGAGAGGGCAATTGCTTCAACTGTACCTTATACTGGCTTATTATATAAATACCAGAATTAACCACAATACCTATGAGCATCACCAAAGATGCAAAACCACCGCTACCAAACTCTATGCCTGTGATGCAGAACGTAAGAAACGAACCGATGAGCGATAATGGTATTACCGACACAATGACCCACGCGAGCCTCAACGATTCAAACTGAATGGCGCAGATGAAGAACACTATCACCACGATGAGTAGTAAAAGCCAATAATTTGCTCCGTTTGTAATGGAACTAGCCCAAGTCTGCGGTCTACAATTGTATCCCACTGGCAACGAACGATTGACTTGCTTTACAGTGTTGTCAATATATTCCGATGCGTATGTATATGTGCCAAGCAGATTAAATGCAATATTGAGCACATACTCCTGATTTTCTTTCGGGATGACATTTTTTGCTTCACGATGGCCCACAGTCATGACATTTGGCACAAACATGGCTATACTGTCTGCAGAAATCTGTTCATTCTCCATATGCCACAAGTCAAAGGATGACGTTGTGGTGGGGTGTATCATGACATCCGCATCTCCATCATAGTTTTTCAAATGTCCAACTTCACGTTGCGTAAGCAAATCGCTAAGAACATAATGCACGCTATATGGATTTATGTCAAGCCTGCTCATATCATCATGTGCATACTGCATAAAAATCTCTTCCTCCTGGTTTTCAAATCCGGGGGTCTCAATTGTCAAGTCCTGCACACGTTTGTTTACAGCCATGCTGTCAGCTATGTTCTCCGCTATGCGATACAGTTGGTCATAGTTGTAGCCGCTCACTGTAATCCTGGTATTGCGAATCTTTAAGTTTAGTGCATTACTAAAACCGTATTGGCTGATGCCATTGGTACTCCAGTCTGCTCCACCTATTGTTATAACTTTACTTATAACCTCATTTTCCAAGATAAAGGGTAATGCAGTCTTGGCGGCATCTTTGCGAAACTTCACAGTTATATCACCATAGCGTCCGTTGATACGTGTCACAAACTCGCTTATCTCTTTGTGCTTTTTAAGCAACTCTTCCACTACCATTATCTTTTGGTTAAGCTGCACGGCAGTACCGCCTACAGGCATGCGTGCCATAATGTGCAAAACTTTCTCTTGCGTTTCATTATGGCGTCCACCGTCTTCTTTGATGTAGTCGATAAATAGTCCTAAAGAACCACCAAACCATTTGTCAAGTTCGTTTTTGCATTTTTCTTGAAAGAAGTCACTTCCCAGTGTGGCATTATACGCTTTGCAATACCATGGTATCACATGCTCTATTCTACTGTCATGCATAAGCCTGTCATCTTCACCAATCTTATCAGGCAAATCAGAAAAAGGCAAGCCAAAAGCCACAACGAGCAGCACGTAATATATCCAGCGTTGGTGTGACACGAATTCAGAATAGCGTTTATAGAATCGGCTCCACACGATGATGGCACGTCCGTGACGCAACACTTTGTGATGACTACTATAATTACATTTGTCAATCAATGCAGGCACAAACAACAATGCTACAGCAAGTGACACCACAAGATTTATAATCACTATCCATGCAAAGTCATAGAGGTCCTTTTGAAGGTCTTCAGGCAGGAAGAATATCACCACCAGCGAACCTATGGTCGTGAGCATTGCAGCCAAAATGGCCATGAAAGCCTTGCGGTTACGATAATATCCATAATGGTCAGCCATGACTATGGTGGAATCGATGACAAGTCCTAGCGACACTGTTATTCCTGCCAGCGAGTAAACATGCAATTTCAAGTCAAACAGCCAATAAGCTATTATGGCAATGAGGAGATTTGCCGCCAATGTGGATGCCACTATGGCAAGGTACTTCATGTCGCGATATGACAACCAGACAAATACCAATAATATGGCAAGCGACATCAGTGTGCGACCTATGAGTTTCGACATCTCTTCGCGTTGCTTTTCCGCACTGTCATATGATAGACGGAAATACACATTTTGGCGTTTCAGTGTGGGAATTATTTCCGCCATACGTTTCTGTACAATGTCAGATTGGGCAACCGCCTTACCATCGGCTGGCATATACACGTTTATGTATATCGTATTCAAACCATTGACTCTATAATAATCCTCTGGGTCGCGATCCTTTGTCTTCACTGTGGCAAGATCATTGAGGTAGACCACCTTGCCACTGACATTCTTGATAGGAATCTCGCTGAGAGGCTTGCTGAGCATTGCGGTGGCGAGATGTACGGTGATGCGCTCGTTTCTGCCACTGGCAGTTTCATGCATCACAGTGCCCACCACCTCATCCTTACCAATGTAGTTGGCAATGCCGTCAGCCATATCACGAGCCGTGAGTCCATTAGCTGTGAGGACTTGAGGATCGTATGATATGTCTATATACGTATCTGTGGTACCTGTCACTTCCACATTTGCCACGCCGTCGATGGCCTGAAGCTTGCGCGTGACATTCGATTCGACAAAATCCTTTATCCTGTCCTGCTTCATGTTGGCATTCACCTGATATGTGAGCAGAAGTTTCCTACTACTTCCGCCATTGGCATCACTAACTATCTCTCCACCGGAGATCACAGGAAACGACACCCCCTTCGGCAACCTGCCATACGACTGACGTAGAATAGATGCAATCTCAAATCTCGCAGAAGATACGTCTACATCCTTCTTCAGCCGGATAACAATCTCACTACGACCAAAATAGGACTTTGACGACACGCTCTCTACACCCTTAAGCGATGCCACCATGCCCTCTATGGGCGATGTGAGGTTTTGCTCTACAGTCTTTGCCGCAACATTAGGCCATCCGTATGAGATGGTGATGCTTTTGCCCTGACGCATGACGGGATCAGTGCCCACATCTATGAGAGGGGCAACTGACACACCTATTATCATGAGTATGACAAACGTCAGAATGACTGTAAATGAAGAGAGCTTCATTATTTTCTGTTTTTATATATTGAATAGTAGACTATCGGAACGAAGAAGATGCTTACCAATGTTCCGACAATCATTCCCACAAGTATGGTGAGCGATAGAGGGAACTGCAAATCAGCACCTATTGAACCTTTAGACAAAAATGGTAACAATGAGAAAATTGTAGTAAGCGAAGTCATGATGATTGGCATGAGACGCTCTGTGCCTGCCTTCTCTATGGCTTCCATGAGTGGCAGTCCTGCATGACGGTGACGGTTAATAGTGTCAATCTTCAATATGGAGTCATTGATGACTATTCCTGACATCACGATGATACCCGTCATAGACATTATGTCTATCGACATGCCTAGTAACCACAGTACCAACAACACGGCAAACACGTCGACAGCAATTTCGGACAGGATGATGAGTGGCTGTATCATACTCTCAAACTGTGCTGCAAGGATGAAGAAAAGCAGTAGCAAAGCCACAACAACCACCCATACGAGTCCAACTATCATTTGTCGGCTTGTAAAATAATCACCGCCTGTAACGATATGCACCTCTGGATGTTTATTCTCATAGTCAGCCACATACTTAATTATATCTCTTACATTTTTACCATTAGTTTTTATCTCTATGGGATAGTATTCCCCGCCTTCAGAACCATAAAAATGCTTGTAGTTATTCACCACGCTTTCCTTAATCAGAAGACTTAGCGGAATGTCTACTCCATACTTGTTGGTTATGCTTCCAGAAAGAATCTGTTGTCGGTTAATATTGGTGTTGCCCACAACGACTGGCACATCGTCTGCGCCATGGTTGATTCTCAATACTTCATCTGTGCCGGCTATCTGTCGCAAACGCTGACATAACTGCGAGAAACTTATGCCATACATAGTCATCTTGTCCACATCAGCAGTTAGCATGATGTTAGCTTCTGTAACGACAGACGGAATAACGACGTCAGGAAAATGACGACGCAGTGAATCTGTAAGCTGCATAGCCTGCGCAAGCTGTGGGCGATGGCCAGCACGATCCTGCAACATAAGGCGCAAGTCAGGTTCACCTGACGAGAATATCATATCGAAGAGATTACCAGATGGAGCAAACTCTATGGAAGCCTCAGGATACTTCTTTCCAACATATTCTTGCAGACAACGTTTAGCATCATTAAAGTCATCTTCATTGTGGCACTTGAAATATACGAGAGCCTCTGACGACGTTATGTCACGTGTGTGAAACAGGAGGAAATCCTGTGAGCCACACATAGATGTAGATGTCTCTATCTGTGCCTTACTTTCCGACAAAGCATCCTCTATGCGTCTATCGTTCTCTTCCACAGATATGCCTGCATTCCAATCGACATACATTATAGCATCAGTATAGCTAATCTTTGGTATCTGCTGCTTTTCCGATGCAAAGTACAGCAGAAGGAGTCCAGGGATACACAAAAGGAACAGAAACATGCATAGCTTTCGATTAGCAAACATCCATTTCTGTATACTTTCGTGCCAACGGAACAAAGTGGCATTCACTTTGGTCACTTCATATCCATCACTTTCTGTAGATTCGTTCTTCTTGTGAACACGCTTATAAAGCACATAAAAATAAACTGGCAACACCAATAGACTCACAGCGAGTGAAGCAAACAAGGATATTGAAATGCCTACGCTTTGGTCATAAAACAGAGCACCTGCCATACCACCGACGAAGATGAGTGGCAAGAATACGCTACACGTGGTGAGTACCGAACTGAGCATTGGCGTAAACACTTCATTCGTGCCTTTGACAACTGCCTCGTCCAAAGGCTTACCTGCACGCAATTTCTGCATGATGTTGTCAATGACAATAATAGAATTGTCTACAATCATTCCTACGCCAAGTATCAGTCCCGACAGAGATACAATGTTGAGTGTGATGCCAATGGCTTGGAAAAACAGCAAGGTAATGATGAGCGACAAAGGTATAGACAACGCAACGAGCATAGCCAAACGCCAACGTCGCATGAATGCCAAAAGCACCAATGATGTGAAGAATGCTGCGGCAAGAAGATTCCATTCCAGATTGTCTATGGAGTAAGCCAACAGTTCTGTTTGGTCGCGCGTAATATTGAATTCTATGTCCGGATAATTCTTCTGTAGGTCATTTATCACATTGTCAACAGCTTCCTTCAAATCACCCATACGAGCGCTATTCTGCTTGATGATGGCAAGCGTAATGCAGTTTTTGCCATCGTGGCGTAGTATATTCTTACATGTTGCCGTGTGTTCTTCTATGTAGCAGAGATCTTTCAACTGGAGTATTCTTCCATTGTGATTGATATTGATGTTTTCCACATCATCGACAGTAAGTATCTGGCTGTCGAAATGCACCTTATATCTGTAGATTCCATCAGCTACACTCAGAGCAGACAATTGGATATTATTGTCAGAAATGGCAGTCTGCAAATCATTGACGGTCAATCCCAATGCAGCAAGCTTATTCTCGTCTGGCACGCACGTTATCTCCGATGATGTCACACCGCTCATGTCGACCATAGCCGTGAGAGGAAGTTGCTCCAATCGACGACACACTACATTGCGCACGAAATCACTCAGTTGAGCAAAGCGGACAGAACGGTCTTCGCCACGTTTCTCTTCCTTGAATGTCACGTCAAGATAGAATGCAGGAATGTCTGTCGCACTTGCCTTTATCACCTTCGGGCGATCTACATCCTTAGGCATACTTCCCATCGCCATGTCTATCTTTTCATTTATCTCAATGAAAAGCATGTTCATGTTGGCACCTGGCTCAAACTTGAGGAAGATGCTGCCGACATCCATGCGGGAGTCAGAACTTATGCTCTTTACACCTGGTACGTGCGACAACTGGCTACGCAGTGGAGCAACAACATTTGTCTCCATCTCCTGCACAGAATATCCTTGCACATCGGCCTGCACAGTCACTTGTGGAATATCTATGTCGGGCATAAGCGACACGGGGATATTTCTTACCCCGATAATGCCGACCACAACGACAGCTATGACTATCATAGTCACAGCCACTGGTCTTTGTATCAGAAACTTTATCATTTTCTGAGTTTTACTTTTGTACCGTCAGCAAGATTCATGTTTCCTGACGTTATAACCACATCACCTGCATTTACATGGGTCTCCTTGCGTTTACATCCTGTTATGGCAAATGATGATATATTGCTATAAGCTATGTCAACATAGGTCCACACAGCCTCTCCATCTTTATAAAGGAAGACTACATGATAGCCATCACGCTCAACTACTGCATCCTTGGGAACAACAAGTGAATTAGGAACATTGTTCTCGGCTATAACTTTCACATTCATGCCGTCCATGAGATGACCTGACGGATTGTCTATGCGAGCTGTAATCTTGATAAGTCCTTTTTCATCAACTATCGGGTTTATGTTGGTCACGACACCTTTATATTGGTCTGCCTCATCAACGAATGGACTTACGATGACGCGCTGTCCCTTGTGAATATTCTTTATCTCTGCTTCAAGCACACTAAACTCCACATCAAGTTGAGCGTCATTGATGATGGTGCACAGTTTGTCTACACGCTGACCACGCTTATTCTCTAGATTGGCTATTCTACCAGATATAGGTGCTGTAAGAGAACATTTTTTTAATTGATTTTTGGCTGTTTGCAACTGATACAGAACGGACATGTATCCCGATGCCACCTTAGCACGATGCATTACGTCGTCGGGAACATTGGATGATATTCCATCATAGCCTAATCCTATCAACTGGTCAGCAAGATCAACCTTTGCCTTCTCCAAGTCATTCTGAGCCTTGTCGAGGTCAAGTTGTGCATCTGTGACATCAGTAGTGGCGAGTACTTGACCTTTATTTACATGCGAGCCGTTTTGTACAAGCACGTGGCTGACACGTGCCGAGTTGTCGAATGACACGTCGCACATGGAAACGGCCTGTAGTTTTCCATTGCAGATGAGTTGTCTATGGAAAGTCTGTGGCGACAATGTTGTCACATCCACATAAATCTCAGTAGACATTGTGTCGGCATTCTGCATATCGTTGTCACTATCATCAGAAGTTTTATTTTTGCATGATGTAGTCGAGAGTGTAACGGCAAGTATAAGTAATGATAAGGATAGGAGTCTTGTCATATTTTTTTAGTTATCAATGTTTGACAATATTATCAAAGTCGGCTGTCAGGTCACATTTCTGCACCCAATCATAGAGAGTGTAACGTCTGAGCGTGTAGTAATATGTCCAGTAGTTTTTTAATTGGTCTATATACTGCACCTTCGCAGCCTCAAGTTCTTGTATTGCAGTATTCAGGTCTGTCACAGAAATCGAACCAGCTTCAAATCTTTTCTTGCTCACATCATAGCGTTCACTTGATATGTGCATTGCTTTTGTCGATGTACGACACAGTTCAGCTTGCGCTCCGAATTGAATTACATCTCGTTTCACCTGCTGTAAGTAGTCATTGTCGGCTTGTTCCTTTAGAGTTTGAGCCAAATCAAGATTGGCTTTTGCCATCATCACTTTGCCTTTTTTCACTCCCCAGTCAAAAATTGGGAGAGTCACGGTTATGCCGATAATCTCATTATCTTGCAGGTTGCGGTAAGCTGCGTTAAGAGTATTGGCAGTCTGACTGAATCCTACTTCCGCATTGAGTTGCATCTGTATTCCTTTCTCTGATTTTGCCTTAGCAAGTGCTTGTTTTGCAGAGATAATAGATATTTCCTGTTCTAAAGTGTGTGATGAGTTTTGCAACGCTTTTTGTATTACGTCTGGTGCGCTCAAAGTTATGTCTATGACATTCTCAGGCGCTACGAGCAAAGCATCATCATAGTCACTGACACGCATATAGGAAAATAGAGTGTACATGGCATCATCCAATGTTGTCTTGGCACTGTTCACCTCCACTTGTGCATTAAGCATTGACAGTTCCAACTGTAGTAGGTCTGATTTTGTGATAGTTCCGAGTTGTAGTCTTTTCTCTGATATTTTGTAAAGTGTCTCCAAATCTTTATACTTGTTCACACTTTGGGTATATTTTGACTGTGCAGCTATAGCATCGAAATAGTATTTGGTCACGTTTATCGTGATATTCTCCATTGACTCAAGATAAACTTTCTTTGCTTTCTCGTATTCTTTTGGCTCTGACTTTTTACGCCATTTCAATTCGTTATAAGTTCTAAGTGGCTGTGTATAACTTACCCTCAGAGGCAACGACTGATATGTGGTAAGGTCATAGTTGAACTGGTCAAGTCGGTATAGATAGGTCTGGAGCGACACCGTACCACCCAATGGTACTATCTGTTGGTCGAGCGAGAGTGTCAGAGAGTTGTTAAGCGAGTTGTTGTCAACATAGTTAATGCGTCCGTCTTCGGAATTGCGAGCAGCCACTCGCGAGTGATTGAAGTTCATAATGTCACCTCGAAGACTCATAGACGGCAGTAGTTCTGCCTGAAATGACCGATAGGACCAATAACTTGACATAAAACGGAATTTCGCCAGCTTGGCATCATAAGAGTTTTCCTTCGCAATTCGTATGACATCATTAAGCGACACCACTGGCTGTTCCGCCCTGGTTCCAAGGCAGAACAGCGTAAGTGAAATTATAAATAATGATAAATGTTTATTTCTTGGCATACCAAAGACTTTCACGTTGTCACTCTATCTTTTAAAATATTATAATACATATTTTTGATTTGTTCATTATTAATAGGATTACCAACTAGAACAATCTCATTGTGTTCATCTAAAAGAAATGTATTATACTTTTCTTCATGAGGTATATATTCATTTCTTTTCAGAAAAATATAATCTTTATCAAGGTATATCGAATTTGTCAAATCCGTAACCTCCATTTCTACATTAATATCAAAAATCTCTTCCTTTTTGGGAGCAATTACGAAAACATAACAGACATTATACTTTTTCGTTTCCTTGATAATCGGATTCCAATATCGTAAGTGAGATAATGCGCATGGAGTACATTCTGTTGAATCAACATAAACGACCATTTTGTACTTATCACATTCAGATACAATCGGTTGCTGTTTACATTCCATTTGAGTCGTGCACAAATCGACTTTACTGCCGATCATCTTTTCAAGCACGTTTGCAGTTTGCTTTTTGTGGCTATTACATCCGCAGAGTACCAATGAGCCAATAGCGACACACGCATGTACGAAAATTATTTTAAATAGATTCACCTTTACTAAATTTATATTACTTCTACAAAGTTACACTTTATTTTTTAATTCAAGAATGGTATTATAAATAATTTTAAATGAAAGCTATGATTACTTCATTTTATCTTCAAATACAGTTAACTCGAATTAACAAACAAAATAATACAATTACAAAGGAAATAATTATCTTTGCATCAATTTATAATATTTAATAAAAAATTGATATGATGAAAAAGAAATTACTATTTGTAGCTATTTCACTATTGGTGGTTTGCACAGCAACTTTCACTTGGTCTGCATCAAACAAAGCTAATGCTGGAGAAACTATGTTTGAAAGAAATGTCGAGGCATTGGCAAGTGGTGAAGATTCTGGCACCATGAAAGTATGTTACAACTCTATAACAGCGAAGGATGGCAGTATGGTGAGATATTGCCCAACATGTAGTTATGTTTCTGGTACAGATACGTGGTATTCTCTAAGTAGCACTTGTACAGGAGGAAAGTAAAATGAAAAGAAAAATATTCTTTTGCTTTGTCTCTGCATTTCTTCTAATAAGTTGTGGTGATAATTCTCCTAGAACTCCAAATGAGAGGTTTATGACCACATCCAACATCGAATATATAGATAAATTTCCTAAGCAAATAAACCTTTCGACTCCAGAAACAATTGATACAAAGCTCATAGGAATGAGGGGCTTTAAAATAGTGGACTCACTGATGGTCTTTTCTGTGCAAGGAAATGATGGCTTGTTGGCATTCTATAGTAAAGACGACATGAAACCTCTTGGAAGATTTCTTAATGTAGGCAATAGTAAAGAAGAAGTTTTATACGGTCCAACACTCTCCACATCCGTTAATTTCTACAGGAATGCAGATAGTCTCTATGTTGATGTATTCGACGGACAGAAAGGAAGAATGCTTACGTTTAATGTGGATGAGAGTCTTCAAAAGAAACAAGGTATACTTAAATCCGAAAACAAGAGCCTTTCAAATAACGTCTTCAATATCGCTAGACTGCCAGATGGAAAATACTTCATCAAAGAACTTGACGATAAAGAAACTAGACAAACAAGGGCTATCATGGATTTAAAGTCAGGTAAAACTACTTGCCCGCCAATAATGAAAAGACTAAATGAGTCTTCTATCAAAGAAGGCGAAGATTTCAATATTTTATCTACAATTACAGCAGTAGATAAAGGAGGTAGAATTATTGAAATGCCTATCGGTTTGAATTACTTAAACCTATATAATCCTGACGGTTCGTTTGCAAAAACCCTTTGCATAGGAGAAGAGCTTGATGATATAGATGAAATAATATCAACAAATAAAGCCAAGCGTAAATATACATTTTCAGATGTAAGGGTATTTGACACTTTCTTTGGGGTTGTGTATATAAATGAAATGGAAAGCATTTACCAAACAAAAAGCATAAAAATTCCATCTATATTATTATTCACTCTTGATGGAAAGCCCATGGCTGAGATAAAACTCAAACGTCAGGCTACATCCTTTGACATTGATATTAATAACCATTTTCTCTATACATACGATTCCAAAACACAAGAACTTTCTAGATATAAAATATCATTATAACGAATTCGAGTCAAGAGGGTGTGTGTGTCAAAACACACTCTCTTGAGTTATTAATGTGTTTTTATTTAAGTTGAAATATTAAAATGATAGGATTATCACCTTTCTTTATCGAAATATTACAATTCTCTCTCATTGTAATTTTGTCAACTTCCGTCATGTTGTCTGTATGAAGAATGCTTGCAGCATATTGACCATTATAGTAAGTAGGCCATATCCTCAAATTGCTCTCATCATAAAATTCTAAACCTCCATTAATTTTAGGATTGTCCACAATGGTATTATATATCACTTTGCTCGAGCCTTTTTGAGCAATCATAAAATGACATTTCATCTTGTATAGTGTTGTCAAGAAGAAATACTTGTTAGTTTCAAGTATATCTAAAACTTGGCATTTATCTTTCAACAGTTGAGACTTGTACTCCATGTCTTCCACTGTTTGTCTATTAGGTGCCAAATCTCCAAGGAGTAATTCGCAGACACTTTGTTTCTGTGATTTGTCATACGAGTATATGTTATTGTCATATTCAAGTTTGACATTCTTTATGCCATTGCATTCCCACAACAATGGGAATGACTCACGGCTGACATTTACTTTGTCATCATCACTATAAACAGGTATAGTTTTATCCATCTTTCCATCAACCGTGAAATGGCATAATCTTAATCTTATGCCAGAATCTACATATTTACTTCCTATTCCCCAACAACCGGCATCATCAGTGCATACTATTGAACGTACGGTTTCCGATGATTCAACCTGAAGACGTATACGCCCTGTGAACTTGCCACTGATATCGTATCTGTATATCATGTTGTCAAAACCACACATGAATACTTCGTTTGTGACCTTATTGTAAGCAAATGACAAGATTGTCCCATGTTCTCCACGTCCATTGCCATTTACTCCAATATCACAAACATATTTGCCATTTATATCAAAACGCTTTACATTATTATCTAAATAGGGTCTGCTAATTAAGTATAAGCTGCAGAATTTCAGTAAATTACCTCCAAATA
>CAVCGK010000009.1:0-68989 GCA_963601795.1 bacterium | reverse complement strand
ACGCCGCCTTCTTTCAAAATCACGAGAGCCTCAGAGTCAACATGACCCTGAGGCTCTCTATTATTTATTAGTAGTTGACATGTCCTCACGTCAACCCTCAAGCAGAAAAACTAAACGAAATTATAATATTATGGAAAACCGCATGTCATTAAGCCATTGGCTATCCTTAATAGGACTTGCATTCGCAACGTTTATTTTCAACACGTCAGAGTTTATTCCTATCGGTCTTCTGTCTGATATTAAGGCTGACTTTGGTCTTACTGAGGCAACCGTCGGAATGCTTATCTCTGTCTATGCATGGGCAGTGATGCTTCTCTCCCTTCCACTTATGATTCTCGTGTCAAAGATGGAGATGAAGAGTTTGTTGCTCTGGTTGCTTGGATTGTTCACCCTTTTCCAGGTGGCGTCATTCCTTTCCACGAGTTATGCCATGCTGATGTGTGCAAGATTGGGAGTTGCATGCACCCATTCCGTCTTTTGGTCAATTATATCGCCTATAGCAGTGCGTATAGTGCCCGATAAATACCGTTCCGTTGCATTGAGTATGGTGGTGACCGGTTCGTCTGTAGCGATGATATTGGGAATGCCTTTGGGACGAGTTATAGGACTTCATGTAGGATGGCGAATGACATTCTTATGTGTGGGTATATTCTCAGCCTTTACATTCATATATGCTGCATTTCGCTTGCCTAAATTGCCAAGCAGAGGAGGATTCTCCGTGAAAAAGTTGCCAAAACTCTTAAAACAGCAAGGAATAACAGGTTTGTACATCTTCACACTTTTTATTGCTACATCATTCTATGTTGCTTACAGTTATATTGAACCTTTCCTTGGTCAGGTGGCTCATATGTCAGATTCTATGGTGACCACTGTCCTCATGTGCTATGGAGCAGCAGGATTTCTTGGCAGTATTGTGTTCTCGAAATTCTATAACCGCGACCGCAAGATGTTCATCACTATGATGGTGCTTTGTTCTACCCTCTGTCTTGCCTTGCTCTATCCTGTGTCCTCGAGTACAGAGTTGCTTATAGCTGTTTGTGTGATATGGGGTATGGCGTCCACTGCCTATAATGTTGCAATGCAGTCGAACATAATGCTTATAACCACACCAGAGAGTACATCCGTTGCGATGTCAATATTCTCAGGAATATTCAATCTCGGCATAGGAAGCGGTGCTTACTTTGGCGGTGCAATATGTACACACAGTACGATAGCATATATCGGTTTTGTTGGTGCGATACTCGGTTTTATAGGTTTGATGTATTGGATTCTTCGTCTTGGTAGTAGAGTGTGACACTTTTTTATTATTTTTGCAACGACAAACTCAATATCATCAATAGACAAACAATTATCTTATGGAAAAACTTATAATAGACAATTACGAACAGTTTGCCTCATATGAAGGAAAAGAACTCGGATGCTCAGAATGGTTGACTGTAGATCAGAATCGTATTAACATGTTTGCTGACGCTACTTTGGATCATCAGTGGATACATGTTGACACAGAACGTGCCAAGACTGAAAGCCCATACAAGAGTACTATTGCCCATGGCTATCTCACATTGTCACTCCTGCCACATCTGTGGGAGCAGATCATTCAGGTGAACAATATCACCATGCTTGTGAACTACGGCATGGATAAGATGCGTTTCGGTCAGGCTGTCGTTACAGGCAGTAGAATACGCCTCGTTGCAAAACTTCATGGTATACAGAATCTAAGAGGTATTTGTAAGGCAGAAGTAGACATCACTATTGAGATAGAAGGTCAGCGCAAATCTGCTTTGCAGGGACTTGCTACGTTCCTTTATTACTTTAAGTAATGGAGAGTGTGAAAAAATATAAGAAAAACTTGCGAAGTTAGAGCTTTCTTAGTAACTTTGCAAACGTTCGGAGGAATGAGAGGTCTCGCATGAGACTTCTCATTTTTCTTTAATCAGCAAAGATATATAAAGACAACCGTTTGTTTTTCTTACAAAGACATGATTGACAAGAAGACCGTAATTGACATTGTGGGAGAATGGCTCAAGGACAAGGAGTATTTTCTCGTGGATGTGGAAATCAGCGAAGACAACTGCATAGTTGTGGAGATAGACCATGCTGACGGAGTGTGGATAGAAGACTGTGCCGCACTGAGCCGTTATATTGAGGAACATCTCAACCGTGATGAAGCTGACTATGAACTCGAGGTGGGTTCTGCCGGCTTGGGACAACCGTTTAAGGTTCCACAGCAGTATCTCAATTTCATCGGTCAGCAGGTGGAAGTCTTGGATGCTGACGGCAAGAAGGTGACAGGTGTGCTCAAGAGTGTTGATGGCACAGACTTTGTAGTCACATGCAACGAGAAGGTTGTCGTGGAAGGCAAGAAACGTCCAGTGAAGATGGATGTCGACCACACCTACAACATGGATAAGGTGAAATACTGCAAGTATCTCATCAGCTTCAAATAAGAATATAAAAAGACAAAATAATAATGGTAAAGAAAGCAGAAGTGACTACAAGCATGATCGACACGTTTCGTGAGTTCAACGAGACGAAGAATATCGATCGTGCCACATTGGTGAGCGTGCTGGAGGAGAGTTTCCGTAATGCTCTTGCCAAGATTTTCGGAAGTGACGAGAATATTGATGTTATCGTCAATCCTGACAAGGGTGATTTCGAAATCTATAGAAACCGTATCGTAGTTCCTGACGGTGAAGTGCAGGACGACAACAAGGAGATTGCCCTTAGCGAAGCCCAAAAGATAGAGGCTGACTATGAGGTGGGCGAGGAAGTGTCAGAGTCAGTAGACTTTGCAAAGTTCGGCCGCCGTGCAATACTTAACCTGCGCCAGACATTAGCAAGCAAGATTCTTGAACTGGAGCATGATTCTCTCTATAACAAGTATAAGAACCGTGTAGGCGACATTGTTAGCTGTGAGGTTTACCAGGTGTGGAAGCGTGAGGTTCTCCTCGTTGATGACGAGAACAATGAGCTTATCCTTCCAAAGTCAGAGCAGATTCCAAGCGACGTATATCGCAAGGGAGACACTGTGCGTGCCGTTGTGGCAAGAGTGGACAACGAGAACAACAATCCGAAGATTATCCTCTCACGTACAAGTCCATTGTTCCTGCAGAAACTTCTCGAAGCTGAGGTCCCTGAGATCAATGACGGTCTTATCTCTATAAAGAAGATTGTACGTATGCCAGGTGAACGTGCGAAGATTGCTGTTGAGAGCTACGATGACCGCATTGACCCAGTAGGAGCATGTGTCGGAGTTCGTGGTAGCCGTGTACACGGTATCGTTCGTGAACTTTGTAATGAAAATATCGATGTCATCAACTATACATCCAATATCAAACTGTTCATACAGCGTGCATTGAGTCCTGCCAAGGTAAGCAGCATCAATATTGATGAGGAGAACCACAAGGCAGAGGTGTTCCTCAAACCAGATGAGGTGAGCCTTGCCATCGGTCGTGGAGGTCTCAATATCAAGCTCGCTTCAATGTTGACAGAATTCACTATCGACGTATTCCGCGAGATTGACGAGAGCGACAATGAGGAGGATATATATCTTGATGAATTCTCAGACGAGGTAGACCAGTGGGTTATCGATGCCATTAAGGGTATCGGTCTCGACACTGCCAAGCAGGTGCTCAGAGCTCCACGCGAGTTCCTTATAGAGAAAGCCGACCTCGAAGAGGAGACTGTTGACAAACTGCTCGAGATTCTCAAATCAGAGTTTGAGGATTGATCTTCTGATTGCTTCCCCTAAAGAAGTTGCTCCGACGTAAGAAAACAAGTTACAAATAGTAGAAAAGCATAGATGAGCGTTAGATTAAACAAAGCATTACGTGAACTGAACATAGGCATACAGACAGCCGTAGAGTTCCTTGAAAAGAAACCTAGTCTGGGAGAGATAAAGGCGGATCTTAATTTTAAACTCAGCGATGAGCAATTTGATGCACTCGTGTCACACTTTAAGGGTGATGCAGAGATGCGCTCGCAGGCTGAAAAACTGTTCCCGAAAAAGCAGAAGGAGCAAAAGCAAAAGAAGAAAGACAACGAACTGAGAGGTGAGGATCTGCTGACGCAGACAGAGATACCTCAGTTCAAACCAATAGGCAAGATAGATCTTGACGGCGACAAGGTGAAACCTGTGGCGAAACCAGTAGAGGAGCCACAGGTAGAGGTTGTGGCGCCAGAACCTGAGAAGGTGATAGAGGAGAAGCAGGAAACTTCTGCTCCAGAACCTGTTGAGAAGAAGCCAGAACCGGAAGTTGTAGTGGAACCAAAGCAGGAGGAGAAACCAGTAGAGGCAAAGCCTGTGGAGACTCCTGCACCTGTAGAGGAGAAACCTGTGGAGAAGGTTCCTGAAGTGGTGTCAAAGCCAGCTGAGGTTGCAAAACCTGTAGTAGAGGCTCCAAAGGCTGAAGAACCTAAGAAGGAAACTCCTGCACCTGCAGAGGAGGCACCGAAGAAGAAGGAAGTGGAGATATTCCAGCTCAAGAGCGACCTTCATCTTGCCAATGCACCTAAGATGACTGTCGTGGGTAAGATTGACCTTGATGCCATCAATCAGAGCACTCGTCCGAAGAAGAAGACAAAGGAGGAGCGCAAGAAAGAGCGCGAGGAAAAAGCTGCCAATGACAACAGTGAGAAGAAAAAACGCCTGCGCATAGGTAGAGAGCGTGTAAATATCAATGACGCTGCCAACCAAAACCCTTCACGTCGCAATAACAATGGTGGTGGTAATAACCAAAACCAGAACCAGCAGGGCGGAAAGAACAATAATAAGAATAAGAACAACAAGAAGAAGGGCAATCAGCGTCCACTCGAAGTAGACGACGAGGCAGTGGCACGTCAGGTAAAGGAGACATTGGCTCGCCTTACCAATAAGCAGACCCAGAACAAGAAGGGTGCAAAATATCGTAAGGAGCGTCGTGATGCCTTCGTTGAACAGCGTGAGGCAGAGCTTGCTGCAGAGCATGCAGAGAGTAAGGTGCTCAAACTTACCGAGTTTGTGACCGTTTCTGAGCTTGCTACGATGATGAATGTCGGTGTCAACCAGGTTATCGGTACACTGATGTCTATTGGTGTGATGGCGTCTATCAACCAGCGTCTTGATGCCGAGACCATCAATATCGTGGCTGACGAATTCGGCTATTCTACCGAGTATGTCAGTGCAGAGGTGCAGAATGCCATCACCGAAGAGGTGGATGACGAGAACGACCTCATACCACGTGCTCCTATCGTCACTGTGATGGGTCACGTAGACCATGGTAAGACCTCTCTCCTTGACTATATCCGCAAGACAAATGTCATTGCTGGTGAGGCTGGCGGTATTACCCAGCACATCGGTGCATACAATGTGAAACTGGATGACGGCCGTCACATTACATTCCTTGATACTCCAGGTCACGAGGCGTTTACCGCCATGCGTGCCCGTGGTACACAGGTTACTGACATTGCCATCATCATAATCTCTGCCGATGACTCTGTGATGCCTACAACAAAAGAG
This sequence comes from bacterium, assembly GCA_963601795.1. Taxonomy (GTDB): domain Bacteria; phylum Bacteroidota; class Bacteroidia; order Bacteroidales; family Bacteroidaceae; genus Prevotella. The sequence continues at coordinate 63,492 of CAVCGK010000009.1, read as the reverse complement.
GCTATCGCACATGCACAGGCTGCCAGCGTACCGATGGTGTTTGCCATTAACAAGATAGACAAGCCTGGAGCAAATCCAGACAAGATACGTGAGGACCTTGCACAGATGAACCTCCTTGTAGAGGAATGGGGTGGTAAGTATCAGTGCCAGGAGATCTCTGCAAAGAAGGGTATCGGTGTCAACGACCTTTTGGAGAAAGTGCTCCTCGAGGCAGAGATGCTCGACCTTAAGGCTAATCCTAACCGCAAGGCAATGGGTTCTATCATCGAGTCTTCACTAGACAAAGGTCGTGGCTATGTGTCTACAGTGCTCGTTTCCAACGGTACACTGAAGGTTGGCGACGTAGTCGTTGCAGGAACAAGCTATGGTAAGATCAAGGCTATGTTCAATGAGCGTAACCAGCGACTTGAGAAGGTAGGTCCTTCTGAGCCTGCTATCATCCTTGGTCTTAATGGTGCGCCACAGGCTGGTGACTCATTCCACATCATGGAGAATGAGCACGAGGCACGTGACATCACAAACAAGCGTCTACAGTTGCAGCGTGAGCAGAGTCTGCGTACTACCAAGACCCTCTCTCTTGAAGAGATTGCACACCGCATAGCCCTCGGAGAGTTCCATGAACTTAACCTTATCGTCAAGGGTGACGTGCAGGGTTCTGTCGAGGCATTGTCTGACTCGTTCATCAAACTCTCTACAGAGAAGATACAGGTCAATGTTATCCAGAAGGCAGTGGGACAGATTTCCGAGAACGACGTGATGCTTGCATCTACCGCTCAGAACGGTATGATTGTTGGTTTCAATGTGCGTCCTTCTACTGCCGCAAAGAAACTTGCAGAGCAGGAAGGAGTGGAAATCAATACCTACTCAGTAATCTATGATGCTATCGATGACATCAGAGCTGCCATGGAGGGTATGCTTGACAAGATCAAGAAAGAGGTGGCTACCGGACAGGTGGAAGTACGTGAGGTATTCAAGATCTCCAAGGTCGGCACTGTTGCTGGTGCTATCGTTACCGACGGAAAGGTACACCGCTCAGACAAGGCTCGCCTCATTCGCGATGGTATCGTAATCTTCACAGGCTCTATCAATGCCCTGAAGAGATATAAGGACGATGCAAAGGAAGTGGCTACAGGACTCGAGTGCGGTATATCACTCGTCAACTTCAACGACATCCAGGTGGGCGACACTATCGAGACGTTCACTGAGATAGAGGTTGAACAGAAACTGTAATCGTAATATAGAGGAAAAGCACTGCTCTTTGTCAAAAGCAAAGGCAGTGCTTGTCCTTTCCCATAACATGCTGCCGTCAGCATCTAATATATTAAACAACACAAAATGTCAGAAAAGAATGTATATGTGCGGCAGGTGGCAGACCGTCAATATGAATACGGCTTCACCACCGACATCCATACAGACATCATAGACAAAGGCCTTTCTGAAGATGTTGTGAAACTCATCTCCAGGAAGAAGAACGAACCGGAATGGCTCTTGGAATTCCGCCTGAAAGCCTATCGCCACTGGCTCACTATGAAGGAGCCTAAGTGGGGGCATGTGAATGTGCCTGAGATTGACTATCAGGCCATTTCTTATTATGCCGACCCTATGGCAAAGAAGGAAGGTCCGAAGACTGTAGAGGAGATTGACCCTGAGTTGACAAAGACCTTCGACAAGCTTGGCATTCCTCTTGAAGAGCGCTTGGCACTGAGCGGCACTGCTGTGGATGCCATCATGGATTCCGTTTCGGTGAAGACAACATTTAAGGATAAACTCGCCGAGAAGGGAATTATCTTTATGTCCATCGGTGAGGCAGTACAGACACATCCAGACCTTATCCAGCAGTATCTCGGTTCGGTGGTTCCCTATCGCGACAATTTCTTTGCAGCACTCAATTCCGCAGTATTCTCTGATGGTTCCTTCGTCTATATACCGAAGGGAGTGCGCTGTCCTATGGAACTGTCGAGCTATTTCCGCATCAATGCTCGCAACACAGGACAGTTTGAGCGCACACTCATCATTGCTGATGATGATTCCTATGTGTCATATCTTGAGGGATGCACCGCTCCTATGCGTGATGAAAACCAGTTGCATGCTGCTATCGTAGAGATAATTGTCATGAATCGTGCTGAGGTGAAATATTCCACTGTGCAGAACTGGTATCCTGGCGATAAGGATGGTAAGGGCGGAGTGCTCAATCTTGTAACAAAGCGTGGTGACTTGCGTGGCGATGACTCCAAACTCTCTTGGACACAGGTAGAAACGGGTTCAGCCATAACTTGGAAATATCCTTCATGCGTATTGCGTGGTGACCGTTCACAGGCAGAATTCTATTCTGTTGCCGTCACAAACAACTATCAGGAGGCAGATACCGGTACGAAGATGATACATATGGGACGCGACACCAAGTCTACCATTATATCCAAGGGTATCTCTGCAGGACATTCACAAAACTCCTACCGAGGACTTGTGCGTGCCACATCAAAGGCAGACAATGCCCGTAACTACTCTTCGTGCGACTCGCTTCTGCTCGGCAGTACATGCGGAGCACACACGTTCCCATATATGGATGTGCACAATGACACAGCTGTCTTTGAACATGAAGCCACAACATCCAAGATATCCGAAGATCAGCTATTCTATTGCAACCAGCGAGGCATACCTACCGAGCAGGCTGTAGGACTCATCGTCAATGGTTATGCAAAGGATGTGCTCAACAAGTTACCTATGGAGTTTGCAGTGGAGGCACAGAAACTCCTCAGTGTAAGTCTTGAGGGTACTGTAGGATAAGAAAATACACAGTTATTATGAAGAAGATATTGCTTTCTCTATTGATGATTCTCTCGTCTGTGGTCTCCATGGCACAGAACTTTGCTCTTGGAGCCGACATCAGTTGGATAACAGAGCTGGAGTCGAAAGGACAGAAGTGGTATAACTGGAAAGGTGAGGAGCGTGAGTGCACAGCTCTCATGCAAGAGATGGGTATGAATGCAGTACGCCTTCGTGTATGGGTAAACCCCACAAAGCATGACAACTGGTGCAATAAAGAGGATGTACTCGTAAAGGCTCTTCGTGCCAAGAAGCTCGGCATGGATGTCATGATAGACTTCCATTACAGTGACTGGTGGTGCGACCCAGCCAAGCAGAATATTCCTGCGGCATGGGAGAAACATAGCTATAAGCAGATGCTCAAGGATCTGAAAAACCACACCGTGGACGTTCTTTCTCTGCTCAAGTCGAATGGAGTCGCGCCGAAATGGGTGCAGGTGGGTAATGAAACCTCCAATGGCTTGCTTTGGTCAGTAGAGATGGATCCAGTCACAGGATGGGAGAAGAAAGATGCTAATGGCAACACCACCATAACAAAGAGTATGGGCCACTGGGAGCGCAATCCCAAGCAATATGCTGGATTCATCGGTGCTGGTTATGATGCCGTGAAGTCAGTATTCCCCGAAGCTCTTGTCATTGTACATCTCGACAATGGTTTCGACAATGACCTCTATAACAAGAATCTCGACATAATCAAGAATGGTGGAGGCAAGTGGGATGTCATCGGTATGTCGCTCTATCCCTACTGGTCTATGGAGGCAGGTAAGGAACCTACAGCGCAGCGCACCATCGTAGACTGCATACGCAATATCCGCAAGGTGTCAGCCAAGTATGGATGTGATGTCATGATAGTGGAAACAGGTTTTCAGGTTGACGAACAAAACCCATGGAAGATGGCGGAAGGACGTGAGCAGTTTGCCGAACTCATCCGAAGGGCAAAGACCGAAACTGACGGCAAGTGCAAGGGCGTGTTCTATTGGGAACCGGAATGTCGTCCGTCACAGTATAAGCTTGGTGCCTTTACTGAGGATGGACATCCTACAGACATTATGCGTGCTTTGCTCAATGAGCGTCACTATGCCAACTATGACCGTAAACTTGTTAAGCTGGAAACCACAGTGGGCGACATAACAGTGGAACTCTATAACGAAACTCCTGGACATCGCGACAACTTTCTGCGTCTTGCGCAAAGCGGTGTATTGGATAGTACACTCTTCCATAGAGTGATAAAGGATTTCATGATACAGGGTGGCGATCCCACTACAGTGTCTGCTCCCAAGACCTCTGCTGACAACCCAGGTCCCGAGCTTGGTAATGGGGATGTGCCAGCGTTGGATGGAAGCAACAGCATACCTGCTGAGATTATCTATCCAAAGGCATTCCACAAGCGTGGAGCACTTGCCTCTGCTCGTGAGAGCGATGAGGAGAACCCTGAGAAGCGAAGCAGTTCATCCCAGTTTTATATCGTTTGGGGAAAATATCCTACCACGGCAGGACGCAATCCTTATGTGCCGATGTTGCCTTACTACAAGGATGACAACGAACCCGGTACGGCATGGCTCGACGGCGGTTACACCGTCTTTGGTGAAGTTGTAGAAGGACTTGATGTAGTCGGAAAGATACAGGCTGTAGTTACTGACAAGCTCGACCGTCCGATAGAGGATGTTCGTATACTGAAGATGACAGTCCTCAATTAATAATACATTGAAGAATAAAGATATGTTGGAAATAAAGAATCTCCACGCTCGCATAGGCGACAAAGAAATATTGCGAGGCATCAATCTCACGATCAAGGACGGCGAGACTCATGCCATCATGGGACCTAACGGTTCGGGAAAGTCCACCCTCAGTGCTGTCCTCGTAGGCAATCCTCTGTATGAGGTGACAGAAGGTGAGGCATGGTTTAATGGTAAAAACCTGCTTGAGATGAAACCAGAGGATCGTGCTCATGAAGGACTCTTCCTCTCATTCCAGTATCCTGTGGAAATCCCTGGAGTGTCGATGAACAACTTTATGCGCGCTGCTATCAACGAGAAGCGCAAGTATCAGGGACTCGAACCGCTCAATGCCTCTGAGTTTATGAAGCTTGCACGAGAGAAGCGTAAGATAGTGGAACTCGACTCCAAACTTGCCAACCGTTCTGTCAATGAGGGTTTCTCCGGTGGAGAGAAGAAACGCAACGAGATATTCCAGATGGCAATGCTCGAACCGAAGCTCGCCATCCTCGATGAGACAGACTCGGGTCTTGATGTCGATGCCATGCGCATTGTGGCAGAGGGTGTCAACAAACTTATGACACCAGAGAAGTCATGTATCGTCATCACCCACTACGACCGTTTGCTTGAGATGATACGTCCGCAGGTGGTGCATGTGCTCTATAAGGGAAGAATAGTGAAGACCGCAGGTCCTGAACTCGCTGTAGAGATTCAGGAGCGTGGCTACGACTGGATAAAACAGGAAGTGGAGGAATAGACTGTGGCAGCAGAAAAGCAATATATAGATCTCTATGACTCTTGCAGGGACATGATTTTTAGTCATTCCCCCGAGGTCATGAATGCCCAGAGGGATAGCGCATGTGACGCTTTCCGTCGCCTTGGACTTCCCGACAGAAAGGAGGAGAGGTTCAAGTATACCAACTTGCAGGATGTGTTTGCGCCCGACTATGGTGTAAACATCAACCGTCTGCAGATACCTGTTGACCCCTACGAGGCTTTCCGCTGTGATGTGCCCAATCTCAGTACGTCGCTCTATTTCATGGTGAATGATAGCTTCCACTCTCAGACATTGCCAAAGACACAACTGCCCGAGGGAGTTATCATCAGTTCACTTGCCGATGCGGCATGCACCAATCCAGACCTTGTGGCAAAGTATTATAACCGTCTGGCTGACAACAAGGATGCCGTGAGCAGTCTCAACACCATGCTCGCTCAGGACGGACTGTTTGTCTATGTGCCTAAGAATGTCAAGGTGGAGCGACCTGTTCAGGTGATAAACATCCTCCGTTCGGATGTCGACCTTATGGTAAACCGCCGTGTGCTTGTCATACTTGAGGAGAATGCAGAACTGAAACTTCTCTTCTGCGACCATGCCGCTGATGACAAGAATTTCCTTGCCACTCAGGTGACGGAGGCTTTCGTTGCAGACAATGCCTCGCTCGACATGTATTGCCTTGAGGAGACTCATATGCACAGTCGCCTCGTCAGTACTACCTACATAGAACAGCAACGCTATTCGCGTGTTAGCCATAATGCCATCACACTCCATAACGGACTGACACGCAATCAGCTCGACCTTGTATTCAAGGGCGAGGGTGCAGAGTGCAACTGCAATGGATGCGCTATCATAGACAAGAGCCAGCATGTGGACAACAACACTCTTATCACTCATGCCGTAGGCCATTGTGAGAGCCATGAACTCTATAAATACGTGCTCAATGGTGAGTCTACAGGCGCTTTCGCTGGTAGGGTGCTTGTGGAAAAGGATGCTCAGAAGACCGCGTCGTCTATGACAAACCAAAATCTCTGTGCCACCAAGCAGGCTCGTATGTACACCCAGCCTATGCTCGAGATATATGCAGATGATGTGAAGTGTTCACATGGTAGCACCGTAGGCCAGCTCAATGACCAGGCTCTGTTCTATATGCGCCAGCGTGGCATCTCCCTAGATGAGGCAAAGATGCTCCTGCAGTTTGCTTTTGTCAATGAGGTCATCGACAATGTGAAACTCGAACCTCTTAAAGACAGACTTCACCATCTCGTTGAGCAGCGTTTCCGCGGACAACTCAATAAATGCGAGGGATGCAAACTCTGCAAGTAATGATTATAATCACGTGAAGAAATAAAGATAATATTTCCATATTTAAATCTTTCAATGTTTGATTTAGAAAAGGTAAGAGAGGATTTCCCGATACTCAGCCGTCAGGTGTACGGCAAACCATTGGTATATCTCGACAATGCTGCCACCACACAGAAACCTCTCTGTGTGCTTGATGCCATGCGCGACGAATATCTCAATGTCAATGCCAATGTGCATCGCGGTGTGCACTATCTCTCGCAGCAGGCTACCGAACTCCATGAGGCGGCACGCGAGACTGTGCGCAGTTTTATCAATGCCAAGTCTACCACTGAGATAGTCTTCACCCGTGGCACCACGGAGGGACTTAACCTCGTGGCACAATGCTTTGCTGAAGCCTTTATGCATGAGGGTGATGAAGTGATAGTTTCTGTCATGGAGCACCATTCCAACATCGTGCCTTGGCAACTACAGGCGCAGAAGAAAGGTATTGTCATCAAGGTTATTCCCATGACAGAAGATGGCGAACTCGACATGGAGGCTTACCGCAATCTCTTCTCAGAGAAGACGCGCATCGTAAGCGTTGCCCATGTGAGCAATGTTCTCGGCACTGTCAATCCTGTGGAAGAGATTATCAGCATAGCTCATGCCCACGATGTGCCCGTCATGGTAGACGGTGCGCAAAGCGTACCACATTTCAGTGTTGACGTGCAGAAACTCGATTGCGATTTCCTCGCTTTCTCTGGCCATAAGGTATATGGGCCTACGGGCATCGGTGTGCTCTATGGAAAGGAACGTTGGCTTGAAGCCCTGCCACCATATATGGGAGGTGGAGAAATGATAGCCAGTGTAAGCTTTGAGAAAACTGTCTTCGAGCGTCCTCCACTGAAGTTTGAAGCTGGCACTCCCGACTATGTCGCTACTCGCGGACTCGCTACTGCTCTCGACTATGTGTCGTCTATCGGTATGGATAACATCTATCGTCATGAGCAGGATCTCGTTACATATGCCATGGAGCGCATGCAGAACATAGAAGGCATGAAGATTTTCGGAAGTCGCAGTCATCGCGATGCAGTCATCAGTTTCCTTGTGAACTCCCATACGGGTGAGACTATACACCATATGGATATGGGCACACTTCTCGACCGCCTCGGCATAGCAGTGCGCACAGGTCATCACTGTGCCCAGCCCTTAATGGACCGTCTTGGTGTGCTCGGCACCATCCGTGCCTCCTTTGCCCTTTATAACACCCGCGAAGAGGTAGATGCTCTTGTGGCAGGCATAGAGCGCACTCGAAAGATGTTCTGATATTGCAGTTATGGCTTTACAACCGCATTATTATAACGGACTTGTTGAGGCTGGATGTGATGAGGCTGGCAGAGGATGCCTTGCCGGCAGTGTGTATGCTGCTGCGGTGATCCTCCCTGCCGACTATGATAATCCTGACCTCAACGATTCCAAACAACTCACACTAAAGAAACGCCTCGCATTGCGTGAGCAGATAAAGCGTGACGCCGTGGCATGGGCAGTAGGCATTGTCACTCCCGAAGAGATAGACAAGATCAATATCTTGCGCGCCAGTTTCCTTGCCATGCACCGTGCCCTCGATCAGCTACAGGTGCGTCCCGAGGCCATCATTGTAGATGGCAACAGATTTGTGCCCTATAATGACATTCCCTATACGACAATAGTAAAAGGCGACGGCAAATATCAGGCGATAGCAGCGGCGAGCATTCTTGCCAAGACCTATCGTGATGACTACATGGCGCAGCTTGCCCAGGAATATCCCTATTATGACTGGGAACACAATGCTGGCTATCCCACAAAGAAGCACCGCGAGGGCATACGCCTTCACGGCATCTCCCCTTATCATCGCAAGAGCTATAATCTCCTTGGTGACACCCAGCTTGAACTTGATTTTAAATAGCTGGTAGAGATATTATACGCAATATGAAACCCTATTTAAGCTAATTATAAACTACTCCGCCAAAGCTTAGCGAAGTTAAATCTAAGCTTGGCGGAGTTAAATATAGCCTTGGCGGAATTAAATCTAAGCTTGGCGGAGTGCTTATATATTAAGCTTCTTTGTCTTTATATATAATCTTGTTAGCTCCTGATGTTATCTTCAGCGCCTCAGGATGGTCTCTTAGGAAAGAGTCGATGTGGCGTATGCGCTTCTCGTCGTATATCTCGTCCATAGCGATGAGAATGCCAGTCTCCTCCACGTCGCCGAAACCATAGTTGATGGCAGTGCCGAAGAGTTTCATTGTCGGTGAGAGGTTCATGTAGGCATTGATGAGTGGTGGAATGTTGTAGCCCATCTTGCGTATCTCCTGATTGAGAATCTTGTAGTCCTTGCGGAAGTCATCCTCGCAGAACAAAGCTTCGAATTCTTTCGGGTCGTGCTCCATTTGCAGTGGTTTCATAGGTATGATGAGGCGTTCCTTGTCATCGAAATGCTTCTTGAGGAAATAGAGTATCATGTCGCGCCCCTTGCGGATGTATGACGGATACATTGTCATCTTGCCGAAGAAATATTTTATGTCAGGGAAGAGCACGGTCAGTGCTGCCAGTCCGTCCCAAAGGTTGTCCAAGGCGAAGATGCTCTTTGTGTTGAGACGCACGTTTTGATAGGGGATAGAGACAAAAGAGCGACCGAGTTCTACCGTCTGTGGCATATATTCCTTTATAAACTTCTCGGAGAAATGAAACATATGGCTTGTGGCGAGTATGGGTTGTCCATTGTCGTCATAGTTGACATTTTTGCCGAATATGTAGCGGTAGCCTCCGATTATCTCCTCAGCCTCTGGATTCCACACGATGAGTTGCTTGTAGCAGTTCTCACAGGTGTCAAATTCGTCAATGTCCATGCTCTTGCCAGTGCCTCCGCCTGCTGCACGGAAAGCCTCTTCTCGCAGACGGCCTATCTCGCGCATCACGTTTGGCGCATTGTGTGCCGTGACGACAAAAATCTTGTTGTTGCTCTTGTTTGTCATTCGCAGCTGCTTGTCGGGTGTAAGTTCGCTTCTGAGCAGTGCTTTGTCCACTGGCTGGATAATCGGTTCTTCCATATATAGTAATGTCTTCTAAAAGTCGTTGTTTTCGTCAAGAGCATACACCATGTCGTATACCCACTGTGCCCACTGGCTATTTTTCTTTGTGTTGTCAAAGGTGTTCACAGGGATTGGTTTGCCAATAGTGATGGTGAATGTCTTGTGTGTGTTCTTGTATAGTTCGTCTGCGAGGAAGAGTTGTGCGATATTAAATTTTATATGCATCTTCTTGCAGATGTTGGCAAGATTGTAGAAGAAGTCGGAGTTGCGTCCCTCGAAATGTATGGGCACGATGTCGCGTCCCGTCTCGATGCTCTTTTTTATGAATGTACTCTTCCACGGGATGTCCTTTATCACTCTGCCATTCTTTCTTGAGCAGAGTCCTGCGGGAAACATCACCACATGTTGTTTTGCCTGGAAAGTGGCTTCCACTATTTTGGGGAAGTCGCGTCCGTTCTTGCCTGTCTTGTTGATGCCGACGCAGAGAGGCGCCAGTCCAGGCAGGTTCATCAAGAGGTCGTTGACCAAATACTTGAAGTTGTCGTTATAGCGGTCGCCGATGATAGATCCTATTGCCACACCGTCGATGCCGCCGAGAGGGTGGTTGGATACAAAGGTGTAGAGTTTTCCGTCATCTGGCAAAGGCAGATTTTCTATTCCTCTTACCCGTAGTTTCACATCCATATAGTCGAGACTTGCCTTCAGCCATGCCGACCCTTTCAGGTCTTGCGACTGTGCAAGGAATCCGTTTACCCAGTCTTGATGTGCGATGTGTTTCAGGTAGGAAGCGACAAATCGTGGCACATAACGTGCGTTCTTGCCCATTTTGTCCTTCAGTATCCTGTCGATGTCAATCTTTATTTCCAAACAATATGTATATTTAGTGTCCGTCTATTGCAAAGTTACGTATTTTTCCATTGCATTAAGTTCGTTTGCCTCCTTTTTTTATAAAAATGTAATGATTAGTGTCCTTTTGGACATAGAGATGTTAATGTGGGGCGGTTTCTTGATATCGGTTCTGCTTATTTTCCTTGTCTCTAAAAATGTGTATTGAATTCTTGGCAGTAAGATATAAAAAGTATAATTTTGTAAATTGAATGTGGTAGCCGCGCTACATACAACAATACTATTTATGGTCAATACATCAGAAGTTTATCATGTGCCTGTTCTATTAAAGGAGAGCGTTGACGGACTCGACGTCCGTCAGGGCGGAGTGTATGTAGACGTGACATTCGGCGGAGGCGGTCACTCGCGTGAGATATTGCGTCGCATAGATGCCGTAGGCGGAGGCCATCTCTATAGTTTCGATCAGGATGCTGACGCAGAGCGCAATGTGGAGCCACATGAAGGTTTTACCTTCGTGAGGAGCAACTTTCGCTATCTGAAGAACTGGATGCGTTATCATGGAGAGGATCATATCGACGGACTATTGGCAGACCTCGGCGTGTCGAGCCATCATTTTGATGACGAGACGCGTGGCTTCTCCTTCCGTTTTGATGCGCCCCTTGACATGCGTATGAACAAGCGCGGAGGCAAGACCGCCGCAGATATTGTTAATGAAGAGAGCGAGGAGAGGCTTGCCGACATCTTCTATCTCTATGGTGAACTGAAGCAGTCGCGCCGTATAGCCTCGCTAATCACTAAGGCGAGAAGTCAGAAGCCGATACTCACTACGCAGGATTTTATCACTGTGTGCGAGCCAATCTTCCAGCGTGAGCGTGAGAAGAAAGATATGGCAAAGCTCTTTCAGGCCCTGCGCATAGAGGTGAACCACGAGATGGATGCTCTGCGCGATATGCTCAAGGCTGCCACTCAATTGCTAAGCCCTGGTGGCAGACTTTCGGTCATCACTTATCACTCGCTTGAAGACCGACTCGTAAAGAATATCATGAAAACAGGCAATGTGGAGGGCAAGCGTCAGCAGGATTTCTTCGGACGCATAGAAACTCCGTTTGAACTTGTAAACAACAAGGTCATATTGCCATCGGCAGAGGAACAGGAGCGTAATCCACGCTCACGTAGTGCCAAACTAAGAGTTGCCGTGAAGAAATGAAAGACAAGGAAAAGGTAGAAAAGAAAGAAGAACTGGTTGCAGCAAATGATGCTGCGCAACCGGTAGCTGATGTTGTGGAGGAAAAGGAACCGCAGGGGCCTTCGCTAAGTGAAATCATACGCGAGCAGGCCACTGAAGAGGATATGCCCCTTCTGAAGAATAATCTCTCACTGAGGAAAATTCTCGGTGGCGACATTCTTTCTGCCGAAATTGTGCGCAAGCAGATATGGCTTGTGCTACTCATAACAGCTTTCCTTATCGTATATATAGCCGAGGGCTACAGTTACAAGAAGTATGTGCTCGAGATAGACAAACTCACCGTGCAACTGAAGGATGCCAAGTATAAGGCTCTCTCTTCAAAGAGCGAACTGACAGAAAGGACAAGGGAAAGTAAGATACTGGAGATGCTGAAACTCAATAAGGATACGTTGTTGCACATCTCAGGACGTCCCCCATATATAGTAGAGATACCCGAATGACAAAACACAGGAAAGGAAACGTATGAGCAAGTTTGAGCATGATAAAGTGATGCCACGCTATGTGTTCTTTGTCATCTTGATGTCATTGATGGCCATAGCGGCACTGGTGAAGGCGGGATATACCATGACCGTCAGCCGTAGCTATTGGCTTGAGGTGGCTGACAGGGTGAAGCGTGACAGTGTGCCTGTACCTCCAGTGCGTGGCAATATCCTGAGTTGCGACGGACAGTTGCTGGCAAGTTCATTGCCCGAATATCGCCTCTTTGTGGACTTTAAAGCCATGCACGAGTCAAAGACTGACACTCTGTGGGAGGAAAAGGAAGACTCCATATGCCAAGGCTTGCACCGCGCTTTTCCAGAGAAGTCGGCAGAGGAATTCCGCAAGATGCTGCGCAAGGCAAAGAGTGAGCAGTCACGCCGTTGCTCCCTGTGGCCAAGGCGTGTGAACTATTCCACCTATTCCGCTGTCAGGTCACTCCCCTTGTTTAATATGAAAAGCTACAAGGGAGGCTTCTATACAGAAAACTACAATGCAAGAAAACGTCCTTACGGTTCGATAGCTGCCCGTACCATCGGCGACATGTTTGGTGCCAAAGATACAGCGCGATGCGGACTCGAACTCTCATATGACTCGCTGCTCAGAGGTCAAAACGGCATTATGCACCGCCGTAGGGTGCTCAATAAATACCTGTCCATAGTAGATGCTCCTGCCATCAATGGTGCCGACCTTGTGACCACCATTGATGTGAACATGCAGGACTTGGCGGAGCGCGCCCTTGTGGAAGAACTCAAGGAACCATTGGTGAATGGTGAGATGGGTGTAGCTATACTCATGGAGGTGAAGACAGGCGACATCAAGGCCATAGTAAACATGACAAAATGTGAGGATGGCGAATACCGAGAGGTGGTGAACTCAGCTATCAACTATCGTTGCGAACCAGGTTCGGTGTTTAAACCAGCCTCCATCATGGTGGCTCTTGATGACGGGGTGTGCGACACAAGTCAGATTATCCATACTGGCGGTGGTGTCATGGAGATGCACTCCAGATTCATGCGCGACCACAACTGGCGAAGTCAGGGAGGATATGGCGATATCAATGTGGCACGATCGCTCGAGGTGAGTTCCAATATCGGTGTGAGCTGGATTATAGACCATTACTATGGTAAGAACCCTGAGAAATATATCGACGGACTCTATCGTGTTGGTATGCATGAAGACTTAAAACTCCCTCTCGTTGGATATAATAGACCTATCATACGCTATCCAAAGCGCAATCCAAGCGGTGGAGTAGAGGACAAGACGATGCTTCCCTGGATGAGCATAGGATATGGCACTCAGATAGCACCGATAAACACTCTCACCTTCTATAATGCCATAGCCAACAACGGACGCATGGTGAAACCGCGCTTTGTGAAGTCTGTGATCAAGGACGGAGTGACACTCATGGAATATCCCGTAGAGGAACTCAAGGCGAGCATTTGCAAGGAGTCTACGCTCAAGACAATGCAGACCATACTGCGCCATGTGGTAAGTCAGGGACTGGGAAAGAAAGCTGGTAGCAAACTCTTTCAAGTGTCGGGCAAGACTGGTACGGCGCAGGTGTCGAAGGGTAAGAGTGGATACAAGAGCGGTACGGTGGGCTATTGGCTCAGTTTTGCGGGCTATTTCCCCTCCGACAATCCTCGTTACTCCTGCATCGTCTGCATAAAGAAATGGGGGCTGCCTGCATCGGGTGGTGGCATGAGTGGAGTGGTGTTCCGCAAGATAGCCGAAGGAGTGATGGCACAAGACCTAAAACTCGACATCAATGATGCACGTGAGGACGACTCTGAATCAGTGCCAGGTGTGATGCGAGGAAACATCCTTGCTGCCGACTATGTGCTCTCCAATCTCGGATTCAAGTGTCGTGAGGGATGGAACGGTTCCTATGCCACTGGTAATCCTATATGGGGCACAGGTTTCAAGTCTACAGACACCTCTGTGACTCTGAAGCGAGAGCGCCAATATGGCAAGAGCATAGTGCCTGATGTGAAAGGTATGGGAGCCCGCGATGCTGTATTCATGCTCGAGAGCCGTGGTGTGAAAGTGAAAATCAATGGACGAGGCACAGTGCTGAAGCAGAGTCTCGCTCCAGGTAACAAGATAAAGAAAGGCGATGTGTGCATCCTTACTCTTGGTGTGCATGCAAAAGCGTTATAAATAACGATAGACTATGAATTTGTCAGAATTACTAAAGAATGTCTCGCCGATAGAGATAGTAGGCCAGACTAAGAAAGAGATTACAGGCGTGAACATAGACTCAAGACTCGTGAAAGAAGGTCACTTGTTCATTGCCATGAAGGGTACGCAGGTGGACGGCCATAAGTATATTCCTAAGGCTATAGAACTCGGTGCCACCGCCGTGGTGCTTGAGGATATGCCTATGGAGAAGGCTGAAGGCGTGACATATATAAAGGTGGAGAGCACTGAAGATGCATCGGGTAAGATAGCAACAGCCTTCTATGGCTATCCATCGGAGAAACTCCAACTTGTTGGTGTCACAGGTACGAATGGTAAGACTACCATCGCTACCTTATTATATAATATGTTCCGCAAGATGGGCCACAAGTGCGGACTGCTCTCCACGGTGTGCAATTATATCGATGGTGAGCCTATACCTGCAGATCACACAACACCAGACCCTATAGAACTCAACCGTCTGCTCGCACGTATGGTTGAGGCTGGTTGCGAATATGCTTTCATGGAGTGCTCGTCGCATGCCATACATCAGAAGCGCATCGGCGGTCTGAAGTTCCGTGGTGGTATCTTCACAAATCTCACCCGCGACCATCTCGACTATCACAAGACATTTGAAAACTATCGTGATGCGAAGAAGGCTTTCTTCGATATGCTTGGCAAGGATGCCTTTGCTGTGACCAATGCCGACGACAAGAACGGTATGTTTATGGTGCAGAACTGCAAGGCAAAGGTGCTTACCTATAGCACACGGTCTATGGCAGACCATAAGGCACGCATACTGGAATGCCATTTCGAGGGCATGTATCTCGACATAGACGGCAAGGAAGTGGGTGTGCAGTTTATAGGTAAGTTTAATGTGAGCAATCTCCTAGCCGTATACTCTGCTGCAGTGCAGTTGGGCAAGACTCCCGATGAGGTGCTTCTCGTGCTGAGCACACTCAAGAGCGTGAGCGGTCGACTTGAGCCAGTGAGAAGTGCTAAAGGCGTGACTGCTGTCGTAGACTATGCGCATACGCCAGATGCCATTGTTAATGTCATCCAGGCTCTGCGCGATGTGATGAACGGTAAGGGACAGCTCATAACGGTGTGCGGATGCGGTGGCAATCGCGACAAGGGCAAGCGTCCGATAATGGCACGCGATGCCGTGAATGCCAGTGATAAGGTGATACTCACCTCTGACAATCCAAGAAAGGAAGACCCAGAGACAATCCTTGATGACATGGAGGAAGGTCTCACTTCAGAGCAGAAGAAATCGATACTCAGAATCACCGACCGCCGTCAGGCCATACGCACGGCAGTGGCGATAGCACAGAAAGGCGATGTCATACTCATTGCTGGCAAGGGTCATGAGGACTATCAGATTATCGGTGACGTGAAGCATCATTTCGACGACCGCGAGGAAGTGCGCGCTGCCTTTGGTGAGTAATCGCAGGTGTAGAAAACAGACAAATAGGATATAGAATATGTTATACTATATTTTCCGATTCCTTGAGCAATTCGGCATATCAGGTTCGCACCTGTGGGGATACATCTCGTTCCGTTCGTTGCTCGCCTTGATTCTCTCCCTGCTGATATCAGCATGGTTTGGTGAGAAGTTCATCAAGTTTATGAAGCGCCGTCAGATAACGGAGACGGCACGCGATGCCAAGATAGACCCGTTTGGCACGAAGAAGATTGGAGTGCCAACGATGGGTGGCATTATCATCATTGTGTCAATACTTGTGCCAGTGCTGCTATTGGGTCGTCTGCGCAACATTTACCTCATCCTTATGATTATCACCACAGTGTGGTTGGGATTCCTTGGAGGCATGGACGACTTCATAAAGATATTCCGCAAGAATAAGGAAGGACTGAAGGGTAAATACAAGATTATCGGACAGATAGGTGTTGGCTTTATCGTTGGTCTTACCTTGTGGGCATCGCCAGATGTAAAGCAGGTTGACAAAGTGCAGGTGGGAACATCTGTGATGGCTAATGATGTATCAAAAGCAAAGGTTGGAGATGCAGAGAATACCTATGAGATGCGTTCTGAGAAATCATTGAAGACCACCATCCCCTTTGTGAAGTCGCATAATCTCGACTATTCCAAGGTGATGAAATTTGTAGGCGACCATTATGTTGCTGCAGGATGGATACTCTTTGTAATAATGACCATCCTCGTGGTGACAGCCGTCAGCAATGGTGCTAACCTCAATGATGGTATGGACGGAATGTGTGCCGGCAACAGTGCCATCATTGGTGTGGCGTTGGGCATATTGGCATATGTCAGCAGTCATGTGGAGTTTGCTTCCTATCTCAACATTATGTTCATCCCTGGTACGGAAGAACTTGTGGTGTTCATGTGCGCATTTGTGGGTGCGATGATTGGATTCCTGTGGTATAATGCTTATCCAGCACAAGTGTTTATGGGTGACACGGGTTCGCTAACTATTGGTGGTATTATTGGCGTGTGCGCCATTATCATACACAAAGAACTGCTCTTGCCTATCCTGTGTGGTGTGTTCTTCGTGGAGAGTCTGAGCGTCATGCTGCAGGTATATTATTATAAGTTGGGCAAGCGTCGCGGAGTGAAGCAGCGCCTATTCCGCCGCACACCTATACACGATGCTTACCGTACGCAGAACGAGCAGCTTGACCCTGAGTGCAAATACGTGTTTAAGGGTTCGGGACGTGTTTACCATGAATCAAAGATAACAGTGCGTTTCTGGATAACGACACTGATACTTGCCGCATTGGCAATAATAACACTTAAGATACGATGAAAAGAATTGCGATATTGGGTGCCGGCGAGAGTGGAGTAGGCACAGCCATATTGGCAAAGAAGCAGGGCTATGATGTCTTCGTGTCCGATATGGGCAATGTGAAAGACAAATATAAGGCAAAGCTGGATTCCAACGGCATTGAATGGGAAGAGGGACACCATACGGAGGAGAAGATACTCTCTGCCGATGAGGTGGTGAAGAGTCCTGGTATTCCTGACACAGCACCGATGGTGCAGAAACTCATTGCTCAGGGCACTCCTATACTGTCTGAGATAGAGTTCTGTAGCCGCTATACCAATGGCAAGATGATATGCATCACTGGCAGCAACGGCAAGACTACCACCACCACGCTCATACACTACATAATGCAGCGTGCAGGAAAGAATGTGGGTCTTGGTGGCAATATCGGACGCTCGCTCGCCCTGCAGATAGCTGAGGATGATAAGGAGTGGTATGTAGTGGAACTCAGTTCGTTTCAACTAGATAACTGCTTCCACTTCCGTGCCGACGTCGGTGTACTGATGAATATCACTGCCGATCATCTCGACCGCTATGAGTTTGAGATGCAGCATTATGTAGACTCCAAGATGCGCATCATCCAGAACCAGACTCCACAGGATACGTTCATATATTGGACAGGCGACCAATACATAAACAAAGAACTTGAGAGAAGACAACACGGAGAGATAATCCCTGCCACCACTCCTTCATCAAAGGAGGCTGCGCCAGGCAATCCTGCATTGTGTCCTTTCTCTGATGATGACTTTGAAACGCTCGGTCTTGAATTCAGCCTTCCTGGCCAGCACAATAAGCGTAATGCCTTGGCAGCTTATCATGCCACAAAGGCGGCAGGTGTAGATGAGGCTGTGATCAGAGACTGCCTGAAGAATTTTCCTGGTGTGGAGCACCGACTGGAGTTTGTGGCTGACAAAGGCGGAGTGCGCTATATCAACGACTCCAAGGCTACCAATGTGGATGCCTGCAATGTGGCGCTTGAAGCCATGACGCGTCCTACGGTGCTTATCGTGGGTGGCAAGGACAAGGGTAATGACTATAGTCAGATCGCCTCCTTGGTAAAGGAGAAATGTCGTGGACTGGTGTATCTTGGAGCAGACAATGCGAAGCTTCATGCCAGTTTTGATGCTCTTGGTCTGCCTGTTGCCGACACCCATTCCATGAAGGATTGTGTGATGGCTTGCAAGGAGATGGCTAAGGAAGGCGATGTTGTGTTGCTCAGCCCATGTTGTGCCAGCTTCGACTTGTTCAAGAATATGGAAGACAGAGGTGAACAATTTAAGTCTCTGGTAAAAGAATTATAATATCCTGTAATAGTACGTTTTGCACTGATAATGAACAAATCATTAGGAAACCTGTTCAAAGGTGATAAGGTGGTGTGGATGGTGTTTTTCTTCCTCTGCATCATCAGTATTGTGGAGGTGTTCTCGGCATCGTCTACGCTTACCTTCCGTGGCGCCAGCTACTGGTCGCCAGTGATGAAGCATGGCGGCATACTTCTGCTCGGACTCTTCTGTATGATAGTGACCCTCAATATCAAGTGCAAATACTTTAAGGTGATGACACCTTTCTTCATCATCCTGTCGGTGATAATGCTCGTTTGGGTACTCGTAGCAGGACAGGCCACCAATGATGCCGCACGATGGGTGAGTTTCTTTGGTTTGCAGTTTCAACCGTCGGAGATTGCCAAGGGTACGATGGTGCTCGCTACGGCGCAGATACTCAGCGGTACGCAGACAGAGAACGGTGCCGACAAACATGCCTTTTGGTGGATACTCATGACATGTGGTGGCATGATATTGCTCATAGCCGTGGAAAATTTCTCTACAGCCTTCCTCATATGCACAATACTGTTCATGATGATGGTCATAGGACGTGTGCCTGCACGCCAGTTGGGCGGTCTGATGAGTGTGGTGGCAATTCTTGCTGTGGTGGCATTCTCTTTCATTATGCTCATGGGTGACACTAAGGATGCACAAAAGAAACCTGCGAGTGAAGAAACTGAACTCGTGGCAGACGCACAGACAGAACAGGAGATGGAAAAGGAGAAAGGTGTTGGATACAAAGTGTTTCACCGTGCTTCACTTTGGAAACAGCGTATCCTAGACTTTGCGGACAGCAAGGAAGTGCCACCCGACTCCGTTGATATTATGGGCAAGGGTGCGCAGGTGGCTTATTCTAATATAGCCATAGCATCATCGGGATTTCTTGGTGCGGGTCCTGGTAATTCCGAGGCACGCGATTTCCTGTCGCAGGCATTCTCTGACTTCATCTTTGCCATTGTCGTGGAGGAACTTGGACTCCTCGGCGCATTCTTTGTTGCATTCTTCTACATCGTATTACTGCTCCGTGCTGCAGTTATCGCCAAGCGGTGTGAGAACACATTCCCTGCCTTCCTCGTCATGGGACTTGCCCTCATGCTCGTAACTCAAGCCATGATGAACATGTGGGTGGCTGTGGGACTCGCACCTGTGACAGGTCAGCCGCTGCCGCTTGTGAGCAAGGGAGGAACGTCTACAATCATCAATTGCATCTACATCGGTGCCATCCTCAGTATAAGCCGTTCGGCAAAAAAGAGGGACGTGAACGATTGAAATTTTGAAGGATGTAAAGATGGAAATAGTGAAAGATGGATGTGGCAGAAAAACGCTTTGCAAATCAGATAGGTGAAGATACTGATTACGGAGAGAAAAATGTATGTTAAACATTCGGACTACTTCAGTTTTTTTTATTACTTTTGCCAAATAAAGTTTGGCGAACTGACATTCGAATGAAGAAAGAACTTAGAATAATCATAAGTGGAGGCGGCACTGGCGGTCATATATTCCCTGCCGTTTCCATAGCTAATGCCATAAAGACTAAGCGCCCCGATGCGAAAATTCTCTTCGTGGGCGCCGAGGGACGCATGGAGATGCAACGTGTGCCTGCTGCCGGATACGACATTGTAGGCTTGCCAGTACGAGGACTCGTACGCCCTCTCTATAGCCTGAAGAACATTAGCGTGATGCTCGACTACCTGAAAAGCAAGAGAAAGATAAAACAAACCATACGCGAGTTTCGTCCCGATGTTGCTGTTGGAGTAGGTGGCTATGCCTCTGCCCCGACACTGAATGCAGCGGCATCGATGGGTGTGCCCTGTCTTATTCAGGAGCAGAACTCCTATGCTGGCGTGACAAACAAGTCGTTGGCAAAGAAGGCAAGCAAGATATGTGTGGCTTATGAAGGAATGGAACGTTTCTTTCCTGTAGATCGCATAATGCTTACAGGCAATCCAGTGCGTCAGGGACTTCTTAACCCTGCTCTTGACCGAGGAACTTGTGCCTCGCATTTCGGTTTTACACCAGCCAAACCACTGGTGCTTATCATTGGCGGTAGTCTCGGAGCGCGCACGGTCAATAGGAGCGTGCTTGAGAATCTTGACCTCATAGCATCGTCAGAAGTGCAGTTCGTGTGGCAGACAGGTAAGTACTATAGCAAGGCAATTGCCGAGGAACTGGAGAAGAAAGGCAAGCCATCCAATCTCTATGTGACCGATTTCGTGTCGGCAATGGATGAGGCTTATTGTGCTGCAGACCTCGTGGTGTCACGTGCCGGTGCGAGCAGTATCAGTGAGCTTTGTCTGCTCGGTAAACCATCAATACTCGTGCCTTCGCCAAATGTGGCAGAAGACCATCAGACACACAATGCCATGGCACTCGTCAACAAGGATGCTGCTCTGCTTGTGAAAGATGCCGATGCTGAGAAAGAACTTATACCGCAGGCATTGGAGCTGGTGATAGACAAGGAACGCCTTGCCATCCTTGGTAAGAATGCTAAGTCGATGGCATTTGCTGATTCTGCAGATGTCATAGCAGATGAAGTGTTGAAACTCGCAGAATAAAGAGATAAAATGGAACTGAAAGATATAAAGGCAGTTTATTTTGTAGGCGCCGGTGGCATAGGAATGAGTGCCATCGCACGCTATTTCATAAGTAAAGGAATGGTTGTGGCGGGATATGACAAGACTCCGTCAGAACTTACACATAGACTGGAGAAGGAGGGCGCACTCATACACTATGAGGAGAATGTAGACCTCATACCGCAGGCTTGTCGCGACTCGCAGTCGTGTCTTGTCATTTACACGCCAGCCATACCACAGGAACATAAGGAATTGGCATACTTCCGCGAAGGCGGTTTTGTGGTGGAGAAGAGAGCGCAGGTGCTCGGCACTCTCACTCGCTCACACAAGGGACTGTGCGTGGCAGGTACACACGGCAAGACCACCACGTCTACCATATGTGCGCATATTATGCACCAGAGTCATCTGGATTGCAATGCATTCCTTGGTGGCATTTCCAAGAACTATGGCACTAACTATATCCTCTCTCCAGAGAGCGACTTCGTGGTGATAGAGGCTGATGAGTTTGACCGCTCCTTCCACTGGCTCCGACCTTGGATGAGCGTCATAACAAGTTCCGATCCTGACCATCTTGACATCTACGGTACAAAGGAAGCCTATCTTGAGAGTTTTCGCCACTACACCACGCTTATCCAGCCAGGTGGAGCACTTATTATCCGTAAGGGGCTTGAGATGAAGGCTGACGTGCAGTCGGGTGTTAATGTGTATGAATATAGCCGTGATGAAGGTGACTTCCATGCGGAGAACATCAAGATAGACAACGGCAAGATAACATTCGATTTCGTGTCGCCTGTAGAGCGCATAGACGGCATAGATCTCGGACAGCCTATACCTATCAACATAGAGAACAGTGTGGCTGCCATGGCTATGGCACAGCTCAACGGATGCACTGCCGAGGAGATAAAATATGGCATAAAGACCTTCAAGGGCGTGGACCGTCGTTTCGACTTCAAGATTAAGGACGACCGTCATGTGCTCATCTCTGACTATGCACATCACCCAAAGGAGATATTCCAAAGTGCCAAGAGCATTAAGGAACTCTATGCTGGACGCAAGATAACAGCCATATTCCAACCACATCTCTACACTCGTACGCGTGACTTCTATCGCGACTTTGCCTCTGCGCTCAGTCAGCTTGATGAAGTCATATTGTGCGATATATATCCCGCACGCGAGCAACCTATAGAGGGAGTGACCAGCAAACTTATCTATGACAACCTTGCCGATGGCGTGGAGAAAAGCATGATAAGAACCGCTGATGTGCTCAATTTGGTGAAGGAAAGAGATTTCGATGTGCTGGTGATTCTCGGTGCTGGTGACTTGGACAACTATATGCCGAAGATTGCCCAACTGATAGAAGAAAAATAAGATAACGACAGGATAGATGCGTGCTAAGAAAGTCATCCTGATACTGGCGGACTTGTGTCTGGCTGCCTATGTGGTGGCTGCATTCTCAGCCTTTAACGAGCCTGAGTATGAAAAACGCGTATGTACTGATGTCAACATCACTGTGGCAGATGCTACCACCAATGGTTTTATAAATAGCCAGGAAGTGCAGGCGAGGCTCAAGGAACTTCATCTCTACCCGAAAGGCCGGTCGCTCGCTGGAGTGAGTTGCCGCAAGATTGAGGACGCATTGCTTGCCACTCCTTTCGTGCGCACAGCCGAATGCTATAAGGATGAGGCTGGTGTGGTTAATGTGAGTATCACGCAGAGGCTCCCAGTGGTAAGGATAAAATCCGTCAACAGCGATGATTTCTATATCGACGACCGCGACTGCATCATGCCTAACTCCAAGTATACGTCTGACTTGATAATAGCCACGGGTTATATCAGCCGCTCGTATGCTACGCAGTATGTGTCGCCTTTGGCGCGTAAGCTCATGTCGGATGATTTCTATCGCAATCTCTTCCAACAGATAAACATCACCCGTGACCTTGGTGTAGAACTCATTCCCCGCATCGGTGACAATGTGATATATCTCGGTCATTTGCCTGTGAGCAAGATGAAGACGGAGCGAGCAGAGCTCATAAATGCGTTTGTGGAGAAGAAAATGAAACGCCTTGAGGCTTTCTATAAATATGGATTGCCAATAGCAGGCTGGAACAAATATTCCGAGATAAGTCTCGAATTTGACAATCAGATAATATGTAAACGTGCCGATGAAACGGCATCTGACTAAATTAGCAAAATAAAAGAAAACAAGATAAGAGTATGGCAAAGGAATTCATTGTAGCAATTGAACTTGGGTCATCTAAGGTTACCGGCATTGCCGGAAGGAAAAATCTCGACGGTAGCATCACCGTGCTGGCTGTAGTGCAGGAGAGGTCTTCCTCATATATACGTAGAGGTGTTATCTATAACCTTGACAAGACAATGCTGGCGCTGATAAACGTGAGAAAGCGCCTCGAGACCGCTCTGCAGACAAAGATACAGCAAGTGTATGTGGGTGTGAGCGGACAGAGCATAATTGGCGTGAAGAATGTCATTGTGAAAGACCTGTTCCACGAATCTGTAGTCACTCAGGCTATGGTCAATGAACTGATGGATGCCAACCGCAACATGGACTATCCTGACAAGGAGATACTTGATGCCATCACTCTTGAGTATAAGGTTGACACCCAATTGCAGGCTGACCCTGTGGGCATACAGTGCTCGCATCTTGAAGGTAACTTCCTCAATATCCTGTGGCGCAAGTCTTTCTACCGTAATCTCAACAAGTGCTTCAATGAGGCAGGCATACAGATTGCCGAGATGTATCTTGCTCCGCTGGCTCTTGCCGAAAGCGTGCTGACAGAGTCGGAGCGCCGTTCAGGTTGTATGCTCGTGGATATGGGTGCCGACACCACTACTGTGTCGGTGTATTATAAGAATGTGTTGCGCCATCTCGCCGTGATACCTCTCGGTGGTGCAAACGTCACACGCGATATTGCTACACTGCAGATAGACGAGACAGAGGCAGAGCGACTGAAATTGAAGTATGGTAGTGCCTATACTGAGAATGCAGATATCGACAATGCTCTCGAATACATCATCGATGCTGACCGCAAGGTGGAGAGTCGCAAACTCATTGAGATCGTTGAGGCTCGTGTGGAGGAGATTGTAGAGAACGTGTGGTTCCAAGTGCCTTCAGAATACACCGACAAGCTCCTTGGTGGCATTATCCTGACAGGTGGCGGTGCCAACATGAAGAATATAGAGAAGGCGTTCTTCAATCATACACGTATAGAAAAGATACGTGTTGCCAAAACTGTCACTCAGACCTTGGATGCAGTGCAACCTGAGGTGACAGCCAACGACTGTCGCATGAGCACCGTTATTGGTTTGCTGGCAAAGGGCGACATGAACTGTGCGGGGGATGAATTTAGCAACGATTTGTTTGAGGATGCAGAGAAGGACGGTCTTGAACCAGGTAAACTTCATCAGGGACGCCCACAGACCGAACTCGGAAAGGGTAAGGTACAGACTGAGGCAGAGAAGCAACGCGAGGAGGAAGAAGAACGTCGTAAGCGCGAGGAAGAGGAAGAACTGAAGCGTCTCGAGGCTGAGCGCAAGGCTGAAGAGGAGCGTCGCATCAAGCGCGAGAACAGTTTTTGGCACAAGACTCTCAAGATGTTCAAGAAGTTTGCCAACGATGCCATCTCTGCAGAAGAGTAGTTTCTTGCAATAAAAGACGATTCTATTAATGTAACAAGTTATAAAACAATAAGAGATATATGGATTACAATAACAATATAGGCGACATGCTCGATTTCGGTGAACCAGACCGTCCGAAGAGCATTATAAAGGTTATTGGTGTCGGTGGTGGCGGTGGCAATGCTGTTAACCACATGTACAGCGAAGGCATACACGATGTAACTTTCGTGCTCTGCAATACTGACAACCA
Source organism: bacterium (assembly GCA_963601795.1). GTDB lineage: Bacteria > Bacteroidota > Bacteroidia > Bacteroidales > Bacteroidaceae > Prevotella. The sequence continues at coordinate 38,492 of CAVCGK010000009.1, read as the reverse complement.
GGCACTCAACGATTCCCCAGTGCCAGTGCATCTGCAGCTCGGCAAGGAAGGACTCGGTGCAGGAAACCGTCCAGCTAAGGCTCGTGAGGCTGCTGAGGAGAGTATAGAGGACATAACGAATATGCTCGATGACGGCACAAAGATGGCATTCATCACTGCCGGAATGGGTGGTGGTACTGGTACTGGTGCGGCTCCCGTCATTGCGCGTGTGAGCAAGGAACTCGGCATTCTTACCGTTGGTATCGTTACAATCCCGTTTCGTTTCGAGGGTGACCGCAAGATAGACCAGGCTCTCGATGGCGTGGAGGAGATGTCGAAGCATGTTGACGCTCTCCTCGTTATCAACAACGAGCGCCTGCGCGAGATATATCCGGAACTCACAGTGCTTGATGCTTTCGGTCGTGCTGACGACACTCTCAGTGTGGCAGCAAAGAGCATTGCGGAGATAATCACAAACCACGGACTCATCAACCTCGACTTCAATGATGTGAAGACAGTGCTTAAGGATGGTGGCGTGGCAATCATGTCGACAGGTTATGGCGAAGGTGAGGGACGTGTGAAGAAGGCTATCGACGATGCTCTCAACTCTCCGCTTCTCAATGACAACGACATCTTCAACTCCCGTAAGATACTTCTCAGCATTAATTTCTGCAATGAGAAGGATAATAACTCAGGTCTTATGATGGATGAGATGAATGATGTCAACGACTTCATGGCGAAGTTTGACAATGACTTTGAGATAAAATGGGGACTTGGCACTGACCCAGAACTGGGCAAGAAGGTGAAGGTGACAATCCTCGCCACAGGCTTCGGACTTGACAATGTGGATGGCATGAACATGCACATGGACAAGAAATATACTCAGACTGAACTCGACCGCCGTGCCGAAGAAGAGGAACGTAAGGCAGCCTTGCGCGACCGTCGCGGACGTTATTATTCAAATGATGGGGCAAGCACACACTACAAGCGCCGCCCACACATTTTCCTGTTCCGTCCGGAATATCTCGACAATGAGGACGTCATCTATGCAGTGGAGACCACTCCTACCTATAAGCGCACAAAGAAGACCCTCGAGGATATCCGTTGCCAGGCTAACGGTGAGAAGGAAGAAACTCCCGAGCAGTCTTCTTCGCAGGAGCCATCGCAGACGATTATACAGTTTAATTGATTTTACGCCCACAATGGGCATCTGACATAGGGAGGTGTATTTCTTACTCTCAATACAAGTAAAAATGGGGATGCTTCATCTACTATTCTTAGTAGGCGAAGCATTCCCATTTTTGTTGTAATAAATATTGTCCGTTCACTGTAATTGCATGTCAGACAGCAATAATTATAAATTAAGCATTTATGCTGAAACATTTTGTAAATACCAATAAATCATTGTACATTTGCCACAGGAATCTGGTTACACTCACATTCAATCCTCTAACTATGATTATAAGGATACTCGTGCTTGCATTATTGTCCATTGTTCCATATATTAAAATACAAGGACAAACGATAGTCTATACTTACAACGAGCAGGGCGGATGCACGTCGCGTATATACTCAAATACTAGCAAGAAGTCCAAATCTATCAAAAAGACACTTGAGAAATCAGCTCCGTCAAGAGTAATAGTTTCACCATCTGCATCTTTCAAAGACAAGTTGACCATTTCCGCAAAAGAAGCAGATGACCGACCTTTATCTTACATATTGACAAATATATCAGGACAAGTTTTCTTGAAGGGAACTTCTACAAATGGAAATGTAATATTGGAAACATCAAACTTCCCGAAAGGTGTATACATTCTCAATGTAAGCGGTGAGGATTATGAGAAGTCTTATAAATTGCTTAAGAAATAGCAACTGCTGGAAATATCAGCTTTTGTTTCTTTGCCTTGTGCTCGCTATAAATAGTTTCGCACAAGAAAGACTTTTCACAGACAAAGAGCATGGTGGAGCTGAGAATGGCGTTTTCGGAAAGATTCAGGATGAAATAAATGTATCACCTGCTGGTCAGTTGTCATACGAAATCCCAATACCTGCCCTTCCTGGCACTGGTGGTGTAAAGCCGAGTCTATCGGTAACATACAACAGTTCCACAAAAAACGGTTTTGCGGGGTATGGCTTCGACTTGTCTGGGCTATCAATCATCTCACGCATTCCATCCGACAGATTCCACGACAACAAATGCACAGCTATAGACTTCAGCGATAATGACCATTTTTCCTTGGATGGTCAACGCTTAATGGTCTGCAAGGGTTCTTATGGTGACGAAATAGAATATAGGACCGAGAACAATTCGTTTGCAAAGATTTTGGCAATGGGAAAGAGTACGAATCCTACATCTTTCAAGGTATATACCAAGTCGGGCCTGACCTATGACTACATGTCAGTGGCAGAAGCGTTGGGCGAGGCACATTCTGACTCTACTTTATTTTGGCTCGTTACAAGAATCTCTGATACAAAAGGTAATTACATGACTGTTACCTATGGTGGTGATGCCAGCACAAATGATTATTATCCATCCCGTGTTGATTACACGGGAAATGCCACCCAAGGATTAATACCTTACGCATCTGTCCGCTTTGGATATACGATCAATCCTTATACACCAGTGACATATATTAATGGTGCGAGGGTAAAACGGAGCAGGATTATTACATCCATAGGTTTGTATATGGGCAACCAACTGGAGAGATCTTTTATTTTATCCTACCAAACCGTTAACCGAAGGTACCAATTGTCAAAGGTAATGGAAAGAACTTTTGACGGAAAGTACAAGAATCCGACCCGATTTACATGGAGTAACCTTGCAGACTTCAATGTAAAGAAGTATAACTACACTCAAACAAAACTTATACACAAGGCGAACCTTACTGTTGGTGACTTCAATGGTGATGGAATGGCAGATTTCATTGCTACCCCAGAGAATGAAGATGCAGGATGGAAAGGATGGAAGATCTTTATCAGTCATGGAACTTATTTCGAGCAAGTGGCAAATGGTACTTGGTACTCAGATGACGACGACATAGAGCAGGTCGTATGTGGAGACTTCAACGGTGACGGTTATACGGACGTTGTTGTGAAGAGATGCCACTCCGGTAAATGGCACAATTGTGACTTATACACAACATCGGTGGATAACAATGGAAAGGTTAGCTTAGGCTTTTCAAAATGTTTCTTGTCTCTTTCAATAAATTACACCATCCAAGCCGTTGAGTTGAATGGTGATGGAGCCACTGATTTGTTCGCTTGGCTTGAAAACTCTAAAGAGTGTAAGTTGATTCGTTCGGAGCAGAATGGAAATACTCTTACTCCATTAGGTTATACTGCTACACGTTATTGCTCGGAGAAATGGGACCGTGTGGAGTTCGGTGACTTCAACGGTGATGGTTTGACCGATGTCATGAACCTGAACGACAATGGGCATTACATCATGTATAGTGATGGCTGGGGTACAATGACAAATGAAACCAAGTCTTCATGGCCAGACAAGAACCACAACATGGAACTCGGTGACTTCAATGGTGATGGCAAGACAGACATGTTGCTTACAGGATGGTCGAAAGATCCAAATTCTGGTGGTTGGACAGATTGGTGTATCAACTATTCCAAAGGCGATGGAACATTTATTTGCAACTACTATCCAAAGCCATTTGATGCGCGTTCAAAACAATTGTTTGTGGCAGACCTGAATGGCGACGGATTCGACGATTTACAAGCTATAGACAGAACGTCATCTGGTAGCGACATGACACAACCCCAAGTCTTTCTTAATGATGGCAGGGGAAATTTCTATCAACAAGTAAAGGGTGGCTCTGTATATGCCACAGACAAATGGCATTTCTACGCTGGCGACTTCAATGGTGATGGTAAAGCCGATTTTGTATGCACATCAGACTGGAACAACAGCAACTGGGATGGATTTCAGCTTTATCTGATGCCGACAGATACGCATAGTCTCTTGACAGGCATCAAGGATGGTTTGGGAAACCAAACAAGCATAGATTATAAGTATCTGACAAATGATACGATATTTACCCGAGGCAAGACAAAATCATATCCACTTATTTCCATCGGTTCATCATGGCCAGTCGTTTCTTCCGTTTCTACCCCTGATGGAATTGGCGGAACCAATGTGGTTTCCTATAAATATGAGGATGCACTGTTCCATAATAACGGCAGAGGATTGTTAGGGTTCAGGAAATGCTATATCAAGGATGAAACCACAGGTATATTGAATTCTACAGAATATGCTGTCAATACTGAGAAATATGTGATAACTCCCATACATAGCCAGACTGACATAAACAGCATCAAAATAGAAGAATGCGACTATAGATATATTCTCAATACAGACTATACCTCAAATACATATACCTATCTGCCTGCAACAATTCATCAGCGCAATTATGAGTTTAATACTGGTGATGTAGTTAAGGACGTGACTACAAACTATGAGTACGACAACTTTGGAAACACAACAAACACTACAGTAAAGGATGGAAGTGTTACGACAACAACAATAAACACCTTCACTAATGATGCTGAAAATTGGATTTTGGGCAGACTTACGGCTAGTACAGTCTCAAAGTCTAACGAAAACGGAACTATAACCAAGAGTTCAACTTTTGAATATGATGCAAGCTCAGGGTTGCTGACCGCAGAGACCTTTGCACCAGAAAGCTCAAAGTTGGGTTATCGGAAGACCTATGTCCATGACTGTTATGGAAATATCATTAAAAGTGCCATATCGCCATTGGATAATTCCTCTGAAAGAGTTACGCAGTCCACATATGATGCAAGAGGTCGTTTTATTGTATCCTCTACCAACAACCTTGGTTTTACAGAGTCGCACATAGTAGCAGGGGCATCAGGCTTGATTACGGCATCTACAGACATGAATGGCATCGTTACCAATTATACATACGATGAGTTCGGAAATCTTGTAGAGACTGTCACGCCAATTTCAAAAGCATTGAAGACAACTGGCTGGAGTGCAGGAATGGAAGATGCGCCTTCCACAGCTTTGTTCTTTGATTGGGAAAAGACTACCGGAGCTCCTTACACAATAACCTTCTATGACCAACTTGGAAGGACTGTCAGGACGGTTCAGGAAAGCATCGGGGGCAAGAAGATTTATACAGACATTGAATATGACAAAAAAGGACAAATAACACAAACATCTGAGCCGTATTTCTTTGGTTGCACAGTTTTCTGGAACAAGAACGAATATGACGTTGCAGGCAGGACCATAAAACAGACGGATGCTGAGGGCAACACCTTTACATCTGAGTATGATGGACTAACGATAACCACCACCGATCCTCATTGCCACATCACAACAAAGATCAATAATCTCTGCGGACTGTTAGTGAAGAGCATTGATAATGATGGTTCAACTGTAGCATATAAATATAATGCAGACGGTAAGTGCATAGAGATTACCGGTCCACGCACAACTATATATTCAGAGTACGATTTGGCAGGGAACCGCATTTCTCTGGATGATCCTGACTTGGGACAATCTGAGGACACTTACAATGCCTATGGTGAACTGGTACAACATAAGGATGGGCATGGTACGACAAATTACGAATACGATGATGGAGGTCGTATTGTTCTAGAGGAGCGACCTGATATGACCATTGAGTCACAGTATGACAAACAATGGAAGGGTGCATTGGACTGCACACAAATCACAAATCAACAAGGAGTTACCAAAGTCTATGAGTATGATCAATACGGACGCATCGTCAAGGAAGCGGACAACATTGAACGACTGAGCTATACAACATATACATCGTATGATGCAGAGGGACATGTTTCCACCATTACGTATCCTAGCGGTCAAAAGATAAAGAATAGTTATGACGCATGTGGAATATTGGTTGCTGTAGGAGATGTCAAATCGGGAAAGGAATATTGGCGATTGTTGGGGCTTGATGCAAGAGGACAAGTTGAGGAAGAACAATATGGCAACGGACTTGTAACGAGCACTACACATGATGCAATAAAGGGTACGGTTTCCTATATTTATACTCCAGGCGTGCAGAACTGGACATATGACTATGATGCTGTCGGTAACCTTGTAAAAAGAAGGGATATTGGCAGAAACCTAACGGAGTCTTTCTGTTATGATGGACTTTACCGACTCCTGAAGGTCAAGCAAAACGGCAAAGTAATTCAGAGTATAAGTTATGATGCTTCAGGCAACATCGTTGAGAAGTCTGATGTTGGAAGCTATACATATGCGGAAGGAAGCAATAGACTGACATCTATCACTGATTGCGTCCGCTCTCCTTTGACATGGAATGAAATCGAATATAATTCCTTTGACAAGGTAACTTACGCTTCATCCGACAACAAGAGCATATCCATTACATATGGTCCAGATAAAGAAAGGGCTAAACTCATCATAGAAGGCATCAAGAAGTATTATCCTAACTTGTATTTTGAGGAGAGCATAACAAACAGAACGGTGCACAACACCAGTTATGTCTTTGCATTTGGCAAGACGGTTGCAATAATTACAGACTCTCCCAGTGATGCCCTTTCTCCTCATATTATGTATGTGCACCATGATCAGCTTGGTTCCGTGCAAGCTTATTCTGATGAGAATGGTCAACTATATCAGGAACTAAGTTATGATGCATGGGGAGCTCGCCGCAATCCTGACACCTGGGAAAACTACACTTACCATTCTGAAGCCAAGGCATGGAAAGAACGTGGCTTTGGAGGGCATGAGCATATTGATGTTCTTGATATGATTAATATGAATGGTAGGATGTATGACCCTGTGGTAGGTCGTTTCATCTCTGCTGACCCTTTCATTCAAAGTCCAGACTTCACCCAAAGCCTGAACCGCTATGCCTATTGTATAAACAACCCTCTCTCGCTAATAGACCCTTCTGGCTACAGTTGGTTCAGTAGAAACTGGAAATCATTATCAGCTACTGTCGTAGGAATTGCTGTAAGCGTAGTAACGATGGGGTCTGCCACATCCTTGGGAGCTTGTATTGCCGCAAGTGCAGCAGGAGGTGCTGCTGGAGCTTTGACAGGTTCCTTGTTGAATGGAGCCAATATCGGACAAATAGCCAAGGCTACATTTACGGGAGCTTTTTGGGGTGGTCTTGTTGGTGCGGCAAATAATTTGGCAGGAAACATCAACGAGTTTTGGCTACGAATAGGTGCTCATACTATCTCTGAAGGCACAATGGAAGGATTGCAAGGTGGAAACATGTTGCATGGCTTCATGATGGGAGCAACTTCATCTTTAGGCGGTAGTTTCATTGACCACAATCTTGAATCCTTAGGAAAAGTAGGCGAAGTTGCCGCAAATTCTATTCTTAGCGGTACTGTTGATGAAATCGGTAGTGGTAAATTTGCTAATGGAGCCATCACTGGTGCTTTTACTATCATGTTTAATGACATGATGCATAAGTTCAAGGAGACAGAAGCTATGAGAGTTTCACGTGTAGACCGTCCTTTAGAACCTGTTTATCCAGAGTTTGTTCTTCTTTCTGCTGCAAAACTTATGTATAATTTTAGTAAAAAAGCAATAGCGGAGGGATTTGAAAGTTTTGCTGCATTTAAAAATACTAAAGGAAAAGCTGGGGAAGGGTACAATTGGCATCATATCGTAGAACAGACACCTTCTAATGTCAACAGATTTGGGGCAAAACGAATTCATAGTACAAGCAATTTAATTAAAATTCCTGGTGGTAAAGGCTCTATTCATGCAAAAATATCAGGGTATTATTCTTCTAAACAGCCGTTTACTCATGGTAAAACTGTTAGAGAATGGCTTTCAACTAAAAGCTATAGAGAACAATATAATTTTGGCTTAAAGCAATTGAAGAATTTTGGTTGTAAATAAAAGAATTATGAACAAATACAAAAATTTAGCAGGAGCATTCGAAATATTTAAAAAGAATGCTATTGAGCATGGTAAATGTACTATGTCTGGTGATTATAAACGTGGCAATAAATGCTATAAAAACATCATGGATGCAATTAAGTATATTGCAGAAAAAGAAGAATATGGTGGTTTTAAAACCATGTTGGAAGATGCAGATCCTTCTTTGCGAATTTGGGCTGCATATGCGTTGTTGCACGTTGATACAAAAGATGCAGTACAAACATTGAAAAAGATTATTAAAAATGAAGATGGTGTGATGTCTTTCAATGCAGAAATGACTTTGGAAGAGTTTAAAAAAGGTAATATTTAAGCAAGAAATAAGACCATAGAAAATGAATAAAATAGCGAACTGATAATCCCAAGCCTTCTCAGCAGCAGAAAGGCTGTTGAGAAAGGAACTTGCTTTGTCACCAAATAACAGCTATTTGTTGACTCAACTTGCTAATATCTTATGGAGCAGAAACAAAGATGAGGATGCTTTGTATTGAAAAGAAAAATTTTTTAAGATGAAACATTGTGTGATATTTATACTAATAGGGCTATTGGTAACAAGTTGCATTCATGGTGATTACTGGGATTTAGGCAACGGTTACTCTTATAGTGAAAAAAGTATTTGTAAGCAAAATGAAAAGGGAGTTGATACGTTGGTAATATTTCCTGAAATTATAGATTATGCTTATAATGAACAGTTTATCGTGGCACATCAAAATTTTGACTCAGCAGCATTTGACAATGATACTGTTTGGTTCGGAAAGGATATTAAATATTATCAGCAAATGAAATTGCAAGGAAGAACGTTTTGGATTATAGATAAGATAAAGGAAAAAATTTATGGTCCATTGGATAAAAATAGATATGGAAGTATAGTGGATTCTTTAAAAATTCGACTAGCTTTACATAAATGATAAGGATGAATGTAGGTGCGAGTAACAAGGGTACCTACATTCAAAAACAAAATAGGGTACGCCAACCCGAAATGCACGTACGTGCGATGGGCGATGGACGTACGTGCATTGGGCGATGAACATACGTGCGTTTGACGATGCACGTACGTGCGTTTTCCGTAGATTCGCCCTGTAGTAAATTGTGAATTGTTATCCTTTTGACGCTTTTATATGATTATTCTTATCTTTTTGGCATATTTATTACAAAACTAATGCAAATTGTTTTGTATTTCATCAATTTTATATACTTTTGCCGATGAATAACCATATTGTGGATGAATATAATGAGATTTAAGTCTATTTTGGTGTCCTTGCTACTTGTTGTGGCAGGGCAAGCTGTAGCGCAGTCGCCTGGTGAGATAGGCGGTGTCATCACTGACGAAGCAGGTGAACCTGTTGTTGGTGCTTATGTGCAGTTGAAAGGCTCTGGTGAAGGTGTTGTCACTGATGTTGACGGACATTTCACCTTCCCCAAGGCAAAGAAGGGCGAGACCCTTGTGGTGAAGTACATCGGTATGGAGACGCAGACGGTGAAAGCCAATTCGCAGATGCGTGTGCGCCTGGTTTCTTCCGACCAAAAACTTGATGAGGTGCTCGTTGTTGCCTTCGGTCAGCAGAAGAAATCAAGTTTTACTGGTTCTGCCGGAGTCGTGAAGAGCGAGGTACTCGAGAAGAAACAGCTTACCAATGTGTTTAGTGGACTGCAGGGTGAGATTGCCGGTGTGCAGATGACTAATACATCTGGTGACCCTACGTCAACACCGTCGTTTGCCATCCGTGGTTTCGGTTCCATCAATGCCGGCACAAGTCCACTCATCATTGTGGATGGTGCTCCTTATGATGGCGGTTGGAACAACCTCAATCCTAATGATGTGGAGAGTGTTACCGTGCTTAAAGATGCTGCCAGCAACGCCCTCTATGGTGCGCGTGGTGCCAACGGTGTCATCATGATTACCACCAAGCAAGGCAAGGCAGACCGCTCAGTCATCACTTTCGATGCTAAATGGAGTGCCAACAGTCGTGCCACTGTCGACTATGACCGCATTACAGACCCGGCACAGTATTATGAGACTTATTACAAGGCCCTATATAATTATAACGTACGCGATAAGGGCATGTCTGCCTATGATGCCCATGTGGCTGCCAACAACACCATTGGTGGCACAGGCGATACTGGCGGTCTTGGATATATCGTCTACTCCGTCCCTGACGGCGAATATCTCATCGGTAGCAACGGCAGACTCAATCCTAATGCCACCCTCGGCAACCGTGTGATGAACAATGGTCAGATCTACACCCTCTATCCTGATGACTGGGTGAAGGAAGCATTCCGCACAGGTCTGCGTCAGGAATATAACTTCAGCGTCAACGGTGGCGGTACAAAGTCTACATTCTATGCCTCTTTGGGTTATCTCAACAACCAGGGTATAGTCTACAACTCCGACTTTGAGCGCTACACTGCCCGCATCAAGGCAGACTATCAGGCACGCAAGTGGCTGAAGGTGGGCGGAAATGTCAACTACACCCATACAGACCAAAATGATGTCTCTTCTGGTAGTCAGACGGTGTTTGACATGACAACAAACTTTGCCCCTATCTATCCTGTCTATCTCCGCGATGGTGAAGGCAATATCATGACTGACGGCAATGGCAAGATGTATGACTATGGCGACGGCACCAACGGTTCGCAGCGTCCTACACAGCTTGACCCTGCCCGCAACTTCCTGCAGGCAGACAAGTTGAATACCAATAACACATATACCAATGTGTTTACTCTCAATGGTTTTGCCGACATCACTCCTATGGAGGGATTGAAGGTGACACTCAATGGAACGGTGACTGACAACGAGTGGCACACTACAAACACCATACAGCCATTCTATGGCAACACCGCCACCACCTATCCCGGCGGTTATGTTTACAAGGCTGCATATCAGACCTACACCCTCAACTTTCAACAGATAGTGAACTACACGAAGCAGTTTGGCAAGCACAATGTGACGGCTATGATAGGTCATGAGAACTATAAATATAAGTATAGCTATCTCACTGGCGACAAGCAGAACATGTTCTCTTACTTCGGTTCGCAGGAACTCGATGGTGCTGTGACCGAAATCTCTGCTTCAAGCAATACCACAGACTACAATACAGAAGGCTATTTCGCACGTGCGATGTATGACTACGACAGCAAATACTTCCTTCAGGCATCTTATCGCCGTGACGCTTCCTCACGTTTCCATCCTGACCATCGCTGGGGTAACTTCTACTCTGTCGGTGGAGCATGGATAATGAGCAAGGAAAGCTGGTTTGACGTGTCGTGGGTGAACAACCTTAAACTCAAGGCTTCTTGGGGACAGCAGGGTAATGACAATATCGGTAACTTCCGCTATACCGACACTTACTATCTGAGCAACTTCAATGGTCAGGTGAGCCTTGTGCTGAGCACTGTCGGCAACAAGAACATCACTTGGGAGACCAACAGCAACTTCAATGTAGGTGTGGAGTTTGACATCCTTAAGAGTCGCATCAGCGGTAGTGTGGAATATTTCAGCCGCAAGACCACCGACATGCTTACATTCGTGAGCGTGCCAATGTCTGGAGGTTATGCAGGTTCTTATGAGAATGTGGGTGACATGACAAATAGAGGTGTAGAGTTTGATCTCCACTTCAATCCTATCCGCACTAAGGACTTCAGCTGGATGATCAATGTGAATGCCACACATTATAAGAATAAGGTGACAAAACTTGATGACGAAGACAAAGGAAATGTCCTTGACGGTCATCCTGGTTATGTTAACGGTAACTACTTCGTGGGTGAGGGACTTCCACTTCACACCTTCCGTCTGAAGAAGTATGCAGGTGTGACTGCCGACGGCGAGTCGTCATGGTATGTACTCGATGAGTCTACGGGCGAACTTACCACTACCACTCAGTCGAGCAAGGCATCTTACTTCAACTGTGGCTCTTCCGATCCTACACTCTATGGCGGTCTGAGCACATCGCTGAGCTATAAAGGTTTCGACCTCTCCGTGACCTTCAACTACAGTCTCGGTGGCAAGGCTATGGACTGGGGCTATCAGGCAATGATGAAGAATCCTTCGACGGGTATCACCGGTTTTGCCATCCATAAGGATCAGCTCAATGCATGGTCGGAGACAAACACCTCGAGCGACATTCCTCGCTTCCAGTATGCTGTGAAGGATAACGACACAAGCAGCAACGCCACATCCGACCGTTTCCTTACAAACGCTTCGACACTTACTCTGCAGAACATCAACTTGGGCTACAATTTCCCGAAGAACCTCGTGCAGCGTCTTGGACTGAGCAATCTGAAAGTCTACGTGTCAGGCGACAACCTCTACTATTGGAGCAAGCGCAAGGGCTTTGACCCTCGCAGCAGTTTCAGCGGAAGTGCTTCCGCCACTGGCTACTCACAGGCACGCACCATCACAGGCGGTGTGACACTGCAGTTCTAAAGAAAGAGGATGAAAGAAACGAAAGTTGAACGAAAATAACAATGACTCCGACAATGAAAACAAATATAAGACATATCATGATGGCACTGGGTGTTTCTCTCTCCCTCGGCAGCTTGACGGGCTGTATAGAGGAAGTGACCCCAAAGGATGCTGCCACTCCGGATGTGATCAACTCGTCAAGTTCTTCGCTCCAGTATCTGACCAACAGTCTGCCGTCTTTCCTCACAACATGGGACACCTACGGCACATCAGGCAACACGCAGGACTGGGGTTACCCATGTCAGATATACATGCGTGAGGTGTTTGGTGAAGACTTCCCTGCCAGCGACAATGGCTATAACTACTGGTCTTACTATGAGGACGGATCGTCGCTGCGCTATGCCTACTATTATCCTTATTACTATTATTACACGTTCATCAAGAACTGCAACAACGTGATAAGTGTGGCGTCGTCAAGTTCATCGTCAGATGCAAAGCATTATCTCGGTCAGGGCTACGGCTATCGCGCCATGCTCTATCTTGATGTAGCACGTCTTTATGAATATCGTAAGACTGGCGTGACAAGTCTCGACCAGGAGGCAGAGCAACTCGGATGCTATGGCATCACAGTGCCTATCGTGACGGAGAACACATCGAAGACAGAACTCTCCAACAATCCTTGTGTGCCTTTCTACACCATGTACCGCTTCATCATGCATGACCTCGACGAGGCAGAGACTTGTCTTCAGGGCTACACCCGAAGCAACAAGGCTTTCATGGATGCAAGCGTAATCTATGGCATCAAGACACGTCTGTGGCTCACCATAGCAAGTCGTGTGGACCAGAGTGCTGACGACCTCGCAAAATTGCAGGAGGCTGATAGCAACACCGACGGTTACGGAGTGCTCGGCATCACTGATGCCAACTACTGCTATGCCAAGGCTGCCGAATATGCAGAGAAAGCCATGAGCGGTTATGTGCCACTCACCGAGGCAGAGTGGAAGAACACCAAGACAGGTTTCAACACTGCCAACGACTCATGGATATGGGGCACACTTATCAACAGCAAGGAGCAGATAAACACCAACTATTGGAACACATTCCTCGGATATATGGCTTCAGAACCAGAGTGGGGTATGTGTAACTCTCGCTATAAAGGCTACCGATGCATAAGCAAGAGTCTCTATGACAAGATTGGCAAGGGCGACTGGCGCCGCAGCAGTTGGGTAAATCCTGACGATGCTGGAGCAAGCAAGGTGCCGGAAGGTTATACCACATTGCTTTCTGATGACAGTTGGAGCAAGTTGCCAGCATACTGCAACCTGAAGTTCCGTCCGGGTAGTGGCGAACTGACTACTCTCGAGACAGGTCTCATCGCTTCCATGCCGCTGATGCGTTGTGAGGAGATGATGTTCGACTATATTGAGGCTATCGCACACACACAGGGCGTGGAAGTGGCAAAGACAGAATTGGTAAAGTTTATCAATGCCAATAGATATACCGACGGTTCATATACTTGCTCGGCAACGGATATGGACTCTTTCATCACCGAACTGATGGTGCAGCGACGCATCGAACTATGGGGTGAGGGACTGGTATTCTTCGACTACAAGCGTCTGAACCTCCCTGTTACACGTTCCTACACCGACAGCAACTATGCTTCTAATCTGCAGCTCAACTCCTACAAAGGATATGTGGCACCTTGGATGAACTACATGATGCCTGAGACAGAGAAGGACATGAACCCTGCAGTCATCGTTGGTCCAAACCCATCGGGAGCTATCTCTGCTGAATAACGCTTTCCAATAAGAACTATTAGAAATGATAAAGACAATGAAAAAGTTACATACATTAATATATACACTGCTTGCAGGTGTCGGCATCCTCGCTATGGCATCCTGCACCAGCAGTGATGACTTTGAGCGTGCTCCACAGGTGGCAGACGGTGTGATAGGTGCTTATTTCCCTACACGCAATGAGGCATCGTCGGTAATATCGCCTGAGCAATATGCGGAGAGCCAGGAAGACACGGTAGTGGTTTACCGCAAGTCTACGGAAGGTGCTGCAACAGTGCCTGTCATTGTTGACTATGCAGACTCTGTGTTTGAGATTCCTTCGCAGGTGGAGTTCAAGGACGGTGAGTCTGAGGCGACTCTCGTGGTGAAGTATCCTAATCTGGAGAAATACAAGGAATACAAATATTCTATGCATCTTGATGATGCCTACACCAACCCTTATGCTATGGTGGAAGGTTCAACAGTATTCAACTATTCTGTGATGATTTCCACATGGGAGAAGGTTGTCAACGGCATGCAAGTGTATTTCAATGAGGAAGTGGTGCCTACGACATATTCTGACGTGTATCACCTCGAGGGTGTCAACCGTTTCTACATAGAGAACTTCCTCGGTTCGGGCGTAAATCTCAACTTCAAGATTATCCCTGCTGATGCCAACGGCAACTATTCGGAAGACAACTTCGATGCAGATGACATGACTACATGGACTGGTAGCTTTGTTCCTGTGAGCAACTTCTATCAGATCTATGACGACTCCTATGACTACTATTACTGGTGGCTTATGGACGACAACAACGACTATGCGGCATGGAATATCGACGGATTCTCTCCAGGTGGTCTGAGCGGTATCAACTTCATGAAGGACGAGTCGTCCGACAACTATGCCTCTATTGATATGAACGGAGCTACAGGCACAAGTGCTGGTTTCCTCTACTCATATATTTATTATGCCGACGACACCAATTCCGGCGGTTGGGTGACAATATATATGTATATTGACAAGGATGATATTCCTGCTGAAATAACTGAGAAATACAAGAAATAACGGAAAGGAGAAATACGATGAAATATCTGACTAAAATATTCAAGACGGGCACTCTGCTCGCAATGGCTCTGTTTCTGTCGATGGCTGTTGCCTCGTGTGGCAATGATGATACGGTGACAAAGACTCCGCTAGACTCTCCTTCCGTTGTGGAAAACGGTAAGACGGTGAGCACCCTTTCATTCAATTGGGATAAGGTGGCAGGTGCTACGCAGTATGCCTGCGAACTTTACACTACTGACGGCACATACGTGTGCGGCAATGTGGTGAACAATACAAATTTCAACGCCACGGGTCTTCTTGCCAACACAGAGTATGTGCTCAAGGTGTGGGCATACAGTGCTATCGATGGTGATAAGTCTACATCACCTACAGTGGAGATAAAGGCTACTACCAATGATTATACTCAGTTGGCAGAGGTAGTGGGCATCACCTCGGGTTCTGCATCAGGTGTTGTCACCATCACATGGCCTGAGGTGGAATATGCCTCAAGCTATAAGTACAGTATCTATGACAGCAGTAACAAACTCGTTGCTTCCAATGAGACCTCGACAAACAGTTTCTCTGAAACTCTTGATCTGGGAACATACACCGTGAGCCTCGTTGCATGCAGTTCTGATGAAAACTATTCTGACTCAGAGCCTGTGACATTCCAGTTTAAGTCTACTAAGGGTGAACTGTGGCGCCGCACTGGTACATACACATCTGCCGCTCTTAATCAGACTTTCGATGCTGAGATTGTAGCTTATGCCGACGGATCTTATGAGATCTTCAGTCCTTATGGTGATGATGACTATTCTATCAAGTTTAAGATGGATTCTTCGTCAAGCACGCAGATTGTAATAACAAATGTTGATGCAGATAGTTATAACTACTACAACTTCTGGGTTTCTGCGTCTTATTGGAGTGCAGCATACACCAAGAGCGGCTACTCTTCATTTACAGGCGATGCCGACGGAGGTGAATTGTGGTTCTGGAGCTATCTCTATGACGCAAGCAGTAATTCTGTAGGTCAGGGCTATGATGACTTCGTGTGGGGTGGTGAAGAAGAGACTGGCGATGAGATTCCTTCAGACTGCCAGTCTGAGGTGAGTCCGCTGCTCGCTACCACTTGGTGGCAGTATGCTCCATACAACAACCTCACACCTACGCTCTCTGATGGTTCGCACGCCGCAACAGGTTGTATGGCTACGGCTTTGGCTCAGATAATGAACTATTACAAGTATCCTGAAACTTATGCCGACGGCACCGCAATCGATTGGGACAATATGCTTCCGACATACACGGGCGTGGACTATACCGAGGCTCAGGGCACTGCAGTGGCAACTCTCATGAGTAAGATTGGCGTGGCTGTAAATATGACCTATGGTGCAACGAGTACATCGTATGCAAGTGCTGTGGAGCGTGGCATACCGTCAGCTTTCGGATATAAGGTGAAATACTATGGCTATCGCGATTCGCCTACCGAAAAGGACGCCACAAAGTGGAAGAGCATCATCTTCCACGAGCTGAGTTTAGGCCATCCTGTACTTTATGGCGGTACATCGTATAAGAATGGTGAATCCAACGCCTTTTCTCATGCCTTTGTTATCGATGGTTACAATGCCGACGGCTTTGTGCATGTGAACTACGGTTTTGGTGGCAACGGCGATGCATGGGTGACCATCGACAAGATGTCCATGACCGGCATCTCTGGTTGGAGAGATGAGAATTTCGACACCTACCAGACTCTTACGGTGCTCCATCGTCCGCAAGATGGCGACATCGATTATGACTTGTGAGTGAAAAATGGTATATAAAAGTAAGCCCCGACACTTTTTTGAAGAGTGTCGGGGCTTATTAAAAGATGGTGCTGTACCTTCTATGATTACCTTTCCTGCTTGGTTGACGTGATGACATGTCAACTACAATGAAATGTTATGCAAACAATTCCTTGAGCACAGCGAATGATTTCAGTTCGGGGAAGCAGGGAAGATGCAAGCGATAGTATTCCATTATCGTTTCTGCGCATCTGTTGCGATTTGTTCTCGACAACTTGAGAAGATGCATGGATGAGAATGACAGACGCGCAAGTAACGGCACAATGGCAGCATCTGCAGGTTGAAGAGCCTTCCTGTGAGTTGGGGCAATAGGAGAGAAAGCTCCGTCAGCGAGGTCAAACCAATATCCAGAGGCGTAAGAGTCAATGTTAGGGTAGATGCCGATAAACTTCGACAACTTTGTCATAAACAAGATGTGGAAATTAGAGAACCTCTCCTTTGCAGCATCAAGCCACTCTATGCTTTGTACTATGTAGTCGAATAGCGTATAGTCCTTCTGTTCGTTTGCTAAGGCGTGTCTGAGGAATTCTGCCAAAAACATTGATATCGACATCTTGTAGGGATTGAATGCCATGTCTGTGGCAGGATAGCCTATGCGTGCGCTTTTTACTGGATGAATGTCAGCATGGGGTTTCATCTCAAACTCCACCTCAATGATGCTCAGCGGTTGAAAACAGTTGGAAAAATTGCTCCTCTTGCGCTTTGATGATGACGTTGAGAGAGTCAGCATACCATATTCGCGTGTGTATGCATTTACGAATATTTTGGTCTCTCCGTATTTCAGAGTATTCAGTACTATAGCCTCGGAATTGGTCATCATAATGCCTGCAAAATTACAAAAACCAACATTTTACACCAAAAATGTCTCGTAAAATTTGGTAAGTTGATAGAAAAGTCGTACCTTTGCAACCGCAAAACTAAGCGATGGTCCCTTCGTCTATCGGTTAGGACGAGAGATTTTCATTCTCTAAAGAGGAGTTCGACTCTCCTAGGGACTACAATCTGTCATCTCGCAGTTGATGCGATGTATAGCAAGTTGGCCAATTGGTTTAAAGCTTGATCAGGTGGCAGAGGATTTTAATAATCCGCCAGAGGGCAGTCTTAGTACGCAAGACCCATAGGCTTTTCAACTTTTTAAATTAATCAAACAACAATGGCAAACCACAAGGGTTCACTGAAGAGAATTCGTCAGGACAAGACTAAGAATCTTCACAACAGGTACTACGCAAAGACTATGCGTAACGCAGTGCGCAAGTTGCGTGCAATCACAGACAAGGAAGAGGCTTTGAAGCTTTATCCATCAGTACAGAAGATGGTAGATAAGCTTGCAAAGGTAAATGTTATCCACAAGAATAAGGCTTCAAACATCAAGTCTGGTCTTGTAAAGCACATCAACAGTCTGTAATCTTATCGAAGAATATTCGAAAGTAAAGATATGAGCCACATCCTAATTTGAGGATGTGGCTTTTTTATTGCTTTTTATGTCCCTACGTTTCTGTATATGAGCTTTTTTTGTTATCTTTGCATAGATATATAAACAATTGAAATGGAAGAAAATCTGAACAGCGAGAGCACGGAAAAAAACTACACCGGTAGTAGTATTCAGGTGCTCGAGGGCTTGGAAGCAGTGCGTAAGCGCCCTGCCATGTATATTGGAGATATCAGCGAGAAAGGTCTTCATCATCTTGTCAACGAGACTGTCGACAACTCTATCGATGAAGCAATGGCTGGTTATTGCACGGATATAGAAGTAACAATCAATGAGGACAATTCCATAACCGTAGAGGATAACGGACGTGGTATACCTGTTGACGAGCATCCCAAGATGCACAAGTCGGCTCTTGAGGTCGTGATGACAGTGCTTCATGCCGGAGGTAAGTTTGATAAGGGTTCTTATAAGGTTTCCGGTGGTCTTCACGGTGTAGGTGTGAGCTGTGTGAACGCTTTGTCCACACATATGCTTTCGCAAGTTTTCCGTGACGGCAAGATTTATCAGCAGGAATATGAGAAGGGAAAGCCTCTCTATCCTGTGAAGGTAGTGGGAGAGACCGACAAGCGCGGTACACGTCAGCAGTTCTGGCCTGACGGTTCGATATTCACTACTACCGTTTACCAGTGGGATATCGTTTCGCGTCGTATGCGTGAGTTGGCATTCCTCAATGCAGGCATCAAGATTACTCTCACCGACCTGCGTCCTGACGCTGATGGCAAGACACGCACAGAGGTGTTCCATGCCAAGGATGGTCTTAAGGAGTTTGTGCGCTATGTGGATCGTCACCGCACTCATCTCTTTGATGATGTCATCTACCTGAAGACAGAGAAGCAGGGTGTGCCTATCGAAGCCGCTATCATGTATAACACTGACTATAGCGACAATGTGCACTCTTATGTAAACAATATCAACACCATCGAGGGTGGTACTCACCTGCAGGGATTCCGTACGGCTCTCACTCGTACGCTGAAGGCTTACGCCGAGAATGACCCTGTGATATCAAAGCAGATAGAGAAGGCTAAGATAGAAATTTCCGGTGAAGACTTCCGTGAAGGACTCACTGCAGTCATCTCGGTGAAGGTGGCAGAACCACAGTTTGAGGGACAGACAAAGACCAAGCTCGGTAATACTGAGGTGGCAGGTGCTGTTCAGCAGGCAGTGGGTGAGGCTCTCAATAACTATTTGGAAGAGCATCCTGGCGAGGCAAAACTCATTTGCGACAAGGTGGTGCTTGCTGCTACAGCACGTATCGCTGCAAGAAAGGCTCGCGAGAGTGTGCAGCGCAAGAACTTCATGACAGGTGGCGGTCTGCCTGGTAAGTTGGCTGACTGTTCTAATAAAGACCCAAAGACATCTGAGATATTCCTTGTCGAGGGAGACTCCGCAGGTGGTTCGGCTAAGCAGGGACGTGACCGCTATACTCAGGCTATTCTTCCTCTCCGCGGTAAGATTCTCAATGTGGAGAAGGTGCAGTGGCATAGAGTATTCGAGGCAGAGTCGGTGATGAATATCATCCAAAGCATCGGAGTGCGTTTCGGTGTGGAAGGTGAGGAGTCGAAGGAAGCAAATATCGACAAGCTCCGTTACGACAAGATTATCATCATGACCGATGCCGATGTCGATGGTTCTCACATCGACACCCTTATCATGACTCTCTTCTATCGCTTCATGCCACGTGTTATCCAGGAAGGTCACTTGTATATTGCAACACCTCCTCTCTACATGTGTAAGTACAAGAAGATAGAGGAATATTGTTACACTGACCAGCAGCGCCAGATGTTCATCGACAAGTATGCTTCAGGCGATGAAGGTGCAGTGCATACTCAGCGCTACAAAGGTCTTGGTGAGATGAACCCAGAGCAACTTTGGGACACCACAATGAATCCTGAGACGCGTCTCCTTAAGCAGGTGACTATCGAGAATGCCGCTGAGGCTGACGAGATTTTCTCAATGCTTATGGGCGATGATGTAGAGCCACGTCGTGTATTCATAGAACAGAACGCCACATATGCCAATATTGATGCATAGTAAGCAAATACTGTTAATAACGATATTACAATTAGCAAGCCTCCTGAACGTATGCGCTCAGGGGGCTTTGTCTTCATGGCTGTCACCACAACTGATGGAGAGTGGCAGGCAATATCTTTTCCGTCGCGACATACTTTCTATTTCAGATATTGACGAAGCTTTTATAAATGTGTCAGCAGTTGGTCCTTTCCGTCTCTTTGTCAACGGTAGGGTGGTGTATTCTGCATATGATGCAAATGGCAATAAGTCTTATACGATTGATGTCGCTGACTATATGCGCAATGACTCCAATACTGTGGCAGTATGGTGCGCTCCTGACATAAACAGACCGTCTGGTGGCGTTGACTGTGGTATGCTCGCCTTATCCTTCTATGGAAAATATACCAATGGAAGGACGTTCTCTTGTTCTACTGACTCGTTATGGCTATGCGCTCCTGCCAACGTTATATCTTCGGCATACGGCGAGATTATAGATGCTCGGGAATATATCCCTGACTGGAATATGTGCGCGATTCCTGTGCAGATGAAATGGAGTAATGCTAAGGAGACGGGATTGCAATGGTCGGACGCATTGTCACAGAGTAATGTCAGTGGCCTTTCTGACTATAATATAAAGGTCGTAGGAATGTCATCCTTTGACTTGGATGACGATGGAAAGACTGTAGCCTATAATTTCGGCAAAGCTTTTTGGGGTACAGTCCGCATCACGGTGCGCGATGCCAAGAAGGGTGAGAGAATTTTGATTGACGGTTCGGAATATGTTTGCCGTGGTGCCCTCGACGAACAATTTGTGGGACGGTTTGTACATAGAGGCATAAGGAAGGTTGTCATTACAGGCGACATTAGTTTCCGTAAGTCACATGTCGTAAAGGTAGAAGGTCTTGCGATGAGTCCTTCTATTTGAATCCCTGCTTTGTCAGTTCTTCAGCCACCTGTTCCAGTTCGGCATACCATTCCGCACCAAATCTGCGTGTCAGCGGTTCTTTAAGGAACTTGTATACAGGAAGGTCAAGAGCCTTGCCTTTTTCGCGTGCGTCCTTGCAAATGTCCCATTTGTGATAGTTGAGACCTACCATTCCGTTTGACATCTTCTTCTCCCTGATAGGGTAGAGACTGCAACTGATAGGTTTGCAGAAGCTGCTCTCGCCTTGGCGATAGGCTGACTCTAATGCGCATAAGCAACAGTCCTTGATGACTTCGCCGTCGCATTCCAAATCTTTGTAGCATGTGAACACGCAGTCCTTGCCATTGACGATACTTGTGACGAGGTCGCCGTCACGGTCGTTATATACCACTCCCTGGCGTTCTATTACCGATTGTGCCGAAGCTGATAGACCGCTCCACACGATGTCAGCAGACTGCTCTATGTCGGCAATCTCGTCAAACTCTACAGGAGCACCGGCATCACCCTCTATGCAGCACATGCCCTTGCATTTGCTAAGATCGCAGCAGAATTTCTCCGTTATAATATCTGTGGATATGAGAACGTTTCCTATTTCCAGTATCATCAGTATCTTTGTTTTTTTTAGTATTTCATTGTCACCACTCTATGGGTGTCAGGTTGTTTGCGGTGAGATATTCATTGCAGCGTGTGAAGTGATGGTTGCCAAACCATCCACCTCTATTGGCAGATAGTGGTGAAGGATGCACTGACTCCAAAATGAAATGTTTCTTAGTGTCAATGAGGCTCTTCTTGCTTCTTGCATAACCGCCCCACAGGATGAATACCACATGCTCTTTCTTGTCGGATATGGCTTTTATCACGGCATCGGTGAATGTCTCCCATCCCTGTTTCTGGTGCGATCCTGCCTGATGCTCCCTCACTGTCAGTGTAGCGTTGAGAAGCATTACACCCTGCTCTGCCCATCTGCGTAGCGATCCGTTATATCGTCTTACGCCCATCTCCATTGCGGGCTTTGACAGTTCAGGCACATTTCCCGTGTCGGCTTTTACTTCCTTGAATATGTTTACCAGCGAAGGCGGAAGTTCAATGCCGTCTTTCACAGAGAAGCACAATCCCTCTGCTTGTCCTGGTCCGTGATAAGGGTCTTGACCTATGATTACCACTCTTACATCGTCGAAAGGGCAGAGATTGAAGGCATTGAATATTTCCTTGGCAGGAGGATAGCATCTATATGTGGAATACTCCCTGTGAACAAAATCAGTGAGTTTGACAAAGTAATCCTTGTCAAACTCACTGTTAAGTATATCAGCCCATGAAGGGTGAATGTCTACTTTCATCTTTTGCAGTAAATGCTGCTTAGTCGCAGATGAGGTTCTCGCCTGTCATGTCTGCTGGCTGCTCCAAGCCCATAATGTGGAGGATGGAAGGAGCCACGTCTGCCAAACGGCCATCCTTTACGGTAGCTGAGTTGTTGTCAGTTACATAGATGAATGGCACTGGGTTCAATGAGTGAGCGGTGTTAGGTGTGCCGTCCTCGTTGATGGCGTGGTCAGCGTTACCGTGGTCAGCGATGATGATAGCCTCATAGTCGTTTGCCTTGGCTGCCTCAATGACATCCTTCACGCAGTTGTCTACGGCGTGAACAGCCTTGGCGATGGCGTTGTAGATACCTGTGTGACCTACCATGTCACCGTTGGCGAAGTTCACTACGATGAAGTCATACTCCTGAGTGTTGATGGCACCCACCAACTTTTCCTTCACCTCGTAGGCACTCATTTCTGGCTTCAAGTCGTAGGTGGCAACCTTTGGAGAAGGAACCAAGATACGGTCCTCGCCCTCGTATGGAGTCTCGCGACCACCGTTGAAGAAGAAAGTAACGTGTGCATACTTCTCTGTCTCTGCGGTGTGGAGCTGCTTCTTACCCTGTGCGCTGAGGTACTCGCCGAGAGTGTTCATCACGTTCTCCTTAGGGAAGAGGATGTGAACGCCCTGGAAGCTGGCATCGTATGGAGTCATGCAGTAGTACTGCAGGTCCTTGATGGTGTGCATGCCTTCCTCTGGCATATCCTGCTGGGTCAACACCTGGGTCAACTCCTTGGCACGGTCGTTACGGTAGTTGATGAAGATCACTACGTCACCCTCCTGGATAGTACCGTTCACGGTAGAGTTGACGATAGGCTTGATGAACTCGTCGGTCACATCCTCGTCGTAGCTCTCCTGCATGGCCTTCACCATGTCGTCAGCCTGCTTTCCCTTGCCCTCAACGAGCAGGTCGTATGCTTCCTTCACACGGTTCCAACGCTTGTCGCGGTCCATAGCATAGAAACGGCCTACGATGCTGGCGATGTGAGCGCCGTTCTTCTCGCAGCAAGCCTGTACCTGCTCGATGAAGCCCTTGCCGCTCTTAGGGTCAGTGTCACGACCGTCCATAAAACAGTGAACATATGTCTCTTTCAATCCATACTCCTTACCAATCTCAATCATCTTGAAGAGGTGGTCGAGTGAAGAGTGAACGCCGCCTGTAGAGGTCAAGCCCATCAAGTGGAGTTTCTTGCCCGTCTTCTGTGCATAGCTGTATGCGTCGATTACCTGCTGGTTCTTCAGAATGTCACCGCTCTCGCAAGCCTTGTTGATCTTCACGAGGTCCTGGTATACCACACGACCTGCGCCGATGTTGAGGTGACCCACCTCAGAGTTACCCATCTGTCCGTTAGGAAGACCTACGTCTTCACCACAAGTCTGGAGAGAAGAGTGTGCTGAAACTGCTGTCAGATAGTCGAGATAAGGAGTTGGAGTGTTGTAGATTACATCACCTTTGTCATGATGTCCGATTCCCCATCCGTCGAGAATCATCAGAAGAGCTTTCTTTGCCATGATAATATATTTTTTAGTACTTTATTTGTTGTTTGTGCTATTGCTTATTACCCAGTTTGCTTTGCTTATGCAAACTTATTGCAAAAGTACGGAATTTGTGCCATATATTAAAGTGCCCGTTGCCTTTTTTATATAATTTATGACAACGGCTAACTACTTGTGTTGATGTTTGTATAGTCCTCTGTTATTCCATATTTCCTTTCTGTTAGTATATATTTCCGCAATGACTTTTTGTCGATGAGAAATATTGTTAAATCAAGCCAACATCCGTTATAAGCAATTTTTATAGTGGGAATAAATAGGTAATTTTGCATGGTGAAAACCGAAGAGTTGGTTGGAACTTGTGTTCCATCTTTCTTTACTTCTGCGGTTATGGGTGGTAAACTGAGGAAATAATGACCACCTCGTAATGATGTAGCGATAGCCAACTTCGGTTTCCGTTATTGCTGTGTGTATATATAATTAAAGGTGAGAATAATATTTTTATTTGGTATGAACAAAAAAGGTAATTTATTGATTCTGCTTCTCGCGGTGCTCGTGGCATCGTGTGGCAGCAAGCAGAGTGGAAAACCCAACTTCGGCGATGACGAGTATGCGGTTAGAACAGTCAGTGGACAGGATACTGAGTTGCAGACTACTTATCCTGCCATCGTGAAGGGTGTGCAGGACGTGGAGATTCGTCCGAAAGTGTCTGGCTTCATCACAAAGATGTGCGTGCAGGAAGGTCAGGCAGTAAAGAAGGGACAGCTACTCTTCGTTATCGACAATGTGACATATGAGGCTGCAGTGCGTCAGGCTAAGGCTGCTGTTAACTCGGCTAAGGCTCAGCTCAATACTGCAAAACTTACTTACGACAACAGCGAGAAACTTTTCGCCAACAACGTAATAGGTTCTTATGAGTTGTCTTCAGCTAAGAACTCTCTCGAGTCTGCCAATGCAGCTCTGGCTCAGGCAGAGGCAAACTATATCTCGGCAAAGCAGAACCTCGACTTCTGTTATGTGACAAGTCCTGCCGACGGTGTTGTAGGCGACCTTCCATACAAGGTTGGTGCTCTTGTGAGTGCTTCAAGCGCTTCGCCTCTTACCACCGTGTCAAGCATCAATACCATGCAGGTGTATTTCTCTATGACTGAGAAGGAACTGCTCGAGATGACAAAGAATGTAGGTGGCATGAAGGCTGCTATCAAGGATTATCCTGCTGTGAAACTACAGTTGGCTGACGGTACTATCTATGATCACGAAGGACATGTGGCAACAGTGAGCGGTGTTATCAACCAGTCTACAGGTTCTGTGTCTATCCGTGCCGACTTCGCTAACCCTCAGCACGTTCTCCGCAGTGGAGCGTCTGGTAGCATCGTTGTGCCTCATGTAGCCAACTCTGCTGTCATCATCCCACAGGATGCAGTGTCACAGGTACAGGACAAGTATTTTGTATATATCGTAGGCAAGGACAACACAGTGAAGTATACTCCTGTGACTGTTAATCCTAACAACGACGGTAAGAACTACATCATCACCAGCGGTCTTAACGTAGGCGATAGCTTCGTAGTTCAGGGCATCACATCCCTCACCGACGGTCAGAAGATTACTCCTATCACAGAGGCACAGTACGAACAGAAGCTCAAGAAGACTCAGGAGATGGGTGCTGACCAGGGCGACCTGAGCAAACTGAAGAAAGACTTCGGACAATAAGCCACGCTTTCCCGTAAAGCCTTTTTCCTTTATATAATGATATATAAGAACAGAAAAAGAAGAAATCAATGAGATTAGATAACTTTATCAAGCGTCCGGTGCTTTCTACGGTGATCTCCATCGTGATTGTCATTCTCGGTGTCATCGGACTCGTCTCGCTGCCTATTGAGCAGTATCCAAATATCGCACCGCCTACTATTATGGTGCGTGCATCTTACACAGGAGCCAACTCCGAGACTGTGCTCAACTCCGTCATCGCACCTCTTGAGGAGCAGATAAACGGTGTGGAAGGCATGACCTACATGACTTCTTCCGCTACCAATGACGGATCTGCTTCCATCACCGTGTACTTCAAGCAGGGTATGGATGCCGACATGTGTCAGGTCAATGTGCAGAACCGTGTGTCACAGGCTTCAGCTTTGTTGCCTGCTACGGTAACCCAAGCCGGTGTGACTGTCATGAAGCGTCAGTCATCCACAGTGATTCTCTTCGGTCTTACTGCCACCGACGACCGTTATGACGACGAGTTCCTTGCCAACTATGCCGACATCAATGTCGTGCCAGCCATCAAGCGTATCAATGGTGTGGGTGAGTGTCAGTCACTTTCTGCCAAGACCTATACCATGCGTCTGTGGATAGACCCAGTGAAGATGAAGAGCTACGGACTCATCCCAACCGACCTCACAGGTGTGCTCTCACAGCAGAACATTGAGGCTGCCCCTGGTAAGGTGGGCGAATTGAGCGACAACCAGTATGAATACACCTTCCGCTACAAAGGACGTCTGAAGACCGAAGAGGAATTCGGCAACATGATTATCAGTAGCACTCAGGGTGGACAGACCATCCGTGTGAAGGATGTGGCACGTATAGAACTTGGTGCCCAGTCTTACACAGTGGAGTCTGGTCTTAACGGCAAGCCTTCTGTCACTATGATGGTGACACAGACTGCAGGTTCCAATGCTACCGAGATTGCCAGCAACATCAAGAAACTCCTCAAGGAGCAGGAAGCAACCCTGCCTCCAGGTCTTGAGTTTAATGTCATGCAGGATGTGACGGAGTTCCTCTTTGCATCTATCGAGGACCTTATTAAGACCCTCATTGAGGCGTTCATCCTCGTGTTCGTAGTGGTTTACATCTTCCTTCAGGACTGGCGTTCTACACTCATCCCGCTCATTGCGGTGCCAGTGTCATTGATCGGTACGTTCTTCTTTCTCTATGTCTTCGGCTTCTCGCTCAACC
The DNA here is from genome assembly GCA_963601795.1 of bacterium. Classification (GTDB taxonomy): domain Bacteria; phylum Bacteroidota; class Bacteroidia; order Bacteroidales; family Bacteroidaceae; genus Prevotella. The sequence goes on along the minus strand of CAVCGK010000009.1, from coordinate 11,297 downwards.
TCTTGACTCTTGCCGCACTTGTGCTTGCCATAGCCATAGTGGTCGACGATGCCATAGTGGTGGTCGAGGCTGTGCATGCCAAGCTCGACCTTGGCTATAAGTCAGCCCGCCTCGCTTCCATCGATGCCATGAATGAGATTTCGGGTGCCATCATCTCCATCACCCTCGTGATGGCGGCTGTGTTCATCCCTGTGTCGTTCATGGGTGGTACGTCAGGTACCTTCTACCGTGAGTTCGGTATCACGATGGCTATCTCTATCGTTATCTCCGCCCTCAATGCGTTGACACTTTCTCCTGCCCTTTGTGCAGTGCTGCTCAAGCCGAAGAATGAGGATGGTTCTGACCGCAAGATGTCTTTCATTGACAGATTCCATACATCATTCAATGCTGCATATGGCAAGCTCCAGGGCAAGTATACCAATGGTGTGCGTCGCATCGTGGAGCGTCCTGTCATTGCTATTGGTTCTGTGGTAGTAGGTATTGCTGTCATGGCAGTGCTTATGGGTGCCACAAAGTCAGGTCTTGTGCCTGATGAGGATACAGGTACTGTGTTCTGTACAGTGTCAACACCTCCGGGTACATCTATGAAGAAGACTAGCGAGGTGATGGATCAGGTGGACAAGATGCTTGCCACCAACCCTGCTATCGAAAACCGTATGCGTATCACTGGTTACAACTTCATCGCAGGTCAGGGTTCCAACCAGGGAACATTCATTATCAAACTTAAGTCGTTTGAAGAGCGTCAGAAACTTGAGGGACCACTGAAGTATATCGGTGTACACAACCTCGGTTCGGGCATGGTGCTCGGTATGATCTATAAGCAGACAGCAGCCATCAAGGGAGCGCAGATTCTTGCTTTCCAGCCACCTATGGTGCAGGGTTTCTCTGCTACCAACGGTATCACACTTTCTATGCAGGACCGCACAGGTGGTGATGTGAACAAGTTTAATGAGATCACAAAGAAGTTTCTTGCCGAACTCAACAATCGTCCTGAGATCTCTAATGCGATGACCTCATATGACACCAAGTATCCTCAGTATAAGCTTGATGTTGACGTAGCAAAGTGTAAGCAGAGTGGTATCGACCCTTCTACTGTGCTCACCACCATGCAGGGCTACTATGGCGGTATGTACGCAAGTAACTTCAACTCCTACGGTAAACTCTATCGTGTGTACATCCAGGCAGATCCTAAGGACCGCAAGGACCTGAAGAGTCTTGACAATATCTATGTACGCACATCTGCGGGCACTATGGCTCCTATCAAGGAGTATGTGTCACTGAGCCGTGTATACGGTCCTCAGGAGATTGACCGCTTCAACCTGTTTACATCTATCAATGTGAATGCCTCTGCTGCCGACGGCTACTCTTCAGGTGATGCCCTCAATGCCATCGCCGAGGTTGCCAAAACATCTCTGCCTACAGGCTACACATATGAATATTCAGGTCTTACACGTACTGAGCAGGAGTCAAGCAACTCCACAGCGATGATCTTCATCCTCTGTCTCACCTTCGTGTACTTGATTCTCTCCGCACAGTATGAGAGCTACATCCTGCCATTGTCAGTAATCCTCTCCATACCGTTCGGTCTTGCCGGTGCGTTCGTCTTCACCAACCTGTTTGGTAAGAACAACGACATCTACATGCAGATTGCGCTCATCATGCTTATGGGTCTTCTTGCCAAGAATGCCATCCTTATCGTACAGTTCGCCCTCGAGCGCCGTCGCACAGGTATGGCAATCTCATGGTCGGCAGTGCTTGGTGCTTCAGCCCGTCTGCGTCCTATCCTTATGACCTCACTCGCCATGATCATCGGTCTGTTGCCAATGTTGATGCCATGGGGTGTAGGCTACAATGGAAACCAGACTCTCGGTGCCGCTGCTGTAGGAGGTATGCTCATTGGTATGTTGTGCCAGATTATGGTAGTGCCAGCTCTCTTCTACGTCTTCCAGACACTGCAGGAGAAGATCAGTCCGATGAAGTTCGAGGATGACAACGCTTCCGTAGAGTCAGAGGTTAAGCAGTACACTAATCCTTATGTTGCTGAGCATCTGCAGGCAAAGCTTGAGGAGAGTGCAAAGAATTAAGACCTTACAAAATAGATAGTATAACACATTATGAATATAAAGAGTATAATCACTTTCACCGCTGCCGGACTTCTGTTGGGCAGCTGTGGAATATACAATAAGTATGAGCGCCCTGACGTGAACACTACAGGACTGGTGCGCGACGTGAACTCTACCACCGACACTCTCGCTGTCGCTGACACCGCAAGTTTCGGCAACCTGCCTTGGCGTAGCGTGTTCACCGATGCACAGCTTCAGTCGCTCATAGAGCAGGGATTGGCACACAACACCAATATGCTCAATGCCGCTCTCAATGTGAAGATGGTGGAGGCTCAGCTCACTGCAGCCAAGTTGGCTTTCGTGCCTGCGTTCACCTTCTCTCCATCAGGAACGATAAGTTCATGGGACGGCAACAAGGCTACAAAGACCTACTCACTGCCAATACAGGCAAGTTGGAGTCTTGACCTCTTCGGCAATCTGCTCAATGCTAAGCGCAGTGCACAGATGTCGCTCCTTGCCACCAAGGACTATCAGCTCGTGGTGCAGACAGGACTCATCTCCAACATCGCCAACATGTACTACACGCTCATGATGCTTGATAAGGAACTCGAACTTGTCAACAACATGGCAGACCTCACAAAGAGTACTTGGGACTTGATGAAACTGCAGAAGGAACTCGGACGCACCAAGGAGACAAGTGTGCAGAGTGCAGAGTCCAACTACTACTCAGTGTTGGCACAGGCCACAGACCTGAAGCGTCAGATACGTGAGACAGAGAACTCTCTCTCTCTCCTTCTCGGTCAGCCGGCACAGACCATCGCCCGCGGTTCTCTCGACAGTCAGTCGCTTCCTGCTGACTTCAGCACAGGCGTTGGCATACAGATGCTCAACAACCGTCCTGACGTTCACTACGCAGAGATGTCATTGGCACAGTGCTTCTACAACACCAATCAGGCTCGTTCAAAGTTCTATCCAAGCATCACCATCAGCGGTTCGGGTGCCTACACCAACAATGGTGGCGGACAGATCGTAAATCCAGGCAAGATGCTTCTTAGTGCTGTCGGTAGCCTCACGCAACCTATCTTCCAGCATGGCGCGCTCATAGCAGGACTCAAGGTGGCAAAGGCTCAGCAGGAGCAGGCTTACAACACTTGGCAGCAGGCAGTGCTCGCAGCAGGTAGCGAGGTGAGCAATGCCCTCGTGCTTTACAACTCTTCTGATGAGAAGGCACAGCTCGAGGCAAAGCAGGTGGAGAGTCTTACAAAGAATGTGGAGTACACCAAGATGCTCTTCAATGAGGGCAGCAGCACCTATCTTGAGGTCATCACCGCCCAGCAGAGTCTGCTCAATGCACAGCTCTCGCAGGTGCAGGATCAGTTCTACAAGATGCAGGCAGTGGTCAACCTCTATTACGCTCTCGGTGGAGGCAGAAACTAATAATATAATAAGGAGAAAACTATGAGCAATATAAGTGAAAGAGCATATGTAGCTCCAGGTGCCAAGATAGGCAAGAATGTCACTGTCTATCCTTTTGCCTACATTGAAGATGATGTGGTGATAGGCGACGACTGTGTGATCTATCCTTACGCAAGCATCATGAGCGGCACACGCATGGGTCGCGACAACAAGGTGTTTCAGAACACCGTGCTCGGTGCGCGTCCGCAGGACTTCAACTACAAAGAGGGTGACAAGACTACTCTCGTCATCGGTGACGGCAACATCTTCCGTGAGAATGTTGTCATCAACCGTGCAACATGCCCTGACGGCGAAACCCGCATAGGCAACCGCAACTTCTTCATGGAGGGTGTGCACATCTCGCATGACACAAAGGTGGAGGACCTCTGCACCTTCGGTTATGGTACTAAGGTGGCAGGCGACTGTGACATCCATCGCGGTGTTATCTTCTCTTCCGGCGTTATCCTCAATGCAGGAGTGCGTGTCGGTGGAGCGTCTATGGTCACTGGTGGTGTGCGTGTGAGTCGTGATGTGCCTCCGTTTATCGTTGCCACCGACAATCCTGTTCGCTATGGCGGTCTTAACACCACTCTGCTGGAGAATTCTGGCATCTCGGAAAAGGTTATCAAGCACATCGCCAATGCCTATCGTCTCGTGTTCCATGGCCAGACAAGTGTCTTCGATGCCATACACCAGATAAAGGAGCAGGTGCCAAGTGGTAAGGAGATAGACACTGTGGTGCATTTCCTCGAACAGACCCAGTTGGGTATCATTAGCAAGGACTAAGCAGAGCGATCTGCCACACGATTTTTCATAACATGTTTTTGGATTGGGAGCCGACCAGCGGGTCGTGCTCCCAATTTTCGTATAGTAGTTGATGTGTCCTCACGTTAACCCTGCAAGTTAGGAAAGCAGAGGGATATGAACATTTTTGCTTTGTCGGCAAGATAGAGAGGCAGATTGAGTAAGTCGTCATCCTTTCGCATGTTGAGTGTTGATAGACGAATGGAGAGTGGTGGATTGTGCTGCTTTCTGTAAAACGTAAGGCTTTTGGCGGTCACATTCCTCTTTCTATTTCTGCCATATCTGTATCTGTTAATGTGAATAATCGGTCATGTATATACTGTTAATATGACTTTTCGGCAAAAATACACATTTCTCATATGAAAAAGTGGTATGATTGCACATTTTTAATATTATTTTTATCTTGCAATGGTAATTATAGGAGGCGAAGCGTCCTTGCTTTGTCGTAAGCAGGAATCGTTTCACAATGTAAGTTATAGATATGCAAAATATATACTATCAAACTAATATTATTGTCTAATAATAACTTTCAGACCGAAAGCAAATAGGCTTTTATGTAATTGAATGATATAAATCAAGAAGTATTTGTAACATTAAAGAAATATTAATATATCTTGCGGAAGTTTCGTTTCTTTAACCTTATCTTTGCAAAACGTAACAGATTTAACGTGAAATGTATCTTTTTGCAATATATTTGCATAGGTATAAAAGACTTGTTTTGATACTTGGTTGATTTAATTGTAATAGTTAGTTTTATTATTAAGTAAAAAGAGAGAAATTTATGGAAAAGAGACTTTTAATGTTTCTTGCCGCACTCTTCCTCTGTGTGGGGGGGGTAATGGCGCAATCCACTGTCTCCGGTACCGTCTTGGACGAGAACGGTGACCCTATAGTGGGAGCGGCGGTAAAGGTCGAAGGCACAAAGTTAGGAGCCGTGACCGATTTGGATGGACATTTCTCCATTTCCGCACCCGCTAATTCAAAACTTCAAGTTAGTTACCTCGGTATGAAGGAGCAGACTGTAAAGGCTGGTCCTAACGTAAGGGTAACTTTGGTTTCAGATGATCACACCCTCGATGATGTCGTTGTCGTAGCTTATGGTACTCAGAAGCGTTCATCTTTCACTGGATCTGCAGGCGAGATGAAGGCTGACGAGATTTCCAAGCACATTGTTTCTAACGCTACCCAGGCATTGACAGGTAATGTGGCAGGTGTGCAGCTTGAGACCTCAAGCGGTGAGCCTGGTGCCACACCAAAGATTCGTATTCGTGGTATTGGCTCGATGAATGCCAGCACTAATCCTCTTTATATTGTAGACGGTGCTCCTTTCGATGGTGACATCGCTGCCATCAACCCTGCCGACATCCAGGAGATGACAGTCTTGAAGGATGCTGCTTCTGCTGCCATCTATGGTGCCCGTGGTTCTAATGGAGTTATCATCATCACCACAAAGAAGAGCCGCGGTGCCGGTGCTGCACGTATCACTTTCGATGCTAAGCTCGGTTCTAACCATCGTGAGGTGCCACGCTATGACGTTATCACCGATCCAGCTCAGTATTATGAGACTTGGTTCAAGGCTATGTACAATTCACAGTATCTCCATGGCAGCAGCTCGCAGGATGCATTTAACTATGCTACCGCAAACCTTTTCAATGCGAACAATGGCGGTCTTGGATACCAGGTTTACACTGTGCCTACAGGCGAGAACCTCATCGGTACAAACTTTAAGCTCAATCCTAACGCAACTCTTGGCTACTCTGACGGTGAGTACACATACTTGCCAGACGATTACTATGATGCAATCAACAACTCTGCATTCCGTCAGGAGTATAACCTCGGTTTGAACGGTAGTTCCGACAAGGTGTCTTACTATAGCAACCTTGGTTATCTCAAGGATGGCGGTTCGGTGAAGAACTCTAACTTCGAGCGTTTCACTGCTCGCAGCAACGTGGAGTATCAGGCAAAGAGTTGGCTCAAGTTTGCCTCAAACCTCGACTATACTCACATCAAGACTCAGCGTCCTTCTTTCAATGCAGACACCTATGGATCGAGCAGCAACCTCTATGACTTGGCTAACAAGATTGCTCCTATCTATCCAATGTATGTGCGTGATGCTGACGGCAACATCGTGAAGAATGCCATTGGCGGTCCTACATACGACATGAACCAGACCAACTTCAAGCGTCCTGCCATAACAGGTAACGCTATGGCGAACAATGAGTATGACAAGAAGAATGCTGACTTCGACCAGTTCCGTGGCAACTGGGTGATGACCCTCACTCCAGTTGAAGGACTGAACCTCGCTGCAAACTTCACAATGTTCAACAGTACTGGCCAGTATAACTATCTCTACAGCCGTTTTGCCACAAGCACAAGCATTGACGGTATGGCTTACGTGCGGACAACTCGCAATTTCTCGACAAACCAGATTTACACAGCCAACTACGACAAGCAGTTTGGCAAGCACGCCATCAACCTCCTCGCAGGTTATGAGCACTACTATTATAAGGAGTCGGAACTCTACGGGCAGAACGACCACCTCTTCGATCCTTTCATTGCAGAACTTGGTAACGCCTATGGTCGCGCAAACATGAGCGTGAACTCATATACCGACCACTTGGTGCGCGACGGTTATTTCTTCCGTGGCGACTACAACTATGACGAACGCTACTTCGCTGAAGCTTCAATCCGTCGTGACGGTAGCTCTATCTTCGCTCCTGGTCATCGTTGGGGTACATTCTGGTCTGTATCGGCAGGCTGGCAGATCAGCAAGGAGAAATGGTTTAAGGCAGATTGGGTGAACCTCTTGAAACTTAAGTTGAGCTATGGTGTGCAGGGTAACGACAACATGGACTCAGGCAACAACCTCGCACGCGATGACTTCCGTTTCCATCCTTGGTCAGACTTCTATCAGATTTCCTACAACGAGGATAATGGCAGCTATAGCTCCGTACAGGTGTTCCGTGGCAACTCTGAGCTGACATGGGAGAAGAGCGGTGAGTGGAACGTCGGCGTTGACTTCGCTCTGTTCAACAACCGTTTGACAGGTAGTGTTGACTACTTCCACAAGACAACATCTGATTTGCTCTACATGAAGACCCTTCCTTTGTCTTCAGGTTCGGCAGTGGCTACTTATCCTGCTAACGTGGGCGAGATGGTCAACAAGGGTATTGAGTTTACAGTCAACGGTGACATCATCAAGACACGTAACCTGACATTGAACGGCAATATTAACCTCACTCACTTTAAGAATAAGGTTACCGACCTCGACGCGAGTGTCAAGGAGAACGGTATCAAGGGTGGTAGTAGCATCCTTCGTGTAGGCGGCAGCATCTATGAGGCTTACATGCTCAAGTCGGCAGGTGTGGACAAGACAAACGGTAAGCCACTCTTCTATATGGATGTGAAAGACGAAAAAGGCAACGTTACAGGTCAGACAACTACAAGCGATGCTACAGCAGCTACACAGTATGACCTCGGTGATGTTAACCCTTCCGTTTATGGTGGATTTGGATTCAACCTCACATGGGCTCCTGAGAAGTGCGGAACACTCGATTTAGGTTTCCAGTTCTCATTCCAGCTTGGCGGTAAAGTATATGACGGTATGTACCAGCAGTATATGACCGTGGTGGGCAATGGTGGCCAGACCTTGCACAAGGACGTGCTCAAGGGTTGGGACGCTGTCACCAATCCTGACAGCAATATCCCTGTGCTGTCAACGGTCGCTGCTGATGCCGGTGCACTTGGCCAGACTGCTGTCGACACATACTTGACCAGCTCCAACTATCTCAACCTCAATAACGTGTCGTTGGGATACACCTTCCCTAAGCAGCTCGTGCAGCGTCTGTTCATCAACAACATCCGCTTGTATGTCACATCAGAGAACCTCTTCCTTATCAGCGCACGCAAGGGTCTTGACCCACGTACCTACATGGGTGTAGGTGGCTACACCTCAGGTGCTGCCCTTATCAGTGGTGGCGGTTACCCTGCAATGCGCTCAATAACCGCTGGCGTACAAGTGACTTTCTAAACACGATGTTTGTTCGTTGCCTTGGATTCATATCCGAGGCGACACTAAAAAAAAGAAACACAAATGAAGAAAAACAAGATATACTTACTCATGGCGTCTGCCGCAATGTTGACATTGTCGGCATGCAACGACCTCAACGAGCAAGAGTATGCAGGAAACAAATATTTGTCTGCAGACCAGCGTCTTACCACCAATGAGATAATTCCTGAACGTGTGAAGGCTTCCTACGACGGTATGTTCAACTACATCGGCAAGGGCGGTACGAGCGGACTTTCAAGTGGTCATCGTGCCGATGACTTCGGCCTCGTGATGGCACTTATGGCAGGTGACCTTGAGGGTGCCGACGCTGCTTGTGGTGACAACAACTACAACTGGTTCTCAGTGTGCGACGAGTTGTCTTCGCGCAACGCAAACTATGCTAACCCATACATCCGCTATGTCATTCCTTACAAGCAGATAGGTGTAGCAAATTCTGTGATAGATTCTTATCCTGCCGATACTGAAGACGAGACAGCTATCAACTATATGGCTTCAGCAAAGACCATTCGTGCATTCGACTACATGATGTTGGCTCCTTACTTCCAGTTTGGATATGCTACGGCTGCTGATCAGCCATGTGTGCCTCTGCTCTCCGATAGTATTGATGCTACACACAATGGACGTGCTACAGTGGCTGAGGTGTACAATGTCATATTGAATGACCTCAACTATGCCATTGAGCATCTTGGTGTAGACCGCACTAACAAACAATACATCAATGTGGACGTTGCTACAGGTTTGCGTGCCCGCGCATACCTCGCCATGGGAAAATGGGCTGAGGCTGCAGCTGATGCCGAGACAGTGATCAACAGTGGTCGTTACACTCCAGCTACACTCGATGAAGTCAGCGTGCCTGCATTCTGTGACGTGTCAAGTGGCGATGGTCATGGCTGGATTTGGGCAGTGCTTCGCACCGAGGCTGATGCACAAGACAATGACGGATATGGCAACTACCAGACATCTACAGCATGGAACTGTGCATTCTCTGGCGATGGTTACGCTCCTGCTACTGGCAACACTCCTGTAATCAACCAGCTTCTCTATGATAAGATTCCTGCTACCGACGTGCGCAAGGGATGGTGGCTCAATGCCGAGAAACATTCTCCAAACTGGGCAAGCCTCTCTTGGACCGATCCTAGTACAGGTGCTGTGGCAACGGGTGACGATATGGCTGAATTTGGTACTTCTGACGGTAGCAAGGTTGCATTCGAACCTTACACCAACATCAAGTTTGGTATGAAGAACGGTGTGGGCAACACTGTCAACATGAATGACTTCCCATTGATGCGTATAGAAGAGATGTATCTCATCGCTGCAGAGGGCTATGCCAAGAGTGGCAACGAGGCAAAGGCTCGTCAGATTCTCACGGACTTCGTGACAACCTATCGTGACCCAAGCTATGATATCAATGGTCGTAGCCTGTCGCTGGCAGACGAAATCTGGTTCCAGCGCCGAGTGGAGCTTTGGGGTGAGGGCTTCTTCACTGCTGACGCCAAGCGTCTTGGCAAGCCTATCGTGCGTTTCCACCAGGGCAAGACAAACAATTTCCCAAGCGCATACCAGTTTAATGTGGCTGCCGATGACGGATGGCTCAACATGCGTTTCCCACAGAGCGAGAAGGACAACAACCTCAGCATCGTGGACAACACAGGCGGTTCATTGCCAGTGGCAGGTCAGAATGGCAACTTGCGTGATGGTGTGACCGACTAATAAAAAAGTAAACATATTCAAATAAGACAAATCATGAGAATAGATAAATTATTTGTTGTCGGCGCGATGCTTGCCAGCGCATTCGCTTTCTCTTCTTGCGGTGGCAACGATGACATCACGAAAGAGGCATTCGTCGCTGAACACAATGTGACATTCCAATATTATTCCGACCCAGTGATGGATAAGACTGCTACTTCGTTTGATGTGGTGCTCAACCGTCACACCACTACGGGTACTCTCAGTGTGCCAGTTGAGAAGGTTATCGTGCCAGAGGGATGGAATGTGCCAGAGACTGCAAACTTCGCTGAAGGTGAGTCGTTGACTACCATCACGGTGACTCCTTCGTCAGACATGAGCCTTAACAAGGATTATAAGTTCTTTATCAGTATTCCTGAGAGCTACACCAATCCTTACAAGATTAACGAAGGTGAGGTAAACTCTTTCAGCGTGAATGTGGTGAAGGAAGACTACGAGCCTTTCGCTACAGGTACCTATGACGAAGAGTTCTTCTTCGGCGCTCAATGGCCCGTGACAATAGAGTATTCGCCAGCCCTCGACATCTATCGTATAAAGAGTATGATGGAGCCTGTAGACGAGGTTTCTGGTTATCACTTCTACTTCAAGTGGAACATGGAAACTGGCGAGAATCAGAGCTTCACTATGTGTGCCTCTGATGGTGGCGAGTTGACAACCGCTCAGGCAGGCTTCAGCTATGGTAGCTATGGCATGGTAAGCTACAAGTGGGCAGCGTCTACAAACAATCCTGCTGACTATGTTGACGAAACCAACGATGCAGGCTTCGGTGGCTACTTGGCTTCAGAGAACATGTTCGTGTTGGTATGGAACCACACCGTAAGTGCAGGTTCGTTTGGTTCAGGCACTGACTTCATCCGTGACGTAGAGTTCGCAGAATAATCCTGCTTACACATACATAATAACAATAATCGAGGGGATGCACCGCAATGGAGCATCCCCTCGATTGGTTTTCATAAAGACTATGTGGCAGAGTAGTCCGGACATCATTGGCGCCTGTCAGCAGGAAGGCGAGTGGGTGCTGAAATCTGCATGTGCCGTTGTAAGAAGTTAGGTGTATCGATGTTTTGACATATGTCACACAAGTGTTTGACATATGTCGCAAACCTTTATGACATATGTCGCACAAGTTTATGACAATTGTCGCACACGTCTTTGACATA
>CAVCGK010000008.1:0-75142 GCA_963601795.1 bacterium | reverse complement strand
TACTCCACACTCACCTCGGGAATGAGGAAAAGGGTGTAGAGGAGGTTTATCTTGAGCGCTAGGGGATTATACGAAGTGGTAGGGGCGATTTTATCAGCAATGGATATGCTGTCTGAACCGTCAGAAAGGTTGTCGCCAAAAGCACTCGGGCGACAGTACGAGATACCACCGCTACAGAGAACCTGACCGAAAAACACTGCGGTACAAGTCAATAATCTTAATATGTGTCTATTCTGCTCCATTAATAGTTTTTTTTGTATTAATAGATGAATTTGTAAGTCGCTTGTATCACTTCCTTTTTCCTTGACACGCCTGTAACCTTTGCGGATACAAACATGACAAGATGCAGTCTGTAGGTTGTCTACTTAATAGATCTGTCAGCAAAGACAATGCAAACGAGAGGAAAGAAAACTCGTTTGCAATTTCCCGAGTGCAACTTGTCTTTTGCAAATATAAGCTTTTAATCCATAAGCACCATGGCTCCCCCCAATTTAACATTATTTTACCATATCTCGTGGCATTTGGAAACTATTCAGCTGCCCTAATCCTATAGTATACCGTACATTGCAGAGGGTCGTAGAAGCCGTAGAAGTACTGGGAGAGGAGTTGCTCTATGTCGAGGATGTTTTTGTAGACATGGCGGAGGCAACACTCCTTCGGGCGGCTCTGGCTCTTCGAGCGTAGAGGGAGGTGACGGTGATAATGCCGAGTTATAGTTTCACCCTTTAATCTCCCACAGAACTCACGGAACACACAGAAGGCTTGCGCCACGGTCGGATTCTCACTGAAAAATCTGTGAATTCTGTGGGAATACCTCATTCGACATATTCAATTATTGCTGTCCGCTAAAAAAAAGTTTTAGCGGACAGCAATATTTTTCAATCACTATATGCGGATGTTTTTCTTGTCTCTACAAGCCAAAGACTATTTGACCTCTATGGCCTTGGTAGTCTTTACCTCTTCCTTTGGAGCAAACTTTGGTATCTCTATCTCGAGCACACCATCCTCTACCTTTGCAGTAATCTTCTCGCGGTCGGCATTCTCAGGCAGAGTGTAGCATTGCTGATAGTTGCTGTAAGAGAACTCGCGACGCAGATAGTGCTCATGCTTGTCCTCATTCTTATGCTCCATCTTGTTTTCTATGGCTACATCCAAGTTGCCTTCATTGTCGATGTTCACACGAACCCATTCTTTCTTCAGTCCAGGAGCAGCGACCTCCATCTTGTAAGCCTTCTCATTTTCCTTCACATTGATGGCAGGAGCGGTGGCGTTCATACGCTGCATCATTTCCGTGTTGAAGAATGCATCATCAAAGAAGTTACTCAACCAATCTGAATTACTGTTTCTACGTGCTAACAACATAATTATTACCTCCTAATTGTCTTTTTGTTTGTCCTCTCTTCGCCTTGCGGCTTGGTCGGGATCTTTATGTTCATTGTTTAATGTTCTTTGATTGCCTTTGCCTTATCAGCTTCGGCTTTCACCCATCATATTCGCAACTTGCATACCAATGGACAAACAAAGACAAAGTTGTCAGCAAAGTATAATTTATTTAAACTTTACTGACAACTTTGTCATTACACGTAGCAACTGTGGCACAAGGGATTACACCTTGTTAACACTACAGTCGATTGTATTCTTCTAATATCTTTTCAGCTATAGAAGCCATCTCCTCTGCGGGAAGCGAGAGCTTAGGATTGGAGAACAACATGTCCTTCTCACTCTGCATAGGAATGAGGTGTATGTGGGCATGACGCACTTCAAGCCCGATGACAGCCTGACCCACTTTCAGACAAGGGAAGGCATTCTTTATAGCCACTGCCACTTTCTTGGCAAAGATCTGGAATGCCGCCAGCTCGTCGTCTTCCATATCGAAGATGTAGTCCACCTCACGCTTTGGAATAACCAGAGTGTGACCTTTCACCAATGGATTGATGTCGAGGAAAGCATAAAACTTATCGTCCTCTGCACACTTGTAGCTCGGTATTTCGCCTGCTGCTATCTTGCTGAATATTGACATGATGTATATATATTATATATAATGTATATCCTTTAATAGAATAAGAAACTTATCCTATGCTGATGTTGTCTACTCTCAGGCGCATCACTCTGCCGTTAGGCAACTGGATGTTAGCCTCTTCGCCCACCTTCTTGTTGAGCAGTCCCTGTGCTATCGGAGTCTTGATAGAGATCTTGCCTGCCTGCAGGTCAGCCTCGCTCTCACTCACGATGGTATAGGTCATCTTTGCATTGTTGTCGAGATTTGTCATCTCCACCTTCGACAATATCTGCACCATATCACTGCGCAGAAGCGAAGTGTCTACCACCTTTGCCGAAGCTATGTCAAGCTTGAGTCGGCTTATCTTTGCCTCAAGATGAGCCTGAGCCTCTTTTGCTGCATCATATTCTGAATTCTCACTCAAATCTCCTTTGTCGCGCGCCTCAGCTATCGCAGCTGATGCCTTTGGACGCTCTATTGCCTCCAATCTGTGGAGTTCGGCCACGAGTTTATCATAGCCTTCCTGTGACATGTATCCCATATTTCTAATGGTTTTAGGGGTTAATAATCTTATTGTCTGTATAACGCAAAAACACGGACACGTCCACACTAAAAAAACAAGAACTCCGATTCTTACATATCGGAATTCCAGCCATATAGTCGGACTTGCCCAGACCGAGTATCGTTATATCTGTGGGCAAAGATAGCGGTTTTCAGTGAAACTGCCAAAAATATAAGGGTATTTTTTTACTACGATTTAACCTTCTGCCAAGTGACATCTGGCGATATATTTATTAACTTTGCATGGTAATTACACACTAACACTACAGCTGATATGACAAAAGACATAACCGCTCAGATAAAGTATATCGGAGTGAATGACAAAAGCATCGATTTGTTTGAGAGCCAGTATAAAGTGCCCAACGGCATGGCATACAACTCTTATGTAATCCTCGACGAGAAGGTGGCAGTGATAGACACCACCGACCCTCGCACGGCAGACGAGTGGAAGACAAATCTCGCTGAAGCGCTTGACGGTCGCCAACCTGACTATCTCGTGGCTCATCACATGGAGCCTGACCATGCATCGCTGATAGCAGAAGCACTCACGATGTATCCTTCCATGAAGGTGGTCTGCTCTGACAAGGCATTGAAGATGCTGCACAATTTCTTTGAAGACTTTGACTTCTCAAGCCGTGCCATAACGGTGAAGAATGGCGAGCAACTGTCGCTCGGTGCACACAACCTCGTATTCCACAATGCCATGATGGTGCATTGGCCAGAGGTTATTGTCAGCTACGACACCACCGACAAAGTTCTTTTCTCTGCCGACGCATTCGGAAAGTTTGGTGCCAACGACATAGAGGACAATTGGACTGACGAGGCACGACGCTATTATATTAACATATGTGGAAAATACGGACCACAGGTGCGCCGACTGCTATCGGCTGTCGCTGGTCTCGACATACAATACGTGTGCCCGGCACACGGTCCCATTCTCCGTGGCGACCTCAGCAAATATGTGTCACTCTATGACCGCTGGAGCAACTACGAACCGGAATCTGACGGCGTTCTCGTGGCATATGCCTCCATACATGGTGGCACACGCCAGGTGGCAGAGACATTTGCAGAGATGCTGAAGGCAAAGGGAGCCACAGAGGTGAGCATCGCCGACCTGTCGCGTTGCGACCAGTCATGGGCAATAGCAGAAGCTTTCCGCCTGGGCAAATGCGTGCTCGCAGCAGCAAGCTATGATGCCAATGTGTTCCCTCCGATGTATGACTTCCTGCATCATCTGCGCCTGAAGTCATGGCAAAACCGTCGTGTGGGAATCATCGAGAACGGCTCATGGGCACCAAGTGCCGCCAAGGTGATGCGCATGATGGTGGACGACATGAAGGAGATAGAAGTCGTAGACCCACAGGTGACAATCTGGAGTCGCATGAAGAAGCACGATCAGGAAGCCCTCAACGAATTAGCAGACGCCATTCTTACTCATAGTTGATATCTCTGTTCCGTAGTTCGGAATGTGTATTCCGTACTACGGAACGGCGGTTCCAAACAACGGAATGTCCGTTCCGTACTACGGAACGGAACTTTCCATTAGGCATAAGATACATTTTCAAGCCTTTTATATAGCCACAAGTACCAATCTAGTATTTGGGTCTGCTAAATATATCTCTTGATAATCCTTGTAGCATTTGCATTCAAGGACAGTGATTTAACATTTATGTTCTATTGCCATATCAATAAATATTTTTGTGAATTTACCATAATGCTATTTTTCCAGCAATACCCAAATCGAGTGTTCCTGTAGCAATTCCCAATGCTTGAAATACACGGCTCATTGTAGGCAATGTGATAACACTTGCACCTTTTTCCAACTTTGAAATCTGAGCACGCTGCACACCGACACGTTCACCAAGTTGTTCTTGCGTGAGGTTTTGTGCCAGTCGAGCCTTGCGTATGGCTTCGCCTACAATATAAGCATTTACATCCTCTTTGAGCTTTGCCTCCATTGCTTCACGCTCTGGTGTACCTCTTTTCCCCCAAAGTTTATCTTTCATGTTGTCTGCTGGTATCAATTTCATCTGTGCCATAATGCTATTTCTTTTTATTATTAAAGTACTCCTTCCTAATTTCTTCCGCTTTGGCAATTTCCTTTAATGGTGTCTTCTGGGTTTTCTTGACTATACCATGTGTGGCAATAACCAAAGTATCTTGCTCAGTGTCCCAAAAGGAGAAAAGCCTGTAACAAATACCATTGTAGAGGGTGCGGAACTCCCATATATCGGTATTTTCAAGTTTCTTGAAAATGTCAACTTTCATCACCCCTTCCTCAACCTTGAAGATGTTGTAGTATATCTTCTGTTGAGCCTTGAACGGCTGTGCATCCAAAAAGGCTTGTGCTTCTTCTGTCAACACCACTTTAAGTTTGTTGATGCCCATATTATTTGAATTATGGTGTAAAGATAACATTTTGTTTCCAAACAACGATACAATTTTAAGCCTTTAAGTTATTAGAGCCTCATTTTTAACACATTTCCATCCCATAGTTTTATATCTGAACTTTCGTACATCTTTTATTTCCCTAAATTTGATATTTCAAACATAGGGAAGAAAAGACTTTATGATTTAATAAAGATTTATACGGCATATAGCGATCTGTTTTTCATCCAACTTTGGTCTTAAAAGGGCTTCATGGAGAGGCGCAAACTTTTGAGAGCGGAGTGATTGCCGATGACTATATCTTTTCGCACGGACATAAATGCGGAGATAAGCCTCTCTATTCTCCGCACAACTTGCAGAAAAAAAATAAGCGGCATCAGAGAGTCCTCCGATGCCGCCTTTAGGTTTGTATAGTTATTGATTGTTTCTGAATAAGGATTTGTTATGAGAAGCGCAGAATCATACCCACGCGTATTTTCGATTTCTTTGTAATGTGATTGAGCTTGCAGAGTTCATCAACAGTAACTCCTCTCTTCTGAGCAATAGAGTAGAGACTCTCGCCCTGAGCCACCTTGTGATAAGCTGGCTCGTCAGCTACAGCTGTAACAGCCTTGCTTGACTTGTGACTTCCACTGTTAGCCACGCTTGTGCCGACAACATCCTCATGTGTATAACCGCCATTGCCAATCACACCACGTAGACGAGTGGCCTCAAGACCTTCTGCCTCGTAAGTGTCACGACGGAACATGTAGTAGTCACCTGTAACGTCCTGTGCACGGAAGTCGAACATCAGTGCAGGATTGAGAGCCACGCCACAAAGGCGAGTCTCAAAGTGGAGATGCGAACCAGTGCTTCGTCCGGTATTACCACCAAGGGCTATAACATCGCCAGCCTTCACCACCTGATTCTCTTCTACAAGTTGCTTTGACAAGTGACCGTAGATAGTTTCAAGTCCGTTGTTGTGACGAATGACGATATACTTTCCGTAACCGCCCTTGTTGTATTTCACCATTCTCACCTTACCGCTGAAAGCAGCACGGATAGTGTCACCAACATATACCTTTATATCGAGACCTTTGTGAGCACGTCCCCAGCGCGCACCGAAATTACTCGTAAGAGCACGACTCTTGGTAGGCATGCAGAAATGACGAAGGTCTATCTTGAATGTTTCTGGCAATACCGAAGCCTTGTGAGCGAAGGTGTTGTCCCATTCTTCATAAAGTTCATAACTTGGGTTTTCCTCCATTTCCCTCTCCATAATGCGTTGCAAAGCAAGAGTATCAACTGTTCTAGCCTTGCGGTCTATCGGTGCCTGACGTGCGAGCAAATCCTGCGCCTGCACATGCAAAGCTGCCATGAAAACAACGAGGAAAAGAAGTATTATATGTTTTTTGCCAATAAAAGTCATGCTTCAAATTTTGTCGGGTATGATGTCACATTAATATGACAACGTTGCAAAGATAGCAAAAAGATTTCGCTTTTGTTGCTCAATATCAAGAAAACATTTACTTTTTAACAGTTTTTGCCATATCGACTTTATATTTCCACTATACACATCACATAACTCAAAGGTGGACTCTAAAATCAATGCGAAAATTTTGCAATATCATACGTTTGGATTACCTTTGTAGGTAATATGCCATCATCAGATATTCTCAATCAAGACATAAAATATCTCTCAGGCGTGGGGCCACAGCGCACGACAATTCTCAACCGTGAGCTGAACATCGCCACGTGGGGAGACCTGCTGGAATACTATCCATATAAATATGTAGACCGCAGTCGTATATATGCCATCAACGAACTTGATGGCACAATGCCCTTTGTGCAGATAAGGGGCAGGATATTGTCGTTTGAGGAGTTTGCGATGGGACCAAGGCGCAAGCGCGTGGTGGCACATTTCAGTGACGGACACGGCGTGGTGGACCTCGTTTGGTGGCAAGGTGCGCAGTATGTGTACAAGACATATAAAGTAGGAGTGGACTACATCGTTTTCGGCAAACCGAGCGTATATGGCGGCCGCTACCAGTTTGCACATCCCGACATTGACAAGGCAGAGAGCATCGAACTTTCGTCGATGGGTATGCAACCCTACTATACCACCACTGAGAAGATGAAGAAGTCGGGACTGCAGTCGCGACAGATAGAGAAGCTGACTCAGACACTGGTGGAGAAAATAGCACAGGCGGGACTTCCAGAGACATTGCCCGAGTTTATCACCACCCCACTCCATCTCATCTCACGCACTGAGGCTTTCGTAAAAATACATTATCCGAAGAATGTGCTGGATGTACAGAAGGCTCA
Source organism: bacterium (assembly GCA_963601795.1). Classification (GTDB taxonomy): domain Bacteria; phylum Bacteroidota; class Bacteroidia; order Bacteroidales; family Bacteroidaceae; genus Prevotella. Next base: position 67,890 of record CAVCGK010000008.1, on the reverse strand, counting down.
GCAACGGCTCAAGTTTGAGGAACTCTTCTATGTGCAACTCAACATACTGCGCTATGCCTCCGACCACAGACGCCGCTACAAGGGTTATGTGATGCAGCGCGTAGGCGATGTTTTCAATGGTTTCTATAGCAACAACCTCACCTTTGAACTGACAGGGGCGCAGAAGCGGGTTATGCACGAGATAAGGAAAGACCTTTGCTCGGGCACACAGATGAACCGCCTGCTACAGGGTGACGTAGGATCAGGAAAGACTCTCGTGGCACTCATGACAATGCTCTTGGCTGTGGACAACGGATTTCAGGCTTGCATCATGGCACCTACGGAAATACTCGCCGAGCAGCATCTCGCCACCATCAAGGCTTTCCTGCACGACATGGACATACGCGTGGAACTACTCACTGGCACTGTGAAGGGCAAAAGACGCGAACAGGTGCTCAGTGGACTGCGCTCTGGTGATGTCAACATTCTCGTCGGCACACATGCCGTGATAGAAGATCCGGTGGAGTTTGCCCATCTCGGAATAGCAGTCATCGATGAGCAACACCGCTTTGGAGTGCAGCAGAGGGCACGCCTATGGACAAAGAGCGAGCGTCCGCCTCACATTCTCGTGATGACGGCAACGCCCATACCGCGAACACTTGCCATGACCATCTACGGCGACCTCGACGTCAGTGTCATCGATGAACTTCCACCTGGAAGAAAACCCATACGCACCATTCACAAATATGACAACGCCATGGCATCGCTCTATGACGGCATAAGAAAACAGGTGAGCGAAGGCAGACAGATATACATTGTCTACCCTCTTATAAAAGAGAGTGAGAAGAGCGACCTGAAGAATCTGGAGGAAGGCTATGAGCAATTGCTCCACATCTTCCCCGACATGCATATCAGTCAGGTGCACGGCAAGATGAAACCTAAAGAGAAGGACGAAGAGATGCGACGCTTTGCCGCCGGCGAGACACAGATACTCGTGGCCACAACAGTGATAGAGGTGGGAGTGAACGTACCTAACGCCTCCGTGATGGTAATCCTTGACGCACAAAGATTTGGACTATCACAACTGCATCAGTTGCGCGGACGTGTGGGACGAGGTGCCGACCAGAGTTTCTGCGTTCTCGTGACAGGACACGAACTGTCAAAAGAGACTCGCATGAGAATAGACATCATGTGCGACACCAATGACGGCTTCCGCATTGCCGAGGCTGACTTAAAGTTGCGCGGACCGGGCGACCTGGAAGGCACGCAGCAGAGCGGACTTGCCTTCGACCTGAAGATAGCCGACATAGCACGCGACGGACAATTGGTGCAACTGGCACGCGAGGAGGCACAGAAGATAGTGACTGCTGACCCAGAGTGCAAGTCAGCGCAATATGAGATGCTTTGGAATAGATTGCGTGAACTAAGAAAGACTAACATCAACTGGGCAGCAATCAGCTAATGGGCGGCAATCAGCTAATGGGTACAGTGAGACACAGCACCTACTATAAAATGTAAGTGGCTACTAAACGTTAAAACTGTGAAAGGATTTGCCCTTTCACAGTCTTTTTTTATAATTTAGTAGTCAGAATAAACAATCTGCAATCAATATGGACAAAACCAGCAATCTGTATTGCATAATCCTTGCCGGTGGCAAGGGTCGTAGGCTATGGCCGGAAAGTACGGTCGGCATGCCGAAACAGTTCATCGATTTCTTCGGTTCGGGACGCACACAGATGCAACAGACATATGACCGCTTCCGCACGTTTCTCCCTGCCGACCGCATACTTATAAGTACATCACGTGACTATGTAGACATCGTGCGCCAGCAGTTGCCCGACATACCCGAGAGCAATATCCTAGCCGAACCCGTATGGCGCAACACCGCACCATGCGTAGCTTGGGGAGCATACAGAGCTTTGCATTTCAATCCCAATGCGACAGTAATAATCGCACCTTCCGACCATCTTGTCATGGACAGAGAGAAGTTTGCCAATGCCGCCATAAAAGCATCTGAGTTTGTTGCAACGCACGATTCTCTGCTTGTCATGGGAGCTACGCCTACACGCATAGAACCTGGTTACGGCTACATACAGAAAGACGGACAGATTGGTGACGGAATCTACAAGGTGAGGTCGTTCACAGAAAAACCAGACAGGGAGTTTGCAAAGATATTCATCGACAGTGGAGAGTTCTACTGGAACACAGGAATCTTTGTGGCAGGAGCACGCTATCTGATAAATAGTTTCAATAATCTGTTGCCACAGGTATTGCGCACCATTGAGTCAAGAAGAATGACCATCGAAGAGGAGAACACATATATGACAGACCACTTCCCTCTCTATCCAAACATATCCATAGAACAGGGAGTACTCGAGAAATCGAAAGATGTCACCGTCATGCACTGTGATTTCGGATGGGCAGACCTCGGCACATGGCACGGCATATATGAAGTGGAACATACCAACAGTGGCGACAATGTGGTGCTCGACTCTGATGTCATCCTCGACAAGGCTCACGGCAATATAATAAAGGTCCCCAAAGGACACCTTGCCGTCATCAACGGACTTGAAGGGTTTATAGTTGTAGAAAACGGAGACACGTTGCTTATCTGCCCGCGCGAGGACTCCTCTGCCCTCATACGGAAATATTCCGCTGAGGTGGAGATCAGACAATCACAGCCCTGACAACAAACCACAGATGCTTCCACAATGTGAGCGGAAGTCCATAGTGCGTCCGCATCACACGGAAGCGTTCGCGGAGCGATGCCTTATGATTTTTTGTTGTCATGCCTTCCGACAGATAGTTTGCTACAACGCGGTTGACACGACACAAGTCCCTACCCTCTTCTTGTGATGTCTTCATGATGCGTATGCACCAGTCTACATCGGCAGAAAAGCGGTAGTCAGTATTATATAATGTATTGCGTGCTATTGGCACATAAGCATAGAAGGCCTGATGGCACACCAGCATACCATCGGCAAAACTCTTCCAAGAGAGATTGTCGGGTGGTGACAGGCGACGGTGACGCAGGAATTTGCCTTGAGCATCCACCAAGTCAGTATCGCCATAGATTACTCCCGGCAACACATCCATGCCCTCTACCCTTGAGGCAATGTCAGCAAGCACATGACTATCGGGCAGTGCGTCGCCGGCATTAAGATACACAAGATAGTCGCCCGTAGCCATAGACAGAGCCTTGTTCATGGCATAATACAAACCTCCATCTGGTTCTGAGCGCACGATGACCTCGTGTCCGTTTGCCATAGCATCAGACTGTTGTTTGTAGGCTTCCGCCTTTGCCACTGTGGCATCTTTTGATGCGCCGTCAACAATGAGATGTTCCACGGCAGGATGTTCTTGACACAACACAGACTTGAGCGTGATGTCAAGAGTGTCAGCACAATTATATGTGCATGTAATAACTGTTATCTTTATCATCCGAGATATCGTTTTCTTGCCATAGCCTCGCTATATATATTAAGGTAGCGCATTGACACACTTGCCTGCGAATAACACCTGGCAGTTTTTGCCAATGCCGACTTGTGCAACTCTGACATATCAGCCTCGTCAAGCACCCAGTGCAGTCCTGCAGCGAGGTCATCCGAATCTGCCACCTTTGCCACATATCCATTGAGTCTATGATCGATCATTTCCGGTATGCCACCCACATTGAATCCCACGCAGGGCACACCACAGGCGAGAGCTTCCATGAGAGTGTTGGGGAGATTGTCCTGCAACGAAGGTAACACAAATACATCGGCTGCATTATACACCCTCGCAAGATTATGGTCACCGTGTACATAACCCAATGGAATAACATTGATGGGAATAAGAGGAACAAAATCTTCGCCATGACCACCAAGCAAAGCCACGACATAGTCATCGGCATTCACATCGTCAATATCAACAAACTTGTGAAGGGCTTGAACAAGATAGTCTGCACCCTTTCGTTTGTCCGTGAGTTTCTGCGCCACAAAGAGAATCACTTTCTTGTCGGCAGGAATACCAAGCGCAGTCTTTGCCTTAACCTTATCTTCCGGACAAAACACGTGGGTATCAATAGGATTTGGGATATCCGTCAGTTCCATACCATCAAGCAGTGCACTACGTTTAGCCTGATTCCTGAGCCATCGACTGCATGCCACGAAAGTTATGTTTGACTGCCTATAAAGTTGTTTCTTACGCTTCCACACCTGTGAAGCAAGATTATGTTGGCATTTAGACAGAGGCAACAGGTGACAATTCTTGCAACCAGTCATAAACTCCGTGCACGAACCGGCATAATGACAAATGGATGTAGCGGGCCAAAGGTCATGCATAGTCCACACTATGGGTTTTCCGCTCTTTACTATCTTTCTAATATCACCCAACGAAAGCATGCCCTGGTTTATCCACGATAGGTGTATCACATCAGCCTCCATGAATTCTCTCAATGAGGTGATGTCAGCACCGACATTGGCAATATCTATCTCCCAAAGATGATCCTTACGAAACAACAGATGACAATAGACGACCAAGCGTTCCCACACAAATCTAAACCGCATAAGCCAACGGTTTGGCAACTGGCATGTCGTAACGCGACCTTCCGTCTTGTCACGCACGAGCATCATGGCCTTTTCTCCATTGTTATTGAGCGCCGCGACAAGTCTGCTTGCCGCTACAGCCGCACCTCCGATGCTTTCACTGGTGTTTACGATGAGTATACGCATAATGTCAACTTACATTGCAAAGGTAATAAAATAATGTATATAGCACAAACAAAACACATATCTATATGATAGCATCACTATATATCGAAATATCAAAATTAAAAGAAAAGAGGCGTTATCAAATCATAACGAAAGTAAAAAGGGTAGACATTATTACACTTGACGATTGATATATGTCAACAAGAGAACAAAATGCCATCAAAAAAGATAAAATTGTTTGCGCACACACAGAAATCTTCATACCTTTGCATCGGCTTTAGGAAAGAAAGAATTTCAAAAGAGATTCGGAACCACTTCCCTAACAAGCTAAAGAGTAAAGTTTGATATATTGTTTAGGTTAGTAGTAATAGATTTAGGTTTTTAGTTATTAGTTTAAGGTAATTAAACGATTGTTTAACAGGACAATGGCGACCGTGAGGTTACCATTTGGACAAGAAAAAGGATTTTTAGTTAAACATAGGTAAGCGCCGAAGCTCGTGAAGAGTCTCGGCGCTTATCTGTTATATACATTCAAACAAGACTCGCACTATACTCAAAATGATTTCAAACAAAGAAATGCTACATCATTATAAAATAAACATCTATTATTTTTGCAGTTCGCCCCAATTGCACTAACTTTGCATGAAGAACAACAATCAACAAAACATGGCTGAAACAAAGAAGATTAAGACAGCGCTCGTGTCAGTTTTCCACAAGGACGGACTTGACGAACTGTTGCGCAAACTCAATGCAGAGGGTGTAGAATTCCTTTCAACTGGAGGCACACGCAAATTCATAGAATCACTCGGCTTTAAATGTCAGGCCGTAGAAGATATAACAACTTATCCTTCTATTCTTGGAGGCAGAGTAAAGACTTTGCACCCAAAAATATTCGGAGGCATATTGGCACGTCGCGACAACGAAGGTGACCGCGAACAGGTGGCACAATATGAAATTCCCGAGATAGACTTGGTCATCGTAGACCTCTATCCTTTCGAGAAGACTGTTGCCGACGGTGCTTCAGAGGCTGACATCATCGAGAAGATTGACATAGGCGGAATCTCTCTCATCCGTGCAGGAGCAAAGAATTTCAATGACGTCGTAATCGTACCAAGCAAGGCTGAATACGGCATGTTGCTCGACATTCTGAACGAGCAGGGAGCAGAGACAACACTTTGCCAGCGCAGAGAGTTTGCCACACACGCCTTTGCAGTGTCAAGTCATTACGACACAGCTATCAACAAGTGGTTCGAGAGCACAAACAAGTAGTTCCCGCACCAACATTATCAAATCATTAAAATGGGATTATTTTCATTCATACAGGAAATAGCGATGGACCTTGGCACTGCCAATACCATCATAATAAGTGGCGACAAGATTGTCGTTGACGAACCTTCTGTCGTTGCCCTTGACCGCAGAACAGACAAGATGATTGCTGTTGGCGGAAAGGCAAAGATGATGTACGAGAAGACACATGAAAACATTCGCACGGTGCGTCCGCTACGTGATGGTGTGATAGCAGACTTCACCGCTTGCGAGCAGATGATGAGAGGACTCATCAAGATGGCTCATCCTGGCAACAAACTCTTCTCTCCTTCACTCAGAATGGTGATCGGTGTGCCTTCAGGAAGTACTGAAGTGGAGCTTCGTGCTGTACGCGACTCTGCAGAGCATGCCGACGGACGTGACGTTTACCTCATCTTCGAGCCAATGGCTGCTGCCATCGGTATAGGTATTGACGTGGAAGCCCCTGAGGGCAACATGATTGTCGATATAGGTGGCGGTTCCACTGAGATTGCAGTAATCTCTCTCGGCGGTATCGTCAGCAACAACTCCATACGCGTGGCAGGCGACGAACTGACCTACGACATACAGGAGTACATGTCGCGCCAGCACAATGTGAAGGTATCGGAGCGTATGGCAGAGAGAATCAAGATCAATGTCGGATCTGCACTTACCGAACTGGGTGATGACGCTCCTGAGGACTACATCGTGCATGGACCTAACCGCATCACGGCACTTCCAATGGAAGTTCCAGTATGCTATCAGGAGATAGCTCACTGTCTTGACAAGACCATTGCCAAGATAGAGAGCGCTGTGTTGTCTGCACTGGAAAACACACCACCTGAGCTTTATGCCGACATCGTGAAGAACGGTATCTACCTGAGTGGTGGCGGTGCACTGATACGCGGTCTTGCAAAGCGTCTTACGGACAAGATCAACATACCATTCCACATTGCAGACGATCCGCTCCACAGTGTGGCACGCGGTGCAGGTATAGCACTTAAGAACATAGACAGATTCTCATTCCTCATGAGATAACAAGTACATAACGCATAGCCTTACAAATGAGAAACTTGATAGAGTTTCTGACACGGCATTACCATTGGTTGCTGTTTCTTATACTTGAGGCAGCCGGAATCACACTACTCTTCAGCTACAATAGCTACCAGAGTAGTGTGTTCTTCTCTACTGCCAACGCGGTGAGCGGAAAGTGTCTGGAGTTGACATCTGCTGTCACCTCCTATTTTAACCTGACGGAAACAAACCGCCAGTTAACACTCCGCAACACATTGCTTGAACAGCAGTTGGGCAGCGCAAGAAAGACAATAGAAAAACTTACTGGCGACAGCACGCTGACACGTGCAGAGATAGCACCTATGTACACCACCATTTCTGCCAAGGTGGTGCAAAACTCCATTGACCGCACAGACAACCTTATCACTATCGACAAAGGAAGTGCCGACGGTATAAAGAAAGATATGGGAGTGGTGTCAGGCAACGGTGTGGTGGGCATTGTATATCTTGTAGGCACTCATTACTCTGTGGTGATACCCCTACTCAATTCTAAATCAAGCATCAGTTGCACCATCCGCAAGAGAGGTTACTTTGGCTATCTGCACTGGCAAGGACCTGACAGCCAGTATGCATATGTAGAAGATGTGCCACGCCATGCCCACTACATAAAGGGCGACATCATCGAGACAAGCGGATATTCATCAGTATTCCCAAAGGGCATAACCGTGGGAAAGGTAATATGCACTTTCAACTCTTCAGATGGACTTTCATTCAGGATTAAAATACGTTTGTCGACAGATTTCTCCAATCTTCGTGACGTATGTGTAATAAGTGCTCCTGAGATGATTGAGCAGAACAACATTCTGGAAGCAGCGAGAGACTCAATAGCTGGAAAGAGAGATTAATCTACAGATATGAACACCGATACGATAAAATATATAGTAGGTACAATAATATTGTTGATAGCACAAGTTCTCGTGCTCAACAATATACATCTCTTCGGGTGTGCCACTCCGTTGTTGCTCGTATACATTATTATAATTATGCCAGCAAACACGCCACGATGGATATCACTTGCCACAGGATTTATTCTCGGCATCATTTCTGATATCTTTTCTAACACTCCTGGTGTGGCAACAACAACGCTGACAGCAATAGCATTTCTGCAACCATTCCTTTTACAACTTTTCGTCAGCAACGATGCTCCAGAGTCATTGTCGCCGTCGATATCAACACTGGGCTATATAAAGTTCATGTTCTTCAGTTTCATACAGATATTGCTCTACTGTCTGATATTCTTCGCTCTTGAGGGATTCTCCTTCTTCCATTTTGGACAATGGGCACTCTTTGCAGGAGGCAGCACTGTGCTATCCTTCCTTCTTATGCTGACAATAGAAAATTTCAGAAGGGTTTAGATGAAAGACTATAATCTCGAAAACCGGAGATATGTCATCGGTGCCATCGCAGTGGGCATAGTGATAGTCTATATCATAAGACTTTTCACACTGCAACTTCTCAGCGATGACTATAAGAAGAATGCTAATTCCAACGCTTTTCTGAAGAAGACAGACTATCCGTCGCGCGGTCTGATATATGACCGCAAAGGCGAATTACTCGTCTACAACCAACCTTCATATGACGTCATGGTAATCATGAACGAGGAGAAGGGAAGGATTGACACACTGGAGTTTTGCAAGACGCTCGGCATAACAAAGGATTTCTTCATTAAGAGGATGGAGGATATCAAAGACCGTGCAAAAAATCCCGGTTACTCTCGCTATACACAACAGATATTCATGACGCAGCTCACGGAACGAGAATTCAGTATCTTCCGCGAGAAGATGTTCCGTTTCCCAGGTTTCTATATGCAGAAGCGCAGTTTGCGTCAATATCAGTATCCTTATGCCGCACATGTGCTCGGTGATGTTGCAGAAGTATCACAGAGTGATATTGACGAAGACGAATACTACCAGCCCGGAGACTATGCCGGCAAACTTGGAGTGGAACGCTATTACGAGAAGCAATTGCGCGGCACTAAAGGTATGCAGATTCTGCTGCGTGACGCACGAGGTAGAATACAGGGACACTACCAGGATGGAGCCCTTGACACCCGTCCTGTGGCAGGAAAGAACCTCACGTTGGGACTGGATGTGCATCTGCAGGCCTTAGGTGAGCGTTTACTCGAGGGGAAAATAGGAAGTATTGTGGCGATAGAACCATCTACAGGAGAAGTGTTGTGCATGGTCTCCTCTCCTACCTATTCGCCCATGGAGATGGTGGGAAAACAACGTAGCCAACATCACAGGGAACTGATGAACAACGCGTGGCGACCACTCTTGAATAGAAGTATTATGGGACAGTATCCTCCTGGTTCTACCTTCAAGACATCACAGGCACTAACCTTCATGACAGAAGGCATCATAACTCCGGGAACAGCATTCCCATGCAATCATGGATTCTACTATCGCGGACTGCATGTGGGATGCCACGGACATTCGTCACCTATAGCCCTTGTGGACGCCATCAGTACGTCGTGCAACGGATATTTCTGTTGGGGACTCTACTACATGATGTCCAACAGAAAAAAATATCCTCATGTGCAAGATGCCATGGACACATGGCGTGACTACATGGTAAGTATGGGATTCGGTTACAAGCTCGGCATCGACCTACCTGGAGAAAAGCGAGGACTTATCCCTAATGCCTCATTCTACGACAATGCTTACAACAAATCGTGGAACGGACTTACCATCATTTCCATATCTATCGGCCAGGGCGAGGTCAATCTCACTCCGCTTCAGATAGCCAACCTGTCGGCAACCATTGCCAACAGAGGTTATTACTATGTGCCTCACGTAGTAAAGAGGATAGAGAGTGAACCTATTGACACTCTCTACACGCGCCGTCACTTTACAAAAGCATCACGCCGTGCCTACGACTATGTCGTGGCTGGTATGCGCAGTTCTGCTCTCAAGGGTACTTGCAAGATGCTCTCTCGCTATCCTTTTGAGGCATGCGGAAAGACTGGTACTGCACAGAATAGAGGCCACGACCACTCTGTGTTTATGGGTTTCGCACCAATGAACAGTCCAAAGATTGCCATCGCAGTGTATGTAGAGAATGGTGGATGGGGTGCAGACTACGGAGTACCTATCGGAGGACTTATGATGGAGCAATACCTCAACGGCAAGCTCTCTCCACAATCAGAGAAAATGGCAACAGAATTCCAACATAAACGAATAGCATATGGAAACGCCAGCAGGTAAGAGTCAAAGCATATGGAGATCACTGGACTGGTGGACAGTGGGCATATATCTTGCCCTAATGTTTTTCGGTTGGATAAGCATATGCGGAGCAAGTTTTAGTTATAGCGAACCAAATTTCTTCAGTCTGGACACTCGTTCTGGCATGCAGATCGTGTGGATAGGTTCAGCCATCATTCTCGCCTTTGTCATAATGATGACGGACAGTAGATATTTCGACTCGTTCTCGTTCATTCTATATGGCATACTGTTATTATTGCTGTTTGCCACGATATTCAATCCTCACGAAATCAAAGGTTCGCGTTCATGGCTTGTGATAGGTCCACTACGACTGCAACCGGCAGAATTTGCCAAGTTTGCCACTGCATTGGCACTTGCCAAGTATATGAGCAACTACAATTTTAGTTTCAAGCGTTGGCGCGACGCAGCATACGCGTTGGCTATCATACTCGTGCCCATGCTCTTCATCGTGGCACAGAAGGAAACCGGTTCGGCACTTGTCTATTCTGCGTTTTTACTTATGTTCTATCGTGAAGGCATGCCGGGTAGCATATTGTTTACAGGAATAGCACTCGTATTCTATTTTGTAGTGGGAGTGAAATATGCAGATGTCATGCTCTGTGGCACACCTACGTCAGTGGGCAAATACACAGTATTGCTTGCCATACAGATATTTGCATCCATATTGGTATATGTCTACTGCCACGAGAAAGATCATGCATGGAAAATGTTAGGGATATGCGTAGGCACGACATTGCTTGCCACCTTGTTCTCTTTCTATGTAATACCATTTAATATCACTTGGGTACAGGTGATAACGAGTGTCATTCTCGTGCTCTTCCTTGCTTATAGATGGCTTTACACAAGAGCTGGCAACTACCTCTTCATTTTGATGTTTACCATTGGCAGTTTAACATTCTTCTATTCCGCCGACTATGTGCTCAACAATGTGATGCAACCACACCAGCGCACACGTATCAATGTCTTGTTGGGATTGGAGGAAGACCTTGCCGGTGCAGGTTACAATGTGCATCAGAGTAAAATTGCCATCGGATCGGGCGGTTTGAAAGGAAAAGGATTCCTCAACGGCACACAGACAAAACTGAAATATGTGCCTGAGCAGGACACAGACTTCATCTTCTGTACAGTAGGCGAGGAAGAAGGTTTTGTAGGAAGTGCAGGTGTGCTTGTTCTATTCCTGCTATTGATACTCCGGCTCATACATCTCGCAGAGCGGCAACCATTTGCCTTTGGCAGAATATATGGTTACTGCGTGCTGAGCATATTCCTGTTCCACCTTTTCATAAATGTAGGAATGGTGTTGGGTATAACTCCCGTCATAGGCATCCCGTTACCATTCTTCAGTTATGGAGGTTCTTCTCTATGGGGATTCACCATTCTATTGTTTATCTTCCTTCGTATTGATGCCAGCAGAAACAACAGATTGATGTCTTAGATTCTCTATCAGCGTTCCTTTTTTATCGTCAGTCCTATATCAGAAATGCCGGGCAATATCTCCCTCATCATGTTGTGGTTGACCTTCACAGAGAGAGAGTCGCCTTTAGCGAGTTGTGCTGACGATATGGGAAAAGTATATTGATAAAGGTTTATGCCCTTGCCGAGCGATTGTCCACGATAGTCGGCAAGCTGGCATTTCAATGTGTCAGTGCAATGCAAGCCAGAAGGGCTTACACTGCGGTTGACAATCATTGTTATATTTGTAAACGGAAAATTGTTGTCCGTACGCAAATTGAGATAGAGGCTGTATGTTCCGTCATCCTCAACAGCGGGCACGCAAAATGTCACTGTGTCATTGCGTTCCCAACCATAAAGGGGTGTATGCTCAAAACTGTCATACACCTTTCTGCCATTGCATGACATGAGCATCACTACAAAGCAGACTACAGTCAACAGGAATATGCGACTAACCTTCACTTTTATTCTCCTTTGGTTTTTCCTTCCGGTTTTCCCTTCGGTTATCTCTATTTGCGTCCTTGTTGTTAGTTTCCCTATTATTATTTTCCTTATTGCCGTCCTTTCCGTTGCCGTCCTTCTTTGGAGCATCACCGCGACGACTATGGTCATTGTTGCGGGTTTTGTTCTTGCGACGTTTCGACTTATCGAAGCGGTTGATGTCGGCATCGGCAAGCAAGTCTTTCGGACGGTCAGCCTCACGTTTCTTTCCGTCTTCCTGCAATGAGAGAGGACGCTCGCCACGCTTGTTCATTTCAATGATGGCATTGGCACGCTCTGCAGAGATTGTCTCTATATTGGCAGCCATACGTTTATCAGTGGAATATGACACCATTCCCGCAAGGATATCTGCCTTGAAGAAATAATAATCTCCGTCTTGCGTCTCAAGCACTACATTGCGTGACGGAATATTCTTGCCAGCCTCCACATACATGTCAGCCTCATAATTGAGACAGCATTTCAGTTTTGCACACATTCCTGCAAGTTTCTGTGGATTGAGCGATATGTCCTGAAAGCGTGCTGCATTTGTGCTCACCGAACTGAAGTTCTTCATCCATGTGGCACAGCAAAGTTCTCTTCCGCAAGGACCAGTTCCACCTATACGTCCAGCTTCCTGACGCGCACCGATCTGCTTCATCTCGATTCTCACGTGGAAAGTGTCGGCAAGAACTTTAATGAGCTGACGGAAGTCAACACGCTCATCAGCGATATAGTAGAATATGGCTTTATTGCAGTCTCCTTGATATTCCACATCACCAATCTTCATGTCAAGTCCAAGATTCTTTGCTATCTGACGGCTCTGTATCATAGTGTCATGCTCACGCGACTTAGCCTCACGGTATTTCTCCATATCCGACTCTTTTGCCAAACGACAGATGCGTCTTATGTCGTCAGGCAGTCGAAGATTAGCTTTCTTCACCTGCAACTCCACCAAACGTCCGGTGAGAGTCACCACACCTACATCATGCCCTGGATTGGCTTCCACCACTACAGTGTCACCCTTCTTGAGGTCAAGATTGACGGTATTATGGTAATAACCCTTACGAGTATTCTTAAACTGTACCTCCACCAGGTCGGTCGTCTCATTGTTGCCGGGAACATCAGCCAACCAGTCGTATGTGTTGAGCTGACGGTCAGAGCGTCCTATACCCTTTCGGCACAGTCCCTGACAACATCCGTCGGCAATACGGAATTTCATATTCTTGTAATCCATTATTTTCTTATTATGAGTACTATCGTCTTGAGTGCTAAATCAAAGAATTCCATCTTTGGATTGGCATTCTGTCCGATAGCTTTACTTGTTTTTTCTATTAATTCCATCATGTCCACCACATTTGCCTCATTGACAAAGCGGGCAAAGTTCTTGGAGAACTGTTCCTCCTCCTCTGTCATATAGACAAGTTGCGGGTCACCGAAGTTGTACATGAAGTTCTCACGCACCTGCGACGACATATATGCCAGCAGACGTTTCTGCTTCTCCCTGCCATAGCTTGCCACAGCATCAGCCCATTTCTTCATTCCCATGGTGTTGCGCTGATAGGCAAAGCGCATAAGCATGACAAACATGCCATGAAATTCTCGGTTCTCATTGCCCGTATCAAGAAATTCCATAGCCCTAATCCAGTTGCCACAGGCTATATGTGTGACACGTTCTGCCATAGCCTCATCAAGCCCGCGTTTTGTCATCAATGCACTCTTGACTGCTTGGTCAGCTATGCGTCTTACATCTATGCGCTGCACACGGCTACGAATTGTCTCGAGAAGCTTCTGCGGTTCTTCGCTCACTAAGATGAACACAGTCTGGCTTGGCGGCTCCTCAAGGAGTTTCAGTATTTTATTGGCAAATGTCACATTCATTCGCTCGGGCAACCATATTATGCAGACCTTATATCCGCCTTGGCTCGACTTCAGCGACAGTTTGTGAATGAGCGAATCAGCCTCTGCGGCAAATATCTGTGCCTGCTCGTTCTCTGTCTTCATCATAGTGAGCCATTCCTCAAAAGTAAAGAATGGCGAAGCTGACAACAGCGTATGCCACTCATCAGCAAAGTCGTCACTTGTGATTACCCTATTTGCGGGTGTTCCCTTAGGACGGATGACAGGATAGACGAAATGCAGGTCGGGATGACGATATTTCTTCAGCATCGCCTCGACATTGGCATTTGTGCCCTCTTCGCGTTCACCAAGCAACCATGAAGCCAGAGCCAGAGCCAGTGGCAGTGTGCCGTAGCCTGACGCTCCCGCAAGCATCATTGCATGTGGCACTCTGTTTTCCTCTGCCATCTGTCGCAGTCGGGCAACGACTTCTTCCTGTCCTATTATCTCACTGAACTTCATCTGTCACGTCCACCACTTAGGAGTTTTTTCTATCAATGTCCTAACCTATTGGTAATCTCCACTACTGAGTCTACTGCTGAGACGGTGTAGAAATGTATTGTGTTTACACCTTTGTCATACAGTTCCCTACACTGGTTTATGCCCCACTCTATTCCCAATGCCTTTGCGTCCGCATCCGTTTTGCATTTCACTGCCTCACGAGCAAGTTCCTCCGGCAAATCCACATGGAATGTCTTCGGCACCACTGTGAGTTGCGAGAGTTTTGCCATCGGCTTTATGCCTGGTATTATGGGAATTGTTATTCCTGCCTTGCGTGCTGCATCCACAAACTCAAAATACTTGCTGTTGTCATAGAAGAGCTGCGTCACGGCATACTCTGCACCCAAGTCCTGCTTTATCTTCAGATACTCCAAATCCATCTGCAGGTTTGGTGCCTCCTCATGTTTTTCGGGATAGCATGCCACACCATAGGAGAACGGTGTGCCTGGATGCTTCATCTGACTGCCGTCATTAAAGAATCCTTCATTAAATCTGTTCACCTGCTGCTGCAGTTCGGTAGTGTGTGCATAACCACCAGCCACAGGAGTAAACATGCGGTCTTCCTTCGCCTTGTCACCGCGTAGGAGGAGCAGGTTCTCTATACCCAAGAACTGCAAATCGAGCAATTCATATTCTATATCGTCACTGCTCACACCAGAACAAATAACATGTGGCACCACAGGGATGTCAAACTTGTTCTGTATGGCAGCTGCTATAGCTACCGTACCAGGACGACGGCGTACACGCATGCGCTCAAACTGCCCTCCAGGAAGTTCCTTGTAGACATATTCACTATGATGAGTGGTAATGTTGACATACAGAGGATTGTTTGCCGAAAGTTTCTCTATCGTGGCAAACAATGCCTCCATACCATTGCCTTTCAGCGGTGGCAACACCTCGAACGAGAAATTCCGTCCCTTCAAATCCTTTATTCTGTCTGTTACTTTCATCCTTTGTATTCTTCCTTATATTACTATGATATATATCTTTGCAAAGATACTAAAAAAATTCCGACTATAACGTTTCCTTTCCAAAGTGTTTTTCCTACCGAGCGTGCATATTCCCAAAACTATCATTTTATGATAATTATTTTATGACAGGCAATGTCATCCAAATATTTATTCGTATTTTTGCCTAACGAAGCACAACACAAAAAACATTATGGAAAACCAATATATGAAGACTTTCCCTGATCTGATGAAAGGTAAGACCGTGATGTATGTACACGGATTCGGGTCGGCAGCTTCAACCAATACCGTCAAATTACTCCAGACTCTCATGCCTTCAGCAAGGGTCATAGCGGAAGACATTCCTCTCAATCCTATCGAAGCAATGGACATGTTGCGCAATATGGCAGCACAAGAAAAACCTGACCTGATAATAGGCACTTCCATGGGAGGCATGTACACGGAGATGCTACGTGGCTACGACCGCATACTCACCAACCCTGCATTCCAGATGGGCGACACCATGTCTGAACACGGAATGACAGGCAAGCAGACTTTCTTCAATCCTCGCAAGGACGGCATACAGGAGTTTATCGTGACAAAAGCCATGGTGAAGGAATATCGAGAGATGACTACCCACTGCTTTGAAGACATGACTGACGATGACCGCGATCGAGTGTGGGGACTTTTTGGCGACAATGACCCCACTGTACACACTTTCGACCTCTTTCGCTCTCATTATCCCAATGCCATACATTTCCACGGTGAGCACAGACTCACGGAGCACATCATCATCCGCTATGTCATTCCTGTCATTCAGCAGATTGACGACCGACAGAACGGACGCAAGCGCAGTATTATTTACATCAGCGCCGACACACTGAAGGACAACTATGGCAAGCCGAAATCAAATCTTGCCAAGTGCTATAATTTCCTGTTGCCTCACTACGACATCAACTTTGTGGCTCCTGCTCCTACCAATGACCCGCAATTTATCACTGAGATGCAGGCATGGATAGAGGACACTTTCTCTGCACCGGCATGGAACAAGGTAATCTTTACTAATCATCCCGAACTTCTGCTCGGCGATTATATCATCAGCACCGTGGAATATCCCGACTTTATGGGAACAAGCATAAAGTTTGGTTCTGACGATTTCAAGACTTGGGAGGAAACACAGATATTCTTTGAACGGCTTGGAGGACAATAACGAACTACTACAGGAACTGCTTCGCGCATTCGACACGAAGTCGGCAAGGGATGCTTACAGGACATTGCGCTTTGTCCTAACGCGACTTGTTGACCTTAGTCTGCGTGACATCCCCCTGCAATTCTCGGGACTCTTTGCCAAGACGAGCTATCTGCTCAAGGAGCACAAGGCTTCAGCCAAATTGGTGAAGGCTGTAGGCAATGCCCGGCAGCGAATACGCCATCTCGATGAACTTGATGACGAGACTCTGCAGAAGTGTTTTCTCTATGACCTCAAGAGCATCACTGCTCTGCTTCATCTTCTGCACCCAGAACTCGCTATTCCCGAGAATCTCACATCTGCCCTGCCAAGTAGCTACATGGACGGAGGATGGAAAAAAGCCTCTGCCGACTGCCTGCGCATCATCGTTGACAGTTGGGATGACTCCATCATACACGGAAGGGCTGACGATGGCGACATGCCAGAACTGGCCGTTTGCTATGGGGCTGTCAATAAGTATCTTCAATACGACTATTCTTATCTCACTCCTCTCTTGTCTGCTGGCACACAGCTCAATCTTGTGCATCCTCGTCAGGAAGACGGCATGACATATCCCGAGATGATAATCCTTGAACCCGACTTCCTCGTGGACATCTCGTCCTTGGCGGCGATGTTTCAGGAGTATGGAGTGACACCTCTCACTGCCCTCATCAAAAAGATATCCCCTTCGGTGCAGACCCGCTACACTCTCTTCGGTGACTTTGCCAGTCAATTGCTCGATGAGGAACTGCATGGTCAGCATGACCGCCCCTATAAGGACAGTATAGGCGATTTCTGCAAGTCGCATGCTCTCGCTATGGCAGCATGCGATAATCTTGGCGATGATTTCCACAGGGATGCCATGACACAGAAGTCGCACATCCACAAGACCTTCAGTCAAGATTTGCCTCAAACTGTGGCTGACTTCAATCCTTCAGAGGTGGTGCTCGAACCGTCATTCACATGCGAGATGCTCGGACTGCAGGGACGTATAGACTTTCTGCAACGTGACTGCCACATTCTGATAGAGCAGAAATCGGGCAAGGCAAGTTATGTCCCCGGCGAACGGGGATTCATAACTCCGCAAAAGACCACACCCCACTACGTGCAGCTCTTGCTCTATCGTGCCCTACTCCACTACAACTATAATATCCCCAACAACCAGATACGCCCCTTTCTGCTCTATTCCAAATATGAGCATTCTCTGCTTCATACTGACTCTGCACCCGAACTCCTTTACAAGGCGTTTCGTCTGCGCAATCAACTTGTATGGAGTGAGATACATTACAACAGCCAAGGATTCGACATACTGAAGACTCTTACGGCAGAAGACCTGAATATCAACCACACTTCAAGCCGATTGTGGACCAACTACACGGCAGTAGACATCAACCAGACTCTTGCTCCTCTCCACACGGCGACGCCTCTCGAATTGGCTTATCATCAGGCGATGATGCAGTTTGTACAGCGCGAGTTTATTCTCTCCAAGATTGGCAACAAGCGCAAGGAGAACAGTGGTGCAGCTGCCCGTTGGCACGACTCTTTGGAGGAGAAGAAGGAGGCAGGAAATATTGTTGACAACCTCAACATAAGTGCTACGACAACGCACATAGTATGCGAGAATGCCGACCTCAGTGCATCCAATTTCCGCATAGGCGACATCGTGACTCTCTTCCCCTATCGCCGCGGCACCGAACCCGACTGTCGCAAGACAATGGTTCACCGTGCTTCCATAGAAAAGATAGAAGCTGACAGCATAATTCTAAAATTGCGTGTTCCCCAGACCAACGCCAAGGTGTTTGACACTTCTGTCGATTACTCATGGGCTATGGAGCACGACTTCATGGACTCGTCATTCGCATCTCAGTTTCGTGCCGTTCATGCCTTCCTGTCAGCTTCAGCAAAGCGTCGTAGCCTCATCCTCACGCAGAGGATGCCGGAGGTAGACACGAGCATGACTCTCCGTGGCGACTACAATACATTCAACAGCCTCTCGCTCAGAGTGAAGCAGGCGCGCGAACTGTTTCTCATCGTAGGGCCTCCAGGCACAGGCAAGACCAGTTTCGGCATGCTCAACACTCTCAAGGAGGAACTCACCAATGCGGATTCCTCCGTGGCTGTCATGGCTTATACCAACAGGGCTGTGGACGAGATATGCTCCAAACTTGTGGAGGAAGGCATCGACTTCGTTCGCATCGGCAACGAGACGTCATGCAGCGAAGCTTACCACCCCTATCTGCTCGACAACAAGGTGGCAGGGATAGTGAAGATTGACGCCATCAAAGACTTTGTAAAGCAGCAACGGATATTTGTCGGCACTACGACAGCCTTCAATTCTCACCAAGCCATCTTTGCCCTACGATGGTTCTCGCTCGCCATCATCGACGAGGCATCACAGATACTCGAACCTCAACTTCTCGGTCTGCTTTCAGCGCGACATGGCGACAGCGAAGCGATAAGCAAGTTTGTGATGATAGGCGACCACAAGCAGTTGCCTGCCGTGGTGCAACAGGAGCAGGCGGAGTCTGCCGTCGGAGACCCTCTGCTACTTGAAATCGGACTCGAGGATTGTCGTCTTTCGCTCTTCGAACGTCTGCTTCGCCACTATCGCAACAACCCACAGGTGGTCTACATGCTACATTCACAAGGACGCATGCATGAGGACATCGTGAAATTTCCGAGCCATGAGTTTTATGAGGGCAAACTGTCATGCGTGCCCCTGCCCCATCAGACAGAACCGTCGACGATAAGCCGTGTGCAGTTTATTGATGTGCAACCTAATGGCATCACCTCTTCCGACAAAGTAAACATGGCAGAGGCTGAGGTCATAGCCGATATAGTAGAAAAGACGGGGCGCAACCTTAGCATCGGAATAATAGTGCCTTACCGTAGTCAGATTTCTGCTGTGCGCAATGCCCTTATCCAGCGCATGCACAGCGACATGGACATCACCATCGACACAGTGGAGCGTTTCCAGGGTTCGCAGCGCGAGGTCATCATCTATGGATTCACTGTGCAGAGGCACTACCAACTTGACTTCCTCACCGACAACTGCTTTACAGAGAACGGCAAGACCATAGACCGCAAACTCAATGTGGTGATGACGCGTGCCATGAAGCAACTCTACCTTGTGGGCAATGCACGACTGCTCGCCACAGTTCCGCTCTACAGGAAATTGATTGATACATATATAAATAGGTATAACACACAGTATAGAAGAGAATAAAAACTTATGAAAAGGCAACTACTGACTTTAGGTTTGACTGCAGCCATCGCCACATCAGCTATGGCGCAGGTTGACATCAATATCGACAGTCGTCCCACGGGCGTGGACATCAGTCCCATGCTCTATGGCATCTTCTATGAGGACATCAATCATGCTGCCGACGGTGGCATCTATGCCGAACTCATCCGCAACCGTTCATTTGAGGACGATGAGACGAAACCTGACCACTGGCAGCCTTATCTGTCGGTCAACGGCAATGTAAAGATGACTCTCTCTAAGGACAATCTGCTCAACAAGGCTCAGAATCAATGTCTGCACGTGGTGACTACAGGCATCGGCGACACCGATGCGGGTGTTTCCAACGACGGCTTTTGGGGCATCAATGCAGTGAAGGGGCGCACCTACAAACTGTCTATGTGGATAAAGGTGAACCGCTCACGCGAACTCTATGCCATGATAAAGGGCAAGACTGGAACGAAGTTGTATGCATCTGAACGACTGAAAGTCAACACTTCCAAGAGGGGATGGCAGCACGTGACAGCCACCTTGACATCTTCTACCACAGACAAGAATGCCATCTTCGTGATATCATCAAAGGGCAACTCTGACTTCTATCTCGACATGGTGTCGCTCTTCCCTCCTACCTACAATAACCGTGTCAATGGCCTGCGTCCCGACCTCGTGGAGATGCTCCATGATTTGCACCCTTCCTTCATGCGCTTCCCTGGTGGATGCTTCGTGGAGGGACAGGAGTCTCCCGACAATGCTTTCCGCTGGGAGCGCACCATCGGTCCTATCGAAGAGCGCCCCGGACATTGGAACAAGAACTGGGGCTATCGCACATCCGATGGACTCGGTTTCCACGAATATCTGCAGTTGGCAGAGGACATAAATGCCAAACCTCTCTATGTCTGCAACATAGGTCTATGGCATGGTGGCATGACCCCTGTAGAGGACGTCCGCATATGGGTGGACGAATGCCTGAATGCTTTGGAATATGCCAACGGTCCTGTGACATCAAAATATGGTGCTATGCGTGCCAAAAACGGACATCCGGAGCCGTTTAACATTGAGTACATAGAGATTGGCAACGAGAACAACCAGCCCGACGAAAAACAACAATCCGACCACTATTACGAGAGATACCGCATATTCCGCGATGCCATACTGAGGAAATATCCCAAGATGCACATCATAGGAAATGTGGCAGCATGGGGCACCGACGACCCTCGATGGGAGTCGAAGGAGAAAGTAAAGCTCGTCGATGAGCATTACTATCGCACTCCATCATGGTTTACCGAGAATTTCAAGAAGTATGACAATTACTCTCGCACATGGCCTAAGGTTTACTGTGGCGAATATGCAGTGACTCAGGGCTTCGGCGACCTCGGCAACCTCAACGCCGCCCTCGGTGAGGCTGTCTTCATGATGGGTATGGAAAACAACAGCGACATGGTGAAGATGAGTTCCTATGCTCCGATATTCGTCAATGAGAATGACGACCGCTGGCGTCCTGACATGGTGCGCTTCAATGCCAGTGGCGTGATGGGCACTCCTTCCTACTATGTACAGAAGCTTATGGCAGACAACCGCGGCACACGCACTCTCAAGGTGACCAAAGGTGACGAGATAATATCAACGGCCAACCACATCTACACTCCCGAGGAGAGTTTCATAGGCGTGGGCACATGGAACACACAGTCTGTATTTGCCGACGTCACTATCACGGCGGGCAACCACACCATATATGCCAGCGGAAAGAAAGCCAACGACTTCACTCTCAGGTCTACCACATGGGAGATAAAGGACAACGGACTGACACAGACGGGCAACGGCGAATCCATAACAGCTCTCGTAAGCACCCCTATTGGCGGCACAAGATATTCGGTATCGATGCGTGCGAAGAAGATATCTGGCGATGAAGGTTTCCTCCTTATCTTCAACTATGTCGACAAGGACAACTACTGCTGGTTTAATGTCGGCGGATGGAGCAACACTGCATGTGGATTTGAGCAGGCTGCTGGCGGTGGCAAGAGTGCATTGAAGACTGTGCCGATGAAGATAGAGACTGGTCGCTGGTATGACATACGCGTGGATATTGACGGCAACAAGGTGGCAGGTTATGTTGATGGCGAGAAGGTGATAGAGACAGAACTAAAGGGAGTCACCATCCCAGGCATCTTCACCTCTGCATCTATGGATGACAACACCAAAGAGATGATTGTCAAGATAGTGAACACCTCTGCTGAGCATGAGACTGCCAACCTTAACCTTGGCGATTTCGATGCCGATGGTGCCACACTCATACAGATGAAGTCGAAGAAAGGTACTGACGAAAACACTCTCGACTCGCCCACGACAGTCTATCCTGTCAGCAAGCACATCTGCCTGGAGGGCACAAATCCACAGTTCTGCATCCCTCCTTTCTCTCTGATTATTCTTCGCATCAAAGCAAAGGAATAGCAAATTTAATAGTAGGTGCAGCGCCCTCGCTGCACCACAACCCATTCCTAAATTCTTTCACATATTTCTTTATAAAAGTCTGTATATCACTCATTTTTTTGTAACTTTGCAGTCGCCGACAACATGAGTGGCCACCGCACTAACGGTCTGCAGAAAGGCATCAACATCGTGAAGGCTGGAAACAAGACTAGAAAAATAATAGTAAAATAAATAATAAAAGTCATGAAGAAACAACAGTACATTGCACCGGAGACTGCCGTAATACGTGTAGCTGTGCAGCAGATAATTTGCAACTCATTCAGTATTTCATCTGGCAGTCTCGATGATGAGGAACAGCCAGATAAAGATGAATCCGGTTGCTATATAGCAGAATAAAATATGCCACAAGGGGAAAACGTCGTTTACATGGGTTGACGTGAAGACACGTCAACTACTAAGAATTGCAATATAGACTTTCAACGCACGTACGTCCATCGGTCAACGCACGTACGTCCATCAGCAAACGCACGTACGTGCATCGCCCATTGCACGTACGTGCGTTTTGTATTACATAGCCAAGCACATCATTTATTATTCCTATAGAAATCCATAAGGAACAGGTTGCGATTTTCAAACTGGGCATCATACTCCTCATGTGAATTGACATCGAGGATGAGCTGTGTGGGCTGACTCTTGTCGTTGATAGGTGTCCAGTCGGCAAGTCCGAGTCCGTTAGGATTGCCTGTCTTTATGAAGTTGGCATAATAAGCGATAAACTGAGCCGACACTCTATAGTCTTCCGGTTGCCAATCGTAGACTCGGTTTGTGGGCAGCGTGCCCATGGCATATTCTATGTCTGCCGAGTGCACAGCACCCTTGAATGCATCCGACTTTGGTGCCTCCACCACTTTATCGTCGCTCTTCTGCACACCTCCTGCAAGACCAGCAACGACTCCCTTCTCGCGCATCTCGGGACGTGGATGCGAGAAATAATAGCGATAGACGGGCTGACCTGAAGTTTTGGCATGCAGATAGCCGAAGAGCCATGTGCCATAGGCAATAAACTGGTCGGAGGCTAAGTCTACACCTGCTTTGCCCATCACATCGGCATCTGTTTTCATGCCATAATGCTTCATAGCCTCATCTGCCTTGTCACCGAAGATATGCTGGAATACACTGCGCATGTTCTCAAGTGTGGCAGGTTTGCCAAAGAGCAAAAACTCGGGAGTCATCTCCTGCGAGTTGCGTCCTATGAGCAATGGCACCTTGTGCTGATGACCATTGACATAAGCCTCTGTGGGATCCTCTGTGCAGAAGTAGCCATCGATGCACATTGGCGGTATGCCATCGTGCTGAGTCTTCTCAAGCAGTTCCTCTGCACTCATCTCGCGTGCCTGCTTTATATTCTTAATCCCCAAATTCTTGAGTTTCTTCACTCCCTGAGCCTCAGCTTCCTTTACGCTCAGACATGGGCGTCCGCATTGTGCTCCCGACGATGCCATGGCACGTGCTATGAGACCGCGTGTGAGAGGAGAAATCAACTGTACGCTTACAGACATCGAACCAGCTGACTCGCCCACGATGGTAATCTGATTGGGGTCGCCACCGAAAGCTTCTATGTTGTCGTGCACCCAGCGTATGGCTGCCGCCTGATCCATGTAGCCATAGTTGCCCGAACCTTTATAGGATGTCTCTTTCGACAGTTCGGGATGCGAGAAAAAGCCAAAGATGCCTTCACGATAGTTGGCGGTGACAGCCACTATGCCATGTCGAGCTATGGACTCTCCAGCATAACGCGGTTCGCTTCCCGAGCCTGCGATGAGTCCACCACCATTGAAATATATCACCACGGGCAACTTTTCATTCATGGTCTTCGCAGGCGTCCACACGTTGAGATAGAGGCAGTCTTCACTCTTGCCTTTAGAGTCAAAGCCCATGTCGCCGTAGGGATTGCCCTGCATAGGGTCATTACCAAACTCCTTTGCCTGGCGCACTCCCTGCCATGGTTCTACTGCCTGTGGTGCTTTCCATCTATTCTCGCCTACTGGCGGAGCGGCAAAGGGAATGCCCTTGAAGACTGAAAGTCCCGATTCGTTTACACCCTCAAGTGCGCCATATCTGGTGTTGACTTTCGGTGATGTCTGTGCCGTGGCAGCAATGGTGCATACCACAAATGACACAAGAAAAAGCAATTTCTTCATATTATATATATTGTAAGGTATTGTTTTACTATTTCTTCATCCTCTCACGAGCGAAAGCCATGACATTGGCTGGCGGACGCTTATGGAGCAATTCCTGCTTCATGAAGTCCATATATGGTGCCACATGCTCAAAGAATTTTCGATAGCCACGGCAGAGATAGTTCATGCCAGGATTGCCATAGCTGTCGGTGACAAATCTGTTCTTCGGGCATTCGCCATGACAGGCAAACTCCCATTCGCACTGCAAGCACTCCTGAGGGAGCGACTTGTGCTTAAGTCGGCTAAACTGCTGCTGTTGCTCGCCATAGAGCATTTCCACGATGGACTTGTCGTGGAGATTGCCAAGTTTATATTCGGGAAACACAAAGTGGTCGCAAGAATACACATCACCATTAAACTCCATCACTCCAGCATGTCCACACTCTTTAGCATAGACGCAGATGCCGGGAGTCACGCCCACCCAGTTTGCCAATATGCAGTCGAAAATCTCCACATAGGTCTCACCGACATCATTGAGCACCCATTCATCAAAGATGGCACAGAGGAAGTCGCCCCACTGTTCGGGAGTGACAGAGAAATCTGCCAAGGGAGCATCGGCACTGTCGGTGAGAGTGGCGAGATGGCGCCCGTCATCGTGATTGACGATGCGCTCCACAATGGGCGTAATCTGGATATAGCGACATCTCATATCCTTGAAGAAGCGATAAAACTCAAGAGGAAAGTCTGCATTATAGTCGTTGACAACCGCCAGCGCATTCCATTCCACCCCATGCCTATTGAGCAGACTTATGCCCTTCATGACTTTCTTCCATGAAGGACCACCAGTAGGAGTGTGGCGGTATTCGTCATGAAAGTCCTGAGGACCATCAATAGAGACGCCTACGAGCCAGTTGTTCTCCTTAAAGAATTGGCACCACTCGTCGGTGAGCAGAGTACCGTTGGTCTGTATGACGTTTGATATGCGCCGTCCGCCGGCATATTTCTTCTGCAGTTCCACCGCCTTGCGATAGAATGACAAAGGTCGCATGGTGGTCTCTCCTCCATGCCAAGCAAAGAGCACATCATTCATGGTCTGCGCCTCTATGTATTCGCGAGTGAAATCTTCGAGTAGCTTTTCGGAGATAAGGCGTGAAGGCGTGTCTTTATAGAGTTTTGACTTTTCCAGATAGTAGCAATATTTGCACCGCAGATTACATGCCGCCCCGATGGGCTTCAACATAATGTAAAGCGGTCGCGAGAAAGGTGAAATGGTACTCATGCTATATAGCTTTAGGTTTGATTACACTGTTGTATGGTAAATCATATTGCAAAGGTAATCTTTTTTTGACAAGCCATCTTGCACAAGCAACATAAAATACGTAACTTTGCATAGATATTTATAAATATGGGAATGACGACATCCCAATACGTATTTGCCAAAAAAGACACAGCAAGCCACGCACAAGGAATTGCATCATTTTCAAACACTAATAATAATTATAAATAGTGGAAAGTATTGTTTTTCTTGGTTTAGGTTTGAATGCATGGCTCACGATAGCCATGATTATCGGTCTTTTCTGCACAATGGCATTCACCAAGTTGCCTGCAGAATTCGCATTTCTCGGTGCCATGGCATTTCTGTCGGTCACAGGCATTCTCAATGCAGAGGAAGTGTTGGCAGGCTTTAGCTCAAGTTCGGTAGTAATTGTCGGCATCCTCTTTGTTGTCATCGCAGGACTCGTACACAGCGGCGTGATACATTGGCTTGTCAAACAGGTGCTTGGCACACCTTCATCTTACACCAAAGCCCTTATAAGAATGATGTTGCCAGTGGCGCTTTTCAGTTCTATCCTGAGCAACACAACAGTAGTCGCTTTGTTTATAAAGGTGGTGAAACTGTGGTCGAAGAAACTCAACATAGCACCGTCAAAACTTCTCATCCCTCTCAGTTACGCATCATGTCTGGGTGGAATCTGCACGCTTATCGGTACGCCGCCGAACCTTATAATATCAGGCATGCTCAACCAGGATAGACCTGACATCACACTGGGGTTGTTCAGCACCACCATTCCTGGTCTCTTCTGTCTTGCAGTCGGCATATTGGTGATTATCACCATGCACAAATTGTTGCCTGTAAGAAAATCGCCAGACGAAGCACTTGGCACTACAAGCGAATACACGGCAGAACTGGTTGTGCCGACAACATGCGAATGGGTGGGCAAATCAGTTTCCGAAGCTGGCATACATGATTTTGCCGGTGGACGTCTGTTTGAGATAATACGCTTCGACCGGGAGGTTATCAGTCCTGTGCCTACCGACGAGTACATATTGGGTGGCGACCGACTCATATTCTCAGGACAGATAGACAGCATACTGGAACTCAGAAATTCGCATGGATTTACCTCTGCCCCTCAATACGTATTCTCTTTGGACGACCAGGACAAAAACCGCCAGCTTTACACTGCCAACGTGAAGCGCAGCAGTAAGCTCATAGGCAAAGCCATGGAGAACATAGATTTCGAGGAGCACAACAATGCAGCACTCGTAGCAATCGTACGCGAGGGTGAGCGCATAAATGCCAATCCACGCTCAGTAAAACTGCAGTTTGGCGACATGCTCCTCTTGGAATGTCCTAAGGCACAGTGTAACACATTCAAGAATGCAGTGAAAGACGATTTGCATTTCTTCGACTCTGAAGATATCGCCAACATAGGCAAGAAGACAGCATTGTCGGCAGCCATCATGATAGGCATGATATTGCTCTCGTCATTCAATGTTATGACCCTGTTGCAGAGTTGCTTCCTTGCCGCATTCGCTATGATAGTGACACGCTGTTGCACGCCTGAACAGGCATGGAAGTCAATAAGTTGGGACGTACTGATGATATTCGCGGGATCTGTCTGCATAGGTACAGCCATAGCCGAGACAGGCATAGCCAATGCTCTTGCCGCTGGCATTTTGAATGTATGCGGCACTAATCCGTTAGTAGCTCTGACCTGCATATGTCTCGTGGGTACATTCGTCACAGAATTCATAAGCAACACTGCGGCAGCTGCCATATTCTATCCTATAGCATATCAGACAGCCATCACACTCGGCGTAAACCCCGTGACATTCTGTATAGCTCTCATGCTAGCCGTGTCATCAAGTTTTGCCACACCTATAGGCTCACCTACCCACATGCTGGTCTATGGTGAAGGCGGATACAAGTTCACTGACTTCTCTAAAATTGGTCTTGTGATGAATTTCGCCATACTTGCTGCCAACATATTCATCGTGACACTGGTGTTCCCACTGTAAATCTGAGAAAAGTAGTCAAAATACATATCTATTGTATACAACAATAAACACAAACTAAAAAAACATTTTAGACATGAAAATAGAAATCAAAAACGAAGAAAACAAGGTTTGCGTTGAACTCGAAGGACGTCTCGACACTGTTAGCGCAGTAGCTTGTGAGAAGGAGTTCCTGCCACTGAAGGACAATGCAGACAAGGAAATTGTGATAGACTGCGAAAAACTGGAGTACATAAGCAGTAGCGGACTGCGCCTTTTCCTGTCGCTACGCAAGACAGTAGAGGCAAAAGGTGGCAAGATGATTGTTGAGCACATCAACAACGACATACGCAACGTCTTCACCATAACAGGCTTCTTCAAGCTATTCGACATACGCCCGTGAGAAAGATATTCCTCTCCTTTTCCGCACGCCTGACATTTTATATTCTTACTATCACGTGCGTCATCTTCATCTGCATCGCAGTGGTGTTTTCCACTTATAGCGGGCAGCGTGAGGAACAGCAAGCCATTGAGTACACATCGGCTTTGCAGCAGAACGTAATACTGAAAATAGGTAACGAACTGTCCGAAATCAAAACGGCACTGCAACTGACCGAAGGGCAGGTGGAGGATTATGTAGCCACACCTGATTCCATGATGACTATCGTCAAGCATGTGATCGAAAGCAACAAGCGGCTCAAAGGAGTGGGAATTGCTTTTCGACCAAATTTCTACGAAAGCAAGGGACGGTTATTCTTCAACTACGTATACCGCAAGAATGACAACACCTTCACCGAGCGCATTCAGGTCGGCAACGACTCCGCGGACTATACGAAGAGAATATGGTTTAACAAGGCCCTGAAACTGAAACGTGGCTACTGGACTGACCCTTATATCGACTACGACAACAAAGTAGACTTCATGACTTCCTACGTGTTGCCGTGTTTCGACAGTCACGGACATATTTATGCCGTCTTACTTGCCGACGTTGACTTGATGAGACTCACCTCCGACCTCAACGAGGTGCGTCCTTACAAAAAGAGCTACTCTTTCATCATCACGAAAGAGGGACAATACGTAGCACACCCCAACAAAAAACTTATCCTTCGGGAAAACATCTTCGAACAGGCACAGGAAACAGGCGGTAAAGAACTGGTTTCAGTCGGAAAGAAGATGATAGCATACGACAGTGGAGCCGTTGTGACAAAAGCTGACGGACGCAAGGTGCTGGTGTGCTATGCCCCAATGAAGAGTACGGGATGGTCGGTATGTAGCGTTACCCCCTACTCTTCGGTAATGCGCAATCTCGGTTCTGCCACATTCACCATTATCGCAATACTTGTCATAGGACTTATCGTGTTGTCTGTCAGCATACAGATACTCGTGAAGTACATATCGAAACCAATAAAGGAACTCACCGACGCTTCTTATCTTATAGCAAAAGGTAACTTCGACGTGGAGTTGCCTAAAGTAGAGACAAAAGACGACATTCGCAAACTGCACGACGCCTTTGCCTATATGCAGGAGTCGCTGAGCAAATACATAGAAGAAGTAGAAAGCACAGCACGCGCAAAAGAGAGGATAAAGAGCGAACTGGCTATCGCACGCGAAATTCAGATGGCACTCGTGCCAAAAGAGTTCTCACCATTTGCCGACTATGCCGAACTTGAACTTTTTGCCTCGCTGACACCAGCAAAAGAGGTAGGCGGCGATTTCTATGATTTCTTCATACGCGACGGTAAACTGATATTCGCCATCGGCGACGTGTCAGGCAAGGGCGTTCCAGCATCGCTCGTAATGGCTATCACTCGCACGTTGTTCCGCATGACATCTAGCACTGAGGACTCTCCTGCCAGCATCGTAGGAAAATTGAGCAATGCCATCGCCGAGAACAATGACACAAGCATGTTTGTGACATTCTATACAGGAAGTCTTGATCTCAACACAGGTGAACTTACTTTCTGCAATGCAGGACACGACGCTCCAATTATTATCGACAAGGATGGTAGCACCGTATTCCAACAAGTGGATTGCAACATACCGCTTGGTGTCACCCCAGACTTTGAATACACCAACCAGACAACGATATTGCCGAAGGGATGCGCCATGCTTCTCTACACTGACGGTCTGACAGAGGCAGAAAATGCAGACAAGGAATTGTTTGGAGATGAACGTACAAGAAAAGCGGCTGAAGCTTGCGCTAACCTACAGGCAAAAGGCATCATCGTGGGAATTACCGAGCGCATGTCATCATTCGTTGGCGAGGCTGAACAAAGTGACGATTTGACAATGATGTGTTTTAGACTAAATGAAAATGCTGCAGAACAAGCTAATATGAGAAGAATGGTTATATATAACAAACTGGAGGAGTCAGCCAAGTTGGTACCGTTTATGGATATGGTGGCAACCGAGATTGACATGCCACAAGACATAAAGAATGCTCTCAATCTTGCACTTGAAGAGGTCTTGGTAAATGTCATTCAGTATGCTTACCCACCTGAAACGACCAAGAAGATTTCCCTCACTGCCCGATGGACAGACGACAAGAAACACGTGGACTTCACTTTGAAAGACTGTGGCAAGGCGTTTGACCCTCTACAGGCTGACGTAGCCGACACTGACCTCAGTCTTGAGGAAAGACCAATAGGAGGTCTTGGCATCTTGCTCATGAGAGACATCATGGACACAGTTGGCTATCAGCGACTCAATGGCGAGAATATATTGAAGATGGGCAAAGACCTGTAATCAGCTTTTTAGAATACGCATTCATTAGAATATATAGGATATACATATGGTACTAGAGGATATTGCAAAACAGATTGAGAACGAGCTGGCAAGTCAGGTAAAGAAGAGCGGAATGATGTTTCGCATCTTTTCACGCGTAAAGTCAGTAGAATCGCTCGCCCACAAGATGGAGATAAAAGGCGACCGCTACAGGTCGGGCAAGTCAAAGATACAGGACATGATAGGTCTGCGCTTTGTGCTCTACTACACAGACGACGTGGAGGCGATGTCGACATTCTTTGGCAGCGAAGACGTAGTGAAAGCTTCCATTGACGAACTTGACCTCGCCACATTCTGCCCACAGAGACTCAACCTCACGAAGAGCATTCCGCAAAAGTATGTGGAAGACTTCCGTCGCTGTCTGCCTGAGGAATACGCACAATACATCGACAATACCTTCGAGATACAGATACGCACGATATTTTCCGAAGGATGGCATGAGGTGGAACACGACATGCGCTACAAATGCAAGGAAGACTGGGTAGAATGCGAACAGTCAAGCCGTACACTCAACGGTCTGTTGGGAGCTCTTGAATCTGTGGAATGGGGAATGAAGGCTCTATTCCATGAAATGGCTTACCGCAACTATCAGCAGGGCAACTACAAGGCTATGCTACGCAACAAAATGCGCATACGCCTTGCAGACACAGACTTCTCGCCCGCCGTAAGCAAATATCTGACAATGTATCCCAACATCGCAAAGAGCTTTATTGCCACCGACCGAGTGATTCTTATCCTAACTTTGCTTAACATGGAGGACACCATGGAACTGACCTATGACAACATCCTCTTCTTGGCAAACAAAATAGAGATAAACGATGAGGGACTTGAAATGATTGAAAAAATGAAATATTGAAATAATTGTAGTAGGCAAAGCGAGAACGCTTTGCCTACTAATCTTTAGTTCACCATTTCAAACTTATAGCCCATACGCTTCAGCTCCATAGCGGCACCAAGCATATATAGCACTTGAATGGAACGAGCATAGACATGGAAAGCGAGAGGACTCTGCGGGTCTATCTGCTCATGACGTATCATGTCGAGAGCCTGCTGAGAGCAACTCTGTACTACCTTCTCTGTTGCCACTGCCTCATACTCCGGCATCTTCAGGATATCAAAGCGCACCACCTCATCCATATAGTCAAAACCACGCTTGTCGCGGATATAGCCATATAGGTCGGGCATCTGTCCGTAGATGTCCCACGCATCATCCCAACAGTGGGCTACAGCCATGCCGAGATACATCGCCCATCCGAGTGACACAGTGGGATAGTCTGCTATCTCCTTTACCGCATCAGCTACATATGATGGAGCCATCTGCTCCCATTTGTCAGTGATGTCCTGCGACTCAAGCAACTTTCCATTGAGTTTCTGCATAGACGTGAGCATACGTAGCAGATGCTGCATGAGCTTTTCTTCATAATTGTGCAAATATTCTTGCTGTTGCATATAATTTACTTTTATCTTTCCTTAATTTATAATTTCAATAATACTTTCGCCACATCGTCAGCACAACGCGCATCATTATACAGTGTGCGAGCCAACTCCAGTCCTTTGCGTCCCATCTCGCGTGCTTCCTGCGGATGCTCTTTAATATAGTTGATGGCATCTACCCATCCCTGCACATCATAATAGGGCACACTTATGCCACAACCTTCTTTTTCGAGATTAATGGGGATCTGTGGATTGCGGCTGCATATCACTGGTTTGCCCAAAGCAAGAGCCTCAACGACAGTGGTGAGCCCCACCGTATACTTTGTCTCCTTGCAGCAGACTACCACACAGTCGGCATTATGCACAAGAAGTGACAGTTCATGGGGAATGAGTTTCTGCGGGAAATAAGGATGGATATTGTCATGCATGCCAAGACTTTCTAGTTCCTTGCCATAGATATTCCCATCCGTATAGAGTTCCAACTGACATCCTGTAGCATTGAATGCTTTGACAAGGGTCTTCATATCACGCAATTCCTTACCCGAAGAGATGAATACGGGATGAGGATTGGGCGTGGCGTCAGGCAACGACATCGGATCCATACCCCAATGTCCAAGGTGCAAGCGTTCGGGACGTGCCTTCTTGCTGAGCAGAGAGTCATTGATGAGTTTCTGCGAGAAGAAGAACATATGGTCTATGCCACGATAAAAAAGTCTGCCGAGCCATTCGCGCCACTTTGCCTTTGGGGTGATGATGGGCTGATGGTGCCATATAACGATTGGCTTATGGTAGAGTCCGAGAGCACGCATGAGGATTACGAGTTCAATACCACGATAATGTGTAGCATAGATGGCATCAAAACGGTCGCGACATGTTAGAATCTGCCAGGCATTGCGAAGCATCATCTTACAACGAGGCAATCCAAGTCGTGATTTGTGCCACACCACTCCTATACCGTGATGCGACTCAAGTTTGGTAGCACCATAGAGATAGTGTGGAGGAAACTCTCCCGACTGGAGTTTCGAGAGGATAAACTGTATGTCTTGTGTATGGTAGAAATATACTCTCAATGTCGCCTTATCTGTTTTTGTAATATGCAAATTTAGATATAAATTATCATTTTCACATCAGCAATAAGAGGAAATAAGTGACATGGAAAATAAGTTAGAGCCATTTGTGGCTTATTTTTCACCGTCACATAACGTAAGAAAGAGGAAAATGATTATCTTTGCAGAGATGGCTACATTAAAGGAAAAAACAGGCAACGGACTCTTTTGGGGAGGAATGAACAACATCGTGCAACAAGTAATAGGCATGGTGTTCGGCATCATTCTTGCCCGATTGCTTTCGCAGTCGGATTATGGCATGATGGCAATGATAGGCATCTTCTCGCTCGTTGCCACAGCATTGCAGGACAGTGGATTCAAGACGGCACTTGCCAACATGGACAATCCAAGCCATAGAGATTACAACTCTGTGTTTTGGTTTAACATCATAGCCGGACTGTCACTCTATGCCATATTGTTCTTCTGCGCACCACTGATAGCGCAATTCTATAATAATGACGCACTCATTCCCCTCTGTCGCTATGCCTTTCTCAGTATAGTGATTGCTTCTTGGGGCACTGCTCAGAACGCATGGCTATTCAAGAACCTGAGGGCTAAGCAACAGGCAAAGGCGGGCATGGCGGCAGTATTGCTGTCGAGTACAGTAGGTGCAGTAATGGCTTTTTGCGGAATGTCTTACTGGAGTCTTGCCACACAGGGGCTGGTATTTGTGTCGGCATACACCATGTTGGCATGGCACTACAGTCAATGGCGACCGACATTGACAGACATCAGTTTCCAACCCGTCAAACACATGTTCCGCTTCTCATGCAAGATTCTCGCCACATCTATAACAACCATCATCAACAACAATGTGCTCAACATTCTCCTCGGACATTACTTCGGAGAGAAGAAAGCCGGCATATATAATCAGGCTTACCAGTGGGACGTGAAGTGTTTCTCGTTGGTGCAGAATATGGTGAATCAGGTGGCGCAACCGGTATTGGTAGACTTACGTAGCGACAGTGGACGCCAATTGAATGCCCTGAGAAAGATGATGCGCTTCACTGCTTTCATTGCATTTCCCCTGTTGATAGGTTTTGGACTTGTGGCAAAGGAATTTATCCTGCTCACGATAACAGAGAAATGGCTTGCTAGTGCTGAGTTGATACAGATTCTCTGCATCAGCGGAGCTGTAATGCCTTTGTCTACACTATTGTCAAACATGGTGATATCAAAAGGCAAATCTGGCATATATCTATGGGTTACCCTCGGGCTCGGTCTGGCGCAGATACTTACCATGGTGATGATCTTCCGCATGGGACTGCACACCATGGTGGTGGCATATGTGCTGCTCAACATCCTGTGGACATTCATATGGCACGGTTTTGTATGGAAGCTCACGGGCTACAATCTGCTGCAGTTTCTCAAGGACATCATCCCGTTTGCCCTTGCCGCCACAGGCGTGATGACCGCCGTAGGTCTGGCGACATCCAGCATAACTACTCTTTGGCTACTGTTGCTGACGAGAATAGTATTGGCAATGGTGGCTTACTATGCAGTAATGAAGATTGCCCGGGTGCAGATACTCAAGGAATGCGAGCAGTTTATAATAAGTAAGATAAAGAAATAATGAAGAATATAGCGATAATACTTGCCGGTGGAAGCGGAAGCCGTTTTGGTGCCGACATGCCAAAACAATTTCTGAAAGTGGCTGGCAAGATGATAATAGAACATACCATTGATGCCTTCGAGCGTCACCCTTTGATTGACGAAATAGCCATTGTTAGTCGTGCTGACTATATGGATGAGATGAAGGAGATGGTGAAGAAAGACGGATACAAAAAAGTCTCTCATGTGTTGCAGGGAGGAAAGGAGCGCTATCACTCGTCGCTTGCCGCAATAGAGGCATTCACCAATGATGCTGACAACCTGCTCATCCACGATGGAGTGCGCCCACTTGTGTCAGAGAGGATTATTACCGACTGCGTCAATGCTCTCGCCAACTACGAAGCTGTGGATGTGGCAGTGCCTACCACCGACACCATTATCGAACTGAATGAAGACGGAA
This sequence comes from bacterium, assembly GCA_963601795.1. GTDB lineage: Bacteria > Bacteroidota > Bacteroidia > Bacteroidales > Bacteroidaceae > Prevotella. The sequence goes on along the minus strand of CAVCGK010000008.1, from coordinate 32,675 downwards.
GCATTGCGCGCATACCACAGCGACGTCTGCTCCGTAACGCACAGACTCCACAGTGTTTCCGACGCAGAGTCATAGCCGAAGCTTTCCGCCTCGCCCTGCAAGACCCTGATTTCTTTCCTACCGATGACTGCTCTATAGTGTTGAAATATATGCCGGAGGTTGCCATAAAGGTGGTGGACGGCGAACCGACAAATATCAAGGTAACATATAAGAGTGACCTGGAGACGGTGGAAAGATGGAAATATTGAAAGATGAAAATATTGAAGGATTTAAAGATTGAGGGGACGTGGAAGTTAAAAGACGCATAGAATGGATTGACCTCGCGAAGGGGTTCTGCATATTGTTGGTGATGTTTTGGCACACGAAGGAGCTATATAGTAATCGTGGATTCACCGACCGCAACGACTTGCTCTATATGGGCACATATTTTCGCATGCCACTGTATTTCTTCCTGTCAGGACTATTTTTCAAGAAATACAGCAGTTATATGGACTTCTTGTTGAGGAAGACCAACAAACTTCTTGTACCCTACTTGACCTTCGCCTTGCTGGGTATAGCCTACACCTTCCTGTGGCCACAGAAGTTGCCTGCACAATGCGACTGGCAACGCTTGTATCCATTCCTTCCTGTATGGTTTCTATTGTGTCTTTTCATGATGAACAATCTGTTCTATCTTATAAAGACAATAACGAAGGACAACGACACTCTGACATATTTCACTATCTGCATTCTCGGAGTGATGGGTTATTATTCAGGACAAAACTACATCTATCTCTTCCATTTCCACACCGTGCTGACTGCCATGCCTTTCTTCGTGGCTGGCTATGCAGTGAGAAACAACACCAATTTCCTCACGGCAAAAGCACGCAAGCGCGACATTCTGTATGCTATAGTGGCATTGGCATTACTCTATGCCATCACACGCTATAACGGACATATGCAGATACAATATGTTAGCAACAACTTCGGGGTATCCATATGGTCGCTCTATGCAGGAGGCGCATTAGGAGTATATGCTTTGCTGACATTAGCAAAAGCCATCAAGCACCTACCAGTGATTTCCTATCTTGGACGCTACAGCATAGTGGTGCTCATCACGCACTTCCCTCTCATCTATCTCTTTCCAAAGAACTGGAACCGCATGCTCTTTCATGGATTCGGAGGATGGTGCGCAGTGGAGGAATTGGCATTGCTCGCCTGCATAGAGGTGCCCATCATTGCCTTGTGCACACATTTCCTGCCATGGATATTTGCACAGAAAGACCTTATTAAAATCAAGCATACAAAATGAATCCTTCGAAAGTAGACTTATCGGTATTGATGCTCTTCTTCAATCGTCCTGACCATCTTGCTGAGGTATTCGCAGAGGTGAAGAAGGCTCGCCCTGCCCGACTGTTCCTCTATCAAGACGGTCCGCGCGGAGAACGCGACATGGCAGGCATAGAGGCTTGTCGCAAGATCGTCGACGACAGTGAGATAGGCTGGCAATGCGAGGTGCATCGGCTCTATCAGGAAAAGAACTTCGGATGCGATCCTTCTGAATATCTTTCCCAAAAATGGGCTTTCTCTATGACCGACAAGTGCATGGTACTGGAGGATGACGACGTGCCGTCGCAGTCGTTCTTCCCTTTCTGCAAGGAACTTCTTGACCGCTATGAGAATGACGAGCGTGTGTGGATGATAGCAGGATTCAACTCGGAAGAGAAGGCTAACGTCAAGGACAGTTATTTCTTCACCTCGGTATTCAGCATATGGGGATGGGCATCATGGCGTCGCGTCATCGACACATGGGATGCCGACTACTCCTGGCTCGAAGATAATGAGAAGTTGGCAAAGGTAGAGAATGTGATAAGGGAAAAACATCTCCGCAGCGACATCATCCCTATGTGCCGCGACCACAAAGCAAGTGGCAAGGCATACTATGAGAGCATCTTCTGGTCATCGATGCTTCTTAATGATGGTATCGCCATCATGCCGTCACTCAACATGATAAACAACCGTGGCGTCACTGACGACTCCACACATTTTCAGGGTTCACTCAAAACCATGCCACGTAGACTGCGCAAACAGTTCACAATGTCGCGTCATGAGATTTCCTTCCCCCTCACACATCCGCAGGAAGTGAAGGAATATGCTCCATTCAAGGATGCCGTCTATCTGCGCAATGCTTGGGGACATCCGTGGCGCAAGGTGCAATATTCCATAGAGGAACTGTTACTGAATCTTCGCTATGGCAATTTCTCCATCATAAAGAAGTCTTTCCTGCGTCGCCTCGACAAATGGCTAGGAAGAGACCGACATGTATAGGCTCTCACATTAATATCATTGGTAAGTTCTAAAAATTAGCTTTGTTAAGACTCGCCTATAAAGAGAATATTACGGAGAGCATAACCTCACGAGGGCGATACTCTGTGACTGAATAGGAACTGCCGAGAACAGAAAAACTCTTGTATTCCCTTTTGTTCACATTTTAAATGTTAGACTCCCTATAAATTAACTTTTATTTTGCAAAGATATAAATATTATTTCATTTTGCAAGTATAAAGGAGAAATATTTGTCAATATGTATAAATAATAGTTTATTATTATAAACAAACGTCATTTGCAAATAATTTGGCTTCGATATTATTTGCTATCAATATTTATAGCTAACTTTGCGATTGCAAGCATATTAGCTTCGCTGATGACATAAACCTCTAACATATAACTACTATGAACTACAAAAAATCGTTTCTGATGTCGCTGCTCTTCGCATTCGCAGTGACTGCCTTTGGCAACAATGACGGACAACTGCCATTGAAGTTATGGTATGACCGTCCCGCAGAATTCTTCGAGGAATCTATGCCACTTGGCAACGGCAAGTTGGGTGCTTTGGTATACGGTGGCATCACTGACAACATCATCAAGACAAATGACATCACCCTTTGGACAGGCAAGCCCAAAGACCCTAATCTTGGCAAGGGACAGTCGCAATGGGTGGAGAAAATAAGGGAAACTCTCTATCAGGAGAAATATGAGGAGGCAAACGAGATGCAGAAAAAGATGCAGGGACCTGACCAGGCAGAATTTCAACCTCTCGGCATCATCCACATCATCGATGCAGACAAGTCGGCTGCCACAGGCTATTATCGCGAGCTTGACATCGACAATGCCATCTGCAGCGACCACTACACACGCAACGGCGTGACCATAAACCGTGAATACTTCGTGTCAAATCCCGACAAGATGATAGCAATGAAGATAAAGGCGAGCAAGAAAGGTGCTTTGTCATTCAAGGTATCGCTCACAGCCCTGACAGAGCATAAGGTGAAGGCAAGCGGTTCGCAACTCACACTCACAGGACATGCCGTTGGCGATGCTCAGAACACCATACACTATTGCTCCCTGCTTCAGGCACAGACTGCAGACGGAAAGGTGACTACCAACGACACCACTCTGACTGTCAGCGGTGCAACTGAGGCTATACTCTATTATGTCAACGAGACGAGCTTCAATGGTTTCGACCGCCATCCTGTAACCGACGGCGCACCATATCTAGAGAATGCAGAGAATGACTTGTGGCATCTTAAGAACCTTACCTATGACGAGATGCGCAAGCGACATGTAGATGACTACAAGACTTTGTTCGGCACATTCTCACTCAACCTTGGTGGAAGCAAGTATGACACAACGCGTCCTACAGACAAACAACTTATGGACTATACTGACCAAGGCGGAAACAATCCTTATCTGGAAACCCTATATATGCAATACGGACGCTATCTGCTCATCAGTTGTTCACGCACAAGTAGTGTGCCGGCAAACCTGCAAGGTCTGTGGGCTCCTGCTCTTCACTCACCATGGCAGAGCGGATATACCACCAACATCAATCTGGAGGAAAACTACTGGCACGCAGAGGTAACAGGACTGGGACAGTTGGTATCACCGATGAATGGTTTCTTGCAAAATCTGTCTGCCAACGGTAGCAACGTAGCAAAGAACTACTACGGAGTGAACCGTGGATGGTGTGCATGCCACAACAGCGACATATGGGCAATGGCAAATCCTTGCGGCAATGGCACGGGCAACCCACACTGGGCAAACTGGAATATGGCTGGTGCATGGCTCGTAAACACTCTTTGGGAGCATTACCAGTTTAATGTCGACCACGATTATCTTGCCAGCACTGCTTATCCTCTGATGAAGGGTGCTGCGGAATTCTGCCTCGACTGGCTCACCGAGAATCCTAAGAAACCAGGAGAACTCATCACTGCACCATCGACATCGCCTGAGGCTGACTATCTCACCAATGATGAATTCTGCGGTGGCACACTCTATGGTGGCACTGCCGACCTCGCCATCATCCGCGAACTGTTTATCAACACCATAAAGGCTGCCGACATCCTCGGCACTGACAAGGACTTGCAAGAGGAAATGAGTAAGGCTCTCGCCAGACTGCACCCCTATACAATAGGTATACGCGGCAACCTGCAAGAGTGGTATCACGACTGGGCTGACGACGACTGGCACCACCGCCACCAGTCGCACCTCATAGGTCTCTATCCAGGACATCATCTCACAGACTCGGTGCTATGTGCCGCTGCTGCCATGACTCTCAATATAAAGGGTGATGCCACTACGGGATGGAGCACAGGATGGAGAATAAACCTGTGGGCTCGTCTGCACCGTCAGGACAAGGCTTACCACATGTTCCAAAAACTGCTCACCTACATGAGTCCTGATGACTACACAGGTGCTGACCGCCGTCGTGGAGGTGACACATGGGGAGGCGGAGGCACTTATCCTAACCTCTTTGATGCTCACCCACCATTCCAGATTGACGGAAACTTCGGAGGCACTGCCGGAGTGTGCGAGATGTTGGTGCAGAGCGACCAGGGCATAATAGAATTGCTCCCTGCCCTACCTACGGCTTGGCCCGACGGAAATGTCAACGGCATATGCGCCCGCGGTGGCTACAAGCTGAACATGATTTGGCAAAACGGTAAGGTGAAGAGCCTCACCATCATGCCAAAGAAGAGTGGCACTGTCACCTTGCGCACCAATGGCATTGACAAGAAAGTGAAAGTCAAGGCTGGCGTAGAAAAGACTGTAAACTTCTAATATCAGTAAACATTCTATTCTCCGTATTGAATAAAATTCGTACTTTTTTATTCAATACGGAGAATTTATTGAATATTTACATTAATTTTGCCATAGTTTCACCAAGGCAAAAAGAACATGAGAACTATCATCAGTAATCAAAGAAAAGAGCGAGATCTACTACTTTCCCGTCCTTATCTCACACGTCACACGAAATATGACATAGAGGAACTATTGGCAAGCAAACAAATCAAACTGATCACAGGACCAAGAAGAACGGGCAAGTCAACAGAGGCTTTGTTGATATTAAAAGATAAGAATTTCGCTTATCTCAATTTTGATGATGGCAAATTGCTAAAAGCTTGGGATGATGACTTAGTGTGGGAATCACTACAGTTAGTATATCCCAACTTTGACTATTTATTGCTTGATGAGGTGCAAAACTTAGATGGATGGGACTTGTGGGTTTCAAAGTTGTATCGACAAGGCATAAACCTAGTCATAACGGGAAGCAATGCTAAGTTGCTAAGCAGTGAAATGGCAACATTGCTGACAGGCAGATATATCCAAATAGAGATGTTTCCATTTAGCCTCGCAGAGTTCTTCGCATGGAATCACAAGAGCCTTTCTGAAATATTGCCGGAAGACCTCCTCCTGACTAATGACTACTTACACCATGGTGGCTATCCCGAGACGGTAGTGGCAAGGAGCCTGACACAGAATTATCTTTCCACCCTCTTCGACTCCATCATATGGAAAGACATTGCCAAAAGACACAACGTTAGAAATGTGGAGGACTTGAATAACCTCGCCATGTACCTAGTCTCAAACTTTTGCAATCCTTTAAGTGCCAACATGCTGGCTGAAGAGTTGGGATTGTCGAGCGTGGCTACCACCAAGAAATTCATGGGGTATCTGCAAGAGCCTTATCTCTTCTACTATCTTCCAAGATACAACAACAAACTGAAATTGATGAAGAAGGCTCCCCAAAAGGTATATGTAGTGGATAACGGTTTTGTGGAAGCTAAGGCTTTCAATGTGAGCGAGAACCTGGGCAGGCTGTTGGAAAACCAAGTGTTCATAGAATTGGTTCGCAGGGGATATGACACAGAGAAATCCCTCTTCTATTATCGCTCACGCAACGACAAGGAGACTGATTTCGTAACTCGTAGAGGCACTCATATCGACAGCCTCATCCAAGTATGCTACGACTTGTCTTCCGAAAAGACACTTAGACGGGAGGTTGACAGCCTCATCGAGTGTGCAGGTGAGTTGAAATGCGAGAACCTTGTTATTGTCACGATGAATGAGGAGAGGGTGATAGAAAAGAACGGGCACGAAATCAAGGTCGTTCCTATACATAAATTTTGATTCGACACACTCCTAACAATTGCTATTCATAGAAGTTGACGTGTCCTCACCTCAACCAAGCAGAAACAAGTAATCATAGGAGGTACGGCGCCCTCGACGTACCATAGCCCAATGTATCATCTGCTGATAACGGGTACGGCGATGACGCCGTACCTCCTAATAATCACCCGTTACTTCAATTCAAACTGCAGAGTCTTGCCTTCCACAAGCTGTTTGTGGGATATGCGGAAGCCATTGACCTTCTTGCCTCCCACAGTAACATTCTTGATGTAGAGCTGCGAAGGAGATGTACGCTTTGCCTCTATGGTGATATCACCCTGCGGATAATATTTCTTGTCGAGATGGATGGTGACCTTGTCAAACACTGGAGTTGCGAGTGTGTAATAAGGTGAACCAGGATTATCAGGATATATGCCCATCATAGAGAACAATGCCCATGTAGACATTGTGCCCGTGTCCTCATTGCCCGGAATGCCGTCAGGTTTGTCGGTGTAATACTTGTCAAGCAAGTCGCGCACAGTCTTCTGTGTGCGCCATTCATCACCCTTGAAATAAGAGAAGAGATAAGGATAGGCTATGTCTGGCTCGTTTGCCGGATCATAGAGACCTTTGTCAAACACCATCTGCAACTTATCCACAAACTTTCGCTGACCGCCCATGAGTTTGGCAAGTCCTGTCACATCATGCGGAGCATAGAATGTATAGTTCCATGCGCTGCCCTCATGAAATCCCGGGCAGTTCTCGAAGTTAGCTCCCGCCTCAGGGTCAAAAGGCGAGAGAAACTTGCCGTCGCTTGTTATAGGACGCAGTGTGCCACTCTCCTTGGAGTAATAGTTGCGATAGCCGAGACTGCGCTGGCGGAACAGTTTGGCATCCTCCTTGTGTCCGAGTTCATTGGCAAGGATAGAAAGTGCATTGTCTGCCAGATAATATTCCAATGCATGCGACACTGAGTTATCGCCCGACATGTCGGCAGCGAAGTAGCCTAATGGGATATAACCTTTTTCCATATAGGGGTCAGCATCAGGACGCATCTTATTGTCCTTGCCAGGCAGAGTAGCCGATGTGCGGAACGCCTTGTATGCCGTCTCTATGTCAAATCCACGCAGACCGCGCATGTAGGCATCAGCGATATAAGGTATGGCAGGGTCGCCCTCCATAGTCCATGTCTCACGGCTGAAGAGTTCCCACTTTGGCATCCATCCCCATTCACGATACATGTCTATCATAGAGTTTATCATGTCTACCTGACGGTCAGGATAGACAAGAGTCTCAAACTGCGACAGGTTGCGGTATGTGTCCCATAGTGAGAACACAGTGTAGCGGTTTGCCGATGTCTTGCCATTGTGACTGCTCTCCATCAGAGGATATTCTCCATTGACATCCTGCAACACAGTGGGGTGAATCTGTGAGTGATAGAGTGCTGTGTAGAACACTTTGCGCTGCGACTCTGTGCCACCTTCCACTGTTATGCGGTCGAGGGTGTTGCTCCATTCCTTGGAAGCCAAAGATGCCGTCTTGTCAAAGTCAAATCCCTGCTGCTCTGCATTGAGATTCTCACGGGCATTGGCTATAGACACGAAGCTAACGCCTACCTGCACTTCCACCTGCTCGCCTTCTTGGCAGTCGTAGGTCATGTAGTAGCCGATATCGTTGCCAGACATGTCGCGACCATACTCGGGATAGAGTTTATATTTGCCCTGATAGGTGTCCCACTGTGCCTGAGCATTATGAAATGCAGGCTGATTCTTCCACATGCCAGAAGCCACTGGCTTCTTGTTCACTCGCACCACGAAATACATGGGGAACACAGCTTCAGAACAGTAGCAGAACGAACCGAGCAGACGTGTGCCCTCAAACTCGGTGTCGCTCACCTTGCGCAATGATGCTCCCACCTCGTTGGTAAGTCCATTACCGAGATTGAAGAGCAGATTGCCCTTGCCCTTGGGGAAGGTGTAGCGCTCTATGGAACTGCGCATCGTGGCTGTCACCTCGCTCTTTATGCCATACTTTGTCAGCACATTACTGTAATATCCCGGGCGTGCCTGCTCGTTGGAATATTCCGAACCATAGGAACGGTAGTCGGGATTGACTTCACCCAGGGTAGGCATCACAAGCAGTGTGCCCATCTCCGGGCATCCCACTCCACTGAGCGTGACATGGGCAAAACCTGTGAAATACTTGTTGTTATACTCATAGACTGCCGACCACCAGCGTTTGTCCTTGTCTTGTTCATTGAGGTCGGAACCCATCACATTAAACGGCACCACCGACATTAGTCCGTGAGGACAGATGGCACCGGGATTGCATATACTGAAGTTTGTCGTACCTATGAACGGGTCTACATAGTCCACCACATCCTTCGCCATGCCATTGGCACTTGCAAGCACAAGGAAGGCTGCAAGCGCCATTTTCTTCACATTAGTCATATTGTTGTTTATCGTTTGTTGTTATACATTATACTATTACTGCCCGCCACATTAAAAAAGGAATGAAGTGAAGCGTCTTGTGTTATCATTCTTTTGTCGCAATTCCTCCTCCATCCTCTGCATCGACATCTTGAAGAAGAAGCGCACAAGATATTCATCCGTGCCGTCCTTGCGGATATGTCTGAGGGCAGAGATATACTCCTGTCGAGAATCTGAAGGTATAATCAGAAGCGGATGCCCCATACGCAAGAGGATATAATTGCTGACGAGGCGACCCGTCCTGCCGTTGCCGTCGCGGAAGGGATGAAGATATTCGAAGAAACCATGAAAGCGGGCTGCAATTATCATCGGGTGAACAGAATTCGACACAATAGCCTTCTCCGTGGAGTCAACGAGGTCGGGGACACGTGCCACCAATTTCTTGTGGTCGCCAAACACTGTGTCGCCTGCAGCCATGTCCGTGTCGGTATATTCTCCCGGTACTGCTCCTGGCGAACGATAATTTAGTGTATGGAGAGTAGCGCGCCTGTTTATTTCCTTCAGCAAAGTCTCGTCAAGCGTACTGTGAATATTCTTCACCATATATTCAAAGGCATCGAAATGGTCGAGCATCTCAAAAGCCTCAAGCAATGTCTTGCCTGCGGGAATCATGCCGAGACCTTTCTCCTTCAACTCTCTGGTGTCGTCTACAGAGAATGAGTTGCCTTCTATGGCACACGAATGTGTGGAGAAGAGCACCTCATTATATTTAATGTACTCCTCACGGTTCATCTTTTCCACCACCTTGTCTTGATACTGAGCCCTCAGGGCTTCATAAGCCTTTATTTCCTCTTCAAATGCCATTCGCAATGGTAATAGACTTTGTTTTACGGCTTCAAAGATACGATTATTTTGCAAATCAAAGGCAGAAAAGCGATATAACTTTCCACGAAAGATAGATATACTTTTATAAAAAATGTATTATACGATTTGTATAATCATCAAAAGAAAGAATTAAAACTGCGCATTTATAGACATAAATTCGTCTGAGACCACAACGAAAACTCCACGAAGCCCGATTATTTCTACTCCGCCTAGGTTTGGCGGAGTTAGATATAGGTTTGGCGGAGTTAAATATAAGCTTGGCGAAGTTGAATATAAGCTTGGCGGAGTGGTTTATAGCAGGTCGCAATAAGTTTTCCTTTCAGTAGAGATAGTGTTTGCAAGCTACATATCTGAAATTTGCAAGCTACATATCTGAAGTTTGCAAGAGACTTTACAAATATCGGCAGTTACGATTTCTGGCAAATAAAAGAAGATAAAACTGCCAGCGAAGTAATTAATTATGGCAAATAATACTGGCAGGAAAAAATATTTTTGCAATAATTTGCTTGTTTTTAAAAAATATCACTAACTTTGGGCACATCAATTGACAACAAACCTGTGACAGGCTTAATCTGATACTAAATACAATCAACAATATCTATAACAAACCATTAAACAAACTATTATGAAACATTCTTTACTCACAGCAGCAGCCATCATGATGGCAAGTGTAGCATTCGCACAGGAGGGCACTGATTTCACTCCTTCGCAGTATAAATATGGCGAGCGCACAAGCGTAGGTCAGGAGACCATCCAGAAGTTCTACACAGGTGCCAACCCAAATGCCGCTAATCTCCGCAACGACGTTGTTGAAGGCTTCGACAACGGTTTCTTCTTTGTAGCCGGTGGACAGTTTGCAAATCCAGCACAGACTTATGCTCAAGACTTGCAGTCAGGAACATCTGTCGTTGACCTCGGTGGCGAGGTAGGCAAGGTGCTTTGTATCAACGGTGTAAACTCTAAATTCAACGACACCTACAATATGGACTACCCACAGTGCACAGGTGGTCTCAACTGGTTTAACTTTGACTGGTGCACTGACCCCGAGAATACTCCTGCAGGCGGCACAGCAGAGGAGCCAAACATCCGTGTAAGCATTACACTCAACGTATTCAGCAACACTCCAGGTGCAGCCAATGCAATAATCAACAAGGTTTACGCACAGGATGCAGAGAACAACGTGCAGCCAAATGGTTCTAACGGCGACACTGGCGTGGAGGTTTACACAGGCGATTTCGTAGAGACATATGATGACGGCGAGCCTGTACTTGATGATGACGAGAACATGGTCTATGACCCAACAAAGTGGATGGTATACGAGTGGGATGCACGTTGCCCTGAGGGAGCAGCCGACGCAACATTCAACCAGTATGCTCCTCTTCGCATTAAGATGGAGATGAACAATGGCAACCTCGCTAATGCCACAGTGTTTATCAAGGAAGTGAAGCTCACCCAGCTCGACAGCAACCCAAGCCCTATCGTAGGCAAGCGTCAGAAGACATTCAAGACCTACAAGGTAGATCCAAAGACTGTTGCTGCTGCCATCAGCAAGATAGAGTCTGAGAATGGAAGCACAGTAAAGCAGATCTTCACTATCGACGGCAAGCGCGTAGACGCTAACCAGAATCTCGCAAAGGGTGTTTACATCGTGAAGGAAGGCAACAAGGTTAGCAAGGTTGCCGTGAAATAACATCCGACTACACATTATATAATATATATAAGCACATAGAGCCACCACCATCGGGACAACAAGTCCCCTTGGTGGAGGCTTTACATTCACTGTTTGTTGTCTTCACATGAGAAGCCAACAAGCTCTGCCTTATCTTTTTTTTCTGCAAGGCTAATACCAATATATTATCCTCATTCTTTCATAATGAAGAAACTATTCTTTTCTACAATGCTCTGCCTCTCCACCGCCCTTGGCGCACAGGCACAGGTGGACAACATGTGCTTGAGCATGCAACCGGAGGCAACGGTAGACTGTGGCAATATGCCCGAACTGAGCGGTCTGGAGTCTTACACCATCCAAATGTGGATATGCCCTTCGACATGGACTTCAGGAGCAAAACTAATATCATGCGGCGACAATCTGAAGGTGTCGCTGGCACAGGAAGGCACCATAACGGCTCGTCTCGGCGAGAAATCTGTAGACATCAGCAATAGCGGTCTGCAGTCTGGCAAGTGGGCACAGATAACTCTCATCGTAGACAACGGTCAATTGACTGCTTTGGTCAACGGATTGCAGTCGGCAACATCGACGGGCAACTTCACTCTGCCCACAGACTGCGCCACGATGAACATCGGTGGCGGCTACACAGGACGCATAGACGAAGTGCGAGTGTGGAGCACTGCCCTCAACAATGAACATGACTATTACGTAAACAACACTATAAACAGATGGGTGCCTGAGATAGACAATCTCGTGGCTTATTACAAGTTTGACCAGAGTCTGTGTCCCGACATCGTGGACTACAAGGCTCTGTTTGCCAACTCTCTGACAAACCATCACGCCACAATGCCACAGGGAGCAAAGCGCGAGAAGGTGGACGACAACACCGCCCTGCCCTATCTGCTTAGCGGAGCCTACACAAGCAATAACCGCTTCTTCGACCGCGCCGTGACGCGCGACCAGTATCTGCTTGCCAACGACCTGATAATTCTCGGCATCAACAGTTATACTGACGGCCATCTGAAATATATCACTCCTTGTGACCATGCCACACTCAACAACTGCGAGTGGTTGAGCGAATTTGAAGGACGCAAGGGTGTGGTAAGCCTCAACGGCAAGTCATCAATCACTACTACCGACGGAGTGCTCAAACCTGCAATCAATGCTTCCGGCGATGCAAGCTATACCTTCGAGACATGGATTTATCTGGACGAATGGACTGAAGGGGCATACATCATTCGCAAAGAGACTGAAGACGGAGAGCACGGCATCTCCATCAGCCTTGGCGATGAGGAGACGAAGCAGGTGATAGTGAAGGTGAACGGCAAGAAGTTTGTTAATCAAAAGAAGCTCGAGGTTGGCAAATGGGTGCACTTCGGTGTGACCGTGCGTGCAGGTGGCACCACACGACTGACATTCATGTTTACCTATGACGGCGTAGATGCATGGGCAAATAGAGATGCGAGTGACGAGACTACAGACTACACGCCTACTGGCGCAGACGACTGCGTGGCAGTGATAGGCGAAGGACTGCACGGCAAACTCGACGAAACTTGCGTGTGGACACGCAACTTCTCCATAGACGAGATAAAGAGCCACATGACATCTCACCCCATGCCAGGACTCGGCAAGGTGCAGACGGCAGACCTCGTGAACAAGGGACAGGCTTTCTATACCTATGACGATGCAGAGAATCCCGGATGGGACAGCTACTCGCAGGATCAGTGGCTGAAGATAATGAAGAGTGCCTATGAGGGATATTCGGGCTATAAGATACGCATCTCGGTGTCAAGCCACACTGGTTGGCAAAACACCATCAGCAGTGCGGAGCGCCGCAAGATATTTGCCAAGGACTTGGCAGAACTATCGAAACCTTATGACGGAGTGGAACTTGACCTGGAATGGATGGATGGCATACAGACCAATCTGGGACTGCTGGCGGAAGAGATACGTGCGGCGCTGCCCGAGGGTAAGACTTTCATGATCTCATGCCACGCCTATGGTGCATACCAGTTCCCTACCGGAAAGATGTCGAATGTAGACGGATTCACCTTCCAGCAATACGGTCCTCAGAAGACATTCTTCAGCTATGACAACTTCGAGAGTTCGTCGAAGGCATTCGTAAACTACGGTTTCCCGAAGGACAAGATTTACCTGTCATACAGCACTACGACATCAAAGGCTTACAACTCGAGCGAATCGGCAGTGTCTCCTATAACAGGTTTCCGCACTCTTATGGCAGACGGCACTCTCGACCCTAACGACGAAGCGCTTGACGGAAAGGCACCAGCAGGTGACCTGCACTATTACTTCATGTCGCCAAATCAGGTATACAAGCGTTCGAAATACGTGGTAGACAACAAGTTGCAGGGTATCTTCTATTGGGACATGGGCAACGATGTCGCAGTGAGCAATCCTTACTGCATAGCACGCAACTCATCGTATGCGCTTAATGCCAATGTGGACTCGCTCGTGACAGAGGTAAGCATCAACCACCCCACAGCGATAGAGAAAATAAATGCCGACAAAGGCATCAGCTATGACGCACAGCAGCGCACAGTGACATCTACGGATGCCAATATCAGCGCCATGAGCCTCTACAATGCCAACGGGATGCTTCTTGCCACCACGCACGGAAGCACACTGCAGTTGGCAGGTCTGCCTAAGGGCACCTATGTGGTGAAGGCTGAACGCCAGTCACAGACGGCTGTCAGCAGGAGTATTATAATAAAGGAATAAGGAAGACACTATATATAAACAAAATAACATCAAGATATGAAAAAACTCTTCTATCTTACATTGCTCGCAATAGGTGGCTTCACGATAGCCTCATGCGACAAGGAGGCAGCCACCAATCCGGGCGACTTCAGTCTGAAGTCTACTCTCGAGGTGGAGCCACAGATTGTTTCTACGGGAGGATTCACGGCAGAACTGAAACTGCTGCGCTCCATAGACTCCACGTATCAGTATTCATCAATAAAGAACGACACGGTGAAGGATGCTGAGGGTAATCCCGTAATAGGATCTGACGGCAAACTGCAGATAAAGGCTGACACGACATGGTATGACAGCAACACTACGGCACGCTTCAGTGAATATGAGGTGGTGGCATTGCCAGCATCTGCCGACACCTTCACCATTCGCCTGAAGAGCAACGCCCAGTGGAAGGCTCCAGTGCCGTCGCCGGGAACAAAGGCTCAATGGTATTTCAACTACAACCTGCTCACAGGAACGACATCGACATCGGGCGGCGGTGACGGCTACGTGTATTTCCGCACTCTGCGCAACCGCAACAAGAAACGCTCTGTCACAGCTGTGCAGGACATCATGACCAACGACAGCACAGTGCTGGTGCGTCTGCGCTTCGATCAGAGCGGAGAGAGAGACTAACAAGAGGGATTAGATCTTATAAACATACAAGACAATCTATAATAAAGATATGAAAAAATATTTGCTTATAATATGCTGCGTGCTGCTCTCATTGCCTGCTCTCGCCCAAATAAAGGTGACGGGTGTGGTGATAGACGAGAACGGCGAGGGTGTGCCTGCCGCTACAGTGCGCGTGAAAGACTCCAAGTCGGCAACAATCACAGACATGGACGGTAAGTTCTCGTTGTCGGTGGCTGGTGCTTCATCAGTGTTGCAGATATCCTACATAGGATATGAAGAGTTTGAACAGAAGGTGGGAAGCAAGCGCAATTTCTCCATCACACTGAAACCTATAGCCAACATGCTGGAGGAGACAGTCATCGTGGGTTTTGCCACTCAGAAGAAGATAAATGCCACGGGTGCTGTGAAGACTATCGGTAGTGATGTGCTTACTGACCGTCCTATCACAAATGCCGTGCAGGGTCTGCAGGGTACGATAGCAGGTCTTAACATCTCTAATGATGCCGGTGGTGGACTGGGCACAGAGATGAACATCAACATCCGCGGTATCGGTTCTATCGGTGAGGGTTCAAGTTCTTCGCCATTGGTGCTCATCGACGGCATGGAGGGCGACCTTTCGACCATCAACCCTAACGATATAGAGAACATTTCGGTGCTGAAGGATGGTGCTTCGGCTTCCATCTACGGTTCGCGTGCGCCTTTCGGTGTAATCCTTGTCACCACAAAGAGCGGTAAGAAGGGATTCAGCGTCAACTATCGTGGCAACGTGAACGTGAAGCAGCCTATCAGTGTGCCTAACCCTGTGGACAGCTACACCTTCGCTTTGATGGTGAACGATGCCTACACAAATACTGGTGGTACGGCACCTTTCGGCAAGTCGCAGTTGAACAAGATTTTGGCTTACCAGCGTGGTGAACTGGCTTACGGCACTGAGGCTTATGAGAATGATGACAAGTGGAAATCGAATCAGATGGCATTTGGCAATACCAACTGGTATGACACTTATCTGAAGAACCACACCACATCGCAGGAACACAATGTGACTTTCGACGGCGGATACAAGGGTCTCACATACTATGCTTCTGCCAACTACATGGGTCAGACAGGTCTTTTCAATTATGCTGACGAGACATACAGACGCTTGACTTTCAACGGAAAGTTGGGATATAAGTTTACCAAGTGGTTGACAGTGAACTGGTCTACACGCTACATAGACATCGACAACGACAAACCGTCGGCTCTCAACAGCTTGTTCTATCATAACCTCGGACGTCGCGCACCTTTGGCTACAACGATTCTGCCTAACGGTGAATATTCGGGTGAGTCGCTCATACCGTCAATGCTCAACGGCGGACGCCAGGACACAAAGACACGCCAGCTATATAATCAGGCAAACATCGTGATAGAACCGATAAAGGACTGGAAACTGCACGCTGAACTGAATAGCCGCATAGAGAAGAATCCTTACTCGCGCGACTTCCTGCCTGTGATAGTACACAAACCAAGTGGTGAACCAGAGAACATCCTCGTGCTGGAGGGAGTGAGTGCAAAGCACACCATAAACAGTGACGGCACATTCTCTGTGCAGCCTGCCGCTGGCGAGACTTATCATGAGAATGCCACAACTCGCATCGACTATTTCAGTACGAACATATATACTGACTACAACCTGAAACTGGGACGCGAGCACAACTTCACATTCCTGCTCGGTGAGCAGAGCGAATACTATCACCGCAAGATAGACCGCTTCGCCACTACTGACGCTGACCTCGGTGAGGGTGCAGGCAACACTACGCTCTCTTCATTCAAGAACGGTGAGTGGGCTTCGCTCGGTTTCTTCGGTCGTGTGAACTACAACTATGCTAACCGCTATATGGTGGAGGCAAATCTCCGTGCCGACGGTGCATCACGATTCCCTACAAACCAGCGTTGGGGCTATTTCCCATCGGTTTCCTTGGGATGGAACATCGCAGAGGAACCATTCTGGAAGCCTATAGCAAAGGCTGGATTTGAATATCTCAAGGTGCGTGCTTCTTATGCCACTCTGGGTAACCAGAACACCACTTCTTTCTATCCTTACTATCAGCAGATGAACACCTATCCAGGCAAACTGATGCTCGACGGCAAGCAGGCTACAACGCTTCCTATGTATGACCCTTACTCTGTGTCGCTGACATGGGAGCGCATAGAGAACATCGGTCTTGGTGTGGACTGGGGATTCCTCAACAACAGACTGACTGGATCGTTTGACTACTATCAGCGCACCACAAAGGACATGGTGGGACCTGCCAACGCTCTTAGCGCTCTCTATGGCGCAAGTGCTCCGAAGACCAACAATGCTGAGATGCGTACTCGCGGTTGGGAAATAGAGATTGGCTGGCGCGACCGCATCGGCAAGGACTTCAGTTACAGCATATCAGCTACGCTGAGCGACTATAACACACTTATCACAAAGTATGACTCGCCTGACAACAAAATCAGCGGATGGTATGAAGGCAAGAAGTATGGCGACATCTGGGGCTACGAGGTAGTGGGCATCGCAAAGAGTGACGCCGAGATGTATGAATATCTGTCAAAGCACTCGCAGAGCGCCATCGGCGACAAGTGGGGAGGTGGTGACTTGATGTATCGCGACCTCAACAACGACGGAAAGGTAGACAAGGGAAGCGAGACTCTCGACGACCATGGTGACCTGAAGGTGATAGGTAACACTACACCTCACTATGCCTACAGTTTCACTCTCACAGCTCAGTGGAAATGGATTGACGTGCGTGCATTCTTCCAGGGCATCGGCAAGCGCGACTTCTTCTTCAGCGGCAGTGCCACATTCTTCGGTTTTGCCCGCGAATGGCAACGTTCGCTCTACACAGACCACCTGGACTACTTCCGCTATGCGGGTTCAACTCTCGGTGCAAACCTCGACTCTTACTATGGTCGTCTGCGTATAGACCAGAACAATATCCAGACTTGTGACCGCTTCCTCCAGGATGCAAGCTATCTCCGACTGAAGAACCTGCAGATAGGTTTCAACTTGCCACAGAACACCAAGCTGTCGAAGTGGATAAAGAAGGGACGCATCTACTTCTCAGGCGAGAACCTGCTGACATGGACGAAACTGCGCATCTTTGATCCTGAAGCTATAGGAAGCAACTCGGATGAATATGGTGCTGGTAAGACTTATCCACAGTATCGCACCTTCTCGGCTGGTATCGAGATAACGTTCTAATGACCTTTATATATCTATATATTGAACTCATCAAACGAAACTTAAAGATGAAAAAGATAAAATATCTATGCGTAGCGGCTTCTGCCATGCTTCTTGCATCATGCAACAGCTTTTTGGAGCGTGAGCCGCTTGACTTCGGTAACGAGACGACATACTTCAGAACTGCTGATGATCTGAAGATGTTTGTCAATGACCTCTACAGCATTTTGCCTAAGAACAACGAACTGTGGGGAGGTCTCTATTCCGAGGATGTGACGAGCGACAACCAGTGTGCCTCTTCTGCCCAGTCACTTTTCTACAAGGGTGACAAGAAGACGGTGCAGATAGCAAGTTCGGAATGGAATTTCTCTAATCTTCGCTCCATAAACTACTTTATAAACAAGACTCGCTCAAATATGGAGGCAGGCATATTGAACGAGAGCGATGCCATGCAGAAGCATTATCTCGGCGAGGCATATTTCCTGCGTGCATACGACTATTTCCGTCTGCTTCGTAATTTCGGTGATGTGCCTATCGTCACAGAGATGATGCCCGATGACCAGTCGGTGCTGACAGTAAGGAGCAAGCGTGACCCTCGCAATGAGGTGGCACGATTTATCCTCAGCAATCTCGACACTGCCACTACATATCTTCAGGCAAAGGCTCCCGAGACAGGACGCATCTGCCGTGATGCTGCTCTGGCTCTGAAGGCTCGCGTGGCTCTCTATGAAGGAACATGGGAAAAATATCATGCTGGCACATGTTTCGTACCGGGCAACAGCAAATGGCCTGGTAGCAAGACATGGCCTGAATTCTCATTCAAGGCGGGTTCGGCAGAGGCTGAGGTAAACTTCTTCCTCGACGAGGCTATAAGTGCATCACAGCAGGTGGCTGACGCAAGACAACTGGATGCCGACTATCAGGGCATGTTTGTTTCCGACAACGCTTTCGGCGACAACGATGAGGTGATACTTGCCCGCTACTATCAGAACGGTGTCTTGGCGCACAGTTGCTCGGCTTATCTGAAGAATGGTGGCGGATGTAATGCCACACGTGCCCTTGTCAACACTTTCCTCATGACGAGCGGTCTGCCTATCTATGCCAACGGTTCGGGCTATCAGGGTGATGTAATCAGTTATTACGAGTTCCAAAACCGTGACCCTCGCCTCACTGGTTCGGTGCGTGCCGCAGGCTCTATCATAAACACTCGTGAGGAGAACGGCAAATATGTAAATGACACTGTTTACTATCATCGTCCTGCCATCTACAACAGTGGTCGTGAGAAGGCTACCACGGGTTATGAACTGCAGAAATGGTGCAGCAGTGACTCTAAGCAACAGGAGCAATATAAGTGTACTACAGCAGTGCCTATTCTGCGTGCTGGCGAGTGTTATCTCGACTACATAGAAGCTTACTATGAGCGCCACGGACAGTTGGACGGTAAGTGCGACACTTACTGGCGTGCTCTTCGCAAGCGTGCAGGCATTAGCGAGGATTATCAGAAGACTATTGATGCCACTGACGTAACGCAGGAGAATGACCTCGGAGTTTACTCTCATGGCAACACTGTGGATGCTACTCTCTATAGCATACGTCGCGAGCGTCGCTGCGAACTCATTGCCGAGGGTCTTCGTCTTGATGACCTGAAGCGTTGGCGCAGTCTTGACAACATGGTGGACTATCAGCCTGAGGGTTTCAATTTGTGGGACGAGATGTACAATATGTATAGCGCAAGCCAGCGTTCTGAGGAACTGATTTCACAGAGCAGCGTATCGAAATATGTACGACCACTGCAGATTAGTTCCACATCAGTGGCATATGGTGGCTACACATTCCCAAAGCAGCACTACTTGGAACCAATTCCTATCAGCGAGTTCCTCATCACAGGCGGTGGTGTCACAGCCAACAGTATCATCTATCAGAACCCAGGATGGCCACAGAATACTGACGGAACGGCAGACTACAATTACGATTGTGAATAACGCTTTGCCTTTAGCCTGAATAAAGGCAAACGCATCGACTGTAGTCAGAAGAAAGACGAAAATACCGTCAGCAGTCTGAATAATAAAAAAACGAGCAGAAGAAAAGTAACAAAACCTTTCTTCTGCTCGTTTTAATTTTAGTGGGGGGGTACGTCAACTGAACTGTGTCAGCCTTGTTGTCGTTAACCTGTCAAGAGACTGCTGGGGGGGGGGGACAATCTTGTTTTACTCTTTCACTACTTCCTTGCCAGCTTCTTGCCAACCAATAAAGCCTTTATCGAGTTCTATTACTTTATAACCATTCTTAACCAGTATCTCTGCGGCAGTCTTGCTCCGCTTACCGCTACGGCAATTGATAGCGATGAGCTTATCTTTGGAAAGTGTAACAATAGCCTTCTGCTCAAAGTCCGCCTTCAATACATCTATATTAATTGCACCAGGGATGTGACCTTCGTCAAATTCCTCGGCAGACCGTACATCAAGACGCACAATAGTTGTATCCGCTATAGCTCTTTCGTAATCCTCAACCGAAAGACTCTTATATCCTTTGTTTTGAGCCTGACAAGACAACAGGCTACTTAGCATTGTAATGATGCCCATAATAATCAATTGTTTCATTATATTATACGATATCCTACTAACGAAAATGAGGGATACCCAAAAGGACATCCCTCACTTCTATTGTGACTTAATGAATTATTCAGCCTCTTTTGCTTCAGTAGCAGGTGTTTCTGCTTCAGCAACTGTCTCCTCAGCCTTAGCTGCAGACTTGCGTGAACGACGAGTCTTCTTAGCTGCCTTAGGAGCCTTAGCCATGTTCTCATCGAAGTCAACGAGCTCGATGAAAGCGATTGGAGCAGCATCACCCTGACGAAGACCAAGCTTGATAACACGTGTGTAACCACCTGGACGGTCAGCTACAGCAGGAGCGATAGTCTTGTAAAGTTCTGTAACAGCTTCCTTGCTCTGCAGATAACGGAATACAACACGACGTGAGTTGGTTGTATCGTCCTTAGAACGTGTAATCAGTGGCTCAACATACTTCTTGAGAGCCTTAGCCTTTGCGAGAGTCGTAGTGATTCTTTTGTGCATAATCAGGGAGATAGCCATGTTTGCAAGCATAGCATCACGATGAGATGCAGTACGACCCAGATGGTTGAATTTCTTGTTATGTCTCATTTTTGTTTTTTCTTTATTGTGGACAAATTATTCCTTGTCCAGTTTGTACTTTGAAATATCAGTTCCAAACGAAAGATTCAGACTCTCGAGCAAATCATCAAGCTCTGAAAGCGATTTCTTACCAAAGTTACGGAATTTAAGCAAGTCAGTCTTGTTGTACTGTACCAAGTCGCCAAGTGTCTCTACATCTGCAGCCTTCAAGCAGTTCAAAGCTCTCACGCTGAGGTTCATCTCAACGAGCTTAGACTTGAGGAGCTGACGCATGTGGAGAACCTCTTCATCGAATTCCTCATTAACATCCTGCTCTGTGTTTTCAAGAGAAATCTTCTCGTCAGAGAACAGCATGAAATGATGAATAAGAATCTTGGCTGCTTCCTTCAACGCATCCTTTGGGTGAATGGAACCATCCGTTGACACCTCAAGAATGAGCTTGTCATAGTCTGTCTTCTGCTCAACACGATAAGGTTCAACAGCATACTTGACATTACGGATTGGGGTATAAATTGAATCTATTGGGAGAACAGTTACATCAGTGCAGTACTCACGGTTTTCGTCAGATGGCACATAGCCACGACCCTTGTTGATAGTGAGCTCTATCTGCATTGAAGCTTTGGCATCTAAATGACAAATCACCAGTTCTGGGTTTAACACTTCAAATCCAGTCAGATACTTACTGATATCACCTGCCTTAAACTCTGTGGAGTTCTCTACAGTGATACTAACTTTCTCATTCTCGAATTCTTCTACTACTTGCTTGAATCTTACTTGTTTCAAATTCAAGATGATGTTAGTGACATCCTCCTTAACACCGGGAACTGAGGAGAATTCATGCTCAACACCAGCAATGCGTACTGTGTTGATGGCATAACCCTCAAGCGATGAAAGAAGGATACGGCGCAGTGCATTACCAATGGTAACACCGAAGCCAGGCTCCAACGGACGGAATTCAAACTTTCCGTACTTGTCGGTAGCATCCAACATCAATACTTTGTCAGGTTTTTGAAATGCTAATATCGCCATTAACTTAATGATTATTTAGAGTACAACTCAACGATTAACTGCTCTTTGATATTCTCAGGAATGTCAGCACGCTCTGGCTTGTGGAGGAACTTTCCTGACTTTGAATTATCATCCCACTCGATCCATGGGTACTTGCTGTGATTGAAACCTGCAAGAGCATTCTCAATAACCTCAAGTGACTTTGACTTCTCACGAACAGCTACAATCTGACCTGGCTTAACGTTGTAAGAAGGAATGTTTACTACATTACCATCAACAGTGATGTGACGGTGACCTACCAACTGACGTGCAGCACGACGAGTAGGAGCTATTCCGAGACGGTATACAACATTGTCAAGACGGCTCTCGAGTTCCTGAAGGAGTACTTCACCAGTAATACCTTCTGCTGTAGCAGCCTTCTCAAACATGTTACGGAACTGACGCTCAAGAACACCATAAGTGTACTTAGCTTTCTGCTTCTCTGCCAACATGACAGCATACTCAGACATCTTGCGACGACGGTTGTTGCCATGCTGTCCAGGAGCGAAGTTTCTCTTGGACAAAACTTTTTCCTTACCGAGGATTGCTTCACCAAACCTACGGTCGATTCTTGATTTCGGACCTGTATATCTAGCCATATTCTTAGCTTATTTATTTAATTTAAAATTCAGTTCTTGACTTATACCTTACGACGCTTTGGAGGACGGCAACCATTGTGTGGCAGTGGAGTAACGTCAACGATTTCGATTACCTCAATACCTGAGCCGTGTACGCCACGGATAGCAGACTCACGTCCGTTACCTGGACCTTTAACATAAGCCTTAACTTTGCGCAGACCGAGATCATAAGCTACCTTTGCACAATCCTCTGCTGCCATCTGAGCAGCGTAAGGAGTATTCTTCTTAGAACCACGGAAGCCCATCTTACCTGCAGAAGACCAAGAGATAACCTGACCTTCACTGTTCGCTAAAGACACAATGATATTGTTGAATGAACTATGAACATGAAGCTGTCCAATAGCATCAACCTTTACATTTCTTTTCTTAGTGACTGTTTTCTTTGCCATAATTAATCCCTTTCAAATTACTTTGTAGCCTTCTTCTTGTTAGCAACAGTCTTCTTCTTACCCTTACGTGTACGGGCATTGTTCTTTGTGCTCTGACCACGTACAGGAAGACCGTTACGATGACGAACTCCACGGTAGCAACCAATGTCCATCAGTCGCTTGATGTTCAACTGGATCTCAGAACGGAGATCACCTTCTACTTTGAATTCAGCGCTGATAATTTCACGGATCTTGGCTGCCTGATCGTCAGACCACTCGCTGACTTTCAAGTCACGGCTCACGCCGGCCTTGTCCAATATCTTTGCTGAACTACTTCGACCTATACCATAGATATAAGTCAATGCGATTTCGCCACGCTTATTCTGGGGCAAATCTACTCCAACAATTCTTATTGCCATTGTTTAAATGAATAAAGAATAAATAATTAATAACTTAAAGGGGAAGCCCCTCATTAAATCCGAATTGCAAAATTACACAAATAATCCTACAAAGTCGAACTTCAATGAATTAGCGTCCAACCTTTTAACCTTTTACTTTTAACTTTTAACCAAAATTAAAAGAATTAACCCTGACGAGTCTTGAACTTAGGGTTCTTCTTGTTGATAACGAAAAGGCGACCCTTACGACGAACGATCTTGCAGTCAGGAGTGCGCTTCTTTAATGATGTTCTTGTCTTCATATGTTTTATATGTAGCTTATTTGTATCTGAAAACGATTCGTCCTTTTGTCAAATCATAGGGACTCATCTCAACCTTCACTTTGTCACCGGGAAGAATCTTTATGTAGTGCATACGCATCTTTCCCGATATATGTGCTGTTATAGGACAGCCATTCTCAAGTTCTACGCGGAACATTGCATTGGACAATGCCTCTACAATAACTCCGTCTTGCTCAATTGCAGATTGTTTTGACATATTATATGTGTTACCTTTACTAACTTTCTATTCCTTCAAAAGAAGATAAAATCTCTGAATGTCCTTTTCTTATCACGATGGTATGCTCAAAATGAGCAGATGCCTTTCCGTCTCTTGTGACTATGCTCCACTTGTCAGGAAGTAGTCCTATACGACGGTCACCAAGCGTTATCATTGGTTCTATGGCAATGCACATTCCTTCCTTTAGCATCACACCATGTCCCTTTCTACCATAATTGGGAACAGCTGGTTCTTCGTGCATTTCCTTGCCTATCCCGTGACCTGTCAGTTCCCTGACAACGCCATAACCAAAAGATTGGCAATAATCTTGCACTGTGCAACCAATGTCACCAACATGAGCACCATGCTTTGCTACATCAATGGCTTTATACAAAGACTCTTTAGTTACTTCAAGCAACTTCTTTACCTCTGCAGGGACATCTCCAACACAAAAAGTGTAGGCGCTATCACCATTAAAACCATCAAGAAGCGTTCCACAATCAACCGAGATGATATCGCCATCCTTCAGGATGACTTTATCACTCGGTATTCCGTGAACTACAACACCATTAACTGATGTGCAGATGCTGGCAGGGAAAGGCTCTCCAAAAGGATTGGGGAAATTCTTAAAGGTAGGTATCGCACCATTATCTCTAATGAACTCCTCGGCAATCTTGTCAAGTTGGAGAGTCGACACTCCAGGTTTGATATTCTTTCCTATCTCAGCAAGAGTCTCACCGACAAGTCGGTTTGCCCTACGCATGAGATCAATTTCATCTTCAGTCTTCAGATAGATTGCCATAAGGACAATACTAATCTAAATTAATAGGCTGATACATTTCCGCCACGAGTATGACCTGCATTGAGCAGTCCATCATAATGACGCATCATCAGATGACTCTCTACCTGCTGGAGAGTATCAATAACTACACCAACAAGAATGAGAAGAGATGTACCACCAAAGAACTGTGAGAATCCTTGCTGAATATTCAGCAGTCCGGCAAGTGCTGGCATGATTGCGATGAACGCGATGAAAAGAGAACCAGGCAAAGTAATACGCGACATGATAGCGTCGATATACTCTGCAGTATCTTTTCCAGGCTTAATTCCAGGAATAAATCCGTTATTTCGCTTCATATCCTCAGCCATCTGTGTAGGATTCATAGTAATAGCCGTATAGAAATATGTGAAAGCTATAATCAGTATCACATATATAATATTATAAGGCAAGCTACGGTTATCCATAAGAGAATGGAGGAAGGTAGAAGAACTATCAGAATTAAACTGAACAATAGCCAATGGCACGAACATCAAAGCCTGAGCAAAGATGATAGGCATCACATTTGCAGCGAACAACTTCAAAGGTATATACTGACGGGCACCACCCATCTGCTGACCGTTGACAATACGCTTAGCATACTGTACAGGCACCTTACGTGTACCCTGTGTCAAGATGATAGCAGCACACACAACAGCATACAAAATGAGTATTTCTGCAATGAACATCACTACACCACCACCGGAAATAGCTGTCAAGCGCGAACTGAACTCCTGAACGAAAGCTTCGGGAAGACGTGCAATGATACCAATCATGATTATCATTGACACACCATTACCGACACCCTTGTCGGTGATACGCTCACCAAGCCAAAGAATGAACATGGAACCGGCAGCAAGCATAATGCTAGCCGGAACCATGAATGCTGTCCAAGATATACCAGACGCCAACGCTCCTGCAGCCTGATACTTCAGATGCACGAGATAAGAAGGAGCCTGGAACAGTAGTATAGCCACTGTCAACCAGCGAGTATACCAACTGATTCTTTTTCGTCCGCTTTCGCCCTCGCGCTGCATCTTCTGGAAATAAGGTACAGCCATAGCAAGGAGCTGCATGACAATTGAAGCTGAGATATAAGGCATAATACCAAGTGCGAAGATAGACGCATTGGAAAATGCACCACCAGAGAACATGTCAAGCAAAGACATAAGTCCGCCTGCTGTCTGCGACTGAAGTTTTCCCAACTGGGCAGGGTTGATACCTGGCAGTACAACGAAAGACCCGAAACGGTAAATCGCTACAAACAGGATGGTGATGAGGAGTCGCTGACGCAAATCCTCCACCTTCCAACAGTTCTTTAGTGTCTCAAAAAACTTTTTCATTTATCTATTTTTAGATAGTAGTTACGTTACCTCCAACTGCCTTGATAGCCTCTTCAGCTTTCTTAGAGAATGCATTAGCCTCTACATCAACCTTTACAGTGATTTCACCGTTGGCAAGAATCTTAACGAGCTCTCTGCCGTTTGTCAAACCAGCAGTAACGAGTTCTGCAATTCCAATCTTAGAGAACTGATACTTCTCAGCAATCTTCTGAAGAGTAGAGAGGTTCACAGCGAGATACTCCTTGTGGTTGATATTCTTGAAACCACCCTTCGGAATTCTACGCTGAAGTGGCATCTGACCACCTTCGAAACCAATCTTTCTTGAATAACCAGAACGAGCTTTTGCACCCTTGTGACCACGAGTTGAAGTGCCACCGAGGCCAGAACCAGGTCCTCTACCGATACGGCGACGAGAGTGTGTTGAGCCGGCAGCTGGTGTCAAATTATTTAATTTCATAATTGCTTCTGTTTGTAAATTAATCAACTACTTTAACAAGGTGATGAACCTTACGGATCATGCCACGGTTAGAAGGAGTATCCTCAACTTCTACAACCTGAGAAATCTTGTGCAGACCAAGTGCGAGAAGAGTTGCCTTCTGATCCTTGGGAGCGCCTATCTTACTCTTTATCTGTTGTACTTTTACTGTTGCCATATTGATTCTCCTAATTATCCGTTAAACACTTTGTTCATACTGATACCGCGAGCACCTGCAATAGTGTAAGCGTCACGAATCTGGCTAAGAGCCAAGATTGTTGCCTTAACGAGGTTGTGAGGGTTAGAAGAACCCTTTGACTTACAAAGGATGTTCTGAACACCTACGCTCTCAAGCACAGCACGCATAGCACCACCGGCTACAAGACCAGTACCGGCTGCAGCTGGTCTCATGAATACGCGAGCTCCGTCGAAGTGAGCCTCGATCTCATGAGGAATAGTACCCTTGATTACAGGAACCTTTACAAGATTCTTCTTAGCAGCCTCTACACCCTTAGCTATAGCAGCTGTTACTTCACCGGCCTTACCAAGACCATAACCGATAGTACCGTTACCATCACCTACAACTACAATCGCTGCAAAAGTGAATGTACGACCACCCTTGGTTACCTTTGTCACACGGTTGATA
The DNA here is from genome assembly GCA_963601795.1 of bacterium. GTDB lineage: Bacteria > Bacteroidota > Bacteroidia > Bacteroidales > Bacteroidaceae > Prevotella. The sequence continues at coordinate 5,247 of CAVCGK010000008.1, read as the reverse complement.
GCAACGAGACGATCCTTCAATTCTACGTCACTGTTAACTTTTACTTTATTCACTGCCATAATCGCTTAAAAATTAAGACCGCCTTTACGAGCACCTTCAGCGAGCTCCTTTACACGGCCGTGGTAAAGATAACCATTACGGTCAAATACAACTGATGTGATACCTGCTGCAGTAGCGTTGGCAGCTACGAGCTCACCAACTTTAGCAGCCTGTTCCTTCTTAGGCATAGCCTCAAGTCCGAGAGATGAAGCGCTTGCAAGAGTCTTGCCAGCGAGGTCATCAATAACCTGAGCATAAATCTGCTTGTTAGAGCGGAACACGCAAAGACGAGGACGCTGTGCGGTGCCATTCACTCTCTTACGGATACGGAATTTTATCTTAATTCGTCTTTCTACTTTCTTTGTTGTCATAATCGTAAAAAATTAAAGTTACTTAGCTGATGCTGACTTACCAGACTTTCTACGAATAACCTCACCCTGGAAGAGAACACCCTTACCTTTATATGGCTCCGGCATACGGAAAGAACGAATTTTTGCACATATAAGACCTATCAGCTGCTTGTCGCAAGACTCCAACATAATCAGAGGATTCTGGTTACGCTCAGACTTGGTCTCCACTTTCACCTCAGGTGGAAGCTGAAGGAATATTGGGTGAGTATAACCCAAAGAAAGCTCGATGATATTACCTTGATTAGATACACGATAACCTACACCGACCAACTCAAGAACCTTCTTGTAACCCTCGCTAACACCTACAACCATGTTGTTTACCAATGAACGGTAAAGACCATGGAATGCATCCTTCTGCTTGTAGTTTACAGGGCTGTTCTCGTCAACCTCGAAAGTTATCTGGTTATCTGCGATGTTTACTTTAATAGAAGCGTCTACCTTCTGAGACATTTCGCCTTTAGGACCTTTAACGCTAACAACACCATTCTTATAGTCAACGGTTACGCCAGCAGGTATGTTGATTGGCAATTTTCCTATTCTTGACATACACTAATCCTCCTATTAATAAACGAAACAAAGAACCTCACCACCGATCTTAAGATCAGCTGCTTCCTTGTCAGTCATGACACCTTTAGATGTAGACAGGATTGCGATACCCAGTCCGTTAATAACTCTCGGCATGTCCTTATAACCAGTATACTTACGCAAACCTGGTGTAGACACACGCTTCAAACACTTGATAGCGTTTTCCTTTGTGGAAGGATTCCACTTGAGGGCAACTTTGATTGAACCCTGAGGGCCATCCTCTACGAACTTGTAGTTAAGGATGTAGCCTTTCTCGAAGAGGATCTTTGTAATGTCCTTCTTCATGTTAGACGCAGGAATTTCCACTACACGGTGGTGTGCAGAAATTGCATTTCTGAGTCTGGTCAGATAATCTGCTATTGGATCTGTCATAAAAATGATTTTAATTAATCGGGCCTACCCCGACAATATTAAACAATAAATATGTGGTATTAATTACCAACTTGCTTTCTTTACTCCAGGAATCAAACCTGCTGAAGCCATCTCGCGGAACTGGATACGTGAGATACCGAACTGACGGATATAACCCTTTGGACGTCCGGTAATCATGCAACGGTTGTGAAGACGGATTGGGTTTGCATTCTTAGGGATTGCCTGAAGTTTACGAGCAGCCTCGTAAGCTTCAGCAGAATCCTCTGTAGTTGCAATGATCTTCTTTAATGCAGCACGTTTCTCAGCATAGCGCGCAACGAGCTTTGCACGCTTTACCTCGCGGGCTTTCATTGATTCTTTTGCCATATGTCTTAATCGTTATGAATGTTCTTGAATGGCAGACCGAATGCTTTCAGGAGTGCGAAGCCCTCCTCATCTGTTGTAGCAGATGTAACGAAAGTGATGTTCATACCCTGAATACGGTCGATAGAATCGATGTTGATTTCAGGGAAGATGATCTGCTCAGTAATACCCAGTGTATAGTTTCCATGACCATCGAGGTTTGTAGAGATACCCTTGAAGTCGCGGATACGTGGAAGAGACACACGAATCAGCTTCTCAAGGAACTCATACATACGCTCACGACGGAGAGTAACCATAACGCCGATAGGCATCTTCTTACGAAGCTTAAAGTTAGCGATATCCTTTCTTGAGTAAGTCGCAACTGCCTTCTGACCAGAGATGGTAGAGATTTCGTTGATAGCAACGTCGATAATCTTCTTATCCTGTGTTGCGTCACCGAGACCCATGTTGATAACGATCTTCTTCAGTACAGGTATCTGCATAGCAGAAGAATAGTTGAACTGCTTCTGCAATTCAGGAACTATAGTGTCCTTGTAGACATTTTTTAACTGTGCTGTATTCATTATTTGATAACCTCCCCTGACTTTTTAGCAACCCTGATGACATTCTTGCCCTCGTGCTGGATAGACACGCGAGTAGGCTTGCCACTCTTTGGATCAATTAAACTCAAATTAGAAACGTGGATAGCTGCCTCTTGCTTGATGATACCGCCCTGAGGATGCTTTGCAGAAGGTTTTGTACTCTTAGATACGAGGTTTACACCTTCAACGATGGCTCTGTCCTTGTCAACAAGAACTTTCAACACCTTGCCCTGCTTACCCTTGTCCTCACCTGAGAGAACAACTACGGTGTCGCCTTTTCTGATATGTATTTTTGCCATTACTTTAACTCTATTTTAATTAAAGAACCTCAGGTGCCAAAGAAACGACCTTCATGTTGACAGCACGCAGCTCACGAGCAACAGGACCGAAGATACGGCTACCGCGGAGTTCGCCAGCATTGTTCAGAAGAACGCAAGCGTTGTCATCGAAGCGGATATACGAACCGTCAGCACGACGAATTTCCTTCTTTGTACGAACTATCAAAGCCTTTGATACTGCACCCTTCTTAACATCACTTGTCGGTATGGCGTTCTTGATAGCAACAACGATCACATCACCAACACTTGCATAGCGGCGCTTTGTACCGCCAAGCACTCGGATACACAGTGCCTCACGAGCACCGCTGTTATCACAAACTGTAAGTCTTGATTCTGCCTGTATCATAATTACTTAGCTTTTTCGATTATGTTAACTAATCTCCATCTCTTTGTCTTTGAGAGAGGACGTGTCTCCATGATGAGCACTGTATCGCCTACATTAGCCTCGTTATTCTCATCATGAGCATGGTACTTCTTCGTCTTCTGAACGAACTTACCATAAATAGGGTGCTTCTCCTTGAATTTTGCTGCAATAACAATGGACTTGTCCATCTTGTTGCTGATAACAACACCCTGTCTAACTTTTCTTAAATTTCTTTCTTCCATCTGGACCATTGTTATTTGTTAAGTTCTCTTTGACGGAGTTCTGTCTTCATACGTGCGATATCACGACGCATAGCCTTAATCGTTGATGGATTTTCGAGCGGAGAAACAGAATGTGTCAGTTTCATATTGTGAAGACTCTCCTGCGCATTCTCAATCTTCTCAACCAAGTCCTTGGTCTCGAGTTCTTTTACTTCTTTACTCTTCATAACTTATGCGTTTTTATCGTAATCACGTCTAACAATAAACTTTGTCTTTACAGGCAGCTTCTGTGCGCCAAGACGAAGTGCTTCCTTAGCAACATCGAAAGGAACACCCTCTACCTCGAACAGGATTCTACCTGGAGTAACAGGAGCAACCCATCCTGCAACATCACCCTTACCTTTACCCATTCGGACGTCAGCAGGCTTACGAGTGATTGGTTTGTCAGGGAAAATACGGATCCAAACCTGACCTTCACGGTTCATATAACGGTTGATGGCTACACGAGCTGCCTCAATCTGACGGCTGTCGATCCACTTTGCATCGAGAGTCTTGATACCGAAAGAACCGAAAGCAAGCTCTGTGCCTCTGTGTGCATTACCTTTATTGCCGCGACCATCTTGAGGTCTTCTATATTTTACTCTTTTTGGCTGTAACATGATAACTTTCTTTTTTAACGGTTATTGTTTCTTCTGCGGTTACCACCACGGCCAGAACGGTTGTTGCCACGGTCTGAGCTCTGCTTCTCCTGAGTGAAGTTTGGAGAGAGTTCACGCTTGCCGTAAACCTCACCACGGCAGATCCATACCTTTATACCGAGGAGACCTACCTTTGTAAGAGCCTCAGTCTGGCAATAATCTATATCAGCACGGAATGTATGGAGAGGAGTACGTCCTTCCTTGTACATTTCCTTACGAGCCATCTCGGCGCCGTTCAGACGACCACAGATTTGAATCTTGATACCCTCTGCACCAGCACGCATTGTGTTCTGGATAGCCATTTTGATGGCACGACGGTAAGAGATCTTTCCTTCCACCTGGCGAGCGATGTTTGTACCAACGATAGTTGCATCGAGTTCAGGCTTCTTGATTTCGAAGATGTTGATCTGGATATCCTTCTTGTAAAGCTTCTTCAGCTCTTCCTTCAGTTTGTCGACATCCTGACCACCCTTTCCTATGACGATACCAGGTCTTGAAGTGCAAATAGTGATTGTAACGAGTTTGAGTGTGCGCTCAATGACAATACGAGCAACGCTAGCATTGGCGAGACGCTCATTAAGATACTTACGGATCTTCTTGTCTTCAACAAGATTCTCACCGAAGCTCTTACCACCGAACCAGTTAGAATCCCAACCACGGATAATGCCAAGTCGGTTTGCTATTGGATTAACTTTCTGTCCCATACTTTTTAAATTTCGTCATTAGATTTAGCGTCAACAAACAGTGTCACGTGGTTACTACGCTTGCGGATTCTGTATCCGCGACCCTGTGGTGCAGGACGCATGCGCTTCATTGTTACGCCTTCGTCAACGAACACCTTGGAAATATAGAGTGTAACATCTTCTACCTTGCGGTCAGTCTTTGTTTCCCAGTTTGCGATTGCAGAGCGGAGAAGCTTCTCCACGTCCTTAGCAGCCTGCTTCTTAGAGAAACGGAGTACACCCAAAGCACGGTTAACCTCCATACCACGTATCATGTCTACAACGTAGCGCATTTTACGAGGAGAAGAAGGTACTCCGTTAAGCTTTGCGAAGTACTGTGTCTTCAGTGCTGCCTTTCTAGCGTCGGCAGCTATCTTTTTTCTTGCTCCCATTATTGTAATCTTTGTTTAAATGGATTTAGCCTGTTTATTTTCTATTACCAGAGTGACCACCGAAGCGACGTGTAGGTGCGAACTCACCGAGCTTGTGACCTACCATATTCTCTGTAACGTAAACAGGGATAAATTTGTTACCGTTATGAACTGCAATGGTGT
>CAVCGK010000007.1:0-75173 GCA_963601795.1 bacterium | reverse complement strand
CCTAAATACGGATAAAATGCAGATTTGTTAAGTCCGTATTTGTCGCCAATATTGAAGGAAGGCGAGATTCCGACACGGAACATGAATCCATTGTCACGCTGGTAGCGGTAGCCAATATCGCCAAATATGAAATAACCCAAACGATTGCTTGTTGATGTGTACTGTTCGTCATGCCCTTCTGTTTCTGGCGGAACGGGTTGATAATAGTACCATGTCGTTTCCTTGACATGATATATACCAAGGTTCGTGCCAAAACCAATTTCCAGTTTATGATGTTTCTTTCCCAACAAATAATTTAGTTCTACTGGCACTCCTACGCCTTTGATGTTTTGATCAAAAAACAATCCTGAATTGTCGGCATATCCAAATCCGATGCCAATACGATACCCAACCCCTGAATTACCTTTAAAACGGCTGTCATAGTTTATGCCCACCGTGTTTTGAGCGCCAAGCAACTCTATAGATACATTACGTACTTTCTTTTGCGCAAATGCACTTATTGTAGCTACTAGCATTACTGTAAATATAATAAATTTTCTCATAATCCAAATTCAACTATATTGATTCGTAACTACATACATATTTCCCATTACGAAAATAATGGAAGGAGTTAACTTTTCTATCTTCACTATCGCTACCAGTCAGATTCTTGTAGAATAGCTCGCCAAAAGTCTGATAGTTGTCTGTATGATACGCATTGTTGTCGATGACGAATAAAGGGAAAGTATTACTTAATGGTATAGGGAAAATATCGTCATATACGGAAGAAATTACGACAAGATATATATTACGTTTGTCGCAAACCTGCTTTACTTCCATTGGTGGTCTTCCATTTTCGCCAGAACAAAAAGGCAGATACTCGTATACAATGACCTCTTTGTGGCTTCGAATGTAATTATTCACTTGGTTTACCGTAACCATGTAAAGATTTCCATCATTCTTTACAGAATCAAGTGGGAGCTTGCACGATTTGACATGCTGTTTTTCCGATTCTGATAAATCCGAATAGCCAGAGCCATTCACCTTGATACATGAGGTTAAAATGGTTCCGGCTGTCAGAAATAGAACCGAATGAATGAGTTTATTCAATTCCATCACATTACATATTTATCAGTTAGAACATATAAGAGAATCCTAACTGGATGTCTTGTGCTTTTACATTGACACCACTTCCATTGAACACATTGTTGAAGCTACGGCTATATGACAGGTTTAGTTGGTAATGCTTGGCAATTTCAACGCCAACCTTGGCACCGAAACCGTAAATTACACGGTTGAAGAGTTTGTCTCCGTATACATTTGAGGAACCTTTCTTCTCTGTGCTATGTCCCTTGTCATCAGTTATTGTTACTTCGTCTGTACCAATCAAGCCAAAATCTACATAAGGTCCTGCTGTAGCGAGGAGATTCAAGTTGCTGGAAAGACGTAATTTGTAGCCCACATTGACAGGAATGAGAAGTGAGTATGTTGAATACTTCCAGTGTTGTGTCAATTTAGACTCTGTATTGAAATATTCCTCGCTTTGTCTCTTTCTGTTGTTGAACAATACAGACGCATCCATGAACCAACCATGTCTTTCTTTATTGAATTCCATTTCGGCTTTTGCACCTACAGCAAAGCCGAGTTTCGTTTTTGTCTCATTAGAGATGTTAAGGTTTCCTACAACTGTCGAACCAAAGCGAAATGTTTGTGCATTTGCTACATAGAAACAGCATAAAGCAGCCAGGGATAATAAAAATTTTCTCATCTTACTTGAATATTTTTAAAAGTTGCAGTTCCTATGGTATTGCCTATACTTGACTTGAAGTTTGTTACAGAAGCATCAAAAACAGTGCCAACGAAATCAATAGGTAAATTCAGTATACAAATCGTAGGTCCAGAAGGACATGTTACAATATTGCTATGATGAAACTTACTGCTTGACATCTCTAAGTTAAGAGAGTAAGATGCTTTCACTTTTAACAAATTTGTTCCTTTCATTGTTCTCTATTTTTATGTCTGTTTATTTACCCAGTTATGTAACTGAAACTATATTTTTTGCTACAAAGGTATCATCTTAGGGGCTTTATTACAATATCACCTAATGCGAAAAGGAAAATATGATTACCGAACCGCCTATATTATTATCTGAACTGAATTGGTATATATGTTATCTCACCAAACCATGCCATTTCTTTGAAGGTAGTGCTCCCAATCCATTTTTTCTGTGTTCCGTCCCCAATTAGTGAGTTGGTCAGCACAACCATTGGAGCCACCGAGTGAAACGTATGTATCTGCACAGCACGACATGTAATCAATGAACGAAAGGAAGTTCTGAATGATGGGTTCGGTATAAACAACTTCATCGGTAGCAAATAGTTTCGTCCAATGTGCGACACATTCTCTCCGATAGTTGCCACAACCATTCCAATCCATGCTCGCGAGAAATCTTTCAACGGCAATTTTTGCTCCTTGTGGAGAGCGAAGCGCAATGTTGGATTTTGTGGCAGTAGCCATAATACCATAATAGATTGCTTTGGTTTCTTTCTCGTCGAAATCTATTCTGCTTGATTGCGAAAAGGCTTTGAGCTGTTCATTACCTTCACTAATGAATTGGTCAAGTATACCTTGGTATCTGTCTTGTCTTGCCTGTTCCTCACGTTTTGTCTCTGCTTCTTGTTCCTTGCGTTCTTCCACACGTTTAACAGCTTCAATTATTTCAGGCTGCTTTGTCAAGTCGTTCCATTGAAGAACCAAGATTTTGTATTTCTCCCATAGAGTATTGTAATCAGTCTTGAGTTTTGTAATGTCCTCGTTTTTTGAGACTAATTGGGTATTGAGACTTTCAATAACTGCATCCTTTTGAGCGGTTACTCGTCTGACTGCTTTCTCGTCAAGTAGGGATATGCGTTCCTTGATATGTACGTTCTCCGCCTTCAACGCTTCGTTCTCTGCACGAAGAGCTTTGTTCTCTTCAATCTGCTTGTTGAGGTTCTGCATATAATAGGTGTACGTCCTGTTTACGGAAGCACGAATGCCCTCATTCTGTTTGTCACGGAGCTGCCTTTCCCGCAGCGAAGGGATGTCCGGCACATGGTCAAAGTCGATGCACAGCAGTTCCGAGTGAAGCAGCAGTCCGTCCTTGCTCCGAGAACGGAATGTGCCCGAAAAGGTGCAGAAGTTGAAGTTCTCCGCCTTGTACCTGCGTGCAGCGTCCCTGTCCGTGATGGAGCGCAACGTTTCCGTCTGCGCCTTGGCATACGGCCCGACGATGTAGCGGTAGATGTCGGGGACAGTAACGCTTGCCGGGCTTGGTGGCAGGAATGCTGCCGTTCCCAAGTTTCATGTAGAGAGTTGCCATCGGCATTTTGAGATATGCCGATGCTTCTTCCACACTCATAGGTATGTGCGTGTTCGCCTTACGTGGCTTGTTCTGTGATTGCAGACTGACGATCATCTGCTTCATGCCCACCACTTCGTCCCGAAGCTGGGCAACGACCATAGGAAGGTCGTTGAATGTCAACGTTTCATTCATATTCTTTGCTGATTAAAAACCGGAGCAAAGGAACAGAATGATTCAACCGTGAATGGCTTCCGTGACGGTCATTTGTCATTCACGAAATAATAACTCTAACAATGGGGATTATTCGGGATTTTCCTCAACAACATCGTGAAAAACATATTTGCCATTGGACGGTTCGTCAATAGGAATGACATCATTTGAACATGGTGCTTTTAGGTTCTTCAATGTACTATAATCCAAATTTACGAATGGTTTGGGGAACAATGCCTTGACAAAGGCGATTCTCATTGCCATTGTGTAGTTGCGCTTGTCCATTTTCTTGTTGGTCTCATACTCTTTGATATTGTTTTGTCCTACATCTTTTGAGTATTCCACCGATAGAGTAAACGAAAGTGAACCATTGACAACTCATGTAAACTGAGTCCACGATATTACGCTTTTTGCCTATCAGCTTCAATTTTGTCCTCCATCGTAAACACTCGTTAACCCTTGTCAACTATGTCCACGACATGACAAAATAAAAGCTCCGCAAATTCTCCACGGTAGAAATACGTTGCAAAAATATGTGGAAAATCGGGAACTGCCAAAAAGCACTCAGAAAGTGTTAAAAATCAAAGCGTATTGAAAATCAAGATATTAGATATGGTTAGTCATAAGTAGTTATGGTTGATTATAAGGGGCTAAATACATAGGAGAGATACTGTAAGAAACAGGATGAAGCGTTGTAAGCACCTCGGTGCTACGATTGTGTGACATATGTCAAACGATTGCGCGACATATGTCATAAACCTTTGCGACATATGTCACACAACTCTTTGACAATTGTCACACACGTTTGTGACATATGTCAAAACATCGATATGCGTAATAGCTTACAATGGGGCAACCATTAGCGTACATCGACACATGCAAGTTCTCTTGTCAAACTGCCACGGCTTTTCGGGGTAAATTATCCCATATTAGGCGTATATTGGACATAATCCACATATAGTCGCATAATGTGCTAATGCTTTTTGTAAAGCATGACAATAATTGGTTAACTTTGCACGGTTAAAAAAAATAATACATTAATGACGAATACAAATTATAAGAATCTCGTGGGAAAGATCTTCGCCACGGGAGTGATGTCTTTTTGCGGAGTGGTGAGCGAGACTGCCATGAATGTGGCGTTTCCTACTCTGATGAATGAGTTTGGTGTGGGCACAAGCACCGTGCAGTGGATAACGACGGGCTATCTCCTTGTGTTGGCTCTTGTGATAACGATGTCTTCCTATCTGAAGCGCAATTTCTCACAGCGCACACAGTTTCTCGTTGCCATCACCTGTTTCATCTCTGCCACGTTGGCTTGCTTTGCCGCTCCATCGTTTGCCATACTCATGATAGGCCGTATGGTGCAGGGCGTAGGCACAGGAATTGCCCTGCCTCTGATGTTTAATATAATAATGTCGGAAGCTCCGAAAGAGAAAATCGGCACATTCATGGGCATAGGCATGCTCGTCACCGCCATAGCCCCTGCCGTTGGACCAGTCCTTGGCGGTTCGATAGTCGACTTGTTTGGTTGGCGCTACATCTTCCTCTCGTTGATGCCCTTCCTGTTGTTGTCCACAGTCATAGGACTCCGTCTCATCAAAGGCGAGGCACCGCAAGACCATTCCCACTTCCATGTCTTCGACTATGCTCTGATAGTAGTGGGCTACACCAGCTTTATCCTTGCCATGGTGCAGGCATCATCGGCAGGGTGGGTGAGTGTAGAGGTCATCTCCCTGCTTGCCGTGGCTGTCGTAGCCCTTGCATGGTTTGTGCGTCAGGCACGGAGAGAGGAGCATCCGTTGCTTCGTGTGGAAGTGCTCGGCTATCGCAACTTCATGTTCGCCCTGACCGTCATTCTCATCATACAGTTTGACGTGCTCGCACTGGGTTATGTGATACCTAACTATTCACAATTGGTGAACCACACCAATGCCCTCTTGGCTGGCAGTCTGATGGTGCCGGGATGCATTGTGGGAGCCATAGTGTCACCACTCAGCGGTCGTCTGCTTGACAAGTTGGGAGCGCGTTTGCCCATCATCCTGAGCATGAGTTTCATGTCATTGTCGCTATTGCTCTTTACCTTCTTTGGCGACAGACTCACCACCCCGATGTTTTATATTTTCTATGTCATCTTCACCATCGGTCAGGGACTCGGTTGCGGCAACACCCTCACCTTCGGACTCTCGCAGTTGCCCAAGGACTTGTCGTCCGACGGCAATGCACTCATCAACAGTTTCCAGCAGTTGGCGGGAGCCATGGGCACAGCAGTGATAGCTTCTATCGTGGCGGCAAGCCAGTTGGCAATGTCCGAGAACTTCTCACAAGCCACAGCCTTGGGTTCGCGCGAAGGTTTTGTATTGCTCACCCTATTAATGATAATTGCCCTCGTCATCAGCATCGTGATGACGAAGGCAAAAAAATGCAGATAATTGGGTGGAACCTGCAAGAATCCAACCTGCTCTTGTTATTTCACTATCACCTCATCACAGAAAATCCATCCTCCGAATGAACTTGGCTTTGCCTTGACCCTGATGTAGCGGGCCTTGGCAGAGCCTTTCCATGTATACATGCGCATCTCCGGCAGGTCGGTCTTTGCTGACTCATAGTCCTTATTGAATGCGTCGGTGAAGTTTACTCCGTCAGTACTCAACTGCACCACATAGTTGGAAGGGAAGAAGATCTCCGCACCGCAACTCTGTGTGAAGTCTGCCGCTACGGAAGAAATCTTTGTCACCTTACCCATGTCGATGGTTACGTCGAAGCAGTCCTTGCCGATGAAGCCCTGCCATCCGCCACCGCCAAATGACCATCCGCCAAACTTGCCGTCCACGAGCGATGCATCGCCGTCGGCGCTGTATTTCTCATGATATGGCTTGTTGTAGGTGACCTTTGCACCGATGGCTTTGTGCTTCATGCCAGTCTTCGCCAGCTTGCGTTCGCCAGCCTCGTTCTTGAGGTCAAAGACTGACACTCCATTCTTCTTCAATATCTCCAACTGCTGCAGGGTGCGCTGTTTGAACTCAGGATAATCCTTTGTCTTCGTGCCGTTCCATCCTATCTCTGCTATGGCAAGAGCGCGTGGATAGAGCATCGTCTCGGCATGTTCGCATGTAGGGATATATTCAGCCCACAGATTTGCCTGTATGCCTGTTATCTTCTGCTTCTCACCGTCAGGCAGGTCGCTGCCGGGAACATAGGAATAGACACGCTCCAATGGCAGATAGCCACCGATGGCTTCGCGCTGTGTGTGTGGATCGTCCTGATAGCTATCGAAATAGCAGTATCCGCCTGGCGACATCACCACGTCGTAGCCATGCTTTATAGCCTCGTGTGCATATTCAGTGCCACGCCACACCATCACTGTGGTGTTCTCTGCCAAGTTGCCAGCTATCACCTCATCCCAACCAACAAGTTGTCTGCCGTGGTTGCTGAGGAATTTGCCCATGTGGGCTATGAGGTTTGCCTGCAGTCCCTCAATATTGTCGATGCCGAGTTCCTTCATCTTCTTTTGGCACAGAGGACAACTGCCCCATGACTGCTTTGCAGCCTCGTCGCCTCCCACATGGATGTAGTGTGAGGGGAACACGTCCATCACCTCCTTGAGTACATTCTCCAAAAAATCATATGTTGCCACACTGCCTGGGCAGAAGTCAGCCTGCTTGTAAGGTTCGTGAGTGCACGACAGTTCGGGATAAGCCGTCAGCACCTCCTCGGAGTGTCCCGGCATCTCTATTTCAGGTACTATGGTGATGCCACGCTCTGCAGCATAAGCAACAAGCGACCGCAACTCGTCCTGAGTATAATATCCTCCGTGTGCACCTTCCGATCCCTCTTCGCAATATTGTCTTCCGCTGCGGTCCCATTCCTTCCATCTCTCGTTAGGGCGCCATGCGGCAAAGTTGGTAAGTCGAGGATAGCGCTTTATCTCCATGCGCCATCCTGCGGCATCGGTGAGATGCAGGTGCAGACGGTTGAACTTATAGCGTGCCATCACGTCAATCTGCTTCTTGATGTGGCTCAGAGGGAAGAAGTGGCGCGACACGTCGAGCATCAGTCCTCGCCATTTGTAAGCAGGAGCGTCGGATATGTCGCAGCACATGATGCCCTTCTCCGTTGTCAACTGGTTGATGGTCTGCCAAGCGCGAAGGAATCCTTCTTTTGTCGATGCGCTGATGACGAGAGAGTCGGAGGTGACATGGATTTTATATTCTTCCGGCGATTGCGCTCCTTTTAGGGTAGTGAGAACTGCCACCTGACGTGCTTGTGGGTCAGATGATTTCAGTAACTCTTTGGAGTAGATGTTGGAGGCGTTGTCACCGACACGGTTTTCCACTTTCACGGCATTCCCCATGCGGAAGACTCCTTTGCCCGTAGTGATGTCCTGCGGTTTAGGCAGCAGCCCTTGTGCGCTTGCCGATGCTGACAGCAGAGCCAGAGTGGCAGTTGCCAGAGTGTAGCGTAGATTTGTCATTGTTTTATTATGTATAAGAGAGTTGTTAGTTTATCTATTGTGCAAATATATGACAAATAAATGAGACTGCCAAAAAGATGGAAAGATGGAAAGATTTAAATATTGAAAGATGGAAATATTGAAGGTGATGATCGGACACACCTATTCTTTATCGTATGGCTTTCGCTTTTTCAGGCTCGTTGGTTGTCACGAAACCGATTCCTTTATGAAAGAACTTCTTGATTTCGTTGAGGTCGTTCACTGTCCATACATTGGTGATTAGCCCCAGCTTATTAGCTTTTTTTATCCATGATGGGTTCTCATAAAAGACCTTGTCCTCATAGTCGATGCCGGCATAGCCTGCCTTCTTTGCCTCCTCGGGAGTGAGGTCGCCATTGAGATATGACACCTTCGCCTTGGGGGCTTTCTCTACCAGGTAATCGCAGGCGTGCTTGCTGAAGGAGATGTATTCAGTACGGTCCTTCAGTCCTGCTTCGTCCACTAGGCGCAATACGGCATCCACGCAACGGTCTTCGTCGCTTTTCTGTATATGCTCCTTTACTTCCAATATCAGCTTCATCTTGCCCAATGCCTTGGCTGCCTCCAGATATTCCTGCAGCGTGGGGATGGGCTCACCGTTCTTCAGACGCTTGTCCTTGAGGTCGGCAAACTGGGCGTTTTCTATCTTGATTCCGTCGATGTCATCGTCGTGGAATACCACCACCTCACCGTCACGGGTGATATGCACGTCAAACTCTGATCCGTAAACACCGATGAGATACGTGTTTTTGAGGGAAGAGATGGAGTTTTGGGCAGAACCATCCGTATTCCAATAACCGCGATGGGCAATGACTTGCATTGCCCTATCCTGCGCTGCTGATGGCATAGCCATAGCCATCAGCAGCGCAAAAGTCATAAATAAAGTTTTCTTCATTGTGTTTTCTTCTTTTTCTAAAATAATGTTTTTCTAAAGATAACGTATTTCTTATGCAATCATTGCCTTAGAAACCTACTTTTACCATTACTCCAATTACGCTTCGGCTGCCGCCTACATACGTTGGGAATCCTATCTGACGACCAGAGTTGCCGGCATCTACGATATATTTCTCGTCGAGCACATTCTTGCCGAAGGCGCCAATCTCATAATATACCTTGCCTGGCTGGAAACGGTAACCTGCCGTGAAGTTCAAGAGTCCGTAGGCATCCTGTGTGTACTCGGGTTCGTTGCTCTCCTCAAAGAATACCTTCGATTTCCAAGAATATGTTGGGCGGAAATAGATGTTGCCATTCTTGCCCGTAGGGACGCTGAGGTCTAGACCTACCGCAAAGCTGTTCTTTGGAGTCATACGGAATCGATTGCCAGCATAGGTTTGCTTGTTGCCATTGTCGTCGGTGTCGTTAAATCTGCCGTCGATGAACGACCAGTTGCCGAAGATGTTAAGATAGCGACAAGGCGAGTAGCTCAGGCTTGCTTCCAAACCGAAGGAATGCGCACGTCCGGCATCGTCATACTCATACTTGGAAGTTGTTTGGTTGAACACCGATGTCTGATAATTGTACCAGTCATAGTAGTATGCGCAGAAATCGTAGTTGAGCTTGCCTCCCGATATGCTTCCCTTCACACCAGCCTCATAGCTGTAGATGATTTCCGGGTTCAAGGTCTCAAAGTCCTCAGGGTCGTTATTGAAATAGAGCACACCTGGGCGACGGCCACGGGACACGCTCACATAGATGTTGTTTCTGCCTATCATATAGTTGAGGGCGGCACGACCTACCCACGACCAATAACTGCTGGAAGCAGTGACCTTATTACCTCCATCTGTAGGATGATAGAGCACGGCACCAAACAGGCTGGGTACGGTAGATGACGAATACCCCGTCTCCTGATGCTCATAAGTTCCGCGTAGACCCAAGGTGAAATGCAGATTCTTGGTAATCTTGAAGGTTCCGTCGGCAAATATCTCGGTAGCCTGGTTGGTGCCGTAGTTCTTGCCCTGCTCGGTGTAGTTGGCATCGAGAGCCTGGTTGGAGATTCCTTGCAAGGTGGTCTGAATAGCCTTGCCACTCTCGCCCATGCCAAGAAGCACCTGGTCTAAGTCCATACCTAGCTGGGCAAGACTTGACTTGAGGTCGCCATAGATGTCGGGGGTAGCGGTTTGGTGTGCTGGCTTGCCGTTGGCATCCACGGCAGGAGTGTCAGGAAACCATTTCTGCATCAGTTGTTCCAGAGTAGCATCCACCATCGGCTGATATGTGGCTGGTAACATCTGGTTGAGCAATCCCTTCACATTGTCTATCTGGCTGCTGAGGGTGGCCTTCACGCTATTCTGAATATAAACAGGATAGAGATATTGCAGATTGGCCTTGGCATTCACATCCTGAGATGAGTTCTCATAGAAGTAGCTGGCACCCACGAAACCTGAGAAGCGATGGTGGTCATCATAGTTGAAGCGGAACTCCTGACTCAGCTGAGTACCCTTTTCCTTTTCCTCGCAGAGGAGCAGTGGCAAGTAGGTGCCGTCGGCATCGAAGTGCTCGTCACTGTCGAAGGCGCGGAAACCAGTTATCGAGGTGAACGCCCATTTCTTATTGATGTTATGCTCGATGTCGAGCATGGCACCGCCCACATTGCGTTTGATGCCAAGTGCCTTGCCTGCCTCCAGGTTGGCAGCACTGTTGGGGTCGGCGTTGCCATAGAGAGGGTTGATGCTATGGAAAGATGTGCCAGGATAGTCATCGTGCTGATAGTCGAGCACCAAGGTGAGCGATGTGTCATCGTTTGCCCACCATCGGGTGGAGTTTCTAAAGGCAATGGCATTCTTGCCGTTGAGTCTGCCGCCCGCCTCATTCTTGATAAATCCGTCTCGGGCTTCGTAGTCGAAAGCGAAGCGGTTGGCAAGCTTATCCTTGACGATAGGGGTGTTGATGAAACCTGTGACCTGTCGCTGGTTGTAAGAACCATAGTTGAGTGACAACTCACCAGTCAGGTAATTCACGGGCTTATGACGGATGATGCTGATGCCACCAATCTCCGCACCGCGACCGAAGAGCGTTCCTTGAGGACCCTTTGCCACTTCCAGACGCTCCAAGTCGAAAAGTTCCACGGCAGAGCCACGGCTTCGGGAGGTAGACACACCGTCCATGAAGACGGACACACGGGGCTGGGCATAGGATGCGCCATCGTCTGAGGTAACGCCACGAATCACGTAGCTGGGGTTATTAGGACTTTGCATCTGAATCTGTACGCCTGGAGTAAACTGTGCTACGTCATCCAACTGATAGAGATTCAATTTTGACATCACACTACCAGTCATTGCGCTCACAGCTACAGGTATTTCCAATGCACTCTGCGATTTCTTCTGTGTGGTCACCATCACCTCGCCGAGAGTGTGCGAGTCTTCCTTTAACACCACATTCAGTCCTTTCTTATCGTCGGCACTCTTAGTGACAGTGACATATCCTACATAAGTAAAAGTGAGTTTCTCGCCACGTGAAGCACTAACGTGATATTCGCCGTTCATGTCGGTCTGTACGTTCACGTTGCCACAATGCACGATGACGCCAGGCAGAGCCTCGCCCTGCTCATTGGTTACCTTGCCGTTCACCTCGTTCACGCCCAATGCTTTCTCGCCAGTGACATTGCCATCGGGCAGACTTGCTGCCAGTGATTGACTACAGAAAGCTCCCTGTGCCAATAAGGCAACCATGGAGAGAGCCATTACGTTCTTCTTCATACAATCTCTTGTTTTTTTGTTGTTATCCTTGTTTGATTGCAAATCAATGTTTATTCTTATAGGTGGAAATTTATTAAAACCTACTTATAATAAATGGTGATATCGTTGTCTGCAACGCCAGTGTCGGTACTGAGATACTGGCCAATTTTCTTCATTATGAATGCCTAAATCCGGTGCAAAAGTAGACAGAGGTTATTACATACAAGTTGCTATCATATTAATAAGGTGTTATCTCACCTCGTGCTGGAAACCATAGTAGTTGACGTGTCCTCACGTAAACCCTTCAAACAAGAATCTATTCCTGCGAACTAAGAATCAAGGTTTAATTTACTCTAAACGAGAAAGACATTCCTATAGTCTTTTGGCAGTCTCGATTGTTTGTCATATATTTGCATATAGAAAAATCTTTTGAACTATGGCAGCGAGATTATATCCTATAGGCATCCAGACATTCGAGCGCATACGCAGGGAGAGAATGTTTTATGTAGACAAGACTGAATATGTCTACCGTATGGCTCATGCTGGCACATTCTTCTTTCTTAGTCGCCCACGACGTTTTGGAAAGTCATTGTTGGTATCTACCTTCTTGAGTTACTTTGAAGGACGAAAGGACTTGTTTGAAGGATTAGCCTTGGAGAAACTGGAAACAGAATGGATTCAGTATCCTGTGCTTCACTTCAGTATGGCGGGAGGAAAGCATTGGGATAAAGATAGCCTGGAAAAGTATCTGAACTACAAATTGGAGGATCAAGAGAAAAAATTCGGCATAACGGAACATCGTGATGGTGTGAACAACCGTCTTGCTGACTTGATAACTACCATTTATGAGAAGACAGGCAAGCAGGTGGTGGTGCTTATTGACGAGTATGACGCGCCTCTTCTGGATGTTGCGCACGAGGAAACACAATTGCCTATACTGCGCAATGTGATGCGTAATTTCTATAGTCCGCTGAAGGATTGCGAACCGATGTTACGTTTTGTATTCCTTACAGGCATCACGAAGTTCTCGCAGCTCAGTATCTTCAGTGAACTTAATAATATAAAAAATGTTTCCATGGATGAGCCGTATGCTGGCATTTGTGGAATAACTAAGGAAGAACTGCTTACTTTGATGGGTGACGACATCAATGAACTGGCAACAAAACAGGGACTTAGTCGTGAGGATGTTATTCTGAAATTGACTGAGCAATATGACGGTTACCACTTCGCTTGGCCATCGCCCGATGTGTTCAATCCGTTTAGTCTGCTCAACTGCTTTGGTGATGGAAAATTAGATTCCTACTGGTTTGGTTCTGGCACACCTACTTATCTCATCAACATGATGCGCAAATTTGATTTCTTGCCGACAGATTTGGGCGAAAACAAATGGGTAAGCAAACAAGACTTTGATGCCGCAACGGAAACAATGACCACAATCATGCCGTTGTTATATCAGAGTGGCTATATGACTATCAAGGATTATGACAAGGAATGCGACCTCTATGAACTTTCACTTCCTAACAATGAGATAAAAGTCGGGCTATTTGGTTCCTTGTTGCCACATTATCTTGAACGTAATACGGCTGATGGCAATACTACTATAGCCCGCATGTCTGCTTTGATAAAGCGCGGAAACATGGATGGCGCTCTGCAGTTGCTTGCTGACTTCCTTGAGACTGTACCTTACTGCAACAATACCAACTACGAGGGTCATTGGCAGCAAACCCTTTACATTATATTTGCCCTGCTCACCGCTTATCGCATACAGGTGGAACTGCACACTGCCAAGGGGCGCATCGACATCACTCTCGAAACGGCAACGACTATCTATGTGATGGAAATGAAACTTAATGGTAGCGTGGAAGATGCCCTTGCACAAATAGAAGCGAAGCATTATGCCGACGCATTCAAAATACAGCCGAAGCCAGTGGTTAAGGTTGGCATGAATTTCACGCTCAAGGATGAAATTAATACCCTTGAGTGGCGAGTAGTTGACGCAGGGATGCAGTGAGGATACTGCACCTACTATGATTACCTTTGTAGTGTATCTACAAAACAAAAGCAGAGGGTGTGCCATAATCGGCGTACCCTCTGCTTTTTGTATCTTAGAAATCGCAAATTCTACTTACTCTTCTTCATTCCTTTATATGCAAGGAAGGCGATGACTACTACCGCCAAGGCAAGGATGACATATCCTATCTCATGGCTATACTGCACTGCCTGCTGATACACGTCGTTGGTGGTCTTGTAGTCAGTGTAGTGATAGATAGCCCATCCTATGCATGCCAACACTGTGTTCCACACGCCAGCACCGAGAGTGGTGTAGGTGAGGAACTTGCCGACGTGCATGCCAGCAAGTCCGGCAGGAATGCTTATCAACTGCCTGACTGCAGGCACAAGTCTGCCGAAGAATGTCGATGCTGCACCGTGGTCGCGGAAGAATGTCTCTGCCTTCTCCACTGCCTGACGGTCTATGAGGCACATATGGCCTATCCTGCTGTCGGCAAAGCGATAGATGATGGGACGTCCCAGCCACTTCGCCAAATAGTAGTTGATGAGCGCACCGAGGTCAGCACCCACGGTGGCAAACACTATCACGAGGAAGAAGTTGAGGCCACTGTCAGGATCCATTGCCTTCCATGCTGCTGGTGGTACTACCACCTCAGAAGGGAAGGGAATGAATGAACTCTCTATAGCCATAAAGACGGTCACCACCCAGTAGTTCAGGTGGTCGAGAACCCAAAGGAACAAGTCTGCTGAATTCATATGTTATGCCTTTGTTTTCTTGTTATTTCTTCCAAGTGTCCTTCAGACCCACCGTCTTGTTGAATATGAGATGGTCGGGTGTGGAGTCATAGTCGGGAGTGTAGTAACCTATGCGCTGGAACTGCAGGTAGTCGAGCGGCTTTGTTGTGGCAAGGAATTTCTCCACATAAGCCTTTCTTATCTCCAAACTGTCGGGGTTGATAAACTTGCGCATGTCGTCCACATCGATGCGGTTCTTGCCCTGCTCCTTAGAGTATGCAGACACCTCGTCGCGAGGATTCTCCACAAGCCATAGACGGTCGTAATTGCGAACCTCTGCCTCCAGACAGTGCTTGCAGCTCACCCAGTGTATGGTCTTGCCCTTTATCTTCATGTTGGCATTAGCCTCGCCAGTCTTTGTCTCGGGAATTACCTCAGCATATATCTCCACGATGTTGCCATCAGCATCCTTCTTGCAGAAGTTTTCCTCCGGACAGCGAATGATGTAGGAGTTCTTTAGACGCACCTCCTTGCCAGGACCGAGACGGAAGAACTTCTTAGGAGCATCCTCCATGAAGTCGTCGCGCTCTATCCACAGTTCGCGGCTGAACTCTATGTCGTGTGTGCCGTCAGCCTCGTTTTCAGGATTATTCTGTGCCTGATAAACCTCCACTGCATCTTCTGCTATGTTGGTGAGTACCAGTTTCACGGGATCCACCACAGCACTCACACGCGTAGCCCTCTTGTTGAGGTCATCGCGCAGTGCACTCTCGAAGAGCGACATTTGGTTTAAGGCGTCATACTTCGTATAACCAATCTTGTCGATGAAGGCGAGGATGCCCTCAGGACTGTAGCCTCTTCTGCGGAAACCGCATATGGTAGGCATACGTGGGTCATCCCATCCGTTGACTACTCCCTCTTTCACGAGGATGAGCAGATTACGCTTTGACAAGAGAATGTGAGTGAGGTTGAGCTTGTTAAACTCCGTCTGCTGTGGGCGGTTGTCGTCAAGAGGTTGGTCGTCGCCTGCCACCTGTTTAGCCCAGTCCACGAAGAGGTCGTAGAGCGGACGGTGAGGTTCAAACTCGAGTGTACACAGCGAGTGAGTCACACCCTCCCAATAGTCGCACTGTCCGTGAGTGAAGTCATACATCGGATAAGCGTTCCACTTGTTGCCTGTGCGCCAGTGAGGAATGTTGAGTACACGGTATATGATAGGATCGCGGAAATGCATGTTGTCGCTCGCCATGTCTATCTTGGCACGCAGCACCATCTTTCCTGGTTCCATGTTGCCTGAGTTCATCTCTTCGAAGAGACGCAGATTCTCCTCCACAGGGCGGTTGCGGAAAGGTGACTCCGTGCCCGGTGTTGTAGGCGTGCCCTTCTGCTCAGCTATCTGCTCAGCAGTCTGTTCGTCAACATAAGCCTTACCCTCCTTGATGAGAGCCACGGCAAGATCCCACAACTGCTGGAAATAGTCGGAAGCATAGTAAATGTTACCCCACTTGAATCCCAACCACTCTATGTCGCGCTTGATGGCCTCCACATATTCTGTGTCCTCCTTCTGAGGGTTTGTGTCGTCCATGCGGAGGTTGCACACACCGCCAAACTTCTGTGCTATGCCGAAGTCGAGGGCTATGGCCTTGGCGTGTCCTATGTGCAGGTAGCCGTTAGGCTCTGGTGGGAAACGTGTCTGCAGTCTGCCGCCGTTCTTGCCGTCGGCGAGGTCTTTGACAACCATCTGCTCAATGAAGTTGAGAGACTTCTTCTCTTCTACTGCTGCGTTTTCTTCGTTGCTTGCCATATGTATTATATATATTCTTGTTTGTTTTCTTTGTTATTTGATGCCACGGGCATTGAGTGCCGCTGAATATTTCGCTGCGTTTGCCATATGCTCAGCATAAGTAGCTGCAAAGCGGTGGGTGCCCGAAAAGTCCTCTTTCGCACACATGTAGAGATAGTCATGATGCACGAGGTCGAGCACCGCATCGATGCCTGCCACCGTAGGGTTGCGTATAGGTCCAGGAGGCAGTCCCTCATATTTATATGTATTGTAAGGGGAATCCGTTGTCAGCATGTTGTGATAGATGCGTCGTGCCGCGAAATCCTTTGTGGCAAACTTCACCGTAGGGTCAGCCTGCAGAGGCATATTGGCATTGAGGCGGTTGTAATAGAGACCTGCTATCATTGGTTTCTCTGCATTGTTTGATGTCTCTGCATCTACTATTGATGCCAGCGTCGATACCTCCTCCTCTGAGAGTTTCAGAGCTTTTGCCTTCGCCTTGCGACTGTCGTTCCAAAACTTGCCATACTCCTTCTCCATGCGGTCGAGCAAGTCAGAGGTAGATATATTCCAAAACACCTCGTAGGTTTCAGGTATAAACATGCACATGATGGTGGCAGTGTCGTGGCCGTGCTTGCTGCATATGTCGGCATCCTTGAGAGCTGTCACTATCTGTGTGCTGTCCATCATGAGTTTCTTCGATAGCTTTGCCGCCATCACCTCGGGAGTGAAAACCGACGGTATGGTGAGCATCAGCGGAGTCTGCATGCCGTTCTTTATGGCGCGGAACACTCGGAAGGTGCCGTAGCCAGGTTTTACCTCATAACGTCCCGTGCGTATCTTCTCGCCGTAGCCAGTATAACGGGCGAGAAGTCTGAATCCTGATATTCTCTTGCCTGCCGCCACGCTCTCCACCTTGGCAAAGACGGAGTCGATGTTGTCGTCATTGTCGATATAGACGTATTCCGTGCTTTTGCTTGCAGAGAGTGATGTAAAGAATGTGTAGTACACAGCCCCCACTATTGCTATAATACAAATGATGACGGGGATGGCATATTTCTTTTTTGCTGATTTCATGGAAACTACAAATACAAATCTGTTCTTGTTGCTTGCTTAATGTCTGCAAAATTACGAAATATATAATTAAAAGTCACTATTACAGCAGATTATTTTGACTAACTTTGCATATCCGCTTTGCCATTAGGGTGACAAAGCGGGATGGGTAATTGTCATTTTAATAGATATGAAACAGTATTCTACTTATATATTCGACCTTGACGGCACGCTCCTCAATACGCTGGGCGACTTGTGTGCAAGTTGTAATTATGCTCTGAAAACCATGGGTTTCCCCACGAGGACACTCGATGAGGTGCGCCGCTTTGTGGGCAATGGCGTGGCTAAACTCATAGAGAGAGCCGTGCCCGAAGGTACTTCTGCAGAACTGACGGCAGAGACTCTTGACGTGTTTCGTAGACACTACTTGGATCATGGACTTGACACCACCTGTCCTTATGATGGCATACCCGAGATGCTTGCAGAACTCAAGCGCAAGGGCAAGCGCATAGCCGTGGTGAGCAACAAGTTTAATGATGCCACGCGTCAGCTCTGCGCCCATTTCTTTCCCGACACGGTGGAAGTGGCAATAGGCGAGACTTCCACGATAAGGAAGAAACCAGCTCCCGACACCGTCATTGAAGCCATGCGCCAGCTTGGAGTCACGGCAGAGGATGCGGTGTATATAGGCGACAGCGATGTGGATGTCATGACAGCCCGCAATAGCGGCATGCCCTGCATCTCAGTGTTATGGGGCTTTCGCGACAAGAATTTCCTCATAGAGAGCGGTGCCACCACCTTTGCAGAAGTGCCAGCAGATATTCTTAGATGGTAAGACTTTGGACTTTGTTGACGTGGGGACACGTCAACTACTATGGATTCATTTGTTAGGAGAAATACTCGGGATGAATGAAAAAATGAGGTTGCCCCGATGATGTGATGAAACTCCTTTATAAAGAAGTTTAGAGAGCTCTCAGGTCTTTGTAATCCACCGGCACAAGGCTTAGGTCATAAAGACTTTATGTGGCCCGCCATCGACAAGAGTAGTTGTCTCCGAGAAAGTGTTAAATTTGATGAGTCTCCCTATCGAACCGGAACAACCTCATGTGCAAAGGTAGGGTAAAAAGATGATACGACCAAATTTTTACCTCTATTCTCGTGCTTTTTTCGTACTTTTGTGGTGTGTCATAGAATACACATTATATTATATATTGTATAGAAACGATGGCTATAGCATTTCAGTTTAAGGAGTTTGGCATAGAGCAAGACCTTTGTGCCATGAAGGTGGGCACCGACGGTGTGCTGCTCGGTTCATGGGCAGAGGGTGGCAGACACATACTCGACATAGGATGCGGCACGGGCATAGTGTCGCTCATGATGGCGCAGCGCTTTCCTGAAGCCGTAGTCACGGCTATAGACATTGAGGACGACTGTTGCCGACAGGCGAGGGCAAATGCTGATAACTCTCCGTGGGGCGACAGGATAAGTGTGGAGCACGCCTCTCTGCAGGAGTATGCAAGTACTCATGCAAGGAATGTGGTTTCCGGTGGCAGTCAACCGTTGTTTGACTCCATAGTGAGCAATCCTCCTTTCTTTGTAGACTCGCTGAAGAATCCTGACCGTGCGCGCTCTTTGGCACGCCACACCGATTCGCTGCCCTTTGGCGTGTTGGCAAAAGGAGTGGCATCGCTACTTGTTTCAGGTGGCGTCTTCTCTGTGGTTATGGCAGAGGAGTGTTGTCAGAGTTTTATGGATGAGGCGTGGTTTGCCGGACTTTATATAGTGGAGACAGTGCGCATCGTGACTAAGAAAGGCAAACCCGTGAAGCGCCGATTGATGCGCTTCTCAAATGTGCGCACCGCTGAACCGAAGGATATGACGGTGGTGCTACAAGGAGACGACGGCAAGCGCTCTGAATGGTTTGATGCGCTTACCGCTGACTTTTATCTATGATGTGAGTTTTTTGTGGATATTCGCCCTGACGGAGTTGATGTCGTTAAAGAGTTCGGCAGCGGCAGTTTGGAAGGCGTTAGGCTTTCTCGTGTCAGTGTCGCCTTTTGGGTTTACCACTATCTTGATGCCCTTGGGCTGGATTTTGACATATAGGTCAGTGCCAGCCATCACAGGGTCACCGTCATAGTGGATAACATCGGGCTTGCTTCTGCGGATATGTAGCGACTTGGTCTTGAAAGTCTTTATCTTGGAGTTTTTGTCAATGGTCTTGTTGAATATCTCCAGACTTATCTGTGGAGCTTCGAGAAGGTCGAAAGGTTCCATGATAATGACATCAAGCAGACCATCGCTCATTGAAGCCTGTGGGGCGATATAAGCATTGTTGCCATATTGCGATGCGTTGGCACACGACACGAGGAAAGCCTTGTATTCCACGGCTCCGTTGTCGTCGATGATTTCATACGTCTGAGGTTTGTATTTCAGTCCCTCGCGCAGTATATTTTCCAGATAGGTGATAGGTCCGCGCTTGCCCGCCTCGGCAAACTTCTTGCTCACGAAAGCGTCGAATCCCATTCCGCATGTGCAGAAGAAAGGATACTCGTTGACAGTGCCGTAGTCGAGGTCGTGGATTTCACATGCGTTGATAATCTCTATGCACTTCCTTGCGTTCATCGGCAACAGCAGATGGCGGGCAAGACCATTGCCCGAACCGCACGGAATGATGCCCAATGCAGACTCAGAGTGCACCAGTGCGCGAGCCACCTCGTTGACAGTGCCGTCGCCGCCTACAGCCACGATGATGTCGGTGCCCTTCACCTTCTCTTCGTTGGCTATGACCGTGGCGTGCCCGGCATACTCTGTCATTCTTATCCTATAGTCGAATTTCTCATGGTTGAGGTATTTCTTTATAAGTTCGGGTATGCGGGCCTTGCTTGCCGTGCCCGATATGGGGTTCATTATGAACAGTACTGACTTCTTGTTTTCCATCGCAGATAACAATGCACGATAAATATATTTTGTTGCAAAATTAAGAAATATCGTGCTATTTCACCCCAATAAGGGCTTGAAATCGCTGTTTGTGTGTCTTTTGTGTGACAAAATACATTGCCATTAGATGTTTTTTTGTAACTTTGCAAGGAATAATAATGTCCTTATATATAATAAAGGAATATATCAATAAATAGTAAATGGGACTCTTACAGGAAAAATTCAAGACCTATCGCCGTCCACAGGAGGCAATGGAGAAGGGTATCTATCCTTATTTTCGCGCCATAACGGGAAAGCAGGGAACAGAAGTAGAAATGGGAGGACACAAAGTCCTGATGTTTGGTTCTAATGCTTACACCGGTCTGACTGGCGACGAGAGAATCATAGAAGCTGCAAAGAAAGCACTCGACAAATATGGTACAGGATGTGCCGGAAGCCGTTTCCTTAACGGAACACTTGATATTCACGTACAGTTGGAAAAGGAACTGGCAGAGTTTGTAGGCAAAGACGATGCCCTCTGTTTCTCTACCGGATTCACAGTAAACAGCGGTGTCATTCCAGCTCTTTTGGGTAAGGATGACTACATCATCTGTGACGACCGTGACCATGCGAGCATCGTAGACGGCAGACGCCTGTCGTTTGCAAAGTTCTACCGCTACAAGCACAACGACATGGAAGACCTTGAACGTGTGCTCCAGAGATGCGAGCCTGACAAGGTGAAGCTCATTGTCGTTGACGGCGTGTTCTCTATGGAAGGCGATTTGGCTCCTCTTCCAAAGATTGTGGAACTGAAGCACAAGTACAACGCATCGATCATGGTAGACGAGGCTCACGGTCTCGGCGTGTTCGGAAAGCAGGGTAGGGGAGTGTGCGACCACTTCGGTCTCGCTTCAGAGGTTGACCTCATCATGGGTACATTCTCTAAGTCGCTTGCTTCTATCGGAGGCTTCATAGCTGCCGACAAGGACACCATCAACTGGCTTCGCCACACCGCGCGTACATATATCTTCTCTGCCAGCGACACTCCGGCAGCTACAGCCGCTGCTATGGAGGCTCTGCACATCATTCAGCAGGAGCCTGAGCGCATAGAGGCTTTGTGGAAGGTGACACGCTATGCCTTGAAGAGATTCCGTGAGGAAGGCTTTGAGATTGGCGACACAGAGAGCCCAATCATTCCTCTCTATGTAAGAGATGTAGACAAGACCTTCATCGTCACAGCCAAGGCATTCGATGCAGGTGTATTCATCAACCCTGTGATTCCGCCAGCATGTGCTCCTCAGGACACTCTCGTGCGCTTTGCCCTTATGGCTACACACACAGAAGAGCAGGTGGAGCGTGCAGTGATGGCACTGAAGAAGGTATTCCAGGAATATGGAATAATAAAGTAGAAATATCATATAAGGATATAATTGAAAAGAGGGCATGTCGAAAAGACACGCCCTCTTTTTCAATTAATGCGAGCTATAATCTCGGATAGTTTTGTAGATGTGTCCTCACGTCAACCATCTAAAGAAAATAGGATTGGGAGAGGCTGGAGACGCTGCATTTACTGTGAAAATGATGTTTTTTTAGAAAAAGATGATTTTTTTTGCCGAAACATTTGGTGGAATAAAATAAAAGCACTACCTTTGCACACGCAAAACAGAAGGAACAACACTTAGTTATTGCAACCGAGGTGTAGCGCAGTTGGTAGCGTTCCTGGTTTGGGACCAGGCTGTCGCAGGTTCGAGCCCTGTCACCTCGACATAAAGAAGGCATCAGAGAAATCTGATGCCTTCTTTGCGTTATATAGGTTTCTATAGTAGATGCCATAAAAAAACGCACGTACGTGCATTGGGCGATGGACGTACGTGCGTTGCATCATGATTGTAGACGTGATTTCATGTCTACCTTATTTTATAAACTCTATCTTGCTCTCGTCGCGTGGCTTTGCCTCGGGAGTCTCGTCAGGATAGCCTACGGCAAGGATATAGCAGATCTCATAGCCTTCGGGCAGATTGAGCTTGGCAAGGTAAGGTTTGCATCCTTCGCTGCTCTGAAGGAAGCGCACGGGACCACCAAGGCAGCAAGTGCCAAGACCCATAGACTGGGCTGCAAGCATCATGTTCTCGCCCATAAGACCTGCATCAACCTGTCCTCTACCCTCTGGTGTGGCAACGACGATGATGTTGGGAGCATTGCGATACATATTCTTGAAATTGGCATCGCGCTTCACCTGGTCTGGGTTCTCCTTCTTGAATATTTCGGTAGTGCCATTGATGAAGTCCTGATTTTCCACCACACGCACAGCCCAAGGCTGCTGGTTCATGCCACTGGGAGCATTGATGCCACACTTTGCGATGAGAGCCAATTTTTCGTGCTCCACCTGTTTGTCGAGATACTTGCGTACTGAGCGACGCGACATGATAGTCTTTATCACTTCATTGTTCATCTGACAGCAAGACTTTGCTTCCTGCTTCTTCTGGCAACAAGCAGCCATGGCCTGTCCGTCACACTTCTTTTCTGTTTTACCAGAGCAGCAGTTTTGTGCCTGGCTCAGCGATGGCAACAGCATCATGCCGCATACCATCAAGGTCTTAATGTTCATCATATTCTTTCCTTTCTTATATTATAAGACGTTTTGTCCTAACTTCTTTGCTATGAGATTGCGGAATTTTTGCAGTTGAGTGTATTCCTGTGCCATCTCCTTGAAACCGTCGGCATCAAATGGTGTGGTCTTCAGTTTCTCCTGCAACACATTCAATTGATTTTCCACATATATGAGGCGCAAGTCCATGACGAGATGTTCTGTCTGCTGGCGCAGTTTCTCCATTGCCTTCTGACGGATGCCCTCCTTGTCAAACTTGCTTATCTCGTCATCACCCTGCTTGTCTTGACTCAGTGCGTAGCGGTCTACAGCCAGTTCGGTGGCAATCTTGCTCAGTTCGATGTCATTGTGATTGATGAAATAAGACTCTGCCACGAATCCATCTTCACCGCAGTGAGAGTAAGCCTCTTCTATGATGGTCTGATAGTGATTGTCGTGCAGCGTGATGCCGTCGCTCTCGAGGTTGAGATATATGAACTGCGCCACAGTAAGGCTTGCCGTGTTGCCATCTTCATCCACAGCGTCGTCAACGCATATCTGCTCGCCACTCCTTACAACGAGTTGCGCTATCATCCTTTCTATCTTTGTTACGGCAGGCGTTTCCTGCTGAGTTTCCGCTGGCTGCTGGACGGCGGTATGACGGTTCTCTCCTCCACCATTCTTGCTTTGGCTGATGATGGTGTTCATACGGCTGATGAGAGCCGTTTCCTTCACGCCAGTATGCGATGCACACTCATGGATGTAAGTGTCACGCAGAATCTGATTGGGCACCACTGCCACGCTCTGTATTATGGAGTCTATGGCCTGCGAACGCAGTTGTGGGTCAGTCTGTCCCTTGAGCAGTCGGTCTATCTTAAACTGCACAAAGTCCTCCTGATTTTGCTCTATATAATCACGAAACTCCTGCGCTGTGTGCTTACGGGCAAAACTGTCAGGGTCATCACCGTCGGGAAGGAACAGCACCTTCACATTGATTCCTTCCGCCAAGAGCATGTCGGTGCCTCGCATGGCAGCGTGTATGCCGGCAGCGTCACCATCATAGAGAAGGGTGATGTTTTCGGTGAATCTGTGGAGCATGTGGATCTGATGGATGGACAGGGCAGTTCCTGAGTTAGCCACCACATTCTCTATGCCACACTGAAACATGGAGATGACGTCCGTCTGTCCCTCCACGATGAACACGCGGTCTTCACGGGCAATGGATTTCTTTGCCTGATAGATGCCAAAGAGTTCGCGCTCCTTATGATATATTTCAGAGTCGGGAGAGTTGACATATTTCTGGTTTACACCCTTCGTGCGCGAGTCGAGCACGCGAGCAGAGAAGCCCACCACCTTGCCACTAAGTCCTATCCATGGGAATATGACGCGGTCGGAATAACGGTCTATCAAGTCGCCATTGTCATTGCGATAGCATATACCCGTCTTTACAAGAAAGTCGGGATTGATGCCACTCTTGCGGGCCTCCATAGCCAAAGCATGGCGATTACCCTCATCATAGCCGAGATGAAACTGACGAATAGTGTCGTCGCGGAAACCACGGCTACGGTAATATTGCATGCCTATGACAGCGCCATTGGGATCGTTATGGAGAAGATTCTCAAAATATTCCGATGCCCACTCATTGACGATAAACATAGACTCGCGCTCATTCTGTGCCTCACGCTCGCGGTCGGAGAGTTCACGCTCCTGTATCTCTATGCCATATTTCTTTGCAAGCCAGCGCAGAGCCTCGGGATAGGTGTACTGCTCATGCTCCATGATGAAGCTAATGGGATTGCCTCCCTTGCCGCATCCGAAGCAGTGGCATGTGCCACGTGCAGGGCTTACCATAAACGACGGAGTCTTCTCATTGTGGAAAGGACACAGGCCCTTGTAGTTGGCTCCGCTCTTGCGCAGAGTAACAAATTCAGAAACCACCTCCACGATGTTGGCGGCTTCCTTTATCCTGTCTATGGTTAGTCTGTCTATCATTTTTGATATGATATATTAGAAAAAAAGCAAGACACAGCACCGTCGCAACGTACTGCATCTTGCTTTGTGTCTTTATAGTAGGGTTTACTTGAAACCTATTTCTTACTTGCGGTAATCAGCCAAGTCCTCAGGAGTAGCGCTCATGATGAAGTTGTAGTGCTTCTCCACTTCAGCTGAAGCCCATCGTGTGTAGATGCGTGCAGACTTACCGAAAAGTTCGGCATTCTTTGATGCATCGGTGATGAGGAGGTTTGCCATCAGAGTGGATGCCACCATCTCATAGAGGTGACGTGAGCAGAAGTCCTTGAACTCGTCGCTGCCGTCGGCATGCACCTTCTCGAGAGCGGCATTAAACTTCTTTGCCATCTCCTTGGCGATGTTGCGCTGTGCCTCAAACTCAGGTGCTGTCTCCTCCTGCTCATACTGTGCTATCACAGAACTGTAGAAACCGTTAGTGATGTAGCGTATGGCAGCTACTGTCTGAAGCTGTGTAGTTCCCTCATAGATAGAGGTGATGCGTGCATCGCGATAGAGTCGCTGGCAAGCATACTCGAGCATGAAGCCCGAACCACCGTGAATCTGTATGCCATCGTAAGTGTTCTGGTTGGCATATTCTGAATTCATACCCTTTGCAATAGGTGTGAACGCATCAGCGAGCTTAGAGTATTCCTTGCACTCTGCACGCTCCTCTGGAGTGAGCTTACGCTCGCGCGAGATGTCCTCCAATGCCTTGTATACATCTACATAGCGGCTTGTAGCGTAGAGGATAGAACGTCCAGCGTCGAGACGAGCCTTCATCAGTGAGAGCATGTCATAAACGGCAGGGAAGTTGATGATGGCTTTGCCAAACTGACAACGCTCCTTGGCATAAGCCAAAGCCTCGTTGTAGGCACTCTGGCTGATACCTACTGACTGAGCGGCAATACCCAAGCGGGCACCGTTCATAAGTGCCATAACGTATTTGATGAGTCCGAGCTTGCGGCTGCCACAGAGTTCTGCCTTTGCGTTCTTGTAGACAAGTTCGCAGGTAGGTGAACCGTGGATACCGAGCTTATTCTCTATACGGCGCACGTCTACACCACCATCACGCTTATCGTAGATGAACATGGAGAGACCACGACCATCGCGTGTGCCTTCCTCTGAGCGTGCCAATACGAGGTGGATGTCACTGTCGCCATTGGTGATAAAACGCTTGCAACCGTTAAGACGCCAGCAGTTGTTCTCTTCGTCGTAAGTAGCCTTGAGCATCACAGACTGAAGGTCAGAACCTGCATCTGGTTCGGTGAGGTCCATAGACATAGTCTCACCTGAGCATATGCGAGGGATATAGCGCTTGTGCTGGTCTTCGTCGCCAAACTCATAGAGAGTCTCGATGCAGTCCTGCAGTGACCAAATATTCTCGAAACCAGCATCTGCGGCAGCTATCATCTCATTGATGGCTGTGTAAGGCACAGAAGGGAAGTTGAGACCGCCGTGACGACGTGGCATAGTCACACCGTTGAGACCTGCCTTCACAGTGGCATCAAGATTTTCGTAAGTCTTGCTTGCGTAGCGCACACGACCATTCTCGCAGTGAGGGCCTTCTGCATCCACTGCCTCGGCATTAGGCCAAATGATGTTGGCACAGATGTCGCCGGTGAGCTCGAGCACACGGTTGTAGTTGTCGATAGCGTCGTCGAAGTCCTGTGGCGCATAGTCGAACTTGTCTTTATCAGCATAGTTGCGCTCCTTGAGTTCAACGATATGCTTCATCAAAGGATGACTAAGATAGAACTTAATCTCCGGATTGTCTGTATAGAAATTAGCCATTTTGTTTACTTGCTGTTCTTCTTGTAATACTTAATCATCTTTGGAACTACCTCCTCGACACTGCCTGTAATGATGTAGTCGGCAATCTTGTTGATAGGTGCATCCGGGTCGGTGTTTACCGATACGATGATGCCTGAATCCTGCATGCCGGCGATGTGCTGTATCTGACCAGAGATACCGAATGCGAAATAAACCTTCGGACGCACTGTCACACCTGTCTGACCAATCTGGCGGTCGTGGTCTACCCAACCTGCATCAACGGCAGCACGCGATGCTCCTACCTCTGCATGAAGTTCGTGTGCGAGTTCGAACAACTTGTCGAAACCTTCCTTCGAACCGACACCGTAACCTCCGGCTACCACGATGGCAGCACCATTGAGATTGTGCTTTGCAGCTTCTACGTGACGGTCGATGACCTTTACGACATATTCTGCTTCTGGCACATATTTTGCAACGTCATGGCGTACGACTTCTCCCTTATAGTTCTCGTCGAGCACTTCCTTCTTCATCACGCCCTCACGCACTGTAGCCATCTGTGGACGGTGGTCAGGGTTGACGATGGTGGCAACGATATTGCCGCCGAATGCAGGACGAATCTGATAGAGCTGCTGCTCATAGTGGAAAGACTTAACCTCATCGCCTACGCGCTTCTTCATATCGAAATCACCAATCTCAAGCTGGGTGCAGTCAGCGGTAAGACCGCTATGCAGAGCTGAGCTGACACGAGGACCGAGGTCACGTCCGATGACAGTGGCACCGAGAAGTGCTATCTGTGGCTTCTCCTCTTTGAAGAGGTTTACCACAAGAGCAGTGTGTGGATTGCTTGTGTAAGGGAACAGTCCCTCTGCATCAAACACGTGCACCTTGTCGACACCATATTTCATCACCTGGCTCTCAACGCCATCGAGACCTGATCCAGCTATGATACATTCCAACTGAACACCAAGAGTATTGGCAAGTTTGCGTCCTTTTGTAAGGAGTTCGAGAGAGACTTCCTTTACGGTTGTGCCTTCTATCTCGCAATATACAAATACATTATTCATAAATATCTTCTCCTCTACGCGATTAGCCGATAATCTTTTCGTTCAACAATTCAATGATTACATTCTCCACATCCTCGTCACTTCCTGTGAGAGTCTTGCTCTCCTTTGCCTTGAAGACGATGTTCTGCACTGCCTTCACGTTTGTAGGAGAACCAGCCTTACCAATCTGTGCTGGGTCAGCCTCGATATCGGCAGCACCCCACTGAGTGATGGTGAGATATGGCTTCTTTGCAAGCATCTCTGCGAGAGCCTCAGTCTCTTCAGCAGTGCGCTCAGCTGTAGCCTTAGCGTTCTTGTATTTCATAACACGCTTTGCATTGCGTGGACGGCATGGAGCTGCACTTCCGTTAACAGTGACAACAAGTGGCAAGGGAGCTTCTACAGTCTCTACACCACCATCGATGTGGCGCTTGATGACAACCTTGCGTGCAGCTTCGTCGAGCGAGAGAATCTCCTCAGCATAAGTCACCTGTGTCAGTCCGAGCTTCTCAGCTACCTGTGGACCCACCTGTGCGGTATCACCATCAATAGCCTGGCGTCCGCCGAGGATGATGTCGTAGCCACCAATCTTCTTGATGGCCTGAGCCAATGTGTAACTTGTGGCAAGAGTGTCAGCACCACCGAGAGGGCGGTCTGTCACAACATAACCTTCATCGGCACCGCGATAGAGGGCTTCACGTATTACTTCGGCTGACTTAGGCAGACCCATTGTTACTACTGAAATGGTAGAGCCTGGGAACTGGTCTTTCAGTCTGAGAGCCTGCTCCAAAGCATTGAGGTCGTCAGGATTGAAGACTGCAGGGAGGGCAGCACGGTTGACTGTGCCTTCTGGAGTCATTGCATCTGGACCCACATTTCTTGTGTCGGGCACTTGCTTTGCAAGTACTACAATCTTTAAACTCATTTATTTAAATATTAATTTTGTTTCTAAACAGCTATAAAGCGCATAATAAGCGCCTAATATTGTTTGCCTTTTAATTCAACGGGCAAAATTACTAAATATTCTCCGCACGTGCAAATAATAGTCCTTAAAACGCACAGTTGGGGCTCTTCTGTGCATAATTCGTGTAAACATCTACCAAAGACGGCATGACTTGCACTATGTAATTTGTATATTGTGTGCATGACATTGTGACTATTTTTTTGTACTTTTGCAGTCATTATGAATACTTTCCGTCACCTTATTATATATGTATTGTTGTTATGCACAACACCTGTTGCCTATGCACAGGAGATAGACCATGATAGTTTGATAGCCCTGTTGCCTGACAGTTTTGAGGTCGATTCGGTGGTAGAACCAGAGATGACCTTTGCTCAGAAAGTGGCAATGAGGCTCGATGGGTTGCTTGACAACAGTATGTTTCAGACATCACAAGTCGGACTGATGGTCTACGATTTGGATGCTGACTCGGTGCTTTATGCCCGCAATGAGCGCCAACTGATGCGTCCGGCATCTACCATGAAACTGCTGACAGCTATAACGGCACTTGACCGTTTGGGAGTGAAATACCGCTATTCTACATCTGTGTATTACACTGGAGAATGCGACTCTACCACCCTGAAAGGCAATATATATGTGAAAGGTGGTATGGATCCGTCATTGGAGGATTATGACCTCGACTGCATCGTAGAGGAAATAGCCAAACTCCATGTAGACACCATAGCCGGAGATATCATCGGCGACCACTCTTTCAAGGACTCGTCTCTGATGGGAGAAGGATGGTGCTGGGATGATGACAATCCTGTGCTTTCACCACTTGTATATAAGCGAAAGGACAATCTGCTGGAAGTACTCAAACATAAACTCGTGGCACAAGGAATAGCCGTCATGGGAGAATGCTCTGTGGGAAAGGTGCCGTCGTCGGCAGAGATGCTGACAGTGCGCTATACTGCTATAGAACCGATACTGACGAAGATGATGAAGGAGTCGAATAATCTCTATGCCGAGTCAATGCTCTATCAAGTGGGAGCCTTGTCGGGTGGGATATCAACGGCGAAGGCAGCGCAGCGTGAAGAGCGGAAACTCATGGAGCGAGCAGGGCTTAATGCTTCTTCCTATCGCTTGGCAGACGGTTCGGGACTCTCGCTATATAATTATCTCTCTGCAGAATGCGAGGTGATGCTCCTGAAATATGCCTATCACAACAAACGCATCTTCGGCACACTCTGCCAATCGTTGCCAACGGCAGGAGTGGACGGAACTCTACGAAAGCGTATGCGCAATACTGCTGCTCAGGGAAATGTGATGGCGAAGACGGGCACATTGACAGGCATATACACACTTGCTGGCTACTGCATATCGCCCGAAAACCATATGCTTGCATTCAGCATCCTCAATCAAGGTGTGATGCATGCATCAAATGCACGTTCTTTTCAGGATAAGGTGTGCACGGCACTGTGCAAGTGAAAAACCTACGAGCAGTATTACTGATAACTAATCCTAAACATATTCTTTATATGAACGAACGACACGTCATAGATTCATGGGATGAACTTTTAGCTTCGCTTGACAGTGCAGTGCAGCATCCGATGCAAACAGCGTGGGATATCTACTATTATCTGCAAGACAACTATAAGGAGGCAGGGTCGCAACAGGTGCGCACTCTGCTTGCTTTATATATGAAGATACCTGTGGTAAGGCCTTCCATCATCCATTCACGCATGCTTGGCATGGCGGTGAAGATAAGTGAGGAATATGATGATTTCCGTTTTCCGCAATTTCTGCAGATGTGGGGATATGATGATAAATTGATGTCATATGATCGTCGACAACAACCAGGCAAGGATGGAAGGTTGTATCTCTCACTCAAGGAGAGGGTGGATCGTAGACTCAAATCCTATATCCTGCATCATCAAAATGCTGGTGAATATGCTGTGGATGGCATAATGACAATGTACGCAGTGAAGGTGTCGGAGAATAGCAAGAATGGCAGACGGAGGTATTTTGTCAAACTTGTAGCTGCTGACGGTTTAGAAATCGTCGCTGACAGCCATCCTTTCCCATGTAAGCCATGGGAAATACAAGGTCGACTCTATGATGTGTCGGTGCGAAATTCGAAGCAGGGAAATAAGCGTGTGGAGGAAGTAGTGTTTTCGCAAAAGAGGGTAGGGGATGTGTTTCCCGTTATAGTCGGATATGTAGATAAAATAGATGAGAAACACGGTCATTATCACATTTATGACCAGCAGTCGAGACATTTCGTGGCTGAAAAGCCAGGGATGGAAATAAAGGTTGGCGACTTTGTGGAGTTCGCTCCCATAGTGCCAGCTATAGACAAGTTTAAGAGCGCAGCTGTACAAAAGGTAATATCGCATGATGATGGCATAGTGGCATTTGGCACATATTCTGCTATGGTGAGTTACGTCAATCTCACAGATGGCTATCTGCGTTACCGCATCACATCTCCGATAGCGGATACTCCCGAAGGAAAAGTCTCTCCCGAGGGGTTTGCTTCTCTGACAAATGTTTGTGATGACACGTCACGCCACACGATGTCAGTAGGTGATGAAATTAATCTGTTGCTTTTCCTCAAGAGGGGAAAGGATGGAATGAAACGCAACCATGTGGTGGAAATATGTCAAAAAAAGAAGAACCATGTTGATACGGTTGTGCGATAATTTTCGTAGCTTTGCGCAATAAAGTTTTTAGTTATGGTACTTAATAGAGACAAGGATCTGAAATTATACTACTCCATAAAGGAGGTGGCGGCAATGTTTGACGTTAACGAGAGTGCCCTGCGCTATTGGGAAAAGGTGTTTCCGCAGATTCATCCAAAGACCAATTCACGGGGCATACGCCAGTATACCAAGGAGGATATCGAAGAGATACGCTTGGTTCACAATATGGCGAAGGTGCGTGGATTCAAACTCGATGCCGCAAAGAAGATGATACATACCAACCGTCAGGATGTTGACAAGGATGCGCAGATTATGGAACTTCTCGAGTCTTCGCGCGATTCGCTTGTAGCGCTGAAGAAGCAACTCGACATGTTGGTGTGATTGACCGTGAAGACTGAGTGATTATAATAATTTTTGCCGGACGCATGACAACGATAAGAGTTCATAACGAAAGAGGGAGAATGTAGATTACACCACATTCTCCCTCTTTTTATATTATTATACGTCGCAGTTGCGACAGATGATTACAATTCACAAAGTTCAAGAACCTTCTCCACTGCGGCATCGATGCCTGTAGTGTCTTTACCACCTGCAGTAGCAAAGTGAGGGGCACCGCCACCACCGCCCTTGATGAGCTTGCCGGCCTCGCGCACGAGTTTGCCAGCATCAAGTCCCTTGTCTGCTACGAGGTCCTTGCTTATCATCACTGTGATGAGTGGCTTGTCGTTAGACTTGCTGCCGAATACGCAAAGCATCTTCTCTGGCAACATGCTTGATATCTGGAAGGCGAGATCCTTTACTAGCGATGCATCCATGTCAGCCACAAATACATACTTCACGACCTTTACGCCATTGATTTCCTTTGCTCCTGACACCAGTTCATTGCGTACCTTGGTGAGTTTCTCTTTCTTATAGTCGTCAGCCTGCTTCTTCAGTGCCGAGTTCTCGTCGAGAACCTTCTGCAGAGCAGCCTTCACGTCCTTAGCATTGAACATCTCGCGGATAGAGAACAATATATCCTCCATTGTGTGTACGCTCTGCTCAGCAGCTGCGCCTGTGATAGCTTCTATACGGCGTATGCCGGCAGCAACGGAACTCTCTGACACGATGCGGATGAATCCGAGTTCACCAGTAGCCTTTGCATGGCAACCGCCACAGAACTCTATAGAGTCACCAAACTGCACCACGCGCACATGGTCGCCATATTTCTCGCCGAAGAGAGCGATGGCACCGAGCTTCTTTGCCTCGTTGATGTCCATATCACGGTGATCCTGCAGGGGCAGATTCTGACGTATTCTCTCGTTGACAAGTCGCTCAGCCTGACGCAGTTCTTCATGTGTCACCTTTTGGAAGTGAGAGAAATCGAAGCGCAGATACTCAGGAGTTACGAGTGAACCCTTCTGCTCCACATGGTCGCCGAGGATTTCCTTCAGAGCCTGATCAAGCAAGTGAGTGGCAGTATGGTTAGCTTCGCTTGCCTTTCTCTTGTCTACATCCACGCATGCCATGAAGTCTGCCTCCACATTCTTTGGCAGTTCATTCACGATATGCACAGTCTGACCATTCTCGCGCTTGCTGTCTACAACCTCTATTGTCTCGTCCTCGCTGACAAGCACGCCCTGATCGCCAACCTGTCCACCCATCTCTCCATAGAAAGGAGTGTTATCGAGTACTATTTCGAAATATGTCTGCTTCTTCTGGTTTACCTGACGATAGCGCAGGATGTGGCACTCGTATTCTGTATAGTCATAGCCTACGAATGTCTGGTTGCCACTGTTCACTTCCGTCCAGTCGCCAGTCTCTACGGCAGCTGCGTTGCGTGCACGCTCCTTCTGCTTCTGCATCTCTGTATTGAACTCGTCGTTGTTGACGGTCACACCATTCTCACGGCAGATGAGTTCTGTCAGATCGAGAGGGAATCCGAAGGTGTCGAACAGACGGAAAGCCTCTGCACCATTCAGTTCGCTCTTGCCCTCAGTCTTCAATGCCTCTATGTCACTTGTAAGCAGAGAGATACCCTTGTCAAGAGTGCGGAGGAAAGAATCCTCTTCTTCCTTTATCACACGACCGATGAGTTCACGCTGTGCTGGCAGTTCTGGATAAGCTTCGCCCATCTCGTCGATGAGGACAGGTAGAATCTTGTACATGAATGCCTCCTTCTGTCCGAGGAATGTATATGCGTATCTCACGGCACGGCGAAGTATGCGACGGATTACATATCCAGCCTTAGCATTGCCAGGCAGCTGACCGTCAGCGATAGAGAATGCTACAGCTCTGAGGTGGTCTGCGATAACGCGCATTGCCACGTCTATCTCCTCTGTCTTTCCGTATTCCTTGCCCGACAGACGGCATATCTCCTTGATGAGTGGTTGGAAGATGTCGGTGTCATAGTTGGAAGTCTTTCCCTGGATAGCTCTTACCAGTCGCTCGAAGCCCATACCAGTGTCGATGACATTCATGGTTAGGTTTTCCAGCGAACCGTCAGCCTTGCGGTTGAACTGCATGAACACGATGTTCCATATCTCGATGACCTGTGGGTCGTCCTTGTTGACAAGTTCTCTTCCTGGCACCTTAGCTTTCTCTTCAGCAGAGCGGCTATCGAGGTGTATCTCGGAGCATGGACCGCAAGGACCTGTATCGCCCATTTCCCAGAAGTTGTCGTGCTTGTTGCCGTTGATGATATGATCCTCTGGCACATGCTTCTTCCAGTAGGATGCTGCTTCATCATCGCGTCCGAGACCTTCTTCTTCAGAGCCCTCGAATACAGTCACATAGAGATCCGCAGGATTGAGCTTGAGCACGTCAACGAGATATTCCCATGCATAGTCAATGGCACCTTCCTTGAAATAATCACCAAATGACCAGTTGCCGAGCATCTCGAACATGGTGTGGTGATAGGTGTCGTGGCCTACCTCTTCCAGGTCATTGTGCTTACCGCTCACGCGCAGACATTTCTGCGAGTCGGCACGGCGACGTGGTTCTGGCGGACAAGTGCCGAGTATGATGTCCTTCCACTGGTTCATACCTGCATTGGTGAACATCAGTGTAGGGTCGTCTTTTATTACCATAGGAGCTGAAGGCACGATGGTGTGACCTTTCTGCTCGAAAAACTTCTTGTAGGATTCGCGTATTTCTTTCGCTGTCATCATATTTGGAATTCCTTAATTGATTCTAATGCAAAGTTACTAATAATCTGTGGAAAACAGAGAGGAAAAGCATTCAAATGCTATTTCTATAGGCTGGTGACCTCCTGAAGGTCGTCAATAACCTTGAGATTGTCCATGATGGCGTTCACTTCATCGCGGTCGTGCACTCGCAGTTCGATGGTGCCTTCAAATATTCCTTTGTCCGAACTCACTGTCACCTTGCGTATGTTGATATCCATCTTTTGCGATATCACTTCTGCCACATCGTGGAGTATGCCCTTTCTGTCAATGCCCTTTATCTCAATGGTTGCCTCAAAGAGCATGCGGCGCTGCATCTGCCACATGGCGTCAAGTATTCTGTTGCCATAACTTGTCTTCAGGCGGTCAGCCACGCTGCAGTCTCTGCGGTGGATGGTAATCTCTTTGTTGTCGGTGATAAATCCCAAAATGTCATCGCCTGGTATAGGACGGCAACAGGTGGGATAGTTGTATGTGTTGAAATTATCGTCGGTGACGATGATGGCCTTCTTCTTGTTGAAGCCACTTCCCACGATAAATTTCTCTTGTTTAACGACAGTTTCCTTCTGCTTGTCACCTTTGAGAAACGACAGGTATTTCATCCATTTGCCCGTTTCCTTCTTGCCGTTGGCATTCTGCAGGAATTTGTCGTCAAGGGCTATATTGCCCTGTGCTATCTCTACAAACAAATCCTCGCGCTTCTTCATCTTGTAAGCCTCGCAGAGTCTGTCAAGCAGCGAGATGTTTGCCTCAAGATTCTTTTCCTTCAGCCATTCACCAAGCAGAGTTTCGCCTTTCTTCTGCAGTTCGCGAGCTTCACGACGCAGGGCTGTCTGAATCTTTGTCTTTGCCTTTGCTGTGGTGACAAAGTCCATCCATTCACGGTGCACATGCTGTGCCGTGGAAGTAAGAATCTCCACTTGGTCGCCACTCTGCAAGTGATAGCTCAGTGGCACCAGCTTGTGGTTCACCTTGGCACCTATGCAGTGAGTGCCGAGGAAACTGTGTATTTGGAAAGCGAAGTCAAGAGCCGTACACCCTGAAGGCATAGTCAGTATTTCGCCCTTCGGGGTAAACACGAATATCTCGTTGGCAAAGAGGTTGAGCTTTATGGC
The DNA here is from genome assembly GCA_963601795.1 of bacterium. Taxonomy (GTDB): domain Bacteria; phylum Bacteroidota; class Bacteroidia; order Bacteroidales; family Bacteroidaceae; genus Prevotella. The sequence goes on along the minus strand of CAVCGK010000007.1, from coordinate 39,650 downwards.
ATCAAGGAAGTCCATGGCATCAGGTTGCGGATCACCGAGTATCTCCTTGATAGTACCTATCCAGTTGTTGAGTTCGTCATCGTCATTGACGCCGTTTCCTCCCTCCTTGTATTTCCAGTGTGCAGCAAATCCCTGTTCTGCCATCTCGTCCATGCGTGCAGAACGAATCTGTACCTCTATCCATCGTCCCTGCTTGCTCATGAGAGTGACGTGCAGAGCTTGATATCCGTTAGCCTTCGGGTGGTTGAGCCAGTCGCGCAGTCTGTCGGGGTGTGCCTTGTAGAGTTGACTTATTGCCACATAGATGCGGAAGCACTCGTTGATTTCGTCCTCTGCACGGTCTGGAGTGTATATTATCCTTACAGCCAATATGTCATATATCTCCTCGAATGTGACATGCTTGGTCTGCATCTTGTTCCAGATGGAGTATGGACTCTTCAGGCGTGCTTTGATGGCATATTTCACACCCATCTTGTCGAGCACTTCGCGTATTGGATCTGTAAACTGGCTGAAGAGTTGGTCGCGCGATTGCTTCGTCGACTCCAGTTTGCGCTCTATGGATGCATAAGTATCAGGATGCTCAAACTTGAAACTGAGGTTCTCCAGTTCTGTTTTTATCTTGTTAAGTCCAAGACGGTTTGCCAGAGGCGCATATATATATAATGTCTCTCCTGCAATCTTATACTGCTTGTTTGCTGGTTGCGAACTCAGCGTGCGCATGTTGTGCAGACGGTCGCAAATCTTGATGAGTATGACCCTTATGTCGTCGCTCATTGTGAGAAGCAGTTTCTTGAAGTTCTCTGCCTGTGAAGAGGCATGCTCGCCGAATATGCCACCCGATATCTTTGTCAGTCCGTCTACTATCTGTGCTATCTTCGATCCGAAGAGGTTTTCTATGTCCTCAGTCGTGTAGTCTGTGTCTTCCACCACGTCGTGGAGCAGTGCTGCGCATATGCTTGTACTGCCCAGTCCCATCTCCTCGATAGCAATCTGAGCCACTGCTAACGGGTGCATGATATAAGGTTCGCCCGAGAGACGCTTCACTCCCTTATGCGCTTGCCTTGCAAAATTGAAAGCCTTTGTTATGATGTCGACTTTCTTGCGGTGAGGCGATGCAAGATAGGTGTCAAGAAGATGTTGGAAAGCATCGTCCACCATTCTCTCATCGTCACTTGTAACGTTGGTTGTGGTGTTCATTGACTTTTGGCTTTAGTTATATTTCACGTTTATTTTACGCGCAGTTTCTTGCCTGCCCTGATATTGCTACCCTTGATATGTGGGTTGAGCTTACGCAGTTTTGCCACGGTAGTGCCGTTGCGCTTTGCTATCTCTGACAGAGTGTCGCCCTGACGTATGGTTGTACTCTTGCTTCTGCTGCTGCGCTTTCTGCTATTGCGGCTCTTCTTCTTTGAATAAGACTTCTTTGTCTGCGCCACATAGGTCTCGTCCACTTCTACAGTGTTGCGTTTTGTGAGCAGTTCGTCGGCACGATAGGCATACACCGAGTCCTGATTGTCAATGAATGCAAGAATATCTTGCGACTTCAGACGGAGTATGGCCTGTGACGAACCGCCATTGATAACGCTGCGTCTATATTGTGGGTTAAGAGCTTCTATCTCCTTCTTGTCTATCCCGAGCACATTGGCAATTTGGTCGAAATGTATGTCTCTGTTTACCACCACCGTGTCGGTGTGTGCAGGCAGAGTGGCAGTCATCGGACAGATGTTGTGGTCGCAATAGTAGTTCATGATATAGTTGGCGGCTATGAATGCCGGCACATATCCTCTTGTCTCGCGTGGCAGATAAGGATAAATCTTCCAATAGTCCTTCACGCCTCCTGCTCTATGGATAGCTTTGTCCACATTTGCCGGACCGCAGTTGTAAGATGCGATTACTAATGACCAGTCTCCGAATATCTTGTAGAGGTCTGACAGGTAATGTGCAGCAGCATAGGAAGCCTTCACTGGGTCGCGTCTTTCATCCACGAGAGTGTTTACCTCGAGTCCGTAGGTCTTGGCAGTACCGATCATAAACTGCCACAGACCTGTAGCGCCTACACGCGACACAGCCTTTGGGTTGAGTGCCGACTCTATCACTGGCAGATATTTCAGTTCGAGAGGCAGTCCATAACTTTCCAATGCCTGTTCGAAGATAGGCATATAGAAATTGGATGCGCCAAGCATGATACTAACAGAGCGACGCAGTCTGCCTGAGTAGCTGTCGATAAAGCGCTGCACCACCTGATTGTAGGGCATCTCTATGATGGTAGGCAACTTGCGCAGTCTTTCCTCATATACGTAAGGTTCGTATGTAGGGTTTACATCGGGGAAATCGCAATCCGACTCCAGTTTGAGATAAGTCTTTGTGTTATAGAGTTGCAGCAGACTGTCCACTTCCTCTATCATGCCCTCCGGCATATCTATTTCCTCGTTGCTATCGTCAGCAATGCTGTCATTTTCTTCTTCATCATCCATCTCTGTCACCTCGATCACGTCATCGTTGTCGGTGTTCTCATACTGGGCGTAGGAGAAGGTAGAGCATGCCAGTAATATGGATGTAATCAGTAATTGCGGTTTTCTCATTTGATAATTGTCTTTGTTTAGAAAATCAGGCTACACTGCATACCAAGATTGCTTTTGCGCAGTGATCTGTTGCCTGTTCCGTTGTCGATGAATGCCGGTTCGATGCGCAAACTCAGGTTGTCGGTAATGTCAAATTCCGACAGGGAAGCATCCACATAGGCATCGATTACGCTGAGGGCGTAGACACCGAGGATACAGAAAAAACTGAGGTCGCGATAGCGGCGGAACCTGTCCTTACGCTTGCTGAACAGGTTTTGGTAATATTCCAAGTTGCTTGAGTCTATCTTTTTACCAAGATGCAAGAACTGGTCATAGCTATGTGTGCTGTCATCATTGTCCGTGAGGTCGAGATAAGCCTGCTTATAGTCCTTATACATCTGGTTATTCCATGACCATGCGTAGGCACAACCTACGAATCCGCCATAGAATATCGGCAGTTTCCAGTATTTCCTATTGTATATCTGTCCGCCACCGGGAAATACTAAAGCCAGCCACATGGCCCTTTTCGGTTGCGGTTTCCATGTCGTCCAGTCGCGTTTTGGGGTCACCTTCTTGCCAGTTAGCAATCCCAAAGAGTCAGCCTGCACTATGGTCTCCTCCTTTACGGAGTCAGGCATTATCACCTGAGCCACACTGTCAGTCTGCGCCTTGCCAGTCATAGGCACAACGCTCCACAGCAGTGCCATGATGACCAATTTATATTTGGATAATGACGTTGCCAAAGGGTTATTGTTCTCTTGTCTTTTCGAGTATGCTTATAATCTCGTTGAGTTGCTCTTCACTACTGAATGGGATATTTATCTTACCCTTTCCGTTAGCTGCAAACTTTATCTGAACCTTAGCGTTGAGGCTCTTCTCAAGGTTGCGTCGGTAGGGTTCATAGTGTCGGAGCAAGAGGTCGTTAGACTGTCTCACAGGTTTTGTGTTGTCAGCCTCCTCACCCTCGTTCTTTATTTTCTGCACCATTTCCTCCACCTTTCTCACAGAATATCCATTCTTGATAATCTCCTTGAAAAGCTTTACCTGCATCGACGGACTCTCTAAAGCAAGCAGTGCACGTGCATGTCCCATGTCAATCTCTCTCTTCTGCAGTGCCATCTGCACTTGTGCTGGCAGACGGAGCAGACGTAGAGTGTTGGCTATGGCAGTACGGCTCTTGCCGACTCTCTGCGACACCTTTTCCTGTGTCATACCGTCAGTCTCCATTAGCTGCTGATAAGCCAGTGCCACCTCAATGGCATTAAGGTCCTCTCGCTGGATATTCTCCACGAGAGCCATCTCCATCATGCTTGCATCATTGAGTGTGCGGATGTAGGCAGGGATAGACTTCAGACCTGCCAACTGCGATGCGCGCCAACGGCGTTCGCCGGCGATTATCATGTATTTCTGTTCCGACACCTGATGCAGTGTGATAGGTTGTATGATACCTATCTCTGCTATGCTACTGGCGAGTTCCTGCAAAGCATTCTCGTCAAAATCGCGTCGAGGTTGGTTTGGGTTAGCCTCTATCTGCTCAATAGGGACTTCATTGATTGTACTACTTCCTTCCGTATGCACAGACTCGGTGGATATAAGGACATCAAGTCCTTTACCCAGCGCGTTGTGTTTGCTATTGGTGCTGAATTTCTTTTTTACCGCCATGTTATCACTTGTTCTTCGCTATTATTTCCTTTGCAAGCGACAAATGGTTCTTTGCTCCTGCGGAATTGGCATCATACAATATTACGGGAAGTCCGTGCGAAGGACTTTCCGAGAGTTTTACGTTTCTCTGGATGACAGTTTTGAACACCAACTCCTGGAAGTGGCGTTTCACCTCGTCATAGATTTGGTTGGCAAGTCTCAGACGACTGTCATACATGGTGAGAAGGAATCCTTCTATCTCAAGACTCGGATTGAGTTTACTCTTGATAATCTTGATAGTGTTGAGCAATTTTGCTATACCCTCCAATGCGAAGTACTCGCACTGCACAGGCACGATTACCGAGTCTGACGCTGTCAGTGAGTTCACGGTGATGAGACCGAGCGACGGACTACAGTCAATGAGGATATAGTCGTATTCTTCCTTTACGGGAGCGAGAATGTTCTTCAGCACCATCTCTCTGTTCTCTAGGTTGAGCATCTCTATCTCCGCACCTACCAGATTGATGTGGCTTGGCACAATGTCAAGTCCCTCGATGTCCGTTGTGTAGATGGCTTCGTGGATATCGATGTTGTCGATGATGCATTCGTATATAGAACTCTCCACTTCATTGAGGTCCACGCCAAGTCCGCTTGATGCGTTTGCCTGTGGGTCCACGTCAATGAGTAGCACTGATTTCTCAAGAGTTGCTATGGATGCAGCGAGATTCATGGCAGTGGTAGTCTTGCCTACACCGCCCTTTTGGTTCGCCAATGCTATGATTTTTCCCATATCAGAATAGAAATTATTGCTTTTCTGCCTTCCGTAGCGTATGTATTCGCGGTATGTCGTCACCTCGAAAACAGCCGGAAAGGCAAATACGTTTTGTCTGCAAAGATAACAAAAAGAGGTGGAATAGAGTGTAGGCATTGAAAGAATTTAGCATAAATCATATTTTTTAACCCATTTCCTTGCTCATGCTCAGATGTTTGCGTATGGTGGTGACTATATCCTTTGGATATTCCTTGTTACTCAAATGTCAGTTTAATAGCGTTTGAATAGGTTAATATTTGTGCAAAAACCTCTTTTTCTCATGCTTTTGGCGTAACTTTGCATATTATGAATCAAAATCGTCCGCTTATTCTTATCAGCAATGATGACGGCTATCAGGCCAAAGGTTTGAACTCTCTCATTGACATGGTGTCAGATATGGGTGACATCATTGTGTGTGCACCCGACAGTACCCGTTCTGGTCAGTCGCGTGCCTTCACGATGCCATTGCCGTTGACTCTGCATCTTGTAAGTGAAAAACCAGGAATAAAAATATATCGCTGTTCGGGGACTCCCGTAGACTGTGTGAAGATGGCCTACAATCAGGTGTGCCCTCGCCGACCTGACCTTATAATCGGTGGTATCAATCATGGTGACAATTCTTCTGTCAATGCCCAATATAGTGGCACGGTGGGAATAGCCATTGAAGGAGCTATGCGTAGCATTCCGTCGATAGCTTTCTCTCTTTGTGATTTCCGTCCTGATGCTGATTTTTCTCCTATGCGCGACATAGTACGCAAATACACCCAAAAGGTTCTTGACGAGGGACTTCCCAAGTATTCCTGTCTGAATATCAACTTCCCACTTGTTGATGAGTGCAAGGGCGAACGCATATGTCGCATGGCATTCGGTCATTGGCGCAAGGAAGTGGTAAAGCGTGAGCATCCGGCAGGTATAGGAAACTACTATTGGATGTCGGGTTTCTACCAAAACGACGAGCCAGAGAACACAGATACTGACGCTTGGGCTTTGGAGCATGGCTATGCATCGGTGACACCTTTGACTGTCGACATGACAGACCATGCCCTGTTAGAAAAAATGAAGCGCGGATGAAGTATTATCTTATAGCTGGCGAGGCTTCAGGTGACCTCCACGCATCGCGCTTGATGCGGTCGATAAAGAAAGACGACCCCCATGCCGTGTTCCGTTTCATTGGTGGCGACCTTATGGCTGCCGAGGGAGGCGAGATGGTGCGTCATTTCAAGGAGATAGCCTATATGGGCTTCGTTCCTGTACTGCTACACCTCAAGACAATACTTCAGGCTCAGAGTGAGTGCAAGCGCGACATCATGCAGTGGAAGCCTGATGCGGTGATACTTGTCGACTATGCTGGATTCAACCTCAATATAGCCAAATTCCTACGCAAGCACTCTGTAAAGAATAAAGACGGCTTTCTTGCTCCAGCCATCTATTATTACATCTCCCCGAAGATATGGGCATGGAAGGAAGGGCGCATAAAGAATTTCAAGCGTGATGTGGACGAGATGTTCTGCATCTTTCCCTTCGAAGTAGATTTCTTCGAGGGCAAGCATGGTTATAAGGTGCATTATGTAGGCAACCCCACTGCCAATGAAGTGAGTGAGTTCAAGATGTCTTATAGCGAAACCTCCGAACAGTTCCGCCAGCGTCATGGTCTTGACAATCGCCCCATAATAGCACTTCTTGCAGGTAGTCGTCGTCAGGAGATAAAGGATAATCTTCCGCTCATGACCGAGGTGGCAAAGCGTGTTGATGGCTATCAGTTTGTCCTTGCCTGTGCCCCTGCAGTGGAAGAGGAATATTATGCTGAATATCTTGAGGGCACATCCATAAAGAAGGTTTGCGGTGAGACTTATGCTCTGCTGGCAAACTCCACTGCAGCACTTGTCACAAGTGGCACTGCCACTCTCGAGACCTGTTGTTTCAATGTGCCGCAGGTAGTGCTCTATAAGACACCTCTTCCTCGCGTGTCGCGTTTCGTGTGGGATCACTTCTTCTCCGTAAAATACATCTCTCTTGTCAATCTCATTGCCGGACGCGAAGTAGTGCCAGAGATGATGGCAGAGAAGTTTACTGTCGACCAAGTTCTTGCACAGTTGCACAATATCCTCTATGGTAGTCGTGGTCGCAATGAAATGCTCTCAGGTTATTTTGACGTACACAAACAAATAGGCGGCACCGTCGCTCCCGACAATGCCGCCCATATCATGATTCGCACTCTTCTAAATCATAGTGGTCATTAAGTTCATTCTGCTTAATGACCTAATGCTGACAATGTATAGATATAGACCACGGCAGCTGGTATTGCCAGCAGTGCCGAGTCAAATCTGTCGAGCATGCCACCGTGTCCTGGCAGGATGTTGCCCGAATCCTTTATTCCGAGTGTGCGCTTGAAGAGGCTTTCCACGAGGTCACCCCATGTGCCGAAGAATACCACTACAAGTCCTAAGCCCATCCACTGTAGCATATTGAGTCCTGATGCGTGGTCAGGTTCGATACTCCACACCAATACAGATACGGCCACTACCAATATGCCACCGCCGATGCTTCCTTCCCAGCTCTTTCCCGGGCTGATGCGTGGAAACAGTTTGTGCTTGCCGAAAAGCGAACCGCTGAGGTAAGCGCCAGTGTCATTGCACCACAGGAAGACGAATATCATCAATGGCAACAACCAGTAGAATTCTCCCTTATAATAGGCGAGGATGTAGATTGTCGACAGAGGCAGAGCTATGTAGAGTTGGCTCATCATGGCATATGCCCAGTCGTTGATGGCGTCCTGCTGCTTTAGATAGAGTTCTGACACAAACAGATAGATGATGGTGACAAGATATGGTATGAATACCACTGCTGTGGTCAGGCCAGAGCAGAACCCCGCCATAGCTATCGACAGGAATACTCCAGCCGCAGAGCAGATGAAGCGGTTGATGCTCACACCTTCCCTCTCGTTTACCAGTCCTGCGAACTCCCACACTGTCATTCCTGTTATCAGTGCAAACAGGAATGCAGTCGCCGTGGGGCGCATAAAACTCACTATCATTATCGCTACATAGATGATGCCAGTGATGGCGCGCACTATAAGGTTCTTAATCTTTGGACTCATCTTTCTTGCCGTCTGTATTTGTTTGTTCGTTGTCAGCACCATCTGCCACATTGTCGGTGTTGCTGCTATTCTTGAGATATTCCTCCTGAGCTTTCTTTACCTCATCAGGCATATTGTCGATGCTGAGGCGCTCAGCATTCTTCTTCTCCTCCTCTGCCTTTATGGCTTCGTTGGCTTCCATGATCTCTTCCGTACGACTCACCCAAGGACGTTTGCCAAATATCTTTTCCACGTCTTCGGCATAGATAACCTCACGGTTGATGAGCAGTTCTGCCAGGGCGTTGTGACCTTCCTTGTGCTCAGTGAGTATCTTCTTGGCGCGTGCATACTGGTCGTTTATCAGTTTGAGCACCTCGTCGTCCATGATCTTCGCAGTAGTCTCGGAGTAAGGACGCTGGAACTGGTATTCCTGATTGTTGTAATAGCAGATGTTGGGCAGTCGGTCACTCATACCGGCATATGCCACCATGCTGAATGCTGCCTTTGTGGTGCGCTCCAGGTCGTTCATGGCTCCTGTGGATATGTGGCCAGTGAAGAGTTCCTCCGCTGCACGTCCGCCGAGGAGTGCGCATATCTCGTCGAGCATCTGCTCCTTTGTCGTGATCTGTCGCTCTTCAGGCATATACCATGCTGCACCGAGAGCCTGTCCGCGTGGCACAATACTTACCTTTACCAGTGGGTTGGCATGTTCGCAGAACCATGATATGGTGGCATGACCTGCCTCGTGGAGTGCTATGGTGCGCTTCTCCTGAGCAGTCATCACCTTGGTCTTCTTTTCCAGTCCACCGATAATTCTGTCCACAGCATCGAGGAAATCCTGTTTGCCCACTACCTTACTGTTGTGACGTGCAGCTATGAGGGCAGCCTCATTGCACACATTGGCGATATCAGCACCCGAGAATCCCGGTGTCTGTCGTGCCAGGTAGTCCACATCAAGAGTATCATCCGTCTTCAGCGGACGCAGATGCACCATGAATATTTCCTTTCTCTCCTGCAGGTCGGGCAGGTCTACGTGTATCTGACGGTCAAATCGTCCGGCACGCAGAAGTGCCTTGTCGAGCATATCGGCACGGTTGGTAGCGGCAAGGATAATCACTCCGCTGTTGGTGCCAAATCCGTCCATTTCTGTCAGCAGGGCATTGAGGGTATTCTCTCGCTCGTCATTACCTCCAAGTGAAGCACGGTTGGCACGCGCACGTCCCACGGCATCAATCTCGTCGATAAAGATGATGCTCGGGCTCTTCTCCTTTGCCTGACGGAAAAGGTCGCGCACACGACTTGCACCCACACCGACAAACATCTCCACGAAGTCAGAACCACTCATAGAGAAGAATGGCACTCCTGCCTCGCCAGCCACAGCTTTCGCCAGCAGGGTTTTACCTGTTCCCGGAGGGCCTACGAGCAATGCACCGCGTGGAATCTTTCCTCCCAGTTCGGTATATCTGCCAGGGTTCTTCAGAAACTCCACTATCTCCTGTATCTCCTGCTTTGCTCCTGCTTGTCCTGCCACATCCTTGAATGTGACACCTATTGTGGCTGCATTCTCATACATCTTCGCCTTGCTCTTGCCTACAGAGAAGATGCCACCAGCACCACCTCCGCTGCCCATGCGGTTGAAGATAAATATCCATGCCAGCACGAGAAGTATTATCGGACCGAAGTTGAAGAGAATCTGCATCAGTCTGTTGTCACTACTGTTGTCATAACTATAGTCGCCAAGAGACTTGCTCTCTATCTGCTTGTTGAGGAAGCGCTCCAGTTCGTCTATGCTACCAAACTCCACAGTTACGCATGGGTTTTGTCCCACCTGCTGGGCAGTCTGATGGAATACGTCGCGGATATACTTGCCTTTGACATACATTTTTAGTGTGCCGTCAGCCTTGTTGACCACAACATGTGTGGCATATCCGTTAGTCACATAATTCTTAAATTTGGTGTAGGTGGTCTTCTCCTGTCCTGCACCTGATGCCAGCGCATTGCCTCCGCCAGTGAAGAACAGTATTGCCAAGGCAATAATCACCACCGTGTATATCCAGTTCATGTTGAACCGGGGCATCTTCGGTTGATTGTCGTTTTGATTCATATCAGTCTAAGTCTGGTATTTCCGTTAATTTGGCATCTTCCCACAGATGCTCGAGGTCATAGAATTGTCTTGTTTCGGGCACGAAGATGTGCACCATCACATCAAAGAAGTCCATAGCCACCCATACAGACTCCTCGAGTCCTACGCAGTGCTCTGGCTTCTCGTGCAGTTCCTTGCGGCACATGTCTGCCACTTCTCCTGCGATTGCTTCCACCTGAATGGGCGAGTTGCCCTCACAGATGATGAAATAGTGGGCTATGGCACCGTCAATGCCTGACATGTCTGCCACCACAATACCGTGTCCCTTCTTCTCTTGTATACCTTTTACAATAGTTTCTACCAAATTCTTTACTTTGTCCATCTATATTATAATATGTATATGATTAATGCAAGTGTTAGTATATGCTTTCAGGCAAAGAACGTGCCAAACGCCCAAAAGCCATCATCTGCAAAGTTACGTCTTTTTGTTGACAACAAACGGATTAGATTTGCAAAGAATAGTTATTAAGAATGTTTTTTTTGCTTTTCATGAAAAAAAAGTGCGCAAACTCTTGCATGAATAAAAAAAACGTCGTACCTTTGCAATCGCAAATGAGAAATCAATTGCAAGCGAAAGAGGAGCTTTCGCAATAAGATTGGGATATGGTGTAATGGTAACACTGCAGATTCTGGTCCTGCCTTTCCTGGTTCGAGTCCGGGTATCCCAACAACGATTAAAGGGTGCATCTTTTCAGATGTACCCTTTAATCGTTTTATAAGTGTCTAAAATCAGTAGTATGCCAATGGCGACTATGTAGGCTATTATTCCTGACTTCCTCTTAATTATTCGCAAACCTCTTCTAAATTGTTTTTGAGGTTGGGTGAAAGTTACGTTCCAAAGTACGGAACGTCCGTTCCGTACTTTGGAACGGCGGTTCCGTACAACGGAATGTCCGTTCCGTACTACGGAACGGAGATTTCTAATGCTTGAAAACAATTCTTAGGTTAGTATTTTTGCCTCTTTCTTCTATATGTCTGTGGCAGTATGGTGAAGTGGGAGGTAAAAAGCATCAGTAAACATCGGTTTGCTATTTATGGCTTTTTAACTCTGCAGAATGTATGAATCCTTCTCTTTTTTCCGTAATTTTGTTGTCTATATATATTATAAGGTGGATTTCTGCCTGATACACTCATTATTAGATGCATTTATGAAAGACAAAAGATACTTTTCTACAGTCATTCTGTCGTTGGCATTCTCCGTTTCTGCCATGGCACAGTCGTATTCGTCGCTGTGGAAACAGTTTGATAAAGCATGCGACAAGGATCTCCCTAAGAGCGAACTCTCCATACTCGAGCAGATAAGAGACAAGGCACAGGAGGACAGAGCCTACGGCCAGTTGCTAAAGTCGGAACTGCAGATGATCTCCGTGCAGTCGTCGGTGTCGCCCGACTCGCTGGCACCACAGTTGAAGCGTTATGAGCGCATGGCGGCAGATGCCAACGATGCTGTGCTCAGTGCCGTATACAATTCCACCTTGGGACACATCTACAGAGACTGGTGGAGAAGCCTCGACATGCGTCAGGACAGTGCCCAGGTGATAGCCCGTCGCTACTACAAGCAGTCGCTTCATAATCCGCAACTGTTGGCATCCACAAAGGCAGGAGCCTATGATCCGCTCGTCGTGACAGGCGACAATTCCTCCGTCTTTGGCAACGATCTGCTGCATGTGCTTGCTATGGAGGCAGAAGACTATGACCTGATGAGTGATTATTATCAGAAAGTTGGCAACAGACCCGCTGCCTGCATATCAGCATATTACAAGACACAGAAAGACCGCATGGACGATGTGCGCCTTGCCAAAAAATCGAAGTATCTTGCCACCATCGACTCCCTCATAAACGTTTATAAGGATCTTCCCGAGGCAGGCGAATTGGCTATAGAGCACTTCAATTTCCTCGATGGAGCCACCGATGCATCGGCCAAGGAGAAGGTGGAATACATAGACTATGCACTCTTGAACTGGCCCACATGGCCACGCATGGCAGTGCTGAAGAATGCCCGCAGCAGAATCACGCTGCCTTCATTCAATGCCTGCGTGAGCAAGTCGCTAAGTATTCCAGGTCATGAGATTCCTGTGTATATCACATCGCTTACTCACATCGACAAACTGAAGATGGATGTCTACAAGGTAAACATCACGGGAGCTGATGACTTCAACCCCAATGATGCTAATGACTACAAGATGCTGCGCACGCGTATGTCGGAGAAACCAGTGTGGAGCGATGACCGCGTGTATTACGGATTGCCTGAATATTTAGTCGTAAGAGATACTATGCGAATAGCCCCTCTGCCAGTAGGCGTGTATATGGTGGAATTTACCACCGACAATGCCGATGTGGCTGTGGAGCGATTGATGATACACATTTCCAACCTGCGCCTTGTCAGCATGAATCTGCCTGACAACAGGATGCGCATGGCTGTGCTCGACGCCACAACGGGCAAACCTGTGGCAGGAGCTAAGATAAACATCAAGTTTGGCGCATGGCAAAACCATAAATGGGTGGAAGACCAGCGCACTCTCGTCACCGAGGAAGACGGCGAGATGGTGTTCTCCTCAACACTTGCTCCAAGGGAATATCTCCTCACTACCGATGAGGACAAGGCGTTCCCATGGCAGCACATAGGCAACTACACATGGCGTGGCAACACAAGTCAGAATACAACGGCAACAAACCAGCAGGTGCGTCTGTTCTCTGACCGCAAGATATATCGTCCGGGTCAGAAAGTGAAGATGTCTGTTCTCGCCTATGACGCCTACTCGCGTGAGCAGTGGCAGGCAGCAGAGAAATGCAATGTGCACCTCGTGCTGAGAAACTCCAAGCAGCAGAAGGTGGCAGAGAAAGATGTCACTACCGATGAGTGGGGAGTGGCGTCAGCAGAGTTTGATTTGCCCGAAGACGGCACCACAGGCTACAACTACATACAGGCGAAGGTGAACGGAAGCAGTATGGCGTCATATATGTTCCGTGTGGAGGAATACAAGCGTCCGGCATTCAGCGTCACCATCGACGATTATAAAGATGCCTACAAAGAAGGCGACACCATCAACGTGAAGGGATGGGCTAAGACCTATTCGGGTGTGGCTGTGCAGAATGCCAAGGTGGCATACAAGGTGAAGAGCGTCTACCGAGCATGGTGTTGGCGCGTGAATATGGATGACAACGAATACTATGAAGGTGAGGCAGTGACAGGCAATGACGGTTCGTTCTGCGTGAAGGTGCCGGTGAAGATGCCCGACGAGAATGGACGTGGCAACCGCTTTGCTGCAGTCATCATGGATGCCACAGTCACCGACAAGGCTGGCGAGAGCCACTCGGCAAGTGCTTCCTATCCGGTGAGCGACAAACCGGCGGCATTCGCACTGACAGATTTCAGCGACAAGCAGTGCAAGGAGAGTCAGAAACCATTCTCATTCATGTATGTCAACAATGCAGGGCAGAAGATAGACTCAGAGGTGACCTATAGCATTGATACCTCTGCACCAGTAAAGGTGAAGGCAAATGCCGACCAGACTCTTGACCTTTCAGGCATATCTTCAGGCAGTCATTTGCTAAAAGCTTATTGTGGCAACGACACTCTTACACAGAAATTCATCGTCTTCTCACTCAAAGACACGAAGGCTCCAGTCGACACCGTGGCATGGTATTACTCCACGACAGGTGACAATTCGACCGTGGCACTGAAGAGTGGCAAGGCAGAATACATACAGATAGGAACGAGTGCGAAAGACCAGACGGTGCTCTACACGGTGGTGTCTGACACGACGGTGATAGAGACTGGACAGATGGTTCTCAATAATGAGGTGAAGACTCGCACTGTGGAATATAAAGAGGAGTGGGGCGATGGCATCGCCATCAGATATGCGTGGGCAAGAGACGGCGAACTCTACACATACGAGCAGCGCTATGCACGCCCGACACAGGAGAACACGCTCGTGATGGAGTGGAAGACATTCCGCGACAGACTTGCTCCCGGTCAGAAGGAAGAGTGGACGATGACGGTGAAGAATGCCGACGGCACTCCTGCCAAGGCTCAGGTGATGGCAGTGATGTATGACAAGTCGCTCGACGCATTGAGCCAGCATGGATGGCATTTCAACCATGTGGTGTCGTATAATCCTCCGACGATAATGCAACAGGCGACATACAACATTTCAGCCATGAACATCTATGGCGAGCAGACATTCCGCCCATTGCAGGAAACGGACTTGCAGTTTAGCCATCTTGACATTCCACAACTGATATATGCCGTGGGCTATGGCGGTTTCTCAAGCATTCAGATGCTTGACAAGAAACCAATGCTCCTGTCAAAGGCTTTCCATTCTGCCAATACGCTTGATTCATCTACAATGACTGACAATGTGGCTTTAAGCAAGGTGGCAACAACCGAAGGCAGCACATCAGACAGAGCTACCGAAGACACGACTTCCGGGCAGGACAATGTGCCGATGCGCGAGAATCTCAATGAGACGGCATTCTTTATGCCACAACTCGTCACCGACAAGTGGGGCAATGTGTCGGTGAAGTTCACTCTGCCTGAATGTCTCACCACATGGCGCGTGATGACACTCTCGCACGACAAGCAGATGAACACGGGCAGCATGGAAGCCGAGGTGATAGCACAGAAGAAACTCATGATACAGCCTAACATGCCACGCTTCATACGCGAAGGTGACAAGGCGCAGATGTCTGCCATCATCACCAACAATCAAGACCGCGACATGACGGGCAAGGCTTATGTGCAGATTCTCCGTTCGGCTGACGAGAAGGTGATGGCAAAGGTGGAGACCCCATTCAGCGTAAAGGCGGGTCAGCAGACCAATGTCACATTCTCACTTCCTGCAAACCTTGCAAGTGATGTGTATATCTGTCGCGTGGTGGCTCAGTCATCCAACTTCTCCGACGGCGAGCAGCATCTGCTCCCTGTATTGAGCGACAAGGTGGAGGTTACCACTACCAAGGCATTCACCCAGACCAAGGCAGGGGAGAAGACCATAGACCTCAAAGCTCTCTATGGCACGAATGCAAGCAAAGAGTCGCTGAAGGTGGAATATACCAACAATCCGGCATGGCTCATGATAGAGGCTCTGCCAGTAGTGGCAAACCCGGAGGCGGAGAATGCCATCTCATTGGCAGTGGCACTCTATGCCAACAGTATCACCGACGGCATAAAGTCGCAGATGCCTGTAGACACGACAGCGACAAAGGCAGTGACAACGGAAAGACTCATAGGTCAGTTGGCAAATCTGCAGAATGTCAACGGTTCGTTCTCATGGTATGACGGTATGCAACCATCACTCTATGTGACCCAGTCGGTGGCGAAGATTCTCGCCCGCATGAAGCATCTCGGCATAGCAAGCGCAAGTGTGAGGCCGATGCTCAACAAGGCTATGGCATATCTCGATGTGCAGATGGCAGAATATGTGGCAAGACTGAAGCGACAGGCTAAGGACAGCAAGACTAAGCCATCACTTTCGGATACAGCTTATGACTATCTCTACATACAGACTGTAAGTGGCAACAACATGGATGCCACAGCCACGGCAAACGCCTCTTATCTGCTGTCGCTTGTAGACAAATCATCGGCACAGTTCTCCATCTACGGCAAAGCAAACATGGCTGTAATCTCGGCTCTGCATCCAGTGAAGAAGAACAAGTCGTTGGCAAAGCAACTCCTCGAAAGCGTGCGCCAGTATACTGTGCAGACGGAAGAGATGGGTCGCTATTTCGACACTCCTAAGGCAAGCTACTCATGGTGCGACTATAAGATTCCTACACAGACGGCTGCCATCGAGGCGCTGCAGACATTGACTCCCGACGACAAGCAGACCATTGCCGACATGCAGCAGTGGCTATTGCAGGAGAAGCGCACTCAGCAGTGGAATACTCCTCTCAACTCGGCGTCTGCTATCTATGCTTTCTTCAATGGATGGGACTTTACAAACAAGAATAACTCTGTGGCTGAGGCTACGGCAAATGTGGAGTCGACTCGTCTTTATGTAGACAATAAACTCATTGACGGAGGTAAAGAGGTGGCAGGAAAGGGATATGTCAGTCAGACTCTCGACGGACGTCACTCCTCATTCCGTGCGGTGAAGACTTCCGACAACATCTCATGGGGTGCTGTATATGCCACATGCACACAACCTGTCGGTGATGTGAAGGAGGCTGGAGAGTCGCTCTCAGTGAAACGTGAGATACTCGACGAAAAGGGCAACAAGCTAACTGCCGTGCCACAGGTGGGGCAGAAGGTGACAGTGCGACTGACATTGGTGGCAAAGCGTGACCTCGACTTCGTGGAGGTGACAGACAACCGTGCTGCATGTCTCGAACCAGTGGTGCAGACCTCTGGCTATGCTTATGGCTACTATGAAGCCCCAAGAGACAACAAGACTATTTACTGTTATGACAAACTTGCAAAGGGCAAGCATGTGATAGAAACGGCTTACTATGTAGACCGTGCCGGAAACTACACGTCGGGCACAGTCACTGCCAAGTGTATGTATGCACCGGAATATCAGGCCCACGACAAGGCTCTTAACGTAGAAACTAAATAAGATGAAGAAGATTATAATTCCTGCTCTCGCACTGTTGCTTTGCACCAATGCTGAGGCTCAAAAGATAAAAGCATCTACAGATGTGCTCAATATTGGTCAGGTGCAGTATTGTCTGCCTGCCACAGGTGTGTTTGAACTGAAGAATACTGGCAACCGTCCGCTGATGATATCCAGTGTAGACACAGGTTGCGGTTGCATGGTGGCATCATATCCTACTGAAGCCATCGAACCTGGTGACAAGTTTACTGTCAGCGTGACTTATGATGCACGCATGATGGGACATTTCCAAAAATATGTGGATATCTATAGTAATGCGTCCGACAAACCGCTGACACTGCAACTCGCAGGAGTGGTGGTGGAAGAAGTGCAGGACTATGTTGGCGACTTCCCTTTTGCTCTCGGAGAACTCACTGCCGACTGCAATGCCATAGAGTTTGAGGATGTGTATATGGGCGAGAAGATACAGCAGCGTTTCCATGTGTTTAACCCCACGGGAAAGACTGTGCGCCCACAGGTGATGCATCTCCCTGCTTATCTGAAGGCAGAGGTGTCGCCGACAAAGGTGCCGTCAAACCGCTCGGCAGAGATAACTATTACCCTTGACGCACGTTATATACATGACTTCGGATATGAGGACACGGAGATATATCTTGGTGCCAACCCTGGCGAGAGGGTGTCGGACTCGAAGAAGATAAATGTCTCTGCAATATTCCTTCCTGCCAAGACTCCTATGACAAGTGTGCAGAAGGCAGAAGCTCCGAAGATAGAGATTTCCACCACTGAACTGGTGATGCCTGTGGATGACGGAAAGAAGCGTACGGAAACGATCATAATACAGAATGTGGGTAAGTCGCAATTGGAGATTGAGCGTATGCAGTTGCTCTCGGAGGGTATAAAGGTGCAACTCAACAAGACGTCGCTTGCACCTAATGAAACTGCCAAACTGAAGGTGACATCCGTGCCACGACAGTTGAAGCGTGTGAAGAGAATGCCGCGCATACTGATGATAACGAATGACCCAGAGACACCGAAGATACTTGTTAATGTAAAGACGAAATAAGAGATGAAGGTAGAGATAGATGAAAACTCGGGATTCTGCTTTGGTGTTACCACTGCCATAAACAAGGCAGAGGAACAGCTTGCTGGCAATGACACTCTCTATTGTCTGGGTGACATCGTGCACAATGGCATAGAGGTGGAGCGTCTTACATCAGAAGGACTGAAGACGATAGAGCATGAGGACATGGCAAATCTGCATGATGTGCGTCTGCTGTTTCGTGCCCACGGCGAGCCTCCACGCACTTATGAGGTGGCGGCAGAGAACAATATAGAAATCATCGATGCCACATGTCCTGTGGTGTTGGCTTTGCAGCGCAGGATAAAAACGCAGTTTGCCCAGCATCCAGATGCGCAGATAGTAATCTTCGGTAAGAAAGGTCATGCTGAGGTGCTCGGACTTGTGGGGCAGACGAATCAGAAGGCGATAGTGATAGAGAGTCTTGATGATGTGCACAAGTTGGACTTCAACAATGATATATATCTATACTCGCAGACCACGAAGTCGCTCGACGAATATCACCGCATCATAGACTATTGCAAGGAGCATATATCGCAGGATGCCGTGTTCCGCAGTTTCGACACCATCTGCCGTCAGGTGGCAAACCGCATGGATATGGTGAAACTCTTTGCTTCGAAGCATGACCTCGTGCTGTTTGTCTGTGGACATAAGTCGTCAAACGGTAAGGTGCTGTTCAACCAGTGTCTGTCGGTAAACGAGAATTGCCATATGATAGAACGCTCCTCAGAGATTGATCCCAACTGGCTGAAGGGCATAGAAACAGTGGGCATCTGTGGTGCCACAAGCACTCCGAAATGGCTCATGGAGGAGTGCAAGCAGGCAATAGAAAAGATTTTATAATTGTCCTTATCAATAGTTGTTAGGCGCAAGCATATAGATTAGCATCATGATGAGATTGTCGCGTGCCGTGGAACTGACGCTCTCTGTAGGTAGGTCAAGACGGAGACCGATGTTGAATCCCGTGTTTAGTTTGCCAATGCTATGAATGGCATGCTGCCCTGTTTGCGAACCACTGAGATATTTCACATTCGTGGTGTTGTGACCTCCAAGGTCATAGTAGAGATTATAGTCAACAAACAATGAGACTGAACTAATGAATCTTATGTCTACGCCAATCTTGGGATTGAGGGTAGCAACAGGGCACTGAATGTCATATGCTGTCTCCACGATTGTGTTGGCTATGACATCTTCAATATTAAACTTCTCTGTAGCTTTAGTAGTGCTGAGGTTAAGGAAATTGGTGTGCACGTTAACTCCTATGTTCGGTTGAATTACCCATTTCTTTGGGAAGAAATAAGCCTTGGCTCCAACTGAAACTCCCATGCGGTTTACTTTCTTCAGACCAATGCCGTCACTCAGTTCGCTGAGCAGTCCGTTTTGCTGGAAATAGAGACCGCCAGTGAGTGCTATCTTGTTGGTGAGGAAGTAGTCACCGTTGACGAAGAAGTTGTTGCCTGTGTCATCGCCGAGATAGAAACTCTGGTTGTCAGGTATGTTGTTTATCAGATTGACCTCTCCCAATCCAGCCGATATTGCCCAGCGTGTGGGTTCGTCATCATCCTGTGCGCTGATATTGCAAAAAGGCATCAGTGATACCATTGCAGTAATCACTGATGCCTTTATTACGTTATTGCCCTTAAGCATTTTGCTCTTTGTTTTGCTTGTCGATAGTCTTGATCTTCTCCTTGGTGAGTTGCAACTCCTCCTTAAGCTTTTCTATCTTGTGAGTAACCTCATTTACCAGCGAGTTGCCTTTCTTGCTTGCTGCTGAAAGGAATCCTAGGTTGTTCTCATAAGTCTGAATCTCCTGACGTAGCGTGTCGTAATATCTCATCAGACGGGTGCGCTCACCATCTATAGAACCTTCGCCCTTCTTTGCTATCTGTGCCTTGAAGTTACCCAGGCGTCTCTTGTTGTTGCCCTGACGGAGCTTGCCGTAAGCGGCATCAAGAGCGGCGCGATATTCCTCATAGAGCTTGTCCTTCTCCTTGAAAGGCACGTGACCGATAGTGTTGAACTCGTCACGCAGAGTCTGCAACTTGTCCTGTGCGATTTCCTCTGCACCCTCAGCCAAAGCCTTTATCTGATCTATGACGTTCTTCTTCTTCTCTAGGTTCTCGCGCTCTGCACTGTGGCTGCCCTCGTTGGCAGCATTGCGTGCATCGAAGAACTTGTCGCACTCGGCACGGAACTCTTCCCACAGTTGGTTGCCAAGTTTCTTTGGCACAGAACCGATGGTCTTCCATTCCTTCTGCAAAGCTATGAGTTTGTCGCCTGCTGAGCGCCACTCTGTGCTGCTGGAGAGAGCCTTGGCTTTCTCTATGATAGCTCTCTTCTTCTCTGCGTTTTCATTGAATGTGGCCTTCAACTGCTTGTAGTATTCAGCCTTTGCGGTGAAGAATGTGTCGCATGCTGCGCGGAAACGCTCGAATATCTTCACGTTGACCTTTTGTGGAGCGAAACCTATCTTCTTCCATTCTGCCTGAAGTTCGATAATCTGCTTAGAGTGGTTGTCCCATGCAGAGTTGTTGTCGTTGGGTTCGCTGACGATAGCCTCCACCTTCTCGCAGAGTTCTGTCTTCTTCTGAAGGTTAGACTCCTCTTCTGCACGCAGAGACTCAAAGTGCTGCTGGTGTGCCTTGTTGATGACTGTGCTTGCAGCCTTGAAGCGTGCCCAAACTTCTTCACGGAGTTCCTTTGCAACAGGACCTATCTCGCGATATTGGTTATGCAGTTCCTGCAACTGGTGGAATGCGCTCACCACGTCAGTCTCCTCAGCAAGCTTCTCTGCTGCCTCGCATAGAGCGGTCTTCAGTTCAAGGTTCTTCTTGAAGTCATAGTCGCGAGCCTCGAAGTTGAGTTTGAGAAGGTCATAATACTGCTCTGTGATGTGCTGATAGTTGCGCCATACCTCAGTAGAATTCTCTGGTGGCACAGCACCAATCTCTTTCCATTCAGCCTGAAGTTCCTTAAACTCCTTGTATGTCTTGTTGGCTTCATCGGGAGATGTTGCCATATCCTTTATCTTGTCGATAATCTCAAGTTTACGCTTGAGGTTGTCTTTGCGCTCCTCTTCCTGCTGCTGGAGCAGAGCGGCACGCTGCTCTCTCACCTGAGCCAAAACGGTCTTGAAGGTTTCTTCATCAGGGTCGTGTTCTGGTTTGTAGGTCTCTGGATCTCCTCCTGCTTCCAAGTAAGCCTTTTGCTTGGCATCGCTCTCGGCGATGAGCAGTTTGTAGAACACGTTCTTGAGTAAGTCAAGCTCGTCGCGCTCTATGTTTTCTTTGTTGTCGACAATTTCCTTCAGTCGATCGATAACTTCCTGCTTGGAAGCATAGATCCTTTTAGTTTCTTGAGAGTCCATTACAGTTATTTAATTGCAGTGGGAATCTTTAGAACCCACCTTAAGTTTATTCTATACGTGCCCAACGACACCATTATGGGGTACAAAGATAATAAAAATATCTTTATTGCCTAATGTTTTGTTGCTTTTTTTCTATAGCAGGTTCTTGTGTCTCAGTATATACCACGTTCCGATGGTCGCTATTACAGACAAAACAGTGGCTATGATGAATCCAAATGGACTTTCCTCAAGTCCATTGATGACGTTCATACCGAATGCCGATGTGATGAGGGTGGGGAACATTAAGATGATGGTCACGGAGGTCAGCGTACGCATCACCGTGTTCATGTTGTTGTTGATGATTCCCTGATATGTGTCCATCGTGGATTCCAGGATGTGTGCGTAGATGCTTGTCGTCTCGCGCGCCTGATTCATCTCGATGTTGACATCTTCGATGAGGTCGGCATCAAGTTCGTCCACCTGCAACTTGAACTTCAGTTTTGCCAGAAGATTTTCGTTGCCACGGATGGATGTCTGGAAATATGTCAGCGAGTCCTGAAGACGTGATAGTCCGATGAGGCTCTCGTTGTTTACACCCTGGTCGAGATTTTGCTTTGCCTTGTCTATGAGAGTGGAAATCTGCTTCAGTCGCTTCAGATACCATACAGCAGAACTCAGGAAAAGGCGGAATATCATGTCGACATAATCGGTAAAACCATTGGCGCGCTTCTGCTGATAGGACACGAAGTCTATCATCATGTTTGTCTCATGAAAGCAGATGGTGATGGTGATGTCGCGTTTGTGGATGATGCCAAGAGGTACTGTAGTGTAAGGTGTGCGCGAGCGAACCTCCTTTACATATGGTATGCGGAGGATGATGAGCATCCATCCGTCGTCATATTCATAACGGGCACGCTCATCGGTATCCGATACGTCGGAGATGAAGTAGTCGGGCAGTTGATATTTCTCTTCTATTTCGCGCTGTTCTTCTTCCGAAGGACATGTCACCTGAACCCAGCAGTTGGGTTCCCACTCGGGTATCTGCTTAAGGCAGCCGTTGGTATTCCAATAAGTTTTCATTTCTGTTAGACCTCCATGATAATTCGGACGGGAGGCATAACAGCCTCACGCCTAAAAGTTCATATTTTCCGCGTGGTAATCGTCCATTTCTTTGTTGATAATTAATAATCCGACTGCAAAAGTACGAATAAAAAACGAGTATACGAAATGCTACTTTATAAAATCTGGTTACAAAACGTCATTTTGCTTGCATCGAATAACCTTTTATGTTGTGTTATTATGTCTGATATTACAACAAAACAAGGGTATATCAGATAAATTGTGTCTGATATACCCTTGCGTAAGGTTATAGCCTTTATGTTATTTTGCTGGCACTTCCTCGAGAGTCTTCACGAGCAGTGTCCAGAACTTAGGCATGGTGCTAATCTGACAACGTTCCTTGGCTGTGTGAGGGCTTTCGAGTGTAGGACCGAAGCTCACAATGTCCAAACCTGGATATTTGCTCAGGATGACAGAGCACTCCAGTCCTGCGTGTACAACAGATACTGAAGGTTTGTTGCCGAACTCGCGCTCATAGATGTTCTCCATAATCTTTATCATCTCTGAGTTTGGATTAGGATCCCATCCGCTGTAGCTACCGCCGAGTTCCACCTTCATGCCTGCCATAGAGAAGCAGCTCTCCAGTGATGAAGCGATGAATTCCTTCTGAGTTTCAGAAGCAGAACGTGCGAGAATCTGTATTCGAGCATTGCCACCTTCGATGTCGATGATGGCGAGGTTGCTTGATGTCTCAACGATAGAAGGGATGCTTGGGATATATCTCATCATGCCATTATGGCAAGCATAGATGGCATCAACGAGGTTGTCCTGAATCTCTTCCGGTACCTGTGTGGCAGGAGTTTCCACTTCCTCTACTTCCACGCTGATGTGGTTCTCAATGCCGGCATACTCGTTGTTGAATGTCTCTTCCCAGGTCTTGGCAGCCGCTTTCACTGACTCTACGTTCTCCTGTGGCAGAGTAACGACTACGCTACCTTCAAACGGAATGGCATTACGCATGTTGCCACAGTGCCATGAAGCCAAACGAGCCTCGTCGCTGCAGATGATGTCTTCCACCACGCGTACGAGAAGTTTGTTTGCATTGGCGCGTCCAAGGCAGATCTCTATACCAGAGTGTCCGCCCTTCAGTCCCTTAACGGTAATCTTGAGAGCTACATCCTGAGAGTCAGTCTCCACCTCTTTATATTGCATAGTGGCAGTAACGTCGATGCCACCAGCAGAACCGATCACCATCTCGCCTTCATTCTCGGTGTCGAGATTGAGGAGAATCTCTCCGTGGAGTTCACCCTCAGGCAGAGCATTGGCACCGACCATGCTTGTTTCCTCATCAGCTGTGATGAGAGCCTCGATAGGTCCGTGCTTGATGTCTGTAGACTCCATGACAGCCATGATGGCAGCTACGCCCATACCGTCGTCAGAACCCAGAGTGGTGTTGTTGGCATATACCCAGTCGCCCTCGATATGAGTCTCGATAGGGTCAGTTTCGAAATTATGGTTTGAGGTGAGAGCTTTCTGAGGCACCATGTCCATGTGAGCCTGAAGTATCACTCCCTTCTTGTTTTCCATACCAGCAGTGGCAGGTTTGCGCATCACCACATTGCCAGCAGGGTCAAGGAAAGCCTCGATGCCTGTGTTCTTTGCAAACTCCAGCAGGAACTGCTGTACTTTCTCGAGATGTCCCGATGGACGGGGCACCTGTGTGAGTGCATCGAAATTCTTCCAAATGCACTCTGGCTTAAGATTCTTGATTGTGCTCATATCTTTTTGCTAATGATAGACTTGTCCATGCATATATTCCGAGCAACACGACGAGAAGAGTCTGCATCGTGTGCACTATCAGTACGAAGTAGAGGGCATCGGTGTCGGCAATGCCATAGAGGATGAGCATTGTCTTTACTGCGAAATGCCACGGCCCAGCACCGTTAGGTGTAGGTACGATGACTGCAATGGAACCCACGATGAACGTCACCAGTGCACACATGATGCCGAGGTGAGATGTGGATTCAAAGCAGAAGAATGTCAGATAGTAATGTATGAAATAGCTGACCCATATGCCGAGTGTGAGTGCAATGAACAGTGGCATGTTCTTCACACTTCTGAGCGAACCTATTCCTTCGAGCATACCCTTGGCGGTGGACTTTACCTTGTCGAGCAGTGCCATCTTTCGCATGAGGAAATACAGGAGTATAAGTGCCGCTATGCCACATATGGCTGTCACCATGTAGCCCTCGTGGGAGAATCCTTTGAGAATCTTCGTGAAATTGGTGTCGGTACGGTCGAAGAACTTGTCAAAGATGGTAATCTGTGAAAGGATTACAACCGCAGTGATAGCCATCAATAACAGGGAGTCGATGACACGCTCGGTGACCACAGTGCCGAGGGCTTTTGGGAACGATATGCCGTCCTGACGTTTCAATACTATGCAACGTGAAAATTCACCTACTCTCGGTATGAGTAGGCTAAGGGCATAACTGATGAATATGGAATTGATGCTGGTGGAATATCTCGGACGCTCGCCAAGAGGTTCGAGGCTCAGTCGCCATCGCCAGCCACGAAATGCCTGGGCAGCAATACCGAAAGGCATGGATAGAATCATCCACCACCAGTTCATTTCCTCAAGCATGACATGCTTGACGGCAAGGAAGTCGAAATCCCTGTACATCCAGTACAATATCGCTCCTCCAAGAAGGAGCGACAATGCTATATTGGAAATGTTTCTTATTGTTTTCTTCAATTCTATTTCTATATTCTCAATTGAGTGTCGTTATCACCTACAAAATTATGAATATATCTTCGGATAGCCAAGGAAATGGCCTTTCAATATTCTATTTTGTCGGTCTTGTTCTCCCAGTCTTCAAAAGCCTTGAGGGCTTCTTTGCGCATCAAAGGCCTTGTGGGGATGGCTCGCTTGTCCTGCGGTTTGTCCAGTTCTTCATAGATGAAGTTGTCACCGAAACCAATCTTGTCGGCATCAAGTTTCGTGTTGCCATAATATATCTTTGAAATGCCTGCCCAATAGATGGCGCTCAGACACATTGGGCATGGTTCGCACGAAGTGTATATGGTGCATCCGTCAAGTTTGAATGATTTCGTTTTCTCGCATGCATTCCTTATGGCGCACACTTCGGCATGCGCCGTAGGGTCGTTGTTAGCTGTGACACGGTTGACTCCGCTTGCCACAATCTTACCGTCCTTCACTATGACGGCACCGAAGGGACCACCTCCATTCTTTACATTGTCTATGCTCAGGTCTATAGCCTGCTGCATGAATTCATTATCTGTCATACTTTTGTTTCTCCTTTTATTATATTATAATCAAGCCTACAAAGATAGTTATTACAATCAATAGAGCAAAACTTTTTTGCTTTTTTGGCTATTTTCACTAACTTTGCACAAACAAGATTCCTTATGTTGCACATACGTTGTAAGAACAATTCGTTGACCAAGGAAGTTGCTTCTGGTACAACTCTATTGGAGATACTAAAGTCTTGTCCGGAACTCGAATTCAAGTATCCTGTTGTTTCGGCAAAAGTCAATAACGTGTCGGAAGGTCTTCTCTTCCGTGTTTACCAAAACCGCGATGTCGAGTTTGTTGACATCAGCGACCCGTCGGGAATGCGGGCTTATGTTAGGTCGTTGTGCTTCATCCTCTACAAGGCTACGCAAGATGTGTTTCGCGGCAGTAAGGTGTATATGGAGCATCCTATATCGCACGGCTTCTACTGCAATTTCCGTAAAGCTGACGGTTCGCTACCTACGGCGGAAGATGTGGCAAAGATTAGAAAGCGTATGCAGGAAATCGTGGATGCTGACATTCCTTATCATAGGGTGGAGGCAACTACAGAAGACGCTGTGAAGGTGTTTCGTGAGAGCGGGTTTGCCGACAAGGTGAAGTTGCTCAATACTATTGGAAGCCTCTATAGCGACTATTACACTCTTGACGGACTTGCCGACAACTTTTATGGTTGCTTGGTGCCTTCTACGGGATATATCAAACTCTTTGGACTTGAGAAATATGGCAACGGTCTGTTGCTACTCACGCCCGACCTTAGCGATCCGTCATGTCTGGCTACTCCCGAGCCACAACCACGCACATTTGAAATCTTTTCCGAGAACCTGAAGTGGAACATCATCATGCGTCTGTCAAATGTGGGTGATGTAAACAAGTTCATACAAAAGGGCCATGCTTCAGAACTTATACAAGTGTCGGAAGCCCTGCAGGAGAAGAAGATAGTGCAGATAGCAGAGGAGATAAACCGCCGTTCGCGTCAAAAGGATAATCCATGCAAGGTGGTGCTTATCACGGGTCCTTCATCGTCGGGAAAGACCACTTTCTGCAAGCGCCTGTCGGTGCAGTTGCTCGCTTGCGGCATTCGTCCGATATCATTTTCTACTGACGATTATTTCGTAAATCGTGTGGACACTCCGCTATTGCCTAATGGTGAATATGACTTTGACAATATCAAGGCGGTGGATGCTGAACTCATGTCGGAGCATCTATCAAAACTCATTGCAGGTGAAACAGTGGAGATGCCTGAATATAACTTCTCTACAGGCAAGCGAGAATATAACGGCAAACGACTTCGTCTTGATGACAACAAGGTGCTCATCATAGAGGGAATACATGCCCTCAATCCAATGCTGACATCGCAGATACCAGATAATGTAAAGTTTAAAATCTTTGTCTCTACTCTGACGAGTGTGTCGCTCGACTCTCACAACTGCATTCCTCCTCATGACACCCGCCTATTGCGTCGCATCATCCGTGACTACAATAAGGGAGCATTTTCTGCACAGGAGACTATCAAGCAGTGGAAACATGTGTGTGAGGCGGAGGAGAAATGGATTAACCCATACCAGGAGAATGCCGACATAATGTTCAATTCGGCATTGAACATAGAGATTGCTGTATTGCGTAATCATGCCGAACCCATTCTTTCAAGTGTGCCTCGCAACTGTCCCGAATATTCCGAGGTGCATCGCCTGAAGAAGTTCATCCATTATTTCGTACCTGTGAGCGACAAAGAAATTCCTCCGACATCCATCATGCGTGAATTTGTCGGCGGTTCGGTCTTCAAATACGGATAAAATAAAGAGGGTGTGCCTGTTTTGGTACACCCTCTTTATTTTAGTGATGGTAAATAATAACTTAGTCCTGTGGATAGACGAGGTTTGCCTCGGTGACATTGTCGAGGAGTTCGAGATAGCGCTTTGCTTCATAGCGTGCCATAGGTAGGTTCATGAGCAGACAGTTGCCACAGTCGCGTGGAGTAGCGCCAGGCACCTCGCCCTCATATGAGGCTATAAAACTGAATGTGCGCTTCATCAAGTCGAGAATGTCGCGTGGCTGCAGGTCGCCCTTCATCAGTAGATAGTTTCCCGTTTGGCATCCCATAGGTCCCCAATAGATGATGCTGTCTTTCCATTCCTCGTCATTGCGCAGGAATGTTGCCGCCAGATGCTCAATGGTGTGCAGTTCGGGCGCGCCAAGCACCGGTTCGCGGTTTGGCTCCTTCATGCGGATGTCGAAAGTCGTTATCACTTCTTCGCCAACATAATCCTTGCGTGAAACATATATGCCGCGCAACAGGCGTTCGTGGTTTATGGTGAATGATGGTATCTTCTTCATGATTGTCGATATATTATAAAGTAAGGTGTGTGAGGAAATCGTGCAGCACATTGAAACTGCCCTTCGCTATTCGGTCCCAAAAATCGAAATACTGTTCGCCCTGTTCACTGTCGAGTGGAATGTCGCTGATGATGCGGAAAGAGATGAACGGCACACCATACACATGGCATGTGTGGGCTATTGCACCACTCTCCATGTCTATGGCAAGTGCATCGGGGAAGTGGTCGAGGATTTCTCCTGCCTTCTGCTTCGTATCCACAAACCAGTCGCCTGAGGCTATGAGACCGGTGGTGACATTGTCGATAGCAGAAGCTGTCTCCACCATGCGGCTGTCGCTGGCAAAGCGTGCAGGTAAGCCTTGAATCTGCCCGTAGGCATTGTCGGTGAAGCAGTATACATCATGATATGCCACCTCAGTGCTTGCCACTACATGCAGACGTGGCACCTTTGTTGTGGCACCTCCTGCCACACCGCTTGACACTATGCATGATGGGTGGAAATTGTCTATCATCTCCACGGCACCGATGGCAGCGTTGACCTTGCCGATGCCACACTGCTGTATGACGAGCTGACGGTCGCTGTCAAGTGCGCCTGTATAGAATTTCTTGCCGTGAATAGTCTTCTCTTCAAGTCCAGAAAGCAGAGGAAGGAGCTGCTCGAGTTCCTTCTCCATAGCCAATATTATTCCTATTGTCATGTTGTTGGGAAATGTCTTTAAACTGTGATATGTATAGCGCAAAGGTATCTAAAAACACTGAAAAGGCAAAGGTTTATTTGCTTTTTTCATAGTATTATGGTAATTTTGTCGCATATTAGAAGATATGGGATACAAGGATAAGATTACTCAGAAGACATGGAGCCAGGCCGGTGGTCGTGGTGGCAGTAAATCAGGTCGTGCGGGCAAAGGTAGTGCGACACATTATGCAAAAGCGGGACTTGTGACACCGAAAAAGAATCTCGGTCAGCATTTCCTCGTTGATCTAGGCATTGCGAGAGCTATAGCCGACACAGTGGACGCATATCCAGAGGTGCCGGTGCTGGAGGTGGGACCTGGCATGGGTGTTATGACACAGTTTCTCATTCCCAAGCCGCGTCCGCTCAAGGTGGTGGAGATAGACCGCGAGAGTGTGGCTTATCTCAACGAGAACTATCCTGACCTTGAGGTTATTGGTGCAGACTTCCTCAAGATGGACTTGTCTACAGTCTTCGACGGTAAGCCGTTTGTGCTTACTGGCAATTATCCTTATGATATCTCGTCGCAGATATTCTTTAAGATGATAGACAATCGCGACCTTATTCCATGCTGCACAGGAATGATACAACGTGAGGTGGCATTGCGTATAGCATCACAGCCAGGCAATAAGGCATATGGCATTTTGTCTGTGCTCATTCAGGCATGGTATGACTGCGAATATCTCTTCACTGTAGACGAGAATGTGTTTAATCCACCACCAAAGGTGAAGTCGGCAGTGATAAGAATGACTCGTAATAGCACGCAGTCACTCGGATGCGACGAACAACTCTTTAAGCGTGTCGTGAAAGCCACCTTTAATCAGCGTCGCAAGATGCTCCGTGTGTCATTGCGCCAACTGTTTGGTGCAGACAATACGCCTTCACCAGAGTTCTTCGCACAGGACGTTATGACCAAGCGTCCAGAACAACTCTCTGTGCAAGATTTTGTTGAATTGACGAATATGGTGGCAGAGGTTATCTGATTCTCTATACCTTAATAATATATCGAACGTAGCTATAGGGCGGTTCTATAAATTACCGCCGTACAAACAATAAAATATCATGAGTTACGTTTTGCCATCCTGCGGTCTCTTTTCGGTACAATTTGTCTGTTCGCTCAGTCGTATAGCCCGCTATACTCTTTCGCTCACAAACAAATTGTCCACGAAAAATAGAACTGCAATCTGACAAAGCTAATTTATAGAACCACCCTATATGGAAGAGACGAAGAACATTATCTATGAACGACTGATAAAGCAGATAGAGTCGCTGATAGAAGGCGAAACCGACGAGACGGCAGTACTTGCCAATGTGTCGTCGGCGATGGCTGCGGCTTTTCCTAACTGGTTATGGACAGGTTTCTATCTCGTGAGGCATGGTGAACTCCTTGTAGGACCATTTCAAGGACCGGTGGCATGCTTCCATATAAAGAAGGGTAGGGGAGTATGTGGCACGGCATGGGAAAGAAATGAGACTGTGGTAGTGCCCGATGTGGAAACCTTTCCTGGACATATCGCCTGCTCGTCGCTAAGTCGTTCTGAGATAGTTGTGCCCATGCACGACGGCGAAGGAAATGTTGTGGGAGTGCTTGATGTGGATTCTCCTGAGTTGTCCACTTTTGACCAAGTAGATAAGGCTTATATGGAACGAATTATGTTCATAATTTCATTACAATTGTACGAAAAGAGAATATAAGAACACTTTTCTTCTTTTTTAATGCTTGATATTTGACGATTAATTGTAATTTTGCCGTAGAATAGTACAAATATATACTGCGGCATTATGAACAAAAAGGACATACAAGAACTTCTTAGCGAGTACGAAAAGAATGGAATGGGTAAGATTCCTGTAGACTACCTTGATAGCGACATACTGTTTATTGAGGAGTTGGAATCATTGCCTAAACTGTATGCCACCAAAGTGGAGGTAAATATCATTTGTGTGTGCAACAAAGGAAAAATGGAACTCGACGTCAATGGAAACCACTATGTGGTGAGCGAGGGTGCAGCTGTCATTTGTCCTTCAGGAGTACTTGTGGATAATATCCTTGTTAGTCCCGACTTTAAGTTCTCCGTACTTTGCCTCACCGACCGCATCATTCAGTCACTATTGAGTTCCAATATGGATATATGGAACAAGGCTGTGTATGTGAACAAGGAGCATGTCGTGATGCCACCAAATCTTGATAAGGATACAGACAACAAGCGTCTGCTCATGGGATGGCATTTCATGGAGATAGTGCGCTCATTGCTTGCCTTCAAGGATAATCCTTTCCGTGAGGAGATGCTCCGCAGTATGCTCCAGATAGTGTTGCTTTCATTCTGTGTGCGTCAAGTGGAGAATGAGAAAACGGAAAATCTAGAGATAGTGAAACCTGTACGTTCGCCACAGGGGCAGGTGCTGTTTACCAAATTCATGGAACTCCTGCGAGAGGAAGACATCAAGCACCAGCCAGTGTACTATTATGCCGAAAAACTCTTCATCTCCTCAAAGTATCTTTCCCATGTATGCAAGGAGATGAGCGGCAAGTCTGCCAACGACTTCATACAGTCAGCCGTAGTGGAAGAGATAACACATTATCTGAAGAACTCCACGCTTTCGGTAAAGGAAATAGCCAACAGAATGGGCTTCCCCAACATCTCGTTCTTCGGAAAATATGTCAAGGCACATCTCGGCATGTCGCCCAACGAATTCCGCAAGCACCATTATGAGACGCAAAGCCGAAAATTACAGTAAATCATTTGCGGGATTAAAAGTTAATGCCTAACTTTGCGTAAAATCATAAAAACGTTATTTATAGATATGATAGATGTAAAAGCGACACTTAGTGAAGCCGGCGAGAAGATGGAGATGAGCGTAATGTTCCTCGACGAGCAGCTGGCCCGCGTAAGAGCAGGACGTGCCAATGTGGCGATACTCGACGGAGTGCGTGTTGAAAGCTACGGCTCAAAGGTTCCATTAAATCAGGTGGCAAACGTGTCATGCCCCGATGCACGCACCATTGCCATCAAGCCATGGGACAAGAAGATGATACGCGACATAGAGAAGGCCATCATGGATTCTGATGTCGGCATCACTCCTGAGAACAATGGCGAGATAGTGCGCCTCGGTATTCCACAGCCTACAGAGGAGCGCCGTCGTGATCTCGTGAAGCAGTGCGCAAAGAGCGGAGAGAAAGCTAAGGTGACAGTGAGAAATATCCGTGCAGAAGTGAAGGACACTCTGAAGAAAGCCGTAAAGGACGGACTTTCGGAAGACCTCGAGAAGGATGCTGAGGCTGACTTGCAGAAGGTGCACGACAAGTATATCAAGAAGATTGACGACCTCCTTGAAGCAAAGAACAAGGAGATAATGACTCTTTAGGAAAAACGGTTTGAAAGGACTTGTCGTAAAGAACACCGGCTATTGGTATACGGTAAAGACCGATGACGGACAAACCATTGACTGCAAGGTCAAGGGCAATTTCCGACTGAAGGGCATACGTAGCACCAATCCCGTGGCAGTGGGTGACAGGGTGACCATCCTACCCAATCAGGAGGGCACGGCATTCATTACAGAGATAGAGGAACGGCGCAACTACATAGTGCGCCGTTCGCAAAATCTTTCCAAGCAGAGCCATATCATTGCCGCCAATGTGGATCAGGCATGCCTCGTGGTGACGGTCAACTATCCTGAGACATCACTCAACTTCGTAGACCGCTTCCTTGCATCAGCCGAAGCCTACTCTGTGCCAGTGGTGCTCGTGTTCAATAAGACTGACTTGCTCAGTGAGGAAGAACTGCATGTGCAGAAGGCTATAATGAATCTCT
The DNA here is from genome assembly GCA_963601795.1 of bacterium. Taxonomy (GTDB): domain Bacteria; phylum Bacteroidota; class Bacteroidia; order Bacteroidales; family Bacteroidaceae; genus Prevotella. The sequence continues at coordinate 7,190 of CAVCGK010000007.1, read as the reverse complement.
ATGAGACTGTCGGCTACAAGTGTGTGGCGATATCTGCTGAGAAAGGTGACGGCATAGATGAACTTCTGCCGTTGCTGACCGACAAGATAACGCTTCTCAGTGGCAATAGTGGAGTGGGGAAGTCAACGCTCATAAACAGGCTCATCCCTGGAGCGCAACTTCGCACGGCAGACATATCTGATGCCCATAACACTGGCATGCACACGACAACTTTCTCCGAGATGCTCGAGTTTTCGCCTTTGGGCAAATGGGGCGCCATCATAGACACGCCAGGAATCAAAGGTTTTGGCACATTCGACATAAAGCCAGAAGAGGTGACAAGCTATTTCAAGGAGATATTCCATTTCTCCAAGGATTGTCGTTTCAACAATTGCACTCACACGCACGAACCAGGTTGCGCCGTGCTAAAGGCTTTGGATGACCACTACATAGCTCTCTCGCGCTATCAGTCTTATCTGTCGATGCTCGAGGACAATGAAGAAGGAAAATACAGAGCTCCTTTCTAAAAAGTATACACCAGACAGCATATGCCGCTTTCCTTTCCTGTCAATGACAAGAACGGAAGGCGGTAATTGCTTTTCTTTAGACAATGATAGAGATGAATACTAATGACATAACGAACGTAACACACGATGTTGCAGATATAGCGAATCTGACAGACAAGAAGATATGTGTCTTGCTGTCGGGAGGCGTAGACTCTGCCGTAGTGGTGCATGTCTTGTGTTCGCAGGGACTGAAGCCCGATTGCTTCTATATAAAGATAGGCCCCGAGGAGAAAGAGGAGTGGGACTGCTCTTCTGAGGAAGACCTCGAGATGTGCACGTCAATCGCCCATCGCTATGGACTGAAACTGGAGGTTGTGGACTGTCATAAGGATTATTGGGAAAACGTGACACGATACACTATGGATAAGGTGCGTGCTGGATTTACTCCCAACCCTGACGTGATGTGCAATCGCCTCATCAAGTTTGGCGCTTTCTATGAGAAGCGTGGCAAGGAGTATGACCTCATTGCTACGGGCCATTATGCCTGCACGGAGATAGATGACGAGGGACACAAGTGGCTATGCACAAGTCCTGATCCTGTGAAAGACCAGACAGATTTCCTTGCGCAGATATATGACTGGCAGTTGCAAAAAGCGTTCTTCCCTATAGGCAGCATGATGAAAGAAGAAGTGCGCAGCATAGCTGAAAGGGAGAATCTTGTGAATGCCAAGCGTAAAGATTCGCAGGGCATTTGTTTCCTTGGCAAGATAAACTATAACGACTACATACGCCGCTACCTTGGCGAGAATCCCGGTCCTGTGATAGAACTTGAGACGGGCAAGAAGATAGGTGAGCATCGCGGACTATGGTTCCACACCATCGGTCAGCGCAAGGGTCTCGGCTTTGGCGGCGGTCCGTGGTTTGTCATAAAGAAGGATATCCCCACAAATACACTCTATGTCTCCAACGGATATAATCCTGATGATGCCTATAGCGACGAATTCCTTGTTCATGACATGCATTGGCTGACCATGCCTCTTACATTTGGCGAAGATGGCAAGGCAGGTATCACATTCAAGATTCGTCACACTTCTGACTATTATCATGCCATCATAGAGTATATCGGCGACGGACTCTATAAGGTGCATTCCTCAGCCCGCATCCACGGCGTCGCTCCCGGTCAGTTCTGCGTCATCTATGACGAAAACCATCACCGCTGTTATGGCTCTGCCGAGATTACATTATAGGCGATTATAACATTATAGGCGATACAGCACTTGCCGTATCGCCTATATGAATTGTTAGCAGAGGCTAATGTTTATATAACCTCCACTGTCATGACAATATCCTTCTCTGGACGGTCGCCAGGACGGGTCTTGCAGTTTTGTATCTTCTCCACGATGTCAAGACCTTCCTCCACTTCACCAAACACCGTGTAGTTGTTATCGAGGAAAGGTGTACCGCCTATTGTGGTGTAAGCCTCTACCTGTTCGGCAGTGAATGTAGGCTTGCCCTTCTCCATGCAGACAGCCTTTGTTTCTGCTATGAGTTCATCCTGCAACTCCATCAAAGCCGCACGGTCGCGATTGCGACGCAGTTCCATAATCTTAGCTTTATTTTTATAGGCAAGAGCATTAAATACATTCTGCTCCTCCTGCATCGCCATCTGACGCTCCATCTGCTTCAATTCCTGTGGTTTGTAGGTCTTGCCCCACACGATGTAGAATTGGCTTCCGCTACTTTCCTTCTCGGGGTTCACCTCGTCGCCCTGACGTGCTGCACTAAGGGCACCACGCTTGTGGAAGAATTGTGGATAGACGAACTCTGCCTTCAGTGTGTAGTCAGGACCGCCTACGCCGAGCTGCTTGTCTGCCGGCGCATTCTTACTGTCGGGATCACCACCCTGAATCATGAAGTCCTTGATGACACGATGAAAGAGAGTGCCGTCATAATATCCCTCGGCAGCCAACTTCAAGAAGTTGTCACGATGAATGGGAGTCTCGTCATAGAGGCGCACAATGATGTCGCCCTCAGTAGTCTTTATCTTTACTTTTGCCATAATCTTATTTTTTTTACCGTCACTAAGCAGACACTATTTAGGGTGGTTCTATAAATTAGCTTTGTCAGATTGCGGTTCTATTTTTCGTGGACAATTTGTTTGTGAGCGAAAGAGTATAGCGGGCTATACGACTGAGCGAACAGACAAATTGTACCGAAAAGAGACCGCAGGATGACAAAACGTAACTCATGATATTTTATTGTTTGTACGGCGGTAATTTATAGAACCGCCCTTTACAATTCAATGCTGATCTCTGCAGGGAAAGCATAACGCTCGTCCTTACGAAGTTTCAGATTGCGCTCTATATTCTCGCGTGTACGCTTCACCTTGCCGTCATACAGAGTCTTACCGTTATATACCACCTTCACGGGTTTGTCAAGATCCATCATCTTGTCATTGAGACATATCGTGAGATTCTTGTAGTCGCACATGGTGATTGTCACGGTGTTGCCTTCATATGATGCACGCACTTCCTTGTGGCGCGCTGCCTCGTCAGCGTTCACCTTAAGCCAATAGAATGCTGGTGCCTGCTGATCTTCCTGATGCCACACCACCTTCTGTGGATAAGGGTTACGCTTATATTGCTCCATCCAGCTGACAGCAAGTGTGTCCACACGGTCCATCCAGTGAGGCTTGCCCTCCACTATCTGTCCATAGTGCTTATATCCCTCTGGGTCCTGACGCTGCAGTGAGTCCATCTCCTCTATGCGCTGCGCATCCAGTTTGTTGCGTCCGTAGGCATCATCGAGAGCGCCACACCATATGGTGAACGGAGTGTTGCGCAGATTCTCCAAACGTACGTCACCAGGGTGACCTGCCATCATTGATGCAGCAGCCCATGAGTCTGCCATACGTGGTGCCAGTCGCCACACACCATCGCCACCAGCTGAATATCCCATGATGTACACCTTGTCGGGATTCACGTCCATGTAGGTCACACAGTAGTTGATAACATCACGATAGCACTCGTTGAGCAACGGTTTGAAGTGCATATCCCAATCATTATATGGAGCACGTGGGCAAAGATAGATGCCCTCTTTGGGAGTATAGAGATGCCACTGGTTGTCCCACTGTTGGTCGTTGAGCTGCTTAGGAGCGTTGCCGCCACCATGCAGAGAGATGAAGAGAGCGCGTCCGTCTGCAGGTTTTGTACCGAACACTTGCCAGTGTATTGGCATTGTTATGGTGTCAACATGCACCTTCTGCTCTGCCACGATATACGCCAGGCGTGCTTTCTCGCTTGCCTTCCACTCGTCTATCACTTCTTTCGCTGCCACATCGGCCTTCACCTTGCTAAGGCTCTTGCCTTTATTGCCAGCCCACGAGAGTGAGGTCACGAGGGCAAGCGCCACAATCATTGTTGTCTTCTTCATATTCTTATCTGTTGTTACTTTCTCCTACAAAGGTAGTCAAAACATTCGACATTTGCCATTAATGATTACGATATTGTTGCGGCATGCCGACTCAATGACATTGATATGCATGACAATTGCATGCCACATATTATTTATGTAACTTTGCAGAAAACAACACACAAGACAATGAAACGCATTTCAACATTCCTGGCAGCGTTGGCTCTCTGCTGCTCTGCCTTCGCACAGACTCACACAGACTCTCTGCTCAACATTCTCCATGACAAAGACTCGCAGTATGTATTTGTAGTGTCACACCGTGGCGACTGGCGCAATGCACCAGAAAACTCTCTGCAGGCATTCCAAAACTGCATCGACATGGGTGTGGACATGATAGAACTTGACTTGAAGAAGACCAAGGACGGACAACTCATCTTGATGCACGACTACACCATAGACCGCACCACTGACGGCAAGGGAAAACCGGAGGACTACACGCTGGAGGAGCTACGCAAGTTTCACCTTAAGAATGGTATGGGACGTGTCACCTTCCATCAGATTCCGACTCTTGAGGAGGCGCTTCGTCTGGTGAAAGGTAAGATACTAGTAAACATTGATAAGGGCTACGACTACTTCAAGGAGGCATATGACATAATGGTAAAGACAAACACCGTGGACCAAGTCATCATAAAGTCGGGCAAACCATATGAGGATGTGCTGAAGGAAAACGGAGAAGTGCTCAACAAGGTAATCTACATGCCTGTCGTCAATCTTGACCGCGAGAATGCATCAGCGATGATTGACGGATATAAGAAGATGAAACCTGTAGCAATAGAGTGCAATCTGCCGGAATATACAGACCAAACGGAACTTTTGCTCAAGAAGGTGCTATCCAATGGTTCGCGAATATGGATCAACTCTCTGTGGCCATCTCTCAATGCAGACCACGATGATGACCGTGCTGTGGAGATGCATCAGGCCGACGAGTCTTGGGGATGGATTCTCGACCGTGGCGCCACCTTTATGCAGACCGACCGCCCAGCCCTGCTCATCAAATATCTCAAGTCAAAAGGACGCAGATGAATATATATTTGGTGCAGCGCCCTTGCTGCACCAAATACCATTGATTTTGTATTGATTACTTGAAGATCTCTGCCATCTTGTTGGCGAGAGCCTCACCGCGCGGTAGAGAATAAAATTATTAATCAGATAGCCTGATTGCGTATTATCCACCTACGGAAGAATGGGTCTTCCACTTCATATTGATTGCCACGAAATATATAGCCTTTCTTTGTCAAGCGAAGAATGGCGCTTGTCATTGTACTTGTAGGAATTCTTCTGTCTTGCACAGGATTGTTTCCCATACATATGGCCACCATGGCATACTTGTCGGTCTTGTTGAAGTTGAGCCATAGTCGCTCATAATCCAAGTCATGGGTATTTATAATGTCATCGATAGAGTCTGCCAAAACATTACTTTTCTTACCCATCGTCAAATTATTCCACACAGCGAATGCCAGTTCCTGTGTGTAATAAGGATGGCAACCAGTAAAATCCAAAATATCGTCAGACAATTGCGCAGAATTATCCGTAACTACATGAAAACGTTCCGAGAGATATTTATGAAAGTCACCATGTGGTATTTTATTGAGTCTCATCAACATCCCGAAATGATAGAATGGTGACTTCACACTCTCAAAGATATCAGACATCATTGACTCCTGACTGCCCATGAATATATAGTTGATGCCCGTTTGCTCCTGCATGATAGTGCGTAGTTGACGGTCTATATTCTTGTCCATCTCCAATATGCTCTGAAACTCGTCAAAGACAACAATGAGTTTGTTGTCAGCCGTTGACACCTTCTGCAACAATGCCATTACGTCCTCTATTTCAGTCGTTCCATTGTCGGTTGACGGCTGAAATGACACAGAGACCTCGTCGGTCATTGGATTTATGTTGACAGAGGGAATCATGCGGAAATTGCGCAGGAAATACTTTATCTTCTCAAACTTATATTCATTTAAGATGGCTTTAAGCAACTTTGTAGCCAAATCTTCTTTGCTGAGCACAGACTGCATGTTGAGCCACAAATAAGGACGACCAGTCTTTGTCACTGCCTTTTTTACAAGACTGGACTTGTCAAAGCGTCTCGGTGATATGAGTATCAGATGATTTTCGCTATTAAGAAAATGAACTATATACTCCAACTCCTTGACTCTATCAGTAAAATACGGGGCATCAACCAATGACCCAAACTTAAATGGATTATTCATAATCGAAAATATTCGTAACGAAATTTTTCGCAAAGATAATTATTATTGTCGATAGTCCAAAATAGTAAGGTGGACAAAAGTAATGTCTCTTTACTTTTATCCACCTTACTGTTATTTTTTCCTTCGCTTTATTCCGTCATCGCCTTGCCTTCCTTCGTGAGATAAGGTTTGATGTCCTTCAAAGGCACCTTGAAGTTGACGAGTCCTACGGCATAAGGCGCTATTTCATACTGCTGATAGATGAAGCTCACACTATCATTGTCGACATAAGGGGTGTTGACAGGAAGCGGAATCATACCCTTGCTCTCCTCTGGCAGGATGAGATAGTTGTTGATATTGGATGCATTGGCATCAGCCTCGCCACAGTCGTGGAAATAATTCACTATGCCGCGACGCAGAATGCTCTGCAAGGCACGTGTGCGGGTGGAGTCTACGAGATGTGTTATGGCGGTGTTGGTCACCTTGCTGATGTTGCGACTGTAGCTAATAAACGAACCATGTGCGCCGCCTGTGTAGCAAGTGTAGGAGATGTTATAGGTGACATATTTGTCAGTCTCCACACCCTTGCGTATTTCCAACGAATACTCCATCTGCGGAGTCTCCTGCTCCTCGCCTTCCATGTAGGACATCATCTCCTTCTGACTTTCCTCGAGATATTTCTGCACTCCCTTGGTGTAATAGTCGGTCATCTGCTGAGGCTTGTCCGCATCTCCTTTATAATAAGGATACTTGTGCTTGTCCTCGTCCATAGAGTTGTTGCGCGAGAAATACACCTCCTTGAGTTGCGAAGCCACGAAGGCTTTCACTGTCTGCGAGAAAGCATCGTCGCCCGACGGATAGTCGATAGAGATGTCTGTCTTGATGGAAGAACCATGCTTCAGATGGCATGAGAAACTTTCCACGGCAAGGGTGTCGTTGGAGATGACTGCTTCCACACTGTCGATGGAATCAGTGAGCAGGGAGTCAGCATCCTGACTCTTTGATGAGTTCTTGCATCCTGTGGCGGCCATCAGGAGTG
>CAVCGK010000006.1:0-91765 GCA_963601795.1 bacterium | reverse complement strand
AGTAGATGTCGGCAGAGAGGCTGTCCCAGTTGCCGTCGAAGGCAAGACCTATGAGCTGGTTCTTACCGTCAAAGACAGGAGAACCTGAGTTACCGCCAGTGATATCGTTGGTGGTAAGGAAGCAGAGGTTCATGGTGTTGCTTGCCTTGTCGGTATATTCTCCGAAGTCAGGCACAGAGAAGATGTCGTGCATGACTGGTTCGGCGAAGTATTCGAAGTTCTTGTCAGCCTGCTTCATCTTTGCCACGAGCGACTGCGGAGTGGTGTAGTAGCCAGAGTTCTTGCCGTTCATATTGAAGCTTGCCACCTGACCATACGACAGACGGAGAGTGAAGTTGGCATCAGAATAGTGAGGCATATCCTGCTCCATGCGGATCTTTGCAGCACAGAGATAGCGCTCCTGCTCACTGATAGCCTCATCGTCGCTGTAGTAGTCGCTGATAATATCCTTCTGCACATCAAAGAGATCCATGCCATAGAGTACGCCAAGGTCTTCATTTGTTTTCTTGTTGTCATAGATCTTTGTGCCAGTCTTCATGAGGATGGAATTGTTCCACAGATCATCGACATACTTTGCATAGTCGCCACCATAAGTAGTCTTGATGGTATTGAAGAAACCAGGCATATACTTCGCCTCAGCCTTTTCTGCATAGTTCTTCAGCAGTACCACTTGCATTTCCTTGTCGGTAGCCTCATCATATGTATCTGAGTTGTCCTCATAAATGCGATACTGCTTCTTTGGCTTGCCCTTAGGACCTTCGAGTTTCACACCACCGCTGGTGTACTTACGTGCTCTCACGGAGAGTTCGTCGGCACGGAAAGTCTCACTGAACAAAGTCAGGGCGCGCATAGCATTGAAACGCTTTTCATAGAGAGACTTCAGCAATGCGAGGTCGAGCTTATCCTTCAGGTAGCCTGTAGAGTCAACATAAGCCTGGATGGCTCTCTCATGGCTCTCCTTGAGTCCGATGATGTTGAGAGAGTCTATGCACTTGTTCATACCGATGGCATTCTTCCAGTAGTTGGCAGAATTTGCATATTTAGAGTCATACTTGATACGTACACCCTCGTCGGCACGCATGTGGCGGAGCATCACTTCCTGCTTCACCTCGCGAGTCTGCCAGCGTGGCAAGTTCTGTGCGTCGCGCATCTCCTTGATACCGAAGCTCGACAGATAGCGCTCCGTGCTACCAGGATAGCCCATAGTCATGGCGAAGTCGCCTTCCTTGTAGCCTTGGAGTGACACCTGAGCCCACTTTGCAGGGTGGTAAGGCACATTGTCCTTGCTATAGTCTGCCGGTCCGCCAGTCTTTGGGTCTGCATAGATGCGGAATACAGAGAAGTCACAAGTCTGGCGAGGCCACATCCAGTTGTCAGTCTCACCGCCAAACTTACCCATAGACTTTGGTATGGCGAATACAAGGCGCACGTCCTTGTAGTCCTGATACACGTCGATATAATACTTGTTTCCCTCATAGTAAGGTTTCAGTTCGGCATGCATGGTAGGATCCATCAACTTCACGCGCTTGTTCTCCATCTCCTCGATGTTGTTGAGAATCTCTTCCCTCTTATCTTTGGAAAGATTGCGGAAATCATATTCCTCTACCATGTCGGTGATGTCCTTCTGTGCTATCATAAATGACACGAAGAGGTCCTCGTTAGGAAGTTCCTCCTCATAAGACTTTGCACAGAAACCATTGAGCATGTAGTCGTGCTCCACGGTAGAGTTGGCACGAATTGCCTCAAAACCGCAATGATGATTGGTGAATACCAGTCCGTCAGAGGATACCACTACACCAGAGCAGAAACCGCCAAAGTTTACCACAGCATGGTAGATGGCGTCGCTATCGTGATAGAGTTTGTCATACTCCAGCTGATAGCCCTCTTCCTTCATCTTCTCATACACTGCCTGTGGCAGGTTCATGAGTGTCCACATGCCCTCGTCAGCCTTTGCGCCACTGAGGCCCATGACTGCAAGAGCGAAAAATAATAAAAGCTTTTTCATTTGTATTTATTGTATTTATTTGTTTTTACGGAAATACTTTCCTACGACAGGCAATGAAGCCAATGGCATGTCGTGATAGATTATATGACCTATGAAGGCAATTATCAATCCCGTGTTCACCACAAGTCTTGCCAACGTAGGCCATGTGTCGGGCAATAGCTGCATGATGGTGAAGAACAATGCCGTAATAAGAACATATGCCGTCATGCTCTTCATAGGATAGGCGATAGGATTCTTTATCTGTCCGATGATGTAAGACAACACCATAGCCACGCCATAGCCTGCCACCCCACCCCATGCACATGCCATATAGCCATAAGTAGGGATGAAGATTATGTTCACACCGATAAGCACCGCACAACCGATGATGGAGAAGAAAGCTCCCCAAATGGTCTTGTCGATGAGTTTATACCAAAACGAGAGATTGAAATATATGCCCATCATAATCTCTGCCGCCATGACTATAGGCACCACAGAGAGTCCTTCACGATAGTCTTTACCGATGATGAGTTTCAGTATGTCCATGTATCCCACCACACAGAGGAATGCCAGCAGGGTGAAAATAAGGAAGAACTTCATGGCATGTGCATAATATGCTTTAGAGTCCTTATCCTTGCTTTTAGCAAAGACTATTGGTTCGTAGGCATAGCGGAATGCCTGGGTTATCATTGCCATAATCATTGCTATCTTCACACACGCGCCATAGATGCCGAGTTGGGCTGAAGCCTCCGCACTGTCGTGCAGTCCTGTGTGAGTATATGCCCAAGGGAATATCATCTTGTCGAAAGCCTGGTTGAGTATTCCTGCTATACCAAGTATGAGTATAGGCCATGAATAGATGAGCATGCGCTTCATCAGCGACATATCGAAACTCCATTTGATATGTATAAACTCAGGTATGAAGAAGAATGTTATCACTCCCGTACACACAAGATTCAACGAGAAGACATACGCCACATCTTCCTTGCCGAGCACCACGAAATAGAGCAGGTTGAGTCCGATGTTCAGGCCAATGAACAGCAGTTTGAGGAACGCAAATTTCAGTGGGCGCTTCTTGTATCGCAGATATGAGAACGGTATGGCCTGTATGGCATCAAGAGCCACTACGGCTGCCATCATTTCTATGTAAGAGTGGTGGTCGGCATAGCCCAAGGCGTTGCCTATAGGGTCAATGCATCCGAACACGAGTGCGAGGAATGCTATGCAGAGGAAAGCCACTATTCCCATGGTAGTGGCAAACACTGTGTCGGGATTCTCGCCTTCCTTGTTGGCAAAGCGGAAGAATGTGGTCTCCATGCCGAAGGTAAGGATTACAAGGATGAGAGCCGTGTAGGCATAGAGATTGGTCACTACGCCATAACCACCTGAAGCGGCAGAGATGACATGAGTATAGAGCGGTACGAGCAGATAGTTGAGGAATCTGCCCACAATGCTGCTAAGTCCATATATGGCAGTGTCTTTGGCAAGCGATTTCATTCCTGCCTTCTGCTTTCCTGCCGTTGTCTGTTGCTGATTGTCTGTTGCCATGTCCTTATGTATGTTAAAAGAAAAGATAGCAGATGGCTATTGACGCCACAATTCCAGCAAAGTCGGCTATAAGGCCGCAGGTCACCGTATTGCGAGTGTAGCGTATGCCCACACTGCCGAAATAAACTGCTATGATATAGAATGTTGTGTCCGTAGAACCCTGGAAGATGCAAGACAATCTACCGATGAAGGAGTCGGCGCCATAGGTCTGCATGGCATCCACCATCATGCCTCTTGCACCACTGCCCGAGAGAGGTTTCATCAGTGCCGTAGGCAATGCTCCCACGAAGTCAGTGTTGAGACCGCATGCCTCTATTGTCCATTTTATGCCACCTATGATCATGTCCATAGCTCCCGACGCACGGAAGATGCCGATGCCTACGAGTATTGCCACGAGATAAGGGATAATTCTCACTGCAGTGGAAAAACCTTCTTTTGCGCCTTCGATGAATGCGTCATAGACATTGATGCGCTTTCTCATACCTGCAACGATGAAGCAGATGATGATGGTCATCAGCAGAATGTTTGCCACAAGCGAGCTGACAACATTCATCGTTTCTTTGTCCATCTGTGCAAAACCCCATATTATGGTGGCTACAAGGAGACATATTCCTCCGAGAAACAGCAGTATGGTGCGGTTGAGGAGGTTTATCTTTTGGAAAATGCTTGTCACGATTATGCCCACCACAGTGGAGAAGAATGTGGCAAGGAGTATGGGGATGAAAATGTCGGTAGGGTTGGCAGCTCCCATCTGTGCACGGTAAACCATGATGCTCACGGGTATGATGGTGAGTCCTGAGGTGTTGAGCACAAGAAACATTATCATCGGATTGGATGCCGTATCCTTCTTTGGATTCAACTCCTGCATCTGTTCCATAGCCTTCAGTCCCAACGGTGTGGCGGCATTGTCGAGTCCGAGCATGTTGGCGGCAATATTCATGAAGATGCTTCCCGTGACGGGATGGCCCTTGGGAATTTCAGGGAAGAGTTTACTAAACAGTGGTGACAACAGGCGTGCTATGACGTTCACCACACCACCCTTCTCGCCTATCTTCATCACTCCGAGCCATAAAGACAGTACTCCCGTCAACCCAAGACTAATCTCAAATGCAGTCTTAGATGAGTCGAAGGTGGAGTTCATCATGGCTGGGAATACTTCCGTGTCGCCAAGGAATATGAGGCGGAATACTCCTATGCAGAACGCGATGAGGAAGAAACCTATCCAAATACAGTTAAGTACCATTCTGTAATTCTGTAATCGTAATATATAATGTGCAAAGTTACAAATAAATAGTCATATGGGATATGACCTTTTCTCTATTTGTGACTACATATGCAAAAAGGGCACGCTGTAACGGCGTGCCCTTTTTGCATATATAAGGAAATATATTATCGCGTATAATTGTTCAATCCGTCATTGAGGAATGTCAGGAATGCCTGGATATCCTCCTTGTAGGCAAACGAACCACTGAGAGGCTTACCCTCATTGTCTACTGCCACATAGAATGGTTGTGCATTGGCACCAAACTTATATCTCTGCAGATAGCTCCACTTGTCGCCTACGGTGCGAAGCTTCACCTCATTGCCGTTCTCGGTCACTGTCATAGGCTCTGGCAGAGGAGTCTTGTCGTCAACAAAGAGTGAAATGAGCACATATTTGTCTTTGAGGATGTCAGCAACAGAAGGGTCTGTCCATACGGCAGCTTCCATCTTACGACAGTTGACGCAACCGAAACCTGTGAAGTCTATGAATGCAGGCTTGCCTTGCGCTGCCGCAGCCTTCATGCCTTCCTCATAGTCGGTATAAGCTGCACGCACCTCTTTGGAGTTGAGGTTGAAGTCCTGAGTATTCATTGGAGGAGCAAATGCGCTCACTGCCTTACATGGTGCGCCCCACAGACCTGGCAACATATAGATGGAGAACGCAATGGAAATCATACCCATCATGATGCAAAGCACAGGCATTGGCTTGTTTGGTTCGCCACCGATGGTATCCTCCTGGAACTTCAAAATGCCGATGAGATAGAGTCCCAGCATACCGAAGATTACTATCCACAATGAGAGGAAGGTCTCTCTATCCATGATGTGCCATCCGTAGGCAAGGTCAGCCACAGAGAGGAACTTTAGGGCGAATGCCAGCTCTATGAAACCGAGCACCACCTTGATGGTTGTCATCCATGAGCCAGAGCGTGGTGTGCTCTTGAGCCATGATGGGAAGAGGGCAAAGAGTGTGAAAGGCAATGCGAGGGCGATGGCAAAACCTGTCATGCCGACAGCAGGGCCGAGAATATTGCCCGAGGTGCTCACCTGCACGAGCAGGAATCCGATGATAGGACCTGTGCATGAGAAGCTCACAAGGCTCAATGTGAATGCCATGAGGAATATGGAGAGCAGTCCGCTTGTAGAACTTGCTTTGCTATCTACCGCGTTACCCCATTTCTCTGGAAGCTTTATCTCAAACCAACCGAAGAAGCTCACTGCGAACACTACGAGGAGTGCGAAGAAGAGCAGGTTGAAGAGTGCGCTTGTAGACAGAGCATTAAGCGAACTTGCACCGAAGAGAGCAGTGATGACAAGTCCCAATGTCACATAGATGACAACGATAGATACACCATAGGTCACTGCATCGCGTATGCCCTTCTTGCGATCGTTCTTCGCTCTCTTGAGGAAGAAGCTCACCGTCATTGGGATGATAGGCCACACACAAGGTGTCAGCAGTGCCACGAAACCACCCACAATACCCATCAGGAAGATGTAAATCAGCGATGAGTTTGAGGTATTGTGTGTGCCGTCCTGTTCACTGAGAACATCAATGACGGGTGTCCACAAGTCAGAAGCAGCTACTGCGCTCACGCTATCGTTGGCAACTGCGGATGCAGTGTCAGCCACAGCCACAGTGTCCTTCGCCTCTTCAGCAGGATTTGCTGTAGTCTCCTTCTCTGTCTCCTTTGCCTCAGCTTTCTTGTCGTTGGCTTCTTTCACATCAGCCTTGGCTACAGCAGGACTATTGCCGCTCTTCGCAAGATTGACGTCCGTAGGAGGCAGACAGTTCTGGTCGTTGCAAGCACCATAGGTAAGATAACAGCTGATGTTATATTGCGGTTTGATAAACTTTATCTTCTGCACAAACTGCACCGAGTTCTCGAAGTAACGCAGTTTCATGCCGAAGAGGTCGTCAAACTTTGAGATCTCATTGCCCACAGGCTTCAGTTTTCCAACAAGTTCTATGCCTTCAGCTTTCTCCATTGTCAGCGAAGCCTCCACTGGTCCGCTGTTGCCAAGGTTGGTGGAATAGACATGCCATCCTTTGTCAATCTTTCCACTGAAGATGATTTCTCCCTCGGCGGTGCCGTCGGTTTTCAACTGCGAGCTGAACTTCACAGGATTCAGCATCTGTGCATTTGCCATTGCCACAAGCATAAGCATGAGGCATAGACTTAAAACTCTTTTCATTCTGTAATTAAGGTGAATCGTAATGTTATTTTATGCGCAAAATTACTCCAAAAGCTTGTAATTACCAAATATAAATCATTTTTGACCTAAATAAAAATGCAATATGTGTGATGTGTGGCACATATTAAGGTCACTTTCATCTAATTTTGCTAACTTTGCCATTGTAATTACAAGGTTGACAACATGAAAGATTCATTGATAATACTCAGCGGTGGCATGGACAGTGTCACTCTGCTGCATGACAAGAAAGACAACATTGCTCTGGCGGTGACCTTCGACTACGGCAGCAACCATAACAAGCGTGAAGAGGCTTTTGCCAAATATCACTGCGAACTCCTTGGCATCGAACACATAACAATTCCTTTGGCATTCATGCACGACTATTTCAAGTCGTCATTGCTTGAGGGTGCCGACGCCATTCCTGAAGGACATTATGCCGACGAGAACATGAAGTCCACGGTGGTGCCTTTCCGTAATGGCATCATGCTCGCAATAGCTTGCGGTATGGCTGAAAGCCGAGGACTAAAGAAGGTATTCATCGCCAACCACAACGGCGACCATGCCATCTATCCCGACTGCAGGGGCGAATTCATCGATGCCATGTCGCATGCCATGAAGTTTGGCACTTATGACGGCATCACCATCGATGCTCCTTACACTTCCATCTCCAAGACTGACATTGCACGCCGTGGCAAGGCTCTCGGTGTGGACTATGGCAAGACTTATTCCTGCTATAAAGGTGGAGAAAAACATTGTGGCAAGTGTGGCACTTGTGTGGAAAGAAAAGAAGCTCTGCGTGATGCAGGCATAGAAGATCCTACGGATTACGAGGAATAATATTTATAGACAGATATGTATTATGTAGAAAAGAGGATGGAGGTGGCAGGGTGTCACCGCCTTGAACTCTCATATGAAAGCAAGTGCACACGGATGCACGGACACAACTGGATCATCACGGTCTATTGCAAGTCAAAGACTCTGAACAAGGATGGCATGGTCTTCGACTTCAAGCATGCCAAGGACAAGATTCACGGTTATCTTGACCACGGCAATTTCAATGAACTGCTGCCATTCAATCCTACGGCAGAGAACATAGCACGCTGGTGCACGGAGCAGATTCCAGAGTGCTACAAAACGAAGGTGCAAGAGTCAGAAGGCAATGTAGCCATTTATGTGGAAGACGAGGATTAGACGATGAGGATAAACGAGATTTTCTATTCCCTACAAGGCGAGGGCTTCTTCACTGGCGTGCCTTCCATCTTCATCCGCTTTTCAGGATGCAACTTGAAATGTGCGTTCTGCGACACGCAGCATGAACCCTATGAAGAACTTGGCGTGCAGGACATCATCGACCGCATAAAGGGATTTGCCGGACGACATATAGTATTCACCGGCGGGGAGCCTTCTCTGCAACTCACGGAGGACATCTGCCGTCAATTAAAAAACCTCGGCTATGACATCCAGGTGGAGACTAACGGCACACATGAACTGCCCACAACGTGCATCGACTGGGTGACATGCAGTCCAAAGGATGCCTTCTGCAAAAAGGCGGAGATAAAACTTAAGAATATCGACGAACTGAAGGTGGTCTTCGACGGCAAGATTGACCCATCGCGCTATCTTGACATAGATGCGAGGTGCTATAGTCTGCAACCCTGCGACACTGGCAACGAGACAGAAAACAATGAGATAACGACGAAGTGCGTGGACTATATCCTCGCACATCCAGAGTGGCGTCTGTCATTGCAGACACACAAACTCTTAAACATAAGATGACATGAATAAAAATATTTCAAGGGAAGAGGCAGTGAATGCCATACGCACCCTTATGACCTACATAGGAGAAGATCCTACCCGCGACGGACTGGTGGATACTCCCGACCGCATTCTCCGCATGTATGAGGAGATATTCCGCGGATATGATGCAGACAAGAAGCCCAACATCACGACCTTCCACAATGACGAGAACTTTTCCGACATAGTGTTCGACAGTGGTGAATATTACTCCATGTGCGAACACCACATGCTACCTTTCTTCGGCAAATACTATTTTGCTTACATCCCCTCGCCCGAGGGACGCATCCTCGGCATATCCAAGGTGGCACGCGTGGTGGGCTATTGTGCCGCACGACTGCAGTTGCAGGAGAAACTCGCCATCGACATTGTGAAGATGCTCTCGGAGGCTCTTGAGGGCAAGGCTCTCGGTTTTGCCATCGTGCTCAAGGGTCAGCACCTCTGCAAGACCATGCGCGGTGTGCGCAACAACGGCAAGATGACAGTGTCGCATTTCACCGGCGTGTTTGCAAAGAATGAGAACAACCGCCGTGAGGAATTCTATAAGATGATAGACATGCAGGGCGACTAATCCTGACAATAGATATTGCGCAGATTAAACAATGTAAAAATGCATCGCCCAGCTTTTAAGAGCGGTTAAACGAAAAAGCGCAACTGTTAAATTGGAATAAAGATGCACGACATAATGACATATTGACACTAATTGCGTATATCTTTGCACCAAGGATAACGCAACGTCGGACATATGTATCATGTCATTAGGACAAGGCGAATCGGATAAAAAGAAACTATCAAAAAATACAACAAGATGAAAAAGTATTCAACTTATCTGTTCTCTGCCCTCTGCATCGTAGCACTGGCTTTTTCGGCAGGGGCATTGCTTAAGGTTAATGCAGCTTCGGGCACTGCTGTAGTGGCAGGCCAGCCTGTAGATCTCACTTATGCAGCAGACAAGGCTCTGCCTGCTGTGGTGCATATCAAGTATGTGCGCAACTCAAAGATAGAGACCGTAGAGGCTCAAGGCATAGACCCATTCAGCGACTTCTTTGGTTTCGGTGATTTCTTCGGCAGAGGCGGCACTCAGAAATATAAACGACAGACTCCTAAGCAGGAGGCAAGCGGTTCGGGTGTCATCATCAGTTCCGACGGATATATCGTCACCAACAACCATGTGGTGGAAGGTGCTGACGAATTGACAGTCACTCTCAATGACAACCGTGAATACAGCGCACGCATCATCGGTACAGACAAGACCACTGACCTCGCCCTCATCAAGATAGACGGCAAGAACCTGCCTACACTTTCTATCGGTGACTCCGACAAACTGAAGGTCGGCGAATGGGTGCTGGCTGTGGGTAATCCTTTCAACCTCAACTCTACCGTCACTGCTGGTATCGTCAGCGCAAAAGCTCGTTCTCTTGGTGCCAACGGTGTGGAGTCATTCATCCAGACTGATGCTGCCATCAATGCCGGCAACTCAGGTGGTGCGCTTGTAAATGCTCAGGGCGAACTGGTGGGTATCAATGCTATGCTTTATTCGCAGACTGGTTCTTACAGCGGTTACGGTTTTGCCATCCCTACTACCATTATGAATAAGGTGGTGGACGACCTGAAGGCTTACGGCACAGTGCAGCGCGCTCTGCTCGGCATCCAGGGACAGAATGCCCACGACTACATCGACCTTCAGAAGTCGCAGGACAAGGAAGTGGATCTCGGCACTAACGATGGTATCTATGTGGCAAAGGTAGAGAGCGATGGCGCAGGTGCTGACGCAGGTCTTGCCGAAGGTGATGTCATCACAAGCGTTGACGGCAAGAAGGTGACAAAGATGTCGGAACTTCAGGAGATTCTCTATGCCAAGAAGCCAGGTGACAAGTTGACCATAACCTATATCCACCAGAAGAAGAACGTGACAAAGACTGTCACTCTGAAGAATGCTCAGGGCAACACCAATGTTGTGAAGACTCAGGATATGGATATCCTCGGTGGCCAGTTCCGTCCGATAACAGCTTCGCAGAAGAAGAACCTCGGCATCAACTATGGTCTTGAGGTGATAAAGATTGAAAATGGCAGAATCAAGGACGCAGGCATCTCCAAGGGATTCATCATCATGCAGGCCAACGACTCTCAGATAAGCAGCATCGATGATCTGCAGACTGCCGTTAAGCAGGCTTCTTCAGGCAGAGAACCTGTGCTCTACATCAAGGGCATGTGGCCTACAGGCAAGAAGGATTACTTCGCAGTAGACCTCAGCGAGAAGTAATAAGTAAATAGGAAAAAGTATATTTGCAAAAGAGGGGATGTGTCACAATTGGCGCATCCCCTCTTTCTTTTTTTTACGGACTTCTTCTTTTGGATAAGGTTGACGTGATGACACGTCAACTACTATGATTATAGTACGGCGAGGGCGCCGTACCTCCTAAGAATAGCAATTGTAAAGTGAAAGCTTGATTGTTGTAAGAAGATACGTGCATCGATGTTTTGACATATGTCACACAAGTTTATGACAATTGTCACAAAGGTTTATGACATATGTCGCAAAGGTTTGTGACATATGCCAAAACATCGGCGCACGTAGCGGCTTACAATGGGGCATCTGATTATTTACATTGCTTCTATTGTTTTCCGCGATAATGCTTGTTGCGGGGATGATGCAGGAGGATTTCTTCGCGCAGGGTAGAGACATCAATGTGGGTGTATATCTCCGTGGTGCCTATATCCTCATGCCCAAGCATGGCTTGGATGAAGCGTAGATCGGCACCGCCTTTAAGGAGTTCGGTGGCAAAGGAATGGCGAAGGGTGTGGGGAGAGATAGTCTTCGTGATGCCCGCCTCTATTGCCTGACGCTTTATCATGATGAGAATCATGGTGCGAGTGAGATGTGCTCCACGACGATTGAGAAAGACATAATCCTCCTCGCCGGGCTTTATATTCATGTTGCGGCGCACTTCAAACCAGTCATCCAACTCACGCAGAGCCTTTGGCGAGAGTGGCACAAGCCGCTCCTTCCTGCCCTTGCCCATGATGCGAAGAAACATCTCGTCGCGAAAGATATTGGAGAGTTTCATATTGACCAGTTCCGACACTCGCAGTCCGCAACTGAAAAGCACCTCTATGATGGCTCTGTTTCTGTGGCCTTCAGGTTTCGACACGTCTATAGACTCCTCCAGTCTGTCCACCTCCTCCGTAGAGAGCACCTCGGGCAGATGTTCTCCGCGTTGGGGAGACTCAAGGAGTTCTGAAGGATCGTCTTCAAGATATCCCTCCATGACGAGATAGCGATAGAAAGACCGCACGCCGCTTATGATGCGCGCCTGCGACACCTGCCCCACTCCACGGTCGTGGATGGTGGCAGCAAAATGCTCCAAGTCTTCCAGTTGCATGGCAAGCGGACTTTTCTCCTGCTTGGCGCAATAGTCGAGCAGGCATGCAAGGTCATGCTGGTAAGCCTCCACAGTGTTGGGAGAGTAGTTGCGTGCCAGTTTGAGATACCTCACGTAAGAGGTCACTATGTTTTTGTCACTTTTTTTGTCGCTTTCCATCTTTTTGTTGTACTTTTGTATACAAATATATTAAATCTGTCGGATATAGGTGCAAGCCCTGTCCGTATTTTTATATGTAAGCTATGAAAATAATCATCATAAACGGCCCTAACCTCAATCTCCTCGGAGTGAGAGAGCCTGGAATATACGGCACGAGCTCCTTTGAAGAATATCTGCCGAAACTGCGCGGGAGTTATCCCGACATCAAACTGGAATATTACCAGAGCAACATCGAGGGCGAGCTCATAGACAAGATGCAGCAAGTGGGATTCACTGCCGACGGCATAGTGCTCAATGCCGGTGCCTACACTCACACGAGCATAGCCCTGCGCGACTGCATCAGTTCACTGAAGTCGCCCGTCATAGAATTACACATATCCAATGTGCACCGCCGTGAGGAATTCCGCCACTACTCCATGATATCTGCCGTTTGCCAAGGCGTGATATGCGGATTCGGGCTCAACAGTTACAGACTTGCCATCGAGGCTCTCGTGGACATAGCCAAGGACAAGAAATGAATATCGACGACTACATACTGCAGCACATAGATGCCGAACCAGACTATCTCTATCGCCTCTATCGTGCCACCAACATAGAGCTGCTTCACGGGCGCATGGCGAGCGGTCACTTGCAGGGACGGTTGCTGAAGATGCTGGTGGAGATGATACGTCCGCAGAACATCCTTGAGGTGGGCACCTTCGCAGGCTATAGCGCCATCTGCATGGCAGAGGGATTGGCTGACGGGGGCAAGGTCTACACCTTTGAGATAAATGACGAGCAGGAAGACTTTACCCGTCGGTGGATAGAAGAGTCGCCTGTGGCTGACCGCATAGAATTCATCATCGGTGATGCCACCATACACGCTCCCAAGCTCGGCATCACCTTTGACATGGCATTTATCGACGGCGACAAACGCACCTATGTGGATGTCTATGAGATGACATTGTCGATACTCCGCCCCGGCGGATTCATCCTTGCCGACAACACCCTGTGGGATGAGCATGTGGTGGATGCCGCCTATGCCCGCGACCAGCAGACACGTGGCATCATGAAATTCAATGACCATGTGGCGCACGACAGCCGTGTGGAGAAAGTCATACTACCCATACGCGACGGTCTGACACTTATTAGAAAACTATAAATAACACATAAAAACATGCAAGAAACAAGACAAAACAAGATAGCACGACTGCTACAGAAAGAACTCAGCCTCATTTTCCAGGCACAGACTCGCGCCATGCACGGCACGCTGGTGAGCGTGACACGCACAAAGGTGTCGCCCGACCTGAGCATATGCACAGCCTATCTGAGCATATTCCCTTCAGCAAAGGCAGAGGAGATAATACAGAATGTGAACCGCACCAGTTCGCAGATAAGATATGAACTGGGCACACGTGTACATAACCAGTTGCGCATCATTCCCGAACTGCGATTCCACATCGACGACAGTCTCGACTACATCGAGCATATTGACGAGCTGCTGAAGAAATGAACTTTCCACTTTTCATAGCCCGTCGCTACATTCTGTCGAAGAAGAGCACCAATGCAATAAATGTCATCAGTGCCATCAGTGTGGTGGGAATAGCTGTGGCAACAATGGCACTGGTAGTGGTGCTGAGCGTGTTTAACGGTTTCCGTGACCTTGTGTCTACACTGCTGACAAACTTTGACCCACAACTGAAGATTACCGCCGTGACGGGAAAGACTATGCCATCTGACGACCCTCTCCTCGTAAAGGTGAAGGCATTGCCCGAGGTGCAGGTGGCAACAGAGAGTGCAGAAGACCTTGTGGTGGCTGTATTCAACGGCAGACAGGTGATGCTGACACTAAAAGGTGTGGATGACAATTTCGACAAGCTCACACATATAGACGAATGCCTCTATGGCGATGGAGACTTCTGCCTTCATGCCGGAGCATTGGACTTTGCCATTGTGGGAGCACGTGCTGCCCAGTTGCTCGGAAGCGACGTGCACTGGCGTGACTATATGAAAGTGTATTCCGCACAGCGTCAGGGACAGGTAGACCTGTCAAATCCTGAATCTGGATTTGTCGTTGACTCACTGATGCTTCCACCTGTAGTGTTCTCTGTGGGACAGACAAAGTATGACAAAAATGTAATCCTTGCCCCTATAGCCTTCGCCCGCCGCATGTTTGACATGCAGGGAGAGATGACATCGCTCGAACTGAGACTCAAGGAGGGTGAGAACGTGGATGACGTGAAAGCAAAGATAAAGGGCATCGTGGGCGACAAATACAATGTGCTTGACAGATATGAGCAGCAAGCAGACACATTCCGCATCATGCAGATAGAAAAGGTGCTGGCTTATGTCTTTCTGATGTTCATCCTCGTTGTGGCATGTTTTAATGTCATAGGTAGCATGTCGATGCTCGTGATAGACAAGAAGAAGGATGTGGCTACTCTGCGCAATCTCGGTGCCACCGACAAGCAGATATCAAGGATATTCATCTTCGAGGGGCGCATCATCACTGCTATAGGAACTATCGTAGGCATACTGGCAGGACTACTCTTGTGCTGGCTACAGCAAACTTACGGTATGGTGAAGATGGGTGCGAGCGGCAGTTACATCGTCCCTGCCTATCCCGTTAGCGTGCACTACACAGACATATTGATAATAGCCGTCACAGTGATTGCCGTGGGATGGATTGCCGTGTGGTATCCTGTGAGATACATGTCGCATAAACTGTTGTCGCAGTCATCACGCGAATAGAAGGAGGTTATATAAAGAAAATGCCCGACCTTAGGCTCATAGCTTAAAGTCGGGCATTATTATGTATTGTTGTAATTGTCAGAAGAGTATCATTATGGTTCGAGTTCTTCCACAGCATAGTCACGTGTGGCATTGCCATTGCCCTTCATATCAGGATATGTTGCCAGCACCTCGTTAGGGATTGGGCAAGTCCATGACGCATCGTCCTCAGTGAGAATGTAGATGCGGGTTTGCTGAATCTTTGTAGGATCATTGCTGTCATAGACGCTATAGTAGTGTTCGAGTGACACCTTCTCCGGTTGTACCTGACATACACGATAACGACGGAGGTCAAACCAGCGCTGTCCCTCAAGGGCAAACTCCAAACGGCGCTCCTTGCGTATGCGTGATATAAGGTCGCTGCCAGTCTCGTTTACAGTAGCCTCAGCCGAACCAGGAACATAACGCATGGAAGTGAGCGATGTGAGTGCAGACTGGGCAGCCTGTGTATTGCCAAGGTAAGCCTGAGCTTCAGCCAAGTTGACATAAGCCTCAGCAGAGCGGAGCCAGAATACAGACGAGATATAGCTGCTACGTGTGGAAGCTGTAGATGTGTAATAGGTGTTATACCATTCACTATCATCTTCTGCCACTTCCGTGCTTGAAGAACCTGCAGAGCGACGGATAAGGCCCGTGAAGTCGCCATTGTTCCAATACCACTGTGACTTACGATAGTCATTGTCGGAATAAGCACGATAAAGACCAGCGTCTACACTTAGACCCTGATAATAGCGTCCGATCATACAGATGAGGTCATCGCCTCCCATAGTGAATATGTTCTCAGCATTGTCAGTAGACGAGAACTTGTTTTCTGTCAAGCGCAGATTTTCAAGATCAGGACGTGCATCAACAACCTTTTTGGCATACTCCGAACACTTTTCCCAGTTCTGCATATAGAGATAGACACGCGAGAGGAGCAGTCGCACGGCATTGATGTCGGCATGGAAGATAGAGCTGCTTGACGTGGTGACCTGCGACATTGTCTGCTCAGCCTCGAGCAGATCGCTTACAATCTGATTGTAGCATTCCTGCACACTGTTGCGAGTGAATGACTCCTCCACAAGGCTACTTGTCTTCAAAGGCACAGATGGGTCTGTAGACGCTGTGGCAGGATCATAAGGTTTGCCATAGACATTGGTAAGCCAGAAATAGAGATAGGCACGGCAGAAGAGAGCCTCAGCACGCACCTGACGTGCACCGCTAATCTCGGTATCTGTTGTCTGGGGCACATCATATGATTCAGTTATGATGTTGTTGGCAGCATTGATGTGCTTATAGAACTCCTTCCACACACGGTTCTCGCCACCATAGTAGGAACCGTTGTCAAGTGCATCCATACGCGGTTGCCATGTAAAGGCACCGAATGTGTAGGCATGTGCATTGCTCTTGCAGAGGTCTGCAGATGAAGCAACATTCCACTCCTGTAATTCGTCAGCCATCAAGTGCAGGAACATTCCAGTATTGGAGAACGAGTTGTATTCGCCCACTTGGTTGGCAGGAACATAAGCCTCGCCAAGGAGCAGTTCACTCAAATCCTTATAGGACTGGATATAACTCTCGTCATCTGACTTCTCCTCAAGAAAACTGCTGCAACTCGTTATTGAGAGAACAGTTGCCAATAGTATGATATATTTGCTTTTCTTCATATTTGTCAAATCCTTCGTGTATTTGTGTTAGAAACTGAGGTTCAAGCCAAAGGTAAAACTTGGTGTATACGACAGTTGGATATCAGCGAAACCGCTCTGTGTAGGTGTCTGTCCCTTGAGATCCTTGCTACACCACGTGTAGAGGTTGCAGGCTGTGAGACTCAATGCCAAACGCTCAAATCCTATCTTTCTGAGTATCTTCTTCTCAAAGTCATAGGTGAGGCTCAGGTCAGACAAACGCACATAGGAAGCACTTGCCACACGAGCATTGCTAAGGTCATACATGTGCCATGGTGTGTAGTCTACAGTAGTTGTTGTTCCCTCGTTGCTGTAGGCGTCATACTGACGGAGCAGACGTGTCTTTGCACCGAAACTATAGAGGAAGGACATGCCAAGTTGCCAGTTTTTGTAGGTGAAAGAGTTGTTGACACTTCCAACAACATCAGGCTCACGCTTGCCACTCTTCTCCAATACTCTGGTGTAGTCTACACTTGCTGTCTCTTCGTTATTGTTATAATCGATGACTGGAGTGCCATCGGAAGAGTTGCCTGTGTACTTGTAGCTATAGAATGTACCTATAGACTCTCCATCCACGATGGCTGTGCCGTTGAGATAGTCATTGATGGTGTAGGTGTCATCAGCCATGCGAGCCTTCACCTTGTTGTTCACCTTTGACATGTTGGCAGAGATATTCCAACGGAAATCCTTTGTCATTACAGGCACTGCGCTTACCCCGATATTGAAACCGTTGTTTTCGATAGTGCCAATATTCGTCAATGCTGAAGTATAGCCGTTGACATCAAGTACCTGACGATACATGTAAGCATTGACAGTCTTTCTGTTGTAATATTCAGCAGAAACCTGCAGTCTACCTTTGAGGAAAGAAGCCTCTATGCCGACATTCAGGCTATGTGTCTTTTCCCAGTCAAGGTCTTTGTTGGCATAACTCTTCACTGTGGAAGTCTGCTCTCCATAGACAGAGTTTGTCATTCCCTTGTTGATGATAGTATAGTTGGAGAGATTCTTCAGCATATTGCCCTGATCACCATAGGAAGCCTTCACTGCAAGATTATCAAACCAGTCGGTCTTGGCATCAAGGATATCGAGAACATTTGCTCTACCCGATACGGACCATACAGGTGCCATACTGTTGTTGATGCTTTTGCCATATCTGTTAGAAGCATCATAGCGACCATTGACACCAACGGTGAAATAGTTCTTGAAACTATAAGCCACGTTGGCATACAGAGAAGCTATGTTTGTTTGGTTGTCGGTGATGAAAGGTACATTAGTTCTCATCCAAGCCCAATAGTTGTAATAGCTGGAAGATATATTCGATGCAAAACTCTTTCCACGGTCCTTATAGTAACAACGCTGGGTATAGCTCTCACCTGAATAGTTGATGTAGTTTGACTCTACGCCAAGGGTAGCATTGATGTTATGATCCTTGTCGCTATCGAGATAAGTGTCATAGTCAGCTTGCAGACGTGCAGTCCAACTCAGAGTCTTGTAAGACTCCTGCTTGATCTCACCACCGAAGGGGATATAAGAGTTTGTAGGAATCTGCTCATCATATTCGCATCCTCTCATGGAAGAGATATACCAAGACCTCTCGCCATGCCATGTGTCGATATTGGCATTGGCAATGTTTGTGGCAAACGAACCCTGTATGGTCAGGTCGTGTATAGGCTGATATTTCAGGCATATGTTTGCCAACACCTCATTGGTCTTCTGGTTTATACCTGTGTAAGACATCTCCTTGATGAAGTTGTAGTCATAGTAGCCATCATAAGCTCCTTCCATGTTCTTGTATTTCTGATACACATAGTAGGAACCGTCATTATTGTAGGCGGGGATGTCTCTGCTTGTTGTCATGGCATAGTCTATGGCATTGACATCGGTAGGCTGATACTCACGGGTGGACACATTGCCACTCATGTTTATGTCGAGCTTCAGTTTGCTACTGAGGTCAAAGTTCACTTTCGCCAAAGCATTATAGCGACGACTGTTGTTGCTCTTGACTACATCATCCTCAGAGGTGTAGCCTACTGATGTATAGAAGCGCACCTTGGAAGAACCGCCACTCAGGTTGAGCGAGTGGCTATGCGACATGGCATTTCTTGTGAGCAGGCTAAACCAGTCGGTATTGGTGTCAGACTGTGTGTTGTCGTCTGAGTAAGAAGGATGCTTGCGCATGGTCACCGTGCCCGAATAGCCCACACGGGTCTTTCCTGCCTTTCCTCTCTTTGTAGTGACCACAATGACGCCATTGGCGGCACGTGTGCCATAGATGGCAGTGGCAGCGGCATCCTTCAGCACGTCGATGCGCTCAATGTCATTGGGATTGATGCCCGCAATGGCATTGCCGATGCGGTTGACATAGTCAGGATTATTGAGATCATTAGCCGACAAGTTGACAGGGTCGTTGATGATGACACCATCGAGAACCCACAGCGGTTCGCGACTACCAATGAGTGTGGAAGTGCCACGCAGACGGATTCTCGTTGTAGCATTTATCTCACCTGAGTTGTCCGTAGTCACGAGGTCGCTAAATTTACCCTCAAGGAGTTTAGTGACGTTATTTACACCGTCGACCTTGAGTTCAGACATATCCTTGCTCTCGATGGATGATGTCTGTTTATTTTGTTTTTTTACCTTGACATCTGCCTGTTCCTGTGCAAATGCCTGAGGCATGTAGACTGTAGAGAATGCCAATGCTGTCGCCAGCATGCGGACTCTTGATTTATTAGAAAATCTCTGCATATGTCTTTATCGTTTCTTTTCCTATTTCTTGTAATTGCTTTCCAGTATGGCGTCAATCTTTTCTATGAAGTTGTCATCGCTTGGACGAAAAGCGTCGTTGTTGCATATAGTGCTGTCGGCATTGATGATGAGGAAGCGCGGTATGGAAGCCACTCCCCACTGTGAAGATATCAACTTATCCTCTTCGCGTGAGGCATTAAACTGTGGCCATGTCGGTTTGTCCTCTTCCATCTTCTTCTCCCATGCCTTGCGGTCGCGGTCGAGAGAGATACTGATGAACTGTATGCGGTCATCGTCCTTATAGTGCTCCACCATCTTTTCCATATAAGGAATCTCCATGCAGCACGGACCGCACCATGTCGCCCACAGGTCGATGAAGAGCACCTTACCGAAGAATTCGCTCAATTTATGGCTAACGCCGTTGATATCGGAGAAAGTCACGTCAGGACACTGTTTGCCTGAAGCCGTATTCTTCTTTGCATCCACGATATACTGGTATTGGTTGACAATGCTCTTGTCACATTTCTCATTTACCAATGTCCAAAACTTGTCTATGTCAAGGTTTTCAGCCTGCACGCACTGACCAACATGCATCTCCAAAAGATTCTGCTTGATTTCAGTATTTGTCACCTCTTTGCACACGGTGTTGATATACTCACAAGCATAATCCGTCACATTAGTCTCTGCATTTATCTCTATCGGCATCTTATAGTAGATATACTCTGTCAGTATGCCGTTAGACTGATATTTCGGGTCGTTGGGATTTACCTGTGACATCAGTTCAGCAAGGAATGCATCCTTCTTTGAGTCGATGCCGTATTTATAGCAATATCCCTTCTGCATCTCTATTCTATTTGCCAGATATTTCAGTTCAATATCTTCCTTGAGTTTTGCCTTTGTGTCGGCATCCTTCTCCTTGCTTGCCATCTTGCAAAGAGCGGAATAATTCTCGTCGAGGAGTTTCCACGCTACAGGGAAAGAAAGTGTGTCCTGAGGATTTTTCTCCTCATAGAACACATTCTTGGTGGCATAGAATGTCTGCAGTGCTGTGCGCAGTTCTGACTCAGAGGCATTTTCACCCTTGAACTTTATCTTGGCGAGTTTAGCCTTGCCACTGACTGTCACCTGCAGTTTCTTTCCTGGTTCTATCGTTGCATAAATGCCATTCGAACCCAATGCGATGTAGGCAATGTTCTTCTTTGTTATGGTGTCGCCTTGGAATACTGCCACGCCCTTGTCATTGAAAGAGAGATGGTCGTAATCCATACCGAATGCTATAAGCGCATTCTCGCGCATTGACGGTTCTTCCACCTTGAGAGTAAGCAACTGTGCCTGTGCATTACCTGTAAACACTGCCGCAAGAGCAAATGCAGAAAGAGTCTTTTTCATATTTTATTCTTTCGAAATTGATTCTATGGATTAAATATTAAGGTATAGCTTATTTCAACAGTTCGGCAAGTTTCTCCTGCAGAGCTTCCTCACGCAAGTCCTTGGCAACAATCTTGCCGTCCTGACTTACCAACACATTGGCAGGGATAGCCCTTACGTTATAGGCTGCCGCACCCTCGCTCTGCCAACCCTTGAGGTCGGACATCTGGGGCCAAGGCATCTTCTGCTGCTTGATAGCGTTTACCCATGCGTCCTTCTTGTTGTCGAGAGACACACCGACAATCTCCAAACCCTTGTCATGGAAATTGGTGTAAGCCTTTACCACATTAGGCATCTCGCGCAGACAAGGTCCACACCATGAAGCCCAGAAATCGATAAGAGTGTATTTGTTCTTGCTCACATAGTCGCTCACCTTGATGGTCTTGCCCTCAGGAGTCTGCATCACGATGTCGGTATACTGTGCACCAAGACCTGTAGCAGCCTCAGCCTTCTTCTGTGCTACAAACTTCTTGTAGTTTGGCATCTCTGGACTCTTCTCTGCGAAGAGTGCCATGAGTTCGTCCTTTTGCGCGTCAGTATATTTGCTCCAGTTGTAAGCCATGAGCATGTCGCTGATGCCCGAAGGGATATGGTTCTTGAGGAAATCATATTCCTCTGCGTCGCGTTGCTCGCCGAGTTTGTCCATCTCTGCCTGAGCCTTGGCAATCTCAGCCTCAGTGCCTTTCTTCTCGCGCACTATGTCCCAGTAAGGATTTATCTTGTCATTCCATTTCTTGTCAATGGCCTCATAGTCCTTGTAGATAGCGGCATTCTTACCGTCAGACTCTATGACAGGTTGCTTGCCTGACTTCTGCAAAAATGTCTTTATGTTGATATTGGCATTCTCAAGCACGAAGTCAGCCATGCCCAATCCCTCGGCAGTACCTTTATGCACGGGAACAAGGAAACGGATGGCAGCACCTTCGAAGTCGCCACGGAACTCAAACTTTCCATTCTTCACCACCGCCGTGTCAGTAGGCACGATGGCAAAAAATCCCTGCATGTCACAGATATAGACAGTGTCGCCATCGACAGTGCCCTCGGCAGTACCTGTGACTACATATCCCGTTTTGTCTGCACAGGCAGAGAGTGCAAGCATCAGCATTGCTGAAGCCAAAGTAAATATCTTCTTCATATTGGTTTATTTTGTAAGTTTCACTAATGTTTCGCGCAAATCTTCAGGACTTCCTGGCGAGCAGATGACATTGCCTTTATCATCCAAAAGGAGATAATAAGGTACGCCTGCTCCCAATTGATATTTGTCGAAGATTATCCTGTAGCCCTCCTTGGTTGTCATATACTGCGACCAGGGTTCAGGATTGCGCTTCATGGCATTTCTCCATGCCGCTTCCTTCTCGTCGATGGAAACACCGATGACACCGAGCACGTCTTTATATTCCTCTGCTATAACCTTCACCTCAGGCATAGCGTGGATGCAGATGCCACACCATGAAGCCCAGAAATCTATGAGCACATACTTTGTCTTTGGCAACACCGATGTAAGCATCATCTCCTTGTTGTTGACATCATAGACAGGGAGGTCGAGAAGTGGCGAACCTACGGTAGTGCGTTTGGCATCCTTCAGTCTCTGCTGAAACTCCTCGAAGCGCTTTGTGTCTAGAGGATTCTCCTGTATCGTACTTTCAAGTTTTGCCACCTGCTCAGGCTGGAGGTTATAGGCACGCTCCATAAGTTTATTGGCTATCCACACGCTGATGACCGACTTTGGATGGCTCTCAATGAATGCCCACGGGTCGACATGCGAACCGTCACTGTCGGTAAGATATTCATTGTAGTCACTCTGTATCTCTCCGCCATGAATCTTCAAGTCGGGAGTGACTGTTATCTCATCGTCAGAAAGGAATATCTCGGTGTATGTCCACCGTATGGAGTCCATAGGCCAATGATTCTTCTCGACAAGGTCAAGATTATTGGTCATGAGAGTTCCTGGTTGCGGTTGTCCTATATGGCCTTTGAGTTCAAATGCCCCGTCCTTCACAATGCCGTTGGCAACATCTTCGCTTGAAGAGTGTGGAGTCTTTGCCACAATGCCCACAACTGTACCGTCAGGCATGTTGAGGTGTCCCTTCACAGAAAAGCCTTTCTCTTGTGCAAATGAAGATGCAGACAATGCACAAAGTGTCAACAGATAGAATATCCTTTTCATTTCTTCTTATAGTTTGCTATTGCCCTCAATGAGAAAGTCGCCATAAGCAGACACAAGCTCGGACTGCATTTCATCTGAGGTATCACAGGAGTCAATATTATATATACTAACGGAACTATGGCATAAGCTACATAGCACCACTTTACCCATTGTTTCTTTCTTCCTGCAATCCATAGCACAATGGGCAGAGGATTGAATACGATTATCATCCAGTTCCAGTCAGTGGCTACAAGGTCAGAGAATGCAATGAGATAAGTAATCCACAGTGATATGATGGTATGGACTGTCAGCAGGATGATATCCATCGCGCTGCCAAGCCATGGTGTTTTCTTCTTAAAGTCGGTGAATGCCGATATGGCGGCAATGAGAGCCAGTGCTCCGAATGCCATCCAAGGGGT
The DNA here is from genome assembly GCA_963601795.1 of bacterium. Taxonomy (GTDB): domain Bacteria; phylum Bacteroidota; class Bacteroidia; order Bacteroidales; family Bacteroidaceae; genus Prevotella. The sequence goes on along the minus strand of CAVCGK010000006.1, from coordinate 68,273 downwards.
TATAGGGAACGGTTTATAGTCACGTGTGACTGTGGCAAGAATCTTCGGTTGACCCACGGTCATGGGGCGCAACTTGCCATCCTTGCTTTTTATGGATGCTTTCTGCCAAGCATCAAAGAGAGCTTTAGGCGACATTCTTCCATCGAAGTCATCGCTATGGTCGCCATGACTGCCGAGAGTGAGATTCCAAAACAGATATTCCCACGGACAATCTTTGCACTCGTCACGCAGGATAATGCGGTAACTGCCGTAGGGTTTCGCCATTTCTTCGGGCAGTTCTCCGTAAACGATGGTTTCGCCATCAAGTATATTCTCAATGGCATTGATTGTCATTGATGAACATTGTGTGTGGAGATAGTCATAATGATAGACAGGACCCTGCTGGAGTTGAGTGTCGAGATATCTCCACAATTCCTGCTTCTCCTTTGGTGTGAGGTTGAGTTTCACCTCTGTCACTCCACGTCCCTCCTTCTTGTAGTCATCGATTACCTTTTGGGTAGTTTCGTAGACATAGCCTGACATTGCCTTTCCACGAACGAAGCTAATAATGTCGCTTGGACGAATGTCCATGGAGAAAGAATAAGCGATGTCGAGATTGTTTGATGGGCTTTGCAGTCGCAGGAAAGCATGACCTACCAATGAATAGATTTCCTCTCCCGGCGTAGCCTTCAGTAGGCTGACAGTGATGAAATTGGGATCTTCTGCAGCCTTGTTGATAGAATCGGCATTGACAACAGAGTTATTTCCCTGTGCCCATATCTGAACACAGAATATCATCAGGATGGTTGTCAAGATCGATTTCTTCATTTTTATTGGATATGAAAGTAAAGAATGTCATCCGGAGCATTGATCTCCGGATGACATTATAATAATGGTATTAATTACTTGTTGATGAACTTCTTGCCGTCCATGATGTAGATACCCTTGCCTGCAGACTTAACCTGCTGGCCACCGAGATTGTAAACCTTGCCATTCTTCACAGCGTCGTTAACCTTCACTGCATCGATGCCATCGGCAACAGCAGCATCTGCACTCCAGTAGAGAATTTCTGGATATTCTTCATCAGAGAACTGTGTAGCGTCAAACTGTACATAGAAAGAACCCTTTGTGATAGTTGCATCATCATCGAGGAGGCGGAACACCTGATTAGGAATATCAATAGAGTAGTACTTGTAAGCTACTGGCATCTCTGATACTTCCATATCCTCTTCAGCATAAGCTACATCCTTTTCTGTGGCATCCTGTGCTTCTGACGTATTGCCACTCAAGATGATGGTAGCATCTCCCTTACCCCAAAGCAAACAAGCTGTCTTGCTTGACCACATGTAGTGAGAGTTCTGTTCTACAGTTGTGTATGTCTTACCTATAGTATTGTTCTGAGATGCATCCTGCTCATTTGTATAGTTCTTGTCCACAAGTTTAATGGTACTATTCCAAATATTTTCAGGGAAACAGTGTTCATTAACTGAAGATTCGTTATACCAGAGTTTGTATTCACCTTCTTCAGAGAAATGCACCACCTGAGCCTTATCAGCAGTGAAGTGTACATTATATGTCTCCACGCCATCTACTGTGACAGTGAGAGGATTCTCATAAATCTTCTCACCAGTGCTTTCCTTTACCCAGTAATCGAATTTCGCTGTTGGATCGAATTCTGTATCTGGAGTTGCAGCAAGAGTAACAACTTCACCTATCTCATTGCACACCTTGTCAATGCTAACCTTACCAAGTACATCCATCTGACTAAGATAGCCTGGCTTTACATGGGTGAAGACAGCGTAATAAACAGTTGGATCAAATGGCATATTAGTATTTGCATCAGCCTCATTATCTGCACTGATTGGAGATTTGGTTACGTCTATTTTAGCAGGGTTGTCAGCGCTATAGAGTTCATCATTGATTGTAATATTATCATCTTCATCAACAGTTGTAGCCTTGAATCCTGCTACCTGATAACCTTCTGCTGGCTGTGCACAAAGGTAAATGTTACCATATCTTGCAACACTTTTGATTTCTACAGGTTCATCACTCCAGACTGTACCATCACCAGGTTCTGACTCACCCACATAAACCTTTCCTGCACCTTCTGGCATAGTTCTCAGCTGAATGTAGTTTGCATAGTATGTGTATGCATTGGCAGAAACTGCACACAGCGCACATACAAAAGCTGTAAATAATTTCTTCATAACTTTTTAATTTAAACGTTTATAAAACTTATAATATAACAATTATTCAACAATCATTACTGAGCATCACGCACACAGCGCACGCTTAGATACTGCTGTTCCGGCTCCATACTCTGACGATAGACAGAATTTTGGGCATAGGTGAGCTTGCGGTAATAATAATACAGTCCGTCCTTAGAGTTGTCACGCGTACTTGTCCAATAGAATGCATAGACACCCATAAAACGGAATCCACTTGTACCCATTATTGTATGTTCGGTGTAATATCCGCCTAACCTTAAACCAAGGTCACAAGTATCACCTTTCAGCGTCAGCATATTGCGGGCTATATTTCCGCGCCAATCCAAACCATTTGATTCAGATGACGACATGCCTAAATATTGCTCCAGTTTCTGCCAATCCTCATCTGTAGGTATTCTCCATCCATCAGGACACGCCTTCAATGCACTTCTATAGCTGTAGAGACGACCATATTTTTCGAGATTCTCTTCTGATTCTTCATCGTCACGGGCATTATAGTCCTGGTAAATATATGAACTGTCTACCTTGAATTTCAGGTTGCTTGTCATCCATTCAGTGTCGCCATAGCGCACCCAACCATATTCCGTGCCGTCACGTGGATCAGTCCATGTGCCACTTGCCGATGCATGAATCTTGGCAGGTGTGGAATCGTCATCCTTGCTACACGACACAAAGACGGACACAGCTATCAGCACAAAAAAGATTAATATCGTTTTGCTTCTCATAATGTTCTTTTATTTGTCGTATTGGAATCCATGTTCAGTGAAGACTCTCTTTACAAACTTATATTTTGCAATAATTACAGGATAGTCAGCATATTTCTTCTCCCATTCTTCCTGAGAATACTGCACTGTAGCCAACGCATATTGGCTTAGGTCATCACTCTGGCTTGGGCAATATACGCCCAAGTCTCCCGATCCAATAAAACCTAATCTAGCGAGTATCTCCGCCTTGTTATCACCATAAGATGACCACATTGTGTTATAATATGCAGAGCTATAAGTGTAAAAATCGGTAAAATCTTCAGAGAAGTTATTTGCCAATTGTCCAATTACAGCATTGATGATGCGCTCTGCATATGCTTTCTTCTGAGCTTCTGTGCGTTTTTTCTGCAAGAGATAGTTGGTAGCTATTGCTACTCCACGCTGACCAGAAGAAGCATAAGGAGTAGAGGTGTTTCCCGCGCGAAATTTCACCGTTATTGTATTACAAATGAAATAAAGGAACGGTTTCATGCTGCCTTTGAAATGATAGAGCACATAGTCATTTACATAATCTGTCATCTCCTTCTGAGTCTCATAGTCGGTCAGGTATGTATATGTATAGGTATCTGAGGATGAATATTCAAATCCAATGTAATATCCAATGTCAATAGTCTCAGTAGTGTATACATCATCACCATTGATGTCAGTGCCTATATAATTTTTCTGTATGGTGTCATTAAACAGAAGATAGGAACCAGTATTTTTATAGAATTCGCGACGCATCTGCGACGTGGCATCCGTAGCAGTATCTGCAGGCATATAAAAAGGTGCAGGCGAGTGAAACTGCGGTGTAGGAGTGTCTTCTTTGCTACAAGAAAACAATGTCACCGACATGGCTGCAACTACAAGTAATGTTATATAATTTTTCATCTCTTGAATAACATATAAATGTTTTTTCTTTTATTCCTGAACAGGTGAAATAACCTGATAATCACGGTATACATTACCATTATTGGGCATACCCGTATTATACTCTATTACCTCCTGTGGTATAGGACAAGTCCACGATGCGTCGTCTTCCGTGAGTGTGAATACATGTGTCTCTGTCATAACAGAACTACCACGCTCTTGGTAATATGTATAATTGTGGGTCAGGGAAATCTTGCTTGGGTATTTCTCGCACACACGATAACGGCGAAGGTCAAACCAGCGCTGTCCTTCGAAAGAGAATTCCTTCTGACGCTCAGTCCTTATCTCATTGACCAATTCTTCGTTTGTATATGTCTTTGACAATTCCTGCGAAGCTGGGAGATAACGTGCTGCTCTAAACGTATTGAAAGTCCTCAGAGCTTCTTCATCCTTTCCCTGATAAGCCAAGGCTTCTGCCAAATTGAGATATGCCTCAGATGAACGCAACCAGAATAAGCTAGATATAGGCACCTGGGTTCCATTATAATAATAGTAACAATAATAATTATACCCTGCATCCTGCTGGGTAAACTTACCGGCATACGTAGATACCTCCGGACGTTTTGTCAGTCCATAAAAGCCACCTCGTGCATAATACCAATTCTTCTTTCTTATGTCATTTTCACTATAGCTTAGATAAAGGTTCCTGCTGACCTTATAAGCGGATACCTGATCCACTATCAGACAGGGAAGATCGCATCCACCCATAGAGAAAATGTTTTCAGGATTTGTCTTCTGCATAAAGCGCGCCTTATTAGTATTCAAATCCTGCAACTCTGGGTGAGAAGCTATCACCTTACGTGCATATTCCTCAGACTTCTCCCAATTTTGCATATAGAGATATACACGGCTCAGGAGCAACTGCACTGCTGTGGAGTCTGCACGGTATATGGATGGCTGAGCCTGACCATACTTTGTCAGTTCCTGCTCTGCCTCAAGCAAGTCTGAGACTATGAGGTCATAACATTCCTGCACGGTATTACGTTCATACTTCACGTCAAGCACCTCCTCTGAAGTCTTCAATGGCACTCCAAGTTCCGTTGATGCAGTAGAAGGATTATATGGCTGTCCATATGTGTTTGTCAACCAGAAATAGAGGAATGCACGCACGAAGTGAGCCTCACCACGCACCTTGTTATATCCTCTTATCTCGGATGTAGTAACTTGTGGCAGACCCTCACTGCTCTTGAGAATATTGTTTGCCACATTGATGCACTTGTAGAAGTATGTCCATGTGGTGTTTTCTGTGTAATAGTCACCTGCATAAGTTTCCTTGGTACCAGAACGGGCTTGCCATGTGTAATTTCCAAAGACGTAGTAACGTGCGTCAAACAATGTCGCTCCTGCAGATGTCACATTCCTCTCATCAAGTTCATCTGCCAACAGATGAATAAACTGTCCGTAGTTGGATGAGTTTTCCCATTCTGAACAATTATTGACAGCTACATAGCATCCTCCAAGAAGAAGTTCGTTGAGGTCTTCCCATGTGTTGACATAAGCCTGATCCTGAGAATACTCTTCAAGGAAATTGCAAGAGTGGAGCATCAGAGCCGCAAGTCCTACATATATATAATGTGTAATCTTCATGTTCTTAAAAACGTTAGAAGTTGATGTTTACGCCAAGGGTATAGCTTGGTGTGTCAGAAAGCTGTACCTCAGAGAAACCACCCTGTGTAGGTGTCTGTCCCTTAAGTTCCTTAGAGCACCAAGTGTAGAGATTGTATGCACTGGCAGTGATTGCAAGGCGCTGCAGATGGAGCTTTGCCAAAGCCTTGCTCTTCAGTTCGTAGGTCAGCGCAATGGTAGACAACTTTAAATAGTTGGCACTCACCACGCGAGCAGTACTATAGTCATACATCTCCCATGCTGTCATATTCGACACGACGGCACCTGTCCAAGGTGAACCTGAACTCCAGTGTGACGTATAATAATAATATCCATTAGTTCCCTGTCCCATGATTGACGGAATGTTTGTCGTTAGCTCATCGCCTGGCTTCATCCATCTGTTGAGCATATCACGATTTACATTCGATTCTGCAGAATAACCGCTTGCAAAATCATCAAAGAGACGGAACAGACGTGTCTTTGCTCCCATACTGTAGAGGAAATTGGTAGACAGACGCCAGTTCTTGTATGTGAAGGTATTGTTGAAACTTCCGGTGATGTCAGCCTCACGCTTTCCGCTTGGCACCAAGACCTTGGTGTAAACATCATAGTTTTCACTTTCTGTTATCTCACTCTGTCGCTCTTCCCAATCCTCGAATATAGGACCACCATCCACAGGACTCAGACAAAGGAACTTATATGAGAAGAATGTACCTACAGGATATCCCTCCACGACAGCAGTACCGTTGAGGAAGTCTGAAATTTCGTAGGTTTCTGCTCCAGGTGCTGTGTGTACCTTATTATATATTTTAGAGAAATTTCCCGAGAGTATCCAGTAGAAGTCCTTTAACTTTACAGGGGTTGTAGTCACCGTGAAGTTGAAACCGTTGTTTGTCACCGTACCGGAATTTACCACATACGATGTATAACCATTAATATCGGAAATGGTCTTGCTCATGAAGGCATCTGTAGTCTTCTTGTGATAGAATTCCAATTCAAACTGCAGACGGTTATTGAGAAGAGAAGTCTCAATACCTGTATTCACCGAACGTGTCTTCTCCCATCTCAGGTCTGGATTGGCAAAAGAAACTGGCGTGGAGGTCATCTCGCCATAATAGGCATCCATGTTTCCCTTACGGATTACCAACTGTGTGGTCTGTCCGCTAAGCATGTTACCCTGTTCGCCATAGGAAGCCTTGAATGCTAACTGATTGAGCCAGTTATTGTCTACATGGAATATTTCCAACAGATTAGCACGTCCTGACACCGACCATATAGGAAGCAGATTTTCGTTGCTTCGGTTACCAAACTGGTTGGAACCGTCATAGCGGGCATTGGCATTAAGAGTAAAATAATCCTTGTAGCTATACGACGCCGTAGCATACGCTGAAAGCATGTTTGTCTTCGAGTCCGTGATGGTAGGATTGCCGCTAGTTCTTACCCATGCCCAATATGAAGTAAACGATTCCGGCACATCAGCTGCAAAGGTCTTTCCATAATCTTTGTAGTAGCAACGGTTTGTCTTGCTTGTTCCTGTATAGTTGTTCGAATTAGCCTCAAGACCAATAGCCACATTAATATTGTGGTCTTTGTTCTTGCCAAAGAACTTATTGTAGTTTCCCTGCAAACGCGCTGTCCACGTAAGAGTGTTGGTTCTGTTGGTTTGCAGTTCACCACCATAAGGTATCAAACTATTTGATCCAGCATCTTCCACCGTATCGCTCCTTCGCAGGTCTGCCACATAATAGGTATTCTCACCACGCCATGTATCCATGTTTGTATTAGACGAGTTGGCAGAGAACACACCATTGAAAAACAAATTGTCATTCACCGTATAGCGCAGGTTGGCAGTAGCAGTCACCGAACTTGTCACTTGGTTGGTGGTACTGTTCTGCGCTTCATTCAGGATATTGTAGTTATACCATCCATAAGATCCTTTCTTCTGATAATAATATGGACTTCCGTCATTATTGAATGCAGGAATGGCACGACTTGTATTATATGCGTAGTTGATGAGGTTTACATTGCTTGCCGCATACTGGCGGTCGCTATAGTAACCATTGACATTAAACTCAGCCATAAACTTCTTGCTGAGGTTGATGTCAAGTTTCACCATTGCAGTGTAGCGGTTGTTGTCAGTATACTTGATGACATCATCGGTCTGTGTAAAACCTACTGACGTATAGTAGCGTATCTTATCGGAACCACCGCTCACATTGACAGAGTGGTCTTGCGATAATGAGTTGTGACAGAGAATGTCAAACCAGTCTGTATTGAGCGAAGACATCTCATTCACCGCATCCATAAATTGCTGCTCGGTATACACTCCACCATAATATTGCTGGAGGGCATACTCGAATCCTACACGGGGCATGCTTGAAGGATAAACATAATGCTGCTCTGCAAGATACTGCGAGAAGGTGATTCTCTCGGCAGAGTCCATGAGGTTTATCTTGCTGTCGGTATAGTATGGACGACGGCGACCTGTGAACTGGGCATTATAGCTGACGATAGGTTTTCCCTCGCGTCCACTTTTGGTGGTCACCACAATGACACCGTTGGCAGCACGCGTACCATAGAGTGCCGTGGCAGCAGCATCCTTCAATACGTCCACACGCTGGATGTCCTGAGGGTTGATACCCGCAATGGCATTACCGATACGGTTCACATAGTCAGGGTCGTTCAACACGTCAGACGAAAGGTCTACAGGGTCAGTAAGGATAATACCATCGAGCACCCACAGCGGTTCACGGTTACCCACAAGAGTGGAAGTACCACGGATACGCAGACGGGTGGTAGAGTTCACCTCACCTGAGTTGCTCATAGACACAAGGTCAGGAATCTTTCCCTCGAGCATCTTCGACAAGTCGCTGACACCGGCAATCTCCAGTTCCGACATATCCTTTGACACCACAGAAGAGGTCAGGTTACGTCTGTCCAACTGCTGATAACCAGTCACCACAACATCCTGCAGAGTGTTGTCGTCAGAAAGAGTGATGTATGCTGTAGCACCGCGACGACCCTTCCATGTGAAAGACTTCATACCAAGATAAGAAATCTCGAGAGTCACCTTCTCAGACTTCACGTCAATCTTGAAGTGTCCGTCCACATCAGTTATCGCATGAGTCTTGTCGGCAGAGTTTTTCACTATGGCACCAATCACTGGTTCACCTTCTGCGTTAACCACCGTTCCCGTGACAGTATTTGCCGTTGCTTTTGTTTCCTGCTCCTGTGCATGCACATCGGTTGGCACAAACGAGAGTACGCCGCCAGTCAAAGACATGGCGGAGCACACCAGCAAATGGCATAATCTGACATTAAGCTTGTGATTTATCATATATTTCCGTTACTTTTTCCTTCGTAATTTCTACCAAAGGTAGATACTATTCTGAGGGGAATCGCGTTTTTGTGTTATCCTCTATTTAATTATAGCATTGCAAAGGTATATAAAATATCGTTCGGTTGTTACAATTTTATATAAAAATAGATAAAATAGTGTCGTTTTTTGCCGTTTTACGCATATACATGCACAAAACATCATCTATCCATGCAGTTCTTATCTCAACATTTAACATCAGTTCACTTATCGCATTTCATATCCGCTAAGGTCAAATAAGACACTTTCCGTTACAAATAAACGTCGCTTTTGTTACGATTTAATGTTGTAGGCTTATTTTAACTTATTTTTCATAAGTAAAGAACCATACCGATGATATCTTTTGATTAATTTTGTAAGGAATTAATAGCTACTAAAGAAAGGTTTTAAGTAATATGAACATGGCATTAGGTTTTACTCTCATGCTTATCGGTATGTTGACAGTGTTTGTCATCATGTTCCTTATCATATTGATCATCCAGGGACTTATATCTGTCGTCAACAAGGTGGCACCAGAAGTTGTCGCACCAAAGAAGCAGCCTTCGCAGGTTGCCGCTGTGGACGCATTGACGATGAGTATAATATCTGATGCGGTAAGGCAGATAACAGGTGGAGAAGGAAAGGTAACAAGTGTAGAGAAAATACAATAACTAAAAATGGCAAAAGAAATAAAGTTCAGTCTTGTGTTCCGCGACATGTGGCAGAGCGCAGGCAAGTATCAGCCTCGTGTAGACCAACTCGTCGACGTGGCTCCGTCTATCATCAAGATGGGTTGTTTTGACCGTGTGGAGACCAACGGCGGTGGTTTTGAGCAGGTCAACCTTCTCTATGGAGAGAATCCTAACCGCTCAGTGCGCGAATGGACAAAACCTTTCCATGAGGCTGGCATTCAGACCCACATGCTTGACCGTGCTCTCAATGGCTTGAGAATGAGTCCATGTCCAAAGGACTTGCGCAAACTCTTCTACAAGGTGAAGAAGGCTCAGGGCACAGACATCACACGTATATTCTGCGGACTCAATGACCCCCGCAATGTAATCCCTTCAATACAGTATGCCAAGGAGGCAGGCATGATAGCACAGGCTTCACTGTGTATCACCCACTCTCCTATCCACACTGTGGAATATTACGTCGAACTTGCGAAGAAATTCATCGATGCCGGTGCTGACGAAATCTGTCTGAAGGACATGGCTGGTATCGGCAGACCTGTTTCTTTGGGCAAGATAGTGAAGGGCATCAAGGCTTACAAGAACGACATCCTCGTGCAGTATCACTCTCACGCAGGTCCTGGTTTCTCTATGGCATCAATCCTTGAGGTCTGCCAAAATGGTTGCGACTACATCGACACTGCCATTGCTCCTCTCTCATGGGGAACAGGCCACGCAGACATCATCGCTGTGCAGGAGATGCTGAAGGATGCAGGATTCAAGGTAAAGGAAATCAACATGGAGGCTTACATGGAGGTGCGCTCAAAGGTGCAGGCCATGCTCGACGGATTCCTCGGCTACTACTGCCCATCTCTCAACCGTCTTGACAACTCCCTGCTCATCAAGCCGGGTCTGCCTGGTGGCATGATGGGATCGCTCATGACTGACCTCGAAGAAAACCTCAATTCGCTCAACAAGTGGAAGGTAAAGCACAATCAGCCTGAACTCACCATAGACCAGCTCCTCGTGAAACTCTTCGACGAGGTGGCTTACGTATGGCCAAAGGTGGGATTCCCTCCATTGGTGACTCCTTTCTCACAATACACCAAGAACCTTGCACTCATGAATGTGTTGCAGATGGAAAAGGGACGCGAGCGCTGGTCGATGATTGCCGACACCATCTGGGACATGATTCTCGGCAAGGCGGGCACTCTGCCTGGCCCTGTTGACCAATTGTTCGTAGAGAAAGCAAAGGCTGAGGGACGCGAGTTCATGACCAACAACCCTCAGGACAACTATCCTGACGAGCTTGACGTTTACCGCAAGAAGATGCAGGAAAAGGGCTGGGAACTCGGCGAAGACGACGAGGAACTCTTCGAATACGCCATGCACCCAACACAGTATGAGGCATACAAGAGCGGTAAGGCTAAGGCTGACTTCGAGGCTGACCTCGAGAAGCGTCGCGCAGCAAAGGAGAATGCCGGTGCTCCTGCTAAACCACAGAGCGTGGTGGTGACTGTAAATGGTGTCAACTATCAGGTGGGCATCTCTTACGACGGCAAACCTGCTGCAACCGCAGCAACTACATCAGCAACTCCTACTGCAGCACCTGCTGCATCAGGCAGTGGCAAGGAACTGTTGGCACCGCTGGAGGGTAAGTTCTTCTTCGTAAACTCTTCCGACGAGACTGCCAAGAAGGTGGGCGACAGAGTAGAGGCTGGCGAAGTGGTATGCTATATCGAGGCAATGAAGACATTCAATGCCATCAAGGCTGAAAGCGCCGGCGTTATTCTGTCCATCAACTACGCTTCGGGCGACTCCGTTAATGAGGACGATGTACTTATGACAATAGGATAAGACTATATGGATATACTGAAGAATATATGGGACATGACAGCGTTCTCCCAGACGGGAGGCGACTGGTCATTCCTTCTGATGATTGCTATCGCTTGCGTGCTTCTATATCTGGGCATTGTCAAGAAGTATGAGCCATTGTTGCTCATTCCGATTGGTTTCGGTGTGCTTCTTGCCAACTTCCCCGGTGGTGGCATGGGAGTGATGCAGGCTGACTCCGAGGGTTTTGTCACATTGGCAAACGGAGTCAGGGAGAATGTGTGGGACATGCCTCTGCACAAGATAGCCCATGAACTGGGACTGATGAACTTCATCTACTACATGTGCATAAAGACTGGTTTCATTCCACCTATTATATTCATGGGTGTGGGTGCGCTCACTGACTTCGGTCCTATGCTGCGCAACCTCAAACTGAGTTTCTTCGGTGCCGGCGCACAGTTTGGCATCTTCGCCGTGCTTCTCACAGCACTCTTCATGGGATTTACTCCACAGGAAGCAGCATCGCTCGGCATCATCGGTGGCGCTGACGGCCCTACTGCGATCTTCACCACAATCAAACTGGCTCCGCATCTTCTTGGCCCTATCGCCATAGCGGCTTATTCCTACATGGCACTTGTGCCTGTCATCATTCCTCTCGTAGTGAAACTGCTTTGCACTAAGAAGGAACTGATGATCAACATGAAGGAGCAGGACAAGCTCTACCCCAACACCACGGAGATAAAGAACATGCGCGTGATGAAGATTCTCTTCCCTATCGCCGTGACCATCATCGTGGCTCTGCTTGTGCCAACAGCCGTTTCACTCGTGGGTATGCTCATGTTTGGTAACCTTCTGAAGGAACTCGGTGCAATGACAAGCCGTCTGTTTGAGACAGCAAGCAATGCCATCATGAATACAGCCACCATCTTCCTCGGCTTGTCTGTGGGTGCTACGATGACGGCAGATGCATTCCTCAATGCACAGACATTGGGCATCGTGCTCGGCGGTTTCCTTGCTTTCGCCATCTCCATAGCAGCTGGCATCACAATGGTGAAGATCTACAATCTCTTTGCCAAGAAGAAGGTCAACCCACTGGTGGGTGCCACAGGACTGTCGGCAGTGCCTATGGCATCGCGTGTAGCCAATGAGATAGCAACGAAATATGACGTGAAGAATCATGTGCTCAACTACTGCATGGCTTCCAACATCTCCGGTGTCATCGGTTCGGCAATAGCAGCTGGTGTGCTGATTTCATTCCTGCAGTAAGCAAAGATTAAACTATAAAGAAAAAAGATGTTTCAATGACTGGTCTTCATCATCATTGAAACATCTTTTTTTTATACGTCCTAAGAAAAACGCACGTACGTGCACAAGCCAATGCACGTACGTGCGTTGCAAAATGGACGTACGTGCATCGGCCATCGCACGTACGTCCATTTGACATTACATATTTGAGTTACCAATAAATTTATTGACGGAAGAATCCGTTGTCGATGTGCACAGCCTTCGTGGAAGGTGTGGCAGACACGGCGCTCACACTTACTGGAAGCCATACGTCCATAGCGCCCATTCCGCGGTGTGCCCAAGCATAATAGGGAATGAGGCGGAGCATGACGTCCTTCACTGCGAGTTTACCGTCGGGGGCATAGGAGAGCGACTGTGCGGGAGTGGTAAGAGCCACATAACCGCCGAGCTTCTCCTTATCTTCCGCCAAGGTAAAGGCTGGACGCTGATTGAGAAGCACGGAGTGGATGTTGAAATCGTTGTCGGGCCATTCGGCACAGTATACTATAGGACCGCGTTGCACGGCGAGTCGTCCTTCATCGGCTTTCACTTCCTTATGTGCACGGAGGGTGCGCACTGGAGTGTCAAACGTGAGTTCTACATTGTCGCCCTTTTTCCATTTGCGCTCCACCACAAGGTAGCCGTTCTCTTCACGTGCTACGAATTCCTTGCCGTTGACAAGAAGTTTGTAGGGCGCAGCGGAAACGGAGTCGGTAAAGGCGTAGAGGTCGCTTGGCACGGGTTCGCCTTTTGCCCAACCGGGAACGCGAAGGCGTAAGGCAAATGTGCCGCTTCCTTTAGCAAGACTTACCTTGGCATAGCCAGTCCAGGGATAGTCGCCTTCCTGACGGAGCGATATGTTGCGTCCGTTCACCGTGAGCGTTGCCTCTGAGGCAATGTAGAGGTTCACATAGGCTGACGCACCACGCACGGCGTAGACGTAGCCTGGAACGGAAGGAAGGAAGCGGGCAATGTTCGACGGACAGCAAGCACAGCCGAACCAAGCGTCACGGTGGTAATTGCCGTCAGAAGAAAGGGGATTGGGATAGAAGAATGAACCACCGTCGAGCGATACGCCAGAGATGAGTCCGTTGTAGAGAGTACGTTCCATCACGTCGATGTACTTGCTCTCGCCGTGGAGCAGAAACAGGCGCTGGTTGAGGTATACGTTGGCAATGGCAGCACATGTTTCGCAATAAGCTGTAGCATTGGGCAGTTCGTAGTTCTTGCCGAAAGCTTCACCAGCACTTGTAGCGCCGATGCCACCCGTCACATAGAGTTTCCGGCTTACGATGTTTTCCCAAATGCGGTCAATGGCATGAAGCACGGCAGTGTCGCCCGTAAGGGCTGCCACGTCTGCCATTCCCGAATAGAGATAGCCTGCACGCACAGCATGACCTACGGCTTCGCTTTGCTCTACTACGGGAAGGTGCGACTGGGAATACTCGCTGCGGTGCGAGGTGCGGCCACGTTCGTTCACGAAGTAAGTGGCCTCGTCGAGGTAACGCTTCGTTCCTGTAGCAAGATAAAGGCGCACGAGCGCCATCTCTGCTATCTCGTGACCGGGCACGATGTGGAGTTTTCCTTCCTCGGGACCAATGGCACGGCATACGCAGTCGGCGTAACGGCATGTGATGTCGAGAAACTTTCGCTTGCCCGTGGCTTGCCAGTAAGCCACTGCACCCTCAGCCATATGGCCGAGATTGTAGAGTTCGTGGCTGAGATCTTCCTCCAGTTCCCATCTTCTCGGCCCCATCCAGTCGTGAGGATGTGTGGGGTTCATGGTGCGCGACGTATTGAGATAACCGTCAGGCTCCTGTGCCGCAGCCATAAGTTCCACGATGGAGTCAATGCGTGCTTCAAGCGCTTTGTCGGGATAGGTGTGGAGCGAATAGGCTGCACCTTCTATGCTCTTGTAGACATCGGTGTCATCGAATGGAAAACCTTCCACTTTGTAGTCAGTGCTGGGATGGGCAGCCTTTACGAAGTTGTCGTAACGTCCGCTCTCGCGACATTTGTCGAAAGCCAGCGGTAGGGTCACGTCGTGATGTGCCTTGAGTCGCGCACCCCAAAACGTGTCAGTGATCTTCACCTGTGTAAAGGGTACGGGGGTGAAGGGATAGCCCGTAGCGTTTTGCTGCGCCTGTGCAGAAAGCACGGAGGAGGCAGTAAGCGCCAGCGAGAAAAGAAAATGTCGTTTCTTCATTGTCATGAGTAAATGCTATTTTGCGCTTTCCGTGATGACGGCACCGCCTTCTGCGGGAAGCGTAAGTTTGAGTTTTCCGTTCTTGCTTACCTTAAACGTTGTGGCATTGCCTTTCACGCCGTCGGAAAGCAGTCGCACTTCTTTGCCAGCAAGCATAGGGAGTTCAAGCACGGTGGTGTTGGCTTCCTTGGCTGCGTTGATGGCTGCTACATACCATTTGCCAGCGTGACGACGCGCAAATGCAACATAGCGTCCAGGGTAACCGGCAAGGAATTGCGTCTCGTCCCATGTCGTCGGCACCTCGCGCATGAAGTCGAGGGCGTAGTCAGGTTGGTTGGTGAGGTTCGCAGGGGTAAGTGCAAAGTTCTGCACGGAGTTTTGGAAAAGCACGGCAAGGGCGAGCTCAAAGCAGAGACCTGTGCGACGAGTATTGCCACTGTCGTTGCCTGGACTCATGCGATTATTGAGGAACGTGCCACCAAACTCCATCGAACCCAAAGTGTTGCGGATGAAGGGATGGAGTGCTGCATTTTGCGCTTCCATGTCGCAGAAGTGCTGCTGGAAGATGAGGTTCTCGGAAGCGAGCACGGCTTCGCTACCCACATAGTTGGGATACATGCGTTCCCATCCGCGAGGTATGGTGCATCCGTGGAAGATTACCGTAAGACCAAAGTCGTTGGCATCGGCGAGGATGTCCTCATAGAGACGCATTGTCTCCTGTTTGTCACCACCGAAGAAGTCTACCTTTATTCCTTTCACGCCAATGCTCTTGAGCCAAGCCATTTCCTTGCGACGCACAAAACTGCGGTCCATGCAGTTGATGGGCGACTGAGTGATGTCGTTCCAGTAACCGCTTGAACTGTACCAAAGCAGCAGGCTCACACCCTTGGATGCGGCGTAGCGGGCAAGCTCTGCCATACGTTCACGACCTATGTTCACGTCCCAACCGCAGTCGATGAGCGTATATTGGTAGCCCATAGCGGCAGCGAGGTCGATGTGGCGCACTTGGTCGTCATAGTTGATGCTGTTGTCTTGCGAGATAATCCAGCTCCATGTACTCTTGCCGTAGGAATATGACTGCGAAGCAGGGAATATGGGGTCCACTACGTCCCAAGTGATTGTAGTTTCAGCGATTGGCTTGAGCGTAGAACCTACGGTGAGCGTACGCCAAGGTGTAGAGCCTGGAAGGGCGAAAGCTGGTTCGGAAGTTCCGTTGCCATTGTTCTCTTCTGCCATAGGGAAGGCTATAGAGAAAGTGCCGTCGGCAGAAGCATCAGAGAGGCGCGAGGCACAATAACGGGAGTCGACTCCTGTTTCGCCTATGAGCACCCATCCGTTATTGCCTTCATGGAAAAGGCAAGGGAAGGTGAAACCGTGGCCATATTGCGAACGTTCAGTCAATGGAGCGTCGAGATGATATTCCTCCTCATAACTTGGTTTGGTTCGCTTCCATCCTATCATAGCATCGCTCTGCGGACAGAGGAATGTAGTGGTTGTGGAAGGAAAACGGAATCCAGTGGCTTCATTCATGATGCGTATGCTGCCAGTTTCACCTGCACGAGCCACATTATAGCGGAATGCCACGTCATTGTTGCTCACGTGAAATGTGATGCTCATGTCGTTACCCTTGTTGTTGCTGACATGCAGTGTAAGTCGGTTGGCATGAACACTGACAGAAGAACGCTTTATGCGGTCGCAGGAATAAACGGTGTCTACAGCGGAAGTATCGCTACCCTTGAGAGTCAAACTGTCACGATAGTTGCCTATGTTGGCGATGAAACCGAGGGGCGAGGGAAGAAGCATCTCCTTTCCGTCGTATGTGACATTATATTTCAGACTACCATTATCATGTTTGTATATTCCTACGGCGAGTCGTCCGTCGGGACTCTTCACGCTCACATCCTGAGCTGAAACACAAAGGGGAAGCAGAGCCAATGCTCCGCAGATGATGGAGGTTTTCATAGAGAGGATATGTCTTTTATCGGTTGAATTTCTTTTCGAGTCGTTCCATTTCCTTCTTCGTCACGGGAATGACTGTGCCGTGGCGTGGATGGAAGTCCATTGTGACAGGCTGAGTTGCTGGCACAAAGTGGCTGAGGTCGGTAGTCTCGCAGAAGTCGTAACGTCCGTTCATGTAGACATCATACATGAGGATGTACTTGTCCTGACCGATGAGTTTGAATGTGCCTGCGCCTTCCACAGCCTGGTCGGTGAGTTGCTTGTAGCCCTCTTCTTCGGTCCAGTTGCCGGAAGTGAGAGAACGAGTGGTAGCCACTTTTATACCGTTGCCGTGACCTTCTGTCTTATAGAAAAGGTGGTATACGCCGTCCTTATAGACGATGTCGCCGTCGATGCACGACTTCTTGTCCTTCGGCATGAAGAGCACTTTGGGTTCTGCCTCAATGTCAGTAAAGTCCTTGTTGGCATAAGCGTAATAGATGATGTCTGCACCACTGCCATACTGCATAGACCAATAAATCATATACTTGCCAGCCTCAGCATCATAGATGGTCTGTGGTGCCCACACGCGCTTGAGGTCTTCCTGCTTCTCGAAACGCTTCTGCATGTTTACCACGGAGTGTGTCCAGTTGACAAGGTCACGGCTCTTGAGGAGCACCATGGCGCGATTGGAATCCCAACCGTTTCCGCTCACCATATCAGTGCATACCATGTAGAACGTCTTGCCGTCCTCACCACGAAGGATGTGGGGGTCACGCACGCCACCAGTGGAACTGATTACTCGGGAGTCGAGCACGGGTTTGCCTCCATTGAGGGCGGTGTAGTTGTAACCGTCGGGACTGAGGGCATAGCACACAGCTTCTTCGCTGATGTGGTTGCCTGTGAAATATACGAAGAGATAGCCGGCATAGTCGGCAGACTTTGCAAAAGTGGTTTGCGGTACAAAGAGGGAGAGTAGCGCAAGTATGAGAGATGAAATCTTTTTCATTGTGTTTTGAAATAGGAGTAAGATTAATGCAGTCATACTATTTCATTCTATAAACACCGAAGAAGTGCTTGGGCAGTTCCAATGTACAAGTGCCATCAGCATTGACGGTAACGGGCATGGTGCGTGGCACAATGCGTTCGGCGTCGAAAGTGTTCGTGGTGTTGAGGTCATCTGCCTGCAGATAGGTGCAAGTTCCACTCTTAGGCAAATGTTTCGTGCCTTTGAAGGAGAGCGTGACGGTAGCTGTAGAGTCGGTGACGTTGACGAGCTTCACAAGCGTTTCGCCCGTGGAAGCATCACGCGAGGAAGAAGCGTAGAGTCCGTCCTGTCCTGTGAGCGCCTTGCCGTCTGATGTAGCAGAGAGAACTGTGCTACCCGCATTGAGGGCATAGAGCTGCTGCACGTAGTAGTTGGGCGTACGCAGAGAGCGGAGGTTGTCATACCAAATAAGGTCGGGATTCCACTGCCATGCATCGACGTGGGCGAAGAGGGGCGCATAAGTAGCGAGGCGCACCACGTCAGCATTGCGTTCAAGACCTGTCATAAATGCTGCTTCAGCGAGAGCTGCGCGGAAGTTGTTGGCTTTTCCCGTAGGATGGTCGTGGGCAGCATATTCTCCGGCAAATACTTTCGGGCCCTTGCGGTCGTAGTTGTCGTAGCGGGTGGCATTCTGCAGGAACCAGTCGGGGGTCATGTAGTAGTGCTCGTCCACGAGGTCTGCCTTGAGTCGTTTCATCTCAGGCCAGAGATAGTCGAACTTGTCACCATCGGCGCTGGGACCTGAAGAACCTACAATCTTAATGTTGGGGTAACGCTTGCGGATAGCCTTCACGAAAGGTTCAAGACGTTCCACGTATTCCTTGCCCCACTGTTCGTTGCCGATGCCGATAAACTCCAAACCGAAAGGTTCGGGATGCCCCATCTCGGCGCGCACCTTACCCCACTTGGTGGTGGCAGCACCATTGGCAAACTCTATAAGGTCGAGGGCATCATCGATGTAGGGTTGCAGACTGTCGACGGGCACTTGCTCGTGGCTTTCATACTGGCAACTTAGACCTACGCTGAGGATAGGAAGCGGACGCGCGCCAATATCTTCGCAGAGTTGGAAGAATTCATAGAATCCCAGACCGTAACTTTGGTAGTAGTCGGGGAAGGCGCGATACTTGAAGGTGTAGTTCCAGCGGTTTTCGTTGAGCGGACGGTTTTCCACATCACCGAGGGTATTCTTCCACTGGTAGCGTGTAGCAAGGGAGTTGCCTTCCACTACGCAACCGCCAGGGAATCGCATCACGCCAGGATGGAGGTCACGGAGTGCTTCCACAAGGTCGCGACGGAGTCCACCTTTTCGACCTTTCCATGTGTCGGTAGGGAAAAGAGATATGTGGTCAACATCTGCCGTACCCTTCTCACGCATCACCACACGCAAGCGTGCTTTTTCTTCAGTACAGGGAGCAGTGAAGGTAAGGGAATATTTCTTCCAAGTCTTGCTGTTCACACTTATCTGCTTCTTGACAAGTTGCTGACCATCGGCACCGATGAGTTCTACATCGAGCGTGGCATCGCTACCTTGTGGCGCACGGCCATAGAGACTGAAGTCGTAGGTGGCACCGTTCTTCAGACCGATGCCACGGAAACCTTCATTATCGATACCCGAACCAGTAAGTTCGCCAGAACAGGTTATGCGTGCATAGTAAGGATTGCGACTGAAGCAAGGGTCATCGTTGCGTATTTCCACGCCTCCCACGGCAGTCCAGCCGGTGAGGTGCTGTGGAAAGTCGAACGAACGGTTCTTGACGAGTTCGGCATAGAGTCCGCCATCGGCTCCGAAGTTGATGTCTTCGAAGAACACGCCATACATGCGGCTATCTGCATTAGCCACGGGTTTACCGAGGTCAATATTAAGATTTACGTTTTTTGTCTGCGCTCCGGCAGTTAGTGCCGAAGCGAAGAGAAGTGATGCGAGAGTGATGTGTTTCATAAGAGTATTTCTATGCCACTTACTGGTTCTATATTACAAGTTCGAAGCAAGTGATTATTTTACATAAACTTTGTAGTCTTTGATAGCTCCTGGCACTGTACTTTCCATACGTGGCAGATACTGCATGCCAGTGACAGTATGCTTGGCACCGAGGTCGATGACAACAACATGTGGGAACTTCTTTCCCTCTTCAGTGCTCCAGTAGGTAGACTCCTGAAGGTCAAAAATCTTGTCGGCAGAGCGGTTTACACCAGCCACATCCTCGCTGTCAGCATAACCCACAGTCCAAGGTTCACGAGAGAGACGTTCACCGTTTTCGTCGAGCATGTAGAGTTCGGCTATGCAGGCAAGATCTTTGCCGTCGATGGCGTTAAGGGCTTCGATACACACGTAGCGTCCGCTTGCCTTTTCGCCAAACTTCACTTCCTGCCATCCATTGCCAGCCTTGAAGCTACCAGTAGCCACAGGCTGTGCATCCTTGAAGCGGTCATAGGCAGCCTTGTCGGTATGAGTGAGAGGTTTCTTCACCTGCAGTTGGTCAAGGAGTGGTTTATCAAGACCCTCGCTCTTAGCTTCTGTAGGTCCTACGACATCAAACACAATAACTTCATTCTGACCCTTCTTCAACCAGCATCCAGGCACATAGAGTGTCTGCTGAGGACCTATCTCCCAAATGCGGCCGAGTGCTACGCCGTTGACATAGACAAGACCTTTGCCGAAGGTCTCGAAGTTGAGGAATGTGTCGTTAGTCTTCTTCAGATTGAATGTAGCACGATATACTCCCGGCTGACGCTGACCCTTCTCGTCCTTCACGTCCTTTGAGCTTGCGAGCTTGCGGAATGTCATGCTCTTATATAACGAGTAGGTGTCGTTAATATTGTATACTGTCCACTTTTTTAGGTCGTAAGTGCAAGTATTTCCGTCTGTATCGAAGCTCACCTCCACTTTGTTCGTAATACCCTTATAGTCCTTGATGGCACGTCCGAAGTTGATGCGTCCCATTGCTTCCACAAGGATGTCGAGGCGTGCTCCCTTCTTGCATGCAGGAAGTTCCAGTTCTTTCTCGCCATTGCGACGGTCGAGCTTTCCTATATATGTGCCGTCGATGAATATCTGCGCATAGTCATGGGCATCCTTCACCTTGATGGTTGTTCCTGCTGGAATCTCAGGCAATGTGGTGCGATAGAGAATTGATCCGAATCCTTGGTCATAATCCTCCATTGTCTTGATACCGTTCTCGCTCTTTGCCTCTGGGAGGTTAGAGAAGAGAGGAGCCACCTCTGTGAACTCAAAGGCTGGCACATTCATGCTCTTTATTGTAGCAGGAACCTTTGCGAGTTTGCCACCGTCGGCATACTTCGCCATAGCCTTGCGCAGTTTCCAATATTTATCCGTTGTCTGTCCGCTCTCGCTGATAGGCGCATCATAGTCATAACTTGTCACGTCGGGAGCAAAACCAGGAGAGTTGGCTCCTGCCCAGTGTCCCCAACTTGTGCCTCCGTGAGTCATATAGAGACTGAAGGATATGTTCTTCGAGAGCATCTCGTCAATATTGGCTATCATGTCTTCTGCCGGACGTGTCTCGTGGTTGGCTCCCCACTTGTCAAACCATCCGCTCCAGAACTCTGAACACATCTTAGGAGCATTGGGGCGCACTTGTCCCAAAGGAGCAAACTGGTCATCAATGTTAGCACCCGTACCGAAGTTCATCGTCCATGTGAGGTCGTCGAGACCATTGTTGAGGAAGTTGCTTGACCAATCGCACTGGAAGAGACTCACCTTGTCAAATCCGCTCTTGCGCACGATGTCGCGTATAGCTCCGACATATGCTTTGTCTACACCATACGAACCATACTCGTTCTCCACCTGCACCATGATGATAGGACCACCATTCTGTATTGTCAATGGAGCAAGTTGCTTGCCCACTTCCTTCTCGAATATCTCCACACGCTGCATGAAGTAAGGATCTTGTTCACGAAGGCGTATGTCTTTCTTCTTCAACAACCACCAGGGCAGTCCTCCCATTTCCCACTCTGCACATACATACGGACCAGGGCGCACGATGACATACATGCCGTTCTTCTGGCACAGACGGCAGAACTCTGCCACGTCGTTGTTGCCAGTGAAATCAAACTGTCCCTCCTGCTGTTCGTGGATATTCCAGAACACATAGAGGCAGACAGTATTCATACCTAAAGCCTTGCACATCTTTATGCGGTTGTCCCAATATGGGCGTGGTATACGTGGATAGTGCAGTTCGGCTGCTTTCACTACGAAAGGCTTACCGTTAAGCAGAAATGTCTTGTTGCCAGTGGTAAAAGTGCCACCGTCCTTAGCAGCCTGCGCTGCCACAGGAGATCCTGCAAGCACTGAAGCCAAAGCAACAGAGAGAAGTGTGGTTGTTATCTTCATAGTTTGGTCTAAGTTATTTTCTATTAATATTTCAATATCTCTTAGTCTTTCTCCACAAATGTGGTGATGCTTCGTGGCATAAGAGTGGTCTCACCTGAGCAAGTGCCTACTGGTGCCAGACTTTCCGATGACACGTCGCTTGTGCGATACATCTGCCACTGCATATTCTCGCCGTTGTCAAGACGGAAAGATACTGGTTTGATGGCTTCTGCGTAGTTGATAGCCACTACTACCCATTTGCCGTCGGCATTGCGATAGGCTGAGCACATCACTCCTGTAGGGTCATTATATCCCTCTTCGAGTGTCTTGCCCTCTGCCGATACAGTAGAGATGTCATAACGCTGTGCTCCTGGGCGCACGAAGCGGCTGTAGTTGCCAAGTGCCCACATAAGTTTGGAGTCGCAAGCGAAACCTGTCTTCCAGTCATCGTTGCTATATATGCGGATAAGTCCGTCCTTATAGTCACCACCAGCAGAACGCCACCAGCTCCAACTCTCAGCATTGGCATATACGAGGTCGTGGTGTATGACGCGTGCTACATAGAGAGCGGTCTTCATACTGAAGTCGTAGCCACCGCCACCGCCAATCTCCTGGTCATTGCCCATGATGCATATCTCTGTCTGCCAGAACTTGATGTCACGCTTACGACAAGCCTCGCGCACCTTCATACGCATTTCACGCATAAAGTCTACAGGAGTATTTGTCCAATAGCTGTGACCGCCTATGACGTGTGGCAACTGCTTCACATTGCCCACATATGTCTGCGCACTGTCTTTATTGAAGAATGACTCTATCTCATATCCTCTTTGCCAATCGGTCTCATGAGTGCCAAGCATACAGCGGTAGTCGCTCGACTCATTGATGAGAATCTGAGTATTCACCTTTTCCTTACGCAGGGCTTTGCTAATCTCGCGTGCCGTGCGTGCCACCTCGCTATTGGTGGCAGGCGAACCCTCCTGCTTAGGACCGAGCCAGTTCCAGTGACCGTCAGGTTCGTTGATAGGACTTATATAGTCTATGTGTATGCCATCGTGTTCCTCCAGTCCCTTTATTGAGGTGGCAATAAACTTGGCAAAGTCATCATAGCAGTCTGGCTTCAGGTTGTATGTTCCTCCACGTCCTGTGTTTGTGGCAAGTCCGTTTTGTGTGAAATATACTGGGGCAGAATTGCAGAAGGCAAGCAGATAAGGCACGCCACGCTCTTTAGCCAATCGCAGGAAACTGCGCTGACCAGCTTGCTTTGTCCAGTCGTATGTGCCGTCGGCTTTGAGGAAGCACTGTGTTCTTGTGCCTGGCTTTATCTGTGCATCCTCTCCCTGCTCTTCACTTCCTGCTCCGAGGTTGAAGCGCCAAATGGAGAGACCTATGCCCTTGGGTTTTCCCTGTGCATCATTATCTGTAGAGAAGAGCCAGTCGGCTATTTGTTCCTGTTGTTTCTCTGGCCATAGTCCCAAGAACTGCATGCTCCACGCATCGCTCGCACCGAAGTGCTGTATGTGCTGCTGTGGAGAACCTGTCAGTATGGTGTATTGTGTGGACTGCGCATAAGCACTGCCAGCCATGCCCGCTACGAGCATGGTGGCAAATGCTGTCTTATGAAGAATTTTTGATATCATGATATTTTTTATTTTACTATGAACTTTCTTCCATTCTTAATATATATGCCCTTGGCAAGACCTTCTGTAGACTCTCCCTTGTCACACAGTTTTATGCCGTCGATGCTATATATGGCGCCATCTGTGTGCTCGGTGTCTGCCACTTGGCTGATACCAGTATTTATGGCATCATCAAAATCTACCACAACTGTTACCACGCTCTTGGCTGGGATGGCGATAAGTCTGCCAAGACTGAAGGTGCTGTTAATGTGCTTCAGACTTTCCGACTCCGATGTGCGATACACGTTAATGTCCTTGGCTGCACTCTGTCCATCCACTTTGATGCGCACGCTGTTCTGTGAACTTTGCATGTTAACATAGACCATCACCACTCGCTTGCCATCTGCCGACATGAAGGCAGAACCGAGCAATTTGTTGAGGTCTTCGTCCTTATTGGTGGTCAGTTTGATGCGCTTATATCCAGGACGGATAAATCGGCTATAGTTACCAAGAACCCAGAGATTAGGGTTGTCGGTGATAGTTCCGCCATTGCTAATGTCGCCATAGCTCTCATGGTCGTTGTCGCCCAAGGCGTTCATTCGTAGCAAGTAGAAGCGGTTTTTCTGACCCCACTTCTCCTGAGCAAAGGTAGTCCAGTAGCTCCAGGAAGCCATGTTGCCAAAGGTAAGGTCGCAGTGGATAATCTTTCCCATATAGAGGGCGATGTCCATATAGCTGGCAGCATCATAACTGGATGGGAAACCTGCAGATGTAGAAGGGGCAGCATCAAGCATGCTCCATTCCGTCTGATAGACGTCGAGACCATATTCCTTTGCTTTATCCCCTACGGCTTGGCGAATGTCCTTGAGGTCTGAGTTAGTACCGAAGGTCCAGTAGCTATGACCGGCTACGGCTTTGCGGAGATGAGTGAGGTCACCTATATATGTTGATGTGTTGGCAGGATTGAAGAATGCCTCTATCTGATTATTGGCGCGAGCCTCCGTGCGGTCCATATAGAGTGCTTTCCATTGGCATGCCTCTGGCAAGAGAATCTGTGCTTTTAAGCCCTTGCTCTCTATCGACTCGTCAATCTGTCGTGCCAATTTTGCTATGCATTCGTTGGTCCAAGGAGAACCTTCCTGTCCGCTTGTCCAACTGTATTGTGGTTCGTTGACGGGATCTATAAGTGTGATGTTGTATCCTTCGTCAATGAAATGGCTTGCTGTGGTTGTGAGGAAGTCGGCAAACTTGTCGTAGCAGTCATCCTTGAGATTGCTGCCACTCACACCATTGTCGGCATAAGCCTTGCCGTTTTTGGTAAACTGCACTGGGGCAGAGTTGCTGAACAGAAGGAAATGGTCTACGCCATATTCTTTTGCCTTCTGCATGAAATATTGTTGTCCGGATGATTTCGTCCAGTCGTATTTACCCTTGGAGTCGAGATAGCAGTAGCCACGGCGGGTGATGTCATCAATACCGCTGTTTGCGCCTTGCTCGGCTGATCCTGCTCCAAGGTTGACACGCCACATGGAGAGACCTATACCCTCTGGATTGCCGTTGGCATCCATTTCTTGACTGAAGAGCCATTTTGCTGATTTCTCCTTGTCAGCTGTGGTGAAGTATTTGCCCACAAAGTCGGCTGTCCAGCAGTCGCTGGCACCAAAGTCGGCCATGGTCTGGTAGATGGTATTGGGATCGATGGTGACGGTGTAGGATGACTGTGCTCGAGTCTGCGATGCCAACATCATGGATGCCACCATACTGAGGATAAATGCTTTCTTCATTGTTTTCACTCCTTGGATAAGATGAGAAAAGGGGCAGGGCACTTGCGTTGTCCCGCCCCTTTTTTAAGTATTGTTGTATAGTGTTTTTTATTGGTAACCCTCGTTCTGTGTGATGCTACCATTGCTCATTGTGATTTCTGAGTTAGGAATAGCATAGAGCAGGTCGCGAGGAGCCTGGAAGTTTATACCCTTGTTGCTGTTCTCCTGCTGGTTGGTAGTCTCATATGGGTCGGTAGACTCTTCAGTGTTATACTTCACGAAGGTTCCGTTGGCACCGAAGAGGTGTTCCATCATTGTCTTACCATCATCCATCTTCCAGCGGCGGATATCGTCGAGGCGAGTTCCCTCAAGAGCGAGTTCCAAGCGACGCTCAGTGCGGATGGCATCACGAAGGTTGTTGCCAGTAGAAGTAACGTCAGGCAACTGCACGCGGCTACGTACCTGGTTGAGTGCCCACTGTGCCTCAGAATCCTTACCAAGATCATTCTCTACCTCTGCGTACATCAGCAACACCTCTGCATAACGCATCAGACGGATGTCGAGTGGGTTGTGAGCTGCATCATATGGACTTGGGCGCTTGTCTACTGGGATGTAGAGCTTCATGTTGCAACGACCAGACTTATGCTTTGCAGCAGTGATTGGAAATGGGTTATCCTCATTCCATGTTGGGTCGCCAGGTACGTCTGTCTGACCATCGTGGAGGATGGTGTAGCGCAGACGAATCTCGTCGCCAGCGTTCTTGAATGCATTCTCCAGGTCGCTGGTAGGAAGACCCCATGACCAACCATTGTCGTCGCGAGAGCCTACCACTACTGAGTAGCGCTGTCCGAGGGCATACTGTGTGTCGTCGTTACACTGTATTGAGAAGATGCACTCATCACTGTTGTCATAGTCGATGTTCCACACCTTGCTGAAGTCATCCATCAGCTGATACTCTGGAGTGTTGGCAGCGTAAGAACCGCGGCAGCAAAGCTCCTGAAGCAGAGGTTCTGCATCGCTATACTTTTCCTGATAGAGGTATACCTTTGCGAGATATGCCTTTGCTGCACCGCTTGTGGCACGACCCATGTCGCTGTCACCATACTCAGCCTTCTTTGGCAGATCTGCAATGGCGTCCTTCAGGTCTTGCTCTATCTGTGCGTAGGTCTCAGCCTTTGTTGAGCGTGTGATGCCCTGCACCTCGCTTGGCATCTTCAGCTCAAGCACCATTGGCAGACCACCGAAGTTCTTCACCAAGTCGAAGTAGTAGAAAGCACGGAGGAACTTTGCCTCGGCAACAAGTCTCTTTTGGAGCTTCTCGTCGGTGAAGTTCACTGTTGGAAACTTGTTGATGGCAATATTACACTGGGTGATGCCCTTGTAGCGATACTGCCAGAAGTTCTGACATGCATTACCGAGGTCGATGGTATTGCCTGTGAACTGTGCAGCTGGACGATAGTCGCCTGGGTCCTGGGTGGTGTTGCCCATCCAGCAGTCGTCGGTGGTCATGTTGCACATGTTGTAGAACTTGTATATCTGCCACCAGTCACGTCCGTCGAGGTAGTTGTAGCAACCTGTGATATGCTTCTCACACTCTTCCTCGTTGGTGAAGTAGTTTGTCATGTCTTGCTGACCACGGATTGGCTCGTCGAGGAAATCAGAGCATGATGTCATGCCCAAGGTCAAGGCGGAAGCCAAGGTCAAACCTAATATATATTTCTTCATGATAATTCTTTGTTTATATATTAATATAATGTATATGTCTTGGTAACTCTTCTGCTTTAGAAACTCATGTTCACTCCGAAGAGGAATGTGCGTGGGTTAGGATAACCGCTGTAGTCGATACCAGACTCTGTAACTCCCGTCTTAGTGCTACCCATTGAAGCCGTCTCTGGATCTGCCCCACTGTAACTTGTAATCGTGAAGAGATTCTGGGCTGAGATCGACAAACGCAAGTTGAGTTTATTGTTGAACCACTGTTTTGGCAAGGTATAACCCACCTGAAGCAACTTACAACGGAAGTAAGAACCATCCTCTACGAAGAAGTCAGACACACGCTTGTAGTTCATGTTAGAGTCGTTTACAGAGAGACGTGGGTACTCAGCGCTTGTGTTGTCTGCGCGCCATGTCTTGTTGTATGTGCCTGCATATACATTCTGTCCGTCAGTTCCAGCGTAGCGCACCTTGTTGAGGTTGTAGATGTCGTTGCCGAAGGTGCCGTAGAAGTTAGCTACGAAGTCGATGCCCTTCCATGCTGCGTTGAGGTTAAGACCCACCATCAGGTCTGGGAATGGATTACCGATGTTTGTCTTGTCATTAGAGTCGATCACACCGTCGTTGTTGAGGTCTACGAAGCGGAGGTCACCAGGCTGTGCATTTGGTTGCAAAATCTCACCGTGCTGACCTGTATGGCTCTTCACTTCTGTCTCGTTCTGGAAGATACCGTCAGTCACGTAACCATAGAACTGGCTCAGAGACTCGCCCTCTGCGTTGCGCACGATGTAGTCACCGCTATAGCTTCCTGTCCAGATGTAGTCACCATTGAGCTTGATAGCCTTGTTCTTCACCTGTGAGAGGTTAAGACCTACGCCATATGTGAAGTCTGCTACATTGTCATTCCAGTTGATGCCGAGTTCCCATCCGGTAGCCTTCATCTTACCAACGTTCTCCCACATCTGACCGTTCCACATAGGATAACCAAGGATAAGGAGGTTGTCCTTCTTCATCAACATGTCGTGAGAAGTCTTTTGGAAGTAGTCAGCAGTAATCTTCAAGCGATTCTGGAGCAGAGCGAGGTCAATACCTACGTTGTAGTCTTCCACTGTCTCCCACTTCAGGTTTGTGCTTCCTATCCCGCTCACTTCTGAACCTACCACACGGTCACTTGTTTTGCCGAACACATAGGTGCTGGTGCCGATAGAGCTGAGATATGCAGAGTTGTCGATGTTCTGGTTACCTACCTTACCCCAACCTGCACGTATCTTGATGTCATCAAATATCTTTTGATTCTTCATGAACTCCTCACCTGTCAAACGGTAAGCAAGAGATACTGATGGGAATGTAGCCCACTTGTTGTTAGAAGAGAACTTTGAAGAACCATCGACACGGATAGATGCTGTCAAGTAATACTTCTCTGCATAGTTGTACATCACACGCCCCAAATAGGAAATCAAGGAATTGAAGCTATCTGTACCTTTTGCAGATGGGTTCTTGGTTCCAGAGCTTGGGTAACGCATGGTCTCATCATTGTTTGGGATGCTCTCAGAGTAAGCCTCAGCCCAATAGTCTTGGAAACGCTCCATGGTGTAGCCACCCATCAAGTTGATATTGTGCTTCTTATTGAGAGTTGTCATATAGTTCACCGTGTTGGTCCAGTTCCAATCCACCCAGTTTTCCATCTTGCGCTTGGCGTTATTGTTCTCGTTCTGCTCCAAGTTGTCGATGAAAAAGTTTACATTAAACTCATCTGTTTTGCGGAAACGAGCATTCAGACCAAACTGTGACTTGATGGTCAAGCCCTTAATTGGGGTAAGACTGACGAATGGAGTAGCCAACAAACCATATTCACTAGCTCCCTTGTCCATACGATACATGCTTGCCACAGGGTTGTGCTGCTGGTTGTTATGTGAACGTTCGTAGTTGCTATATGGGTTGCTAGTCCACTCGCTCTTATCACGCATCACTGGAGTAGAAGGATCCATAGCCATGATAGCACCCATCAAGTCTGGAGTGTCATCCCACTGCTCATAACGAGGCGTGAAATCAACACCAGCCTTCACAATCTTATTAAAGTTGTACTCAGTAGAGAAACGAGCAGAGAGCTTCTGCCACTGGCCTACCTTGTACTGGGAATCCTGCTTGTAGTAACCGATACTACCAGAATAGATAGCCTTGTCTGTACCGCCAGAGAAATTGAGGTCATAATTTTGCTGAACAGCTACATCATTCATACACTCCTTCCACCAGTCAGTATAAACATCCGTGCTCCCCTTGAAGGTTGACTCATTGCCATCATTGATGTAACGAGCATCAAATACCTGCTTATACTCCTGAGAATCTGCCATTTTCTGCTTCTGCAAAGTCTGAAGACCCACGGTAGCAGTCACATTAAACTTGGCATCGCCCTTCTTTCCTTTCTTTGTAGTGATAAGGATCACACCGTTGGAAGCACGTGTACCGTAGATGGCTGATGCAGAAGCATCCTTCAGCACCTGCATGCTCTCGATGTCATTCTGGTTGAGGAAGTTGATGTTGGTGCCTACTGGCATTCCGTCAACTACATAGAGAGGGTCAGAGCCGTTCACGGTGGTGACACCACGGATGATGACACGTGGAGAAGAACCAGGACTACCGGCATTGCTGATCTGCACACCGTTAACCTGTCCCTGAAGTGCGTTCATCACGTTACCAGTAGAAAGTTTTTCCAACTTCTCGCCCTTGATGGCAGAGATAGAACTGGTGAGGTCGCCCTTCTTCACCTGACCGTAACCGATTACCACCACTTCATTCAGGTCGTTGGCATCGTCTTTGAGCACCACATTGATGCTATTCTTGTTTCCTACGACAATCTCCTGGTCTGTCATACCCACCGAACTGAATACGAGGGTAGAGTTCTTGTCAGCGTCGATGCTATAGTTACCGTCTATGTCGGTCACCGCACCCTTGGAGGTGCCCTTCACCTTGATGACAGCACCTATGATGGGTTCGTTATTGCTATCTACGATTGTACCTGTCACCTTCATGCTCTGAGCATTCATTGTCATGGCGATGCATGCGGCTAGGGCTGTAGCATAATATCTTTTTTTCATTTTGTTCTTACTTTTAACGATGGATGAATGTTAGTTCACACGGATGATTCTTGAGCGCAAGAGGGCATAGTCAAACTCGAAGAGATACTTGCCTGTTGCAGGCACTCTAGTCTTCTTCATGTTGTCGCCACCATTGAGTTTGTTTGCTTCATTGTCGTCGGAACCATCAAAGCGCCAGTATGGCTCAGGCCACCAACCCCACCAGTGGGTCTGACTGATAGTAAACTCTATCTCATTGCCTTCAGTGAGATCCATCTCACGATAGAGACGATATGGATTGTTTGCGTCCTGGTTGAGGATGAATGCATTAGCGTTCTGGTTGGTAGTCCAGTTGCCGAAGCCCTCTGGCAGACCTGCACCTGCAAGACAGATTTGTGCTGGCTGCTCGCCAGAGCCGTCATTGAAGTCTACTGTCGTAGTGCCATTGAGAGTCATCTTCTTTGTAGTAGGTGTCCAGTCGTTTACTGCATATTCACCTGTCATGATATTAAAGGTAATCTCATAATAGCCCACCTTGTCGAGAATGATAGGTTTAACAGAAGAACCCTTAGTGATAGTGTTGGTGCTTTCATCTACACCGTAGCAGATAGGACCAAATGATGTCTTCTGAGGAATAAAGCGGATAGGTGTGCCAGCCTTCTGATTATAGTAATGAGCACAATACTGGAACTCGCCTACATGGTCTATCAACATCGGTACACCATAGACATCACTTGTCAAGTCGGCAGCAGATGTGACATCAGCCAAGTACATCTTTTCAAAGTCGATGGCATCGCTCAACTTGATGACAGTGCTGGTGGAAGTCATGTTGTTCATGCCGTCATAGAGACGGATATTCATTTCGTAATCGGCTTCCTGGCTAGGGAACTCAAATTCTTCGTTGTATTCATACTCGTTACCCTTGATGAGCACTGAGTCATACACCTCGATGCCTGGAATCTCCACCACGATGCTCTGCAAAGCCTTGTTGTCAGAAACAGTGGCGCTGACCAACAGGTAAGGTTCTGAAAGGGGAACATACAACTTGGAGTCTGGCGCATTTGTAAACTTAGGTGATGTGTAGTCGCCATCACCTTTGACATTGATTGTCGCTGTAGAGGTATGTCCAACCACGTCTTCCACAGTCACCTCCAATGGGAAATCGCTGTCGTCAGTCCATTCTGATGATGGAGTGTAGGCATAGTCGAGCTTGTACTCATGAAGCAGACTGTCGCTATAAATCTCCAGCAGATTGATGGTCTTGTCGAGGAGCATGCCCTCATTCTTCAGCCTGATAGACTTGATGCCATCGGCATCCTTGATGTCACCCTGAATGCTGAAGCTACGTCCCGGTTCTGCATGAATAATGTTGGATGCTAACGTAATGGTAGGTGCCTGTCCGTCTACGGCAGAGTAACCATTGTCATCGCTACATGACTGGAACATCATTCCACTCAATGCAACTGTTGCCCCGAGCAGGGCAAACTTCGGATTACATGATTTTAATGTCATAAATACGT
Organism: bacterium; assembly: GCA_963601795.1. Classification (GTDB taxonomy): domain Bacteria; phylum Bacteroidota; class Bacteroidia; order Bacteroidales; family Bacteroidaceae; genus Prevotella. Next base: position 36,440 of record CAVCGK010000006.1, on the reverse strand, counting down.
AAGTTAGAGTTTTAGATTTTGGTATCATTCACTGTGTGCTTCTGTCAGAGCGAACTCTGAAATGCACGGCGCAAAATTATATATTTGTTATCATTTCATTCAGTTACTTTTCGTGCATAAATGGGGTATAAATCGTGCAATGAACGATTTGTAGCCCCAATATAGAGGATTTTTTCGCCTTTTTGCCTATCTTCGCAACTGAAAACATACTACAAGTAACTAAAGACTTTCATGCATCTGTCAAGAAACCTTTTTGCCGTCATCATGGTGTTGATGGCGCACACAGCATTCGGACAAAAGTTCACTGTACTTCCGCTCGGAACGGAGCAGGGACTCTCGTGCAATTATATCTCGGAAGCAACTCTCGACAAATTCGGCTACCTGTGGATTGCCACCGACGAGGGACTCAACCGCTTCGACGGACAACACTTCTTCTCCTATTATAAAAATAAGGTGAAAGGGCGCGGACTCTCGTCAAGCGAACTCAACTGCGTATTGGACGACAGGAAAGACCCAGTGCTATGGATAGGAACGAAAAACGATGGACTCGACGCTTTCAATTATAGCACAGGAGAGGTCACATGCTATCGCCATGACGACAACGACAAGTCGACCATCACCACCAATGACATCACATCGCTCTGTCATGGCGAGGAAAACCAGATATGGCTAACGACCTACTGGAAGGGACTCGACATGCTTGACCCCAGCACACGCAAGTTTACTCACTACAACAAGGACAACGTGAAGGGCATGACCGACGATCAACTGTGGTGTGCCGCATATATGGGCAACGGACTGGTGATGGCGGGACACGTGGACGCTGGCATCTCCATCATCGACACCCGCAACCGCACGGCACGCAATTTCCGCCATGACGACAATAATCCTAAGAGCATTGCATCCAACACCGTATTCGGCATATGCAAGGACAGCAACGGCGTGTTCTGGATAGGCACTGCCGCCGGACTCGACGTCTTCGACCCTATGAACCAGTCGTTCATTCATGTGGCTGACCAGCAGATTGGCAACCATCGCATATTCTGCATCACCCAAGTCTCCGACGGACGCATATGGGTGGGCACGGAGATGAACGGCATCGCCGTGATAACTGTCAACCGCAACACTGCCGACAGCTATCATAACGCCCATGTGGAGATGATAAGGGAGAACGACTCTGACTGCGGACTGACGGGAAACACAGTGCGCACCATCGTGGAAGACTCTCACCACAATGTGTGGGCTGGTCTTTATGGTGGCGGCATCAACATGCTGACAACCTACAAGCCCCTCTTCGGCATTGCCAACGAGACGGCATCGCCCAAAGGCACACGCATGACAGAAAACTCAGTGATGGCACTCGCCGTGGCTCCGTCGGGATATGTGTGGACAGGTACTGACGGCGGCACCATGTGTCTCTATGACAAGAAAATGACGAAGGTGAGTGTTGACGGCAAGAACATGGGCACGAGCATACAGACGGCAACTTATGATGCCGACGGCAAACTGTGGATAGGAACTTTCAGCTGCGGAGCCTTCGTGAGTTCGGCAGGCTCTTTAAAACCACTGCCTGCCGTGGGCAAAGACATCAGATGTTTCCTTGAAGACCGCCGATATGGCTTGATGTGGATAGGCACAAGCACCGGACTCTATGCCTATGACGCAAAGACGCTCCAGATGAAGCGTCACTTCGACGTGGGCAACAACTTTGTCAGGGCATTGGCAAGAGACAGGAAAGGCAACCTATGGGTGGGATATTACGGCATAGGCATACAGGTGTTCTCACCACAGATGAAGATGCTGGCGTGGTATCGCACTGAAAACGAGGGAAAACTACATTTGCTTAGCAACACCATAGCCCATCTCTTCTGCGACAAGGAGGGACGCATATGGGCGGCATCCAATGAGGGACTCATATGCATGGGAACGAAGCCAGGACAGCAGACCACCGTGTATGACCTCGCCTCAGGACTGACCAACATACACATACGCGCCATAACACAGGACCGCAAGGGAAACATATGGATGAGCCACAACCGTGGCATCAGTTGCTTGCCAAAGGGGGCTGAGCGCATCGTCAACTACAACAAGAAGGACGGTGTGATGCAGACCAACTTCAATGACGGAAGTGTGGCGCAGGATGCACGTGGCAACATATATTTCGGTTCGGCAAACGGCTTGTGCTACTTTTCTCCCGACAAGGTGCTCTCGCGCCATCAGGCACCGCCTCCACACATCATGTCGCTCTCGCTTCTCAGCAACATAGAGGAGCGAAAGGACAGTGTGATAAGTCTCAACAACAGGAAGAAGATTACGCTCAATCATGACGAGAACACATTCAACATCACCTTCAATACATTCAACTATGCCCTCAACTCCTATGTGGAATACAGCTACAAACTGGAGGGCATGCAGGATGAATGGATGATATGCGACGAAGGACAGATAACGATGCGTGACATACCGACAGGCACTTACCGACTGCTGGTGAGAAGCCGCATGCACAACCAACCGTGGAATGAGGAGGTGGCAGAACTCATCATCGCCATAAAGCCACCATTGTGGCTGTCGTGGTGGGCAAAACTGATTTATGCCCTCATCGTCGTGATGGGCATCTACACTACACTGCGTATATACAACCGCCATGTGCGACTGGAATATATGCTCGACATGGAAAAAATAAACCATGAGAAAGACCGCAAGGACAATGAAGACCGCCTGCGATTCTTCACCAACATAGCGCACGAACTGCGCACTCCGCTCACTCTCATTCTCGGTCCGCTCGACGACCTCTCGCATTCTGCCGACATCGCCAAGGCTGCCAAGCACAAGCTGGCGGTAATTCATCAGAGTGCAGTGAGACTCAACGAGCTTATCACGCAGATACTGGAATTCCGCAAGACGGAGACCAACAACCGTGCGCTGCGTGTGCAGAAGGGAAACATCGTGGACACTGTGCATGAGATAAGTCTGAAATATGAGGAACTGAACAGCAAACCCAACGTGACGATACGCTTTGTGGCTCCCGAGAACCCCATAAACATGTATTTCGACCGTGAGGTGATAGCCATCGCCATAGACAATCTTGTGAGCAATGCCATAAAATATACTGACTCGGGCACGGTGGACATAAGTGTGGAGCGACGCCGCTCCAGCGACAAGCATCTTGTAGACATCACGGTGAGCGACACTGGCTACGGCATATCGAAGGAAGCACTGCCTCATGTCTTTGACCGTTACTATCAGGAGAACGGATCGCACCAGGCATCGGGCACGGGCATCGGTCTGTCGCTGGTGAAGAATCTTGTCACTCTGCACGAAGGCACTATAAAGGTGGAGAGCAGCATCGAGCAGGGCAGCAGTTTTATAGTCACACTCGATGAGCAGAACATCTATCCCACTGCCCTTCACGGAAAAAAGTCGGCTCCCGCAGAGGAGCAGACTGCAAGCGAGAGTGAAGCGGAGAACGCCGCTGAGAAGGGTACGCCCGGCCGTCTGCTGATGCTTGTGGTGGAGGACAACAATGACATAAGGGAATATATCACCACCTCGTTTGCCGACGAATATGACACCATAGAGGCTGCCGACGGCAAGGAGGGTCTTGGCAAGGCTCTCGACCGCATTCCCGACATCATCATCTCCGACGTGATGATGCCTCGCATGGATGGCAACGAGATGTGCCGCATCCTGAAATCTGACGTGCGCACCAGCCATATACCTATTATATTATTAACCGCCAAAGACTCGCAGGAGGCAAAGGAGGAGGGATATGACGCAGGTGCAGACTCCTACATCACCAAACCGTTCACTCACTCGCTGCTCAGCAGTCGTGTGAACAATCTGCTGGCACAGAGGCGACGTATGCTCGAGACTCAGGCTACATCAACAACGACAGACACAAAGAAAGACTCTAATGACGACATGAAGGAGAAGCAAGCGCAGTTGCGTGAGTCGCTGAGCCAGATAGACCAGGACTTCTTCGACAAGTTGGACAGTCTGATTGGCGAAGGCATCAGCGGTGATGTGGATGTCAACATGCTTGCCTCACGCCTTGCCATGAGCACCAGCACGCTATATCGCAAGATGAAAGCCCTCACGGGAATGTCGACCAACGAGTACATACGCAAATATAAGATGCAGTATGCCGAGCGACTGCTCCTCGAAGGCAAATATTCCATCAGCGAGATATCTTTCATGGTGGGCATGAACAGCATAGCCTATTTCCGCCGTTGCTTCAAAGCCGAATACGGCATGATACCATCGGAATATCTCAAGAAAATTAATGAGGAATCATAGTAGTTGACGTGTCCTCACGTCAACCAAGTCCTCACTGCACCCGTTTCAGGAATTTGCTTTCTCGTTGTAATATCATCGGTGCATGGATGTTGCGACATATGTCAAAGGATTGTGTGACATATGTCATAAACCTTTGTGACAATTGTCGCAAACGTTTATGACATATGCCGCACACGTTTGTGACAATTGTCAAAACATCGATACATGAAAGTTCTTACAATAGGGAATCTACTTTTTCCATTTCTTATATATGGTACGGCGAGGGCGCCGTGTCCTCACTGCACCCTATATCAGAAGGCAGGGGCGGAGTGATAGGTCACTCGCTCGCCTGTAACGGGATGAAGAAAGCTCAGGGTTGTGGCATGGAGAAAAAGGCGCGTGTCGGGGTGACCGTAAAGGCGGTCGCCCTTGATGGGATTGTCAAGTCCGCGGGGATGGGCGCAATGAACACGCAACTGATGGGTGCGGCCTGTGAGGGGAGTCAAGAGGATGCGATTAGAGCCTATACCTTTATATAATGTGTGAGCAGGTTTACCGTCAGCATAGTCTACTATCTGACGCGGACGGTCGGCATAGTCGGGGCTTAGGGGCAGGTCTACCCTACCCTCTCCCGTGATGTCCTTCTCAAGGAGAGCTGTATAGGTCTTTTGCGTGACGTGAGTGGCAAACTGTTGCTGCAGACATTTGTGAGCCTCTGTGGTCTTTGCCACCACAAGCAGACCGCTTGTGTCCATATCAAGACGATGCACCATCTGCAGTTCGGCACACTCTTTTCTCATATCACGCAACAACGAATAGACACTCTCGGCATCTCCCTTGCCTGGCACACTGAGCATGCCCGACGGTTTGTCTACAACGATGACGGCCTCATCCTCATAGACAATCTTCAGTTCGCCCTGTGGTGTTTTGCTGTCAAGGAACAATGCATCGTCATCAAGGAGAAACTGCAGTATGGGTTTGCACTTACCTTGGCAAGCGGGATAGAAATAACCATGACGGCGCACCTCACCCTTGGGCGACTGTCCCCACCAAAACATTGCCATCTCGTCAGGCACAAGACCATGAGTATGAGCATAATGCAGGAGTTTCGGTTCGCAGCACTCTCCACTGCCTGAGGGAGGAAGCGACGGCAGGTGCAGGCTGCCTGTTGACGGCGACGAGGAGTAATGCTGCCATATCTCCAAGAGGTCTTTTGTGTTGCCATGACAGTCGGTGAATATCATCTGCTCAAAAAGCCAACGCTGGAGAGCATCGGACATGCGTTGGCGCTGGAGTTTTAGTTGGCGTATGTCTGCCTCCATATCGTCCAGTTGTTGCTTCACGTTATCAATCTTGACTCTCCACTGCTGGCGCTTGCGATGCAGTTCTGCCTTCATGAACTGGCTCTCTGCCGTAAGGGATTCTTCAGCCACGTCACCGCTTGCCCTGACGGCATCACGCCTCGCCTTGGCTTCCTTCATGATGGCGCGATAGGCATTGATGTCGTCCTCGGCAGACTGAGTGAGTTGTTGCAGAGTGTTCTTCAGCGTCTGCTTTATTGGCGATGACTGAAGGTCGGCAATCTTATGGTTGAGAGCAGTTATCTCCCTTTCATGGGTCTTAAAATAGCCGTCAGGGGCAAGGTAATCGAATACGGCAGGCACAAAACCATAAGCATCAAACTGTCCGCATATCTGACCGGAATAGGCGGTGAGGACTGTCTGACGTGAGGGATTGTCGGATGTGTGGGCGATGAGGATGCCAAACATCTTTCCCCTTTCCACCTCCTCGGCAAAAGCCTCATCGTCATGGCAGAGACGGCTTATTCTCTCCATCAAGAGCCGTTGCTCACGGAGCATCTGCTCGGATGGAAGATAGTGGAAGGGATTGTTCATTGTTTGGGGGGGATTGGGGAATGGGAATGGGAATGGGGGGAATGGAGATGGTTAGAGATAGCGGGCGGCATTGGTGCCGATGAAGCAGTTTATCTCGTCCTGGCTGGGGTTTACGGTCATCTTTCCGTCATGCATAAGGAGTATGGAGTCGGCTATCTTTAGGGCGAGATTGACATCGTGGGTAGTCATGAGGATAGTTTTACCCTGAGCATGAGCCAACTGGAGCGAGAGTTCCATGAGTTCCACCTTACTGCGGAAATCAAGAAAGGCAGTGGGTTCGTCCATGAGTATGACGGGCGTCTGCTGGGCAAGAGCCTTGGCTATCACCGCTTTCTGATATTCGCCGTCGCTGAGACTTGACAACTGTTTATGGCGCAGATGGGTGATGCCTATCATCTCCATGCAACTGCAGACCACACGGCGGTCATCATCGGTAAGACGTCCGAAGAAACCTGTATATGGCGACCGTCCGAGACCGACCATGTCTTCCACGGTGAGCATCTGACCGTCCATCCTGCCCGTAAGCACCACACCCACAGTGGTGGCCATCTCGCGTGGCGAGAGCGCACTAATAGGTCTGCCGCCATAGGCTATGCTGCCTGAAATGGGATGCAGGAATCCGGCTATGGTCTTGAGAAGGGTGCTCTTGCCCGTGCCGTTATTACCAAGAAGACAGGTCATAGTCCCTGGTGACAATGTGAGTGTCATGCCAGAGACTATGACCTTGCCGTCATAACCTATGCTTAGATTGTCGAGAGCGAGCATCGTTTAGACTTTATTGTCAGCGCTCCAGCAACTGGCGGAACGCATCATAGTCATTGGGCAGGGAGACTGACTGCTTTGTGCCCTTCATGAATGCCTGCAACTTCTGTGGAATCTCTATGTCAGTGTGGAGTATGCCGTCGACAACAGACTTGAACTTTGCCGGATGGGCTGTCTCGAGGAATACACCTGTCTCTCCCTCCTGAAGTCCTTCCTTCAATGCTTCATATCCGCACGCTCCGTGAGGATCGCAGACATAGCCGGTGTCGGCATAGCATGAGCGCATGGCATCGGCTATCTGGTCATCGGAGAAAGTAGCTCCGCTGATGTCTGCCGAGATGGCTTCGTGCGACTTGCCGTAGAGGTCGTAGATGCGTGCGAAATTGGAAGGATCGCCCACATCCATGGCATTGGCGATGGTCTGCACAGAGGCTTTCGGTTCATATTTGCCTGTCTGCAGATACTTGTAGAATATGTCGTTGGAATTGTTTGCTGCTATAAAACGCTTTATCGGCAGTCCCATACGCTTGCCGAAGAGAGCCGAACAGATGTTGCCGAAATTGCCTGACGGCACGCACATGACGAGATTGTCGGCGAGTCCGAGTTTCTTCATCTGTGCATAGGCATAGAAATAATAGAACGACTGGGGAAGGAAGCGCGCCACATTGATGGAGTTGGCAGAGGTGAGCTTCATCTTGGCATTGAGTTCCTTATCCATAAAGGCGTTCTTCACCAGTGCCTGGCAGTCGTCGAAGACTCCATCTACCTCTATGGCAGTGATATTCTGTCCGAGAGTGGTAAACTGGCACTCCTGTATAGGACTTACCTTTCCCTTCGGGTAGAGCACATAGACCTTGATGCCATCAACACCAAGGAATCCATTGGCTACGGCAGAACCCGTGTCGCCAGAGGTGGCAACAAGGACATTGACCTCACCACTGCCCTTAGTGAGAAAATGCTGCAGCATGCGCGCCATGAAGCGTGCGCCGACATCCTTGAAGGCGAGCGTGGGGCCGTGGAAGAGTTCCAAAGAGTAGATGTTGTCGGTGACCTTAACTGCCGGAACATCAAAGGCGAGAGTGTCGCAGACAATTCTGCGCAGGTCGTCGTCAGGCACATCCTCACCGAAGAAAGCCTGTGCCACGGTGAAGGCTATGTCATGGAAACTCATGTTCTCGATGTTGTCGAAGAACTCCTTTGGAAGCGGTTTTATATGCTCTGGCATATAGAGTCCGCGGTCTTCTGCAAGACCTTTGACCACTGCTTTCTCGAGGGAGGCGAGCGGTGCTTTGCCGTTGGTGCTGTAATATTTCATCATTTCAAGAATTCAGGTAAGAAATCAAGTCCGTCCATGACTCCATAGGAGCCTTCTTTGCAACTCTCTTCGTCGAAAGCGTTGACACTGTCGGCAGCAACGCCTGGCTTGTATATGACAAACGGCACAGGGTCGGAAGTGTGTGTGCGGTGTGCGCAAGGCGTGGGATGGTCGGGGAGATAGGCTATCGCTACTGGCTCGTCGAAGTCGGCTACTGCCTCCATGATAGGGCCTACCACCTTGGAGTCTATGTCCTCAATGGTGCGCATCTTCAATGGGATGTCACCCTCATGGCCTGCCTCGTCGGGAGCTTCTATGTGGAGATATACGAAATCATCTGTCTTGAGAGCCTCTATGGCAGCGGCAGCCTTTCCTGCATAGTTGGTGTTGAAGAGTCCTGTAGCTCCCTCCACATCGATAATTCTCAATCCGGCATAATGGCCTATGCCACGTATGAGGTCGACGGCAGTGATGACACTACCGCGCTTTATCGACGGATAAGACACGGCAAGGGGAGTCATGTCGGGACGATAGCCCGGGCTCCAAGGCCAGATGCTGTTTGCCATATCCTTGCCTTCGGCTGCACGACGAAGGTCTACGGGATGCTTGGAAAGCAACTCCTGTGACTTAAGAATGAGTTCATTGAGTTTGTCTGCCGTAGTTTGCGCCTCAGGCACGTCAGCCTTTACGAGAAGCGGACGCCAAGGCTTGAGGGGCACATCATGGGGAGGTGTGGTGGATATGCGTGCATCACCACCTTTGAAAACAAGCACATGACGATATTGCACACCTGTGAGGAAATGTATGTCGTCGGTAGCGAGATTGTCGTTGAGATACTTTATGAGTTCGGCAGCCTCCTCTGTCGTTATGTGTCCTGAGGAATGATTCTTCAGTATGTCACCATCGAGGCACACGAGATTGCAGCGCATAGCCATCTCGCCAGGCTTCATCTCATATCCGATGCTGGCAGCCTCGAGAACTCCACGGCCCTGATAGACTTTGTGCTGGTCGAAACCAAGGATGGTGGAGTTGGCAACCTCACTGCCTGGATGAAAACCTTCAGGCACTGTCTTCAGCATGCCACATCTGCCCTGCGATGCCAAACGGTCGATGTTTGGAGTGTGGGCATACTGATATATTGTCTTGTTGTCAAGGGAAGGGCAATGCCAGTCAGCACTTCCGTCGGCAAGAATAATCAGATGTTTCATATTACTTATCCTGTAAAATCGCTCAAAATGCAACTAAATAACGTCTTCTACTGAAGATTTGCCACAAAATTATATATTTTTCTTATAACTGACAACTCTTTGGGACTGCAAGTTTGATTATAGGATAAAAAACATTAACTTTGTCACGATACCCTTTTATGGGAACTTTTTTATTTTGACACATCCTCTGTTTCCATTTTATTTTTCTAACTTTGCACTACACGTAATATAAATGATAAAGATGAAGAAGCTAAATATTTTGTCGGCTGCAGCTGTAATGGCAGCAGCTCTGTCGGTTGTCAGCTGTGGTGACAACAAGAAGTTTGTTGTCAAGGGCAACATAACAAGTGCCAAGGACTCCATGCTCTTTCTTGAGAATGTGGGACTGGATGGCGTAACAACGATTGACTCTGTGAAACTTGCTGATAACGGCGAGTTCAACTTTGAGGAGTTGAGTAGTGACGACCCTGAATTCTATCGCTTGAGAATTGCCAACCAAATCATCAACCTCTCTATAGACTCCACAGAGACTGTTAGCTTCAGTGCTGACTATCCATCAATGTCATACAAATATAAGGTGGAGGGATCTGACAACTGTGCGAAGATACAGGAGCTTGCTATACACCAGATGAACCTGCAGGCGCAGATAAACAACATCATCCGCGACCCACAACTGAAGGTCAGCGCCGTGGAGGATAGTATTGCCGTGACTATGGAGAAATATAAGGACTTCGTGAAGGCACGCTATATATATACCGAGCCAAACAAGTCGTATGCTTATTTCGCCCTGTTCCAGACAGTAGTACTTGGCAACGCCTATCAACTGATATTCAATCCGCGCGAGAATGTGGAGGACGTGAAGGTGTATGCAGCAGTAGCGACAAGTTGGGATACATTCCATCCTGGTTCGGAGCGTGGCGAGAACCTTCACAACATCGCCATAGAGGGAATGAAGGACTCACGCATACTGAAGGCTCGCAACGAGCAGGTGATAGATGCTGATAAGGTGGACGTGTCGGGAATTATAGATGTTGCCTTGCGTGACAACAAAGGAAATATGCGCAAGTTGTCTGACCTGAAGGGTCATGTGGTGATACTTGATTTCTGTTCGTTTGCCGCTGAGGGTACAGCAAAGCGTATAATGATGATGCGTGAAGTATACAACAAATATCACGCTCAGGGACTGGAGATATATCAGGTGTCACTCGACGAGAACCAGCATTTCTGGAAGACTCAGACAGCGGCTCTGCCCTGGATATCAGTTAATGATCCTGACGGCGGTAGTAGCCAGTATATAGCCAAATATAATCTGCAGGCTATCCCTACATTCTTCATTATAAACAAGGATGCCACTCCTTATAAGCGCGATGCCCAGATAAAAGATCTGGACGCTGAAATCAAAGCGCTGTTATAAAAACGCAGATGGGTGCAGTGAAAGTCACTGCACCCATCTACGTTTACCACCTGAATATCTGAATATCTAAATCTTTCAATATTACTCCAGGTTGTCAAGCCAGGCTCTCACGTTCATGAGCATTTCCACATGATAGGGGAACGTGGGATTCATGCCCCATCCATGCTTGCCAGTGGGATAGACCATAATACTTGCAGGAACATCGTGCTTGTAGAGTTCGGTATAGTAATTGACACCATTGGCAGGCACAACAACATCGTCATCGTCAGACAGTATTATCAGTGCACGTGGACTCATGCGCGACACCTGAATGTCGTTGCAATATTCCAGCATCTCCTTCTTCTTGGGATGCTCACCGAGGAAATTATCGTGCGAACCCTTATGTGTGAAAGCAGGGTCCATGGTTATGACAGGATAGAAGAGTATCTGGAAGTTGGGCATCACGTCAGCCTTGGCATGGGTGGCAAGAGTGGAAGCAAGATGACCTCCAGCAGAGAATCCCATTATTCCTACGTCATTGGCGTTTACATTCCATTCCTTGGCATTGACACGCACCATGCGCATAGCCTGCTCCACATCGCTCACAGGCACCTTTTTGTTGCCATGTGGCATGCGGTATTTGAGCACAAAGACAGCAATGCCCATCTTGTTGAGGAATGGAGCCCAGTCCTTTCCCTCGTGATCCATAGCGAGAGTGGCATAGCCACCGCCAGGACATATTATAATTGCGCGTCCCGTAGCCTTTTTGCTTTCAGGAAGGAAAGCATAGAGTTTGGCAGTATCGGTAGGAACAGAACTTTCAACTATAGGATTGCCTGCCCACAGGTCAACCTCAAAAGTACGTTGGGCACAGGCATAAGTGCAGACTCCAAGACAGAGAGCCAGCGACAGAATGGTTTTCTTCAGGTTCATAAGAGTTAGTTTAATGATGACACATAACGATTACCGCTGCTCAATGGCAGCGGTACAATAAATAATGATTATCCTAATGTGATTTGTTCCACATTGACATCTTCATGCAGGAATACCCTTGCACACTCTCTGAATCGCTCTTCACTCTCTGTGGTGAGGTAGAGACATTTGCCGTGAGTGGTACACTTCTCATCAATCTCAGGATGGCGCGAGAGATAGTCTTTCAGCGATGATGCCACATAGGAACCTTGGGGAACGATTCTTACGCCTGGAGGCGTATTTCTCACAATGCTATTCATAAGCATCGGATAATGTGTGCAACCAAGCACGATGGTGTCTATCTCGGGGTCTTTCAGCATGAGCTGGTCTATACGCTTGCGCACGAAATAGTCGGCACCAGGAGAGTCGGCTTCATTAGCTTCCACAATGGCTGCCCACAAAGGACAAGCCTGCCCCGACACCTTTATCTCGGGATAGAACTTAGCCACCTCAAGGCTATAGCTACGGCTACGCACAGTACCTTCAGTGGCAAGCACTCCCACGTGATTGGTGGTAGTGAGATGACCGATAGCCTCCGCCGTAGGACGTATTATGCCAAGCACACGGCGGTCGGGACACAGTTCGGGAAGAACTCTCTCCTGTATGGATCTAAGGGCTTTTGCCGAAGCGGTGTTACATCCAAGAATGACGAGATGACAACCACGTTCGAAGAGTTTGAGGACAGCCTGACGCGTAAACTTATAGACAACTTCAAAGGAACGGTTGCCATAAGGAGCGCGAGCATTGTCGCCAAGGTAAAGGTAGTCATACTGCGGCAACATCTGACGAATCTCATGGAGAATGGTCAGACCACCGTAGCCTGAGTCAAAGACACCTATAGGACCTGCCGCTTCTGGAAACATAAACAGAGGATTTAAATGGTATGTAGAATGCTTTATTACAAGTGGGATTTTATTGTACCCCACCTACCACTACTGCTTGATAGCTTCCTCTACAGCAGGGGTTATATTATATGCCATATTAGGATTGAGATATGGCACTGCATCAGAATCGGTATTAAGCACGAAGGCAAGAGAATATTGCTGTGCTATGGACTTGATAATGGCATTGAGCTTGTCCTTAGCTGGCTTGAGCATTTCCTCGCGCGACTGATTGAGAAGCCTGACGGTCTCAGCACGAAAGTTCTCATTGCGCTTCATCATGTCCTCAAGTTCTGCCTGACGCTTCTTCAGAATGGAAGGAGCATAGTTGGCATACTCGCTGAGGAACACTTCATATTTGGCATTGAACTCCTCTTCCGATGCCTTTGTCTCAGCATCATACTTCTGCTTCAATGCCTCGAGGTCAGCTTCGGCCTTGGCATATTCAGGCATCGACTTCAGTACGGTCGTGTAGTTGACACAACCGTAACGGAAGTCGACTGTCTCCTGTGCTGAAGCCGATAAGGTGGTCACGAGTACCACCAGCATCAACATTATCTTTCTCATTACTTCTTAAGTTCGCTCTTCACCTTTGCTGTGACATCCTCGCTGATGGCATCATTAGTGTAGAGAGCAGTGTTTACGTCCATGATGTAAACATAACCGCCAGTCTTACCAACAGTAGCGATGGCATTCATCAGCTTGGTGTAGAGAGGCTGCTGCTTCTCCTGACGCAGTTTCTCGAGCTGCTGCTGATAGTCCTGACCAGCCTGCTGGAGCTTAGTGTAAAGACCCTGCAGTTCAGTCTCTGTCTCCTGCTGCTTTGTAGCAGGCATTGTAGCCTTTGCCTTGTCATACTCCTCAGCCTTGCGCTGGAATTCAGCCTGCATCTCCTGCATCTGGTTCTGGAATTCCTTAGCCTTTGCCTCAATCTCGCCGTTAGCGATGCTGTACTCTGGCATAGAAGTCAACACTTCCTGAGCATTGATATGACCAAACTTCTGCTGTGCGAACATGGCCATTGGTGCACAAAGAAGCACCATTGCGAAAAATTTCTTCATTTTCTTGTATTGATTTTAGTTGTTATTATTTTTCTGTTTATCTCACGATGCAACATCATCTCTTACTCTGCTCCATAGCCAAGTTTCTGCAGCACCTCATTGCTTATGTCCACTTTTGGCGAACCATAGATGATGCCTGAGTCAGAGGCACGGTCGAGCACGAGACTATAACCACGCAGTTCGGATATCTCCTTCACAGTGTTATAGATTTCCTCCTGAATAGGAGTGATGAGAGCCTCACGCTTCTTGAAGAGTTCGCCCTCTGGACCGAAGTACTTGCGCTTGAGTTCGCTTGCCTCCTTCTCCTTCTTCATGATAGCTTCCTGCTTCTCCTTCTTCTGTTCTTCCGAGAGGAACACCACCTCATTTTGGTAGTTTTTATACATTGTTCCTGCCTCAGTGTTGAGAGCTTCTATCTCAGCCTGCCATTTCTTGCTAACCTGATTGAGCTGCTCATTGGCACGCTCATAGGCAGGCACATTCTTCAGAATATACTCCATGTCGAGGAGTGCAAACTTCTGTGCTGACGCGCTGATGGCAACAAGTGCCATTGCGCAGATAACTATCAACTTCTTCATATCTTCTCAATATCTCTTTTTAAGATTATGCTTCTATTAGAACTCCTGTCCGAGCACGAAGTGGAAGTTGCTTCCACCCTTCGAACCGAAGACGGTGTCGAAACCATAAGCCCAGTCGATACCCATCAGACCGACCATCGGGAGGAATATTCTCACACCCACACCAGCAGAACGCTTCATGTCGAATGGATTGAAGTTCTTCACTGATGTCCATGCATTACCGCCCTCAAGGAATCCAAGACCATAGATGGTGGTGTTGCCAAGGAGGAACGGATATCGCAACTCGAGAGTCAGACGGTCATAGGCATATCCCTCATATCCGTAAGGTGTGAGCGCACCGTTCTCGTAACCGCGCAGACCGATTGTCTCCTCTGCATATGATGTGGAATATCCTGACATACCGTCACCACCCATATAGAAGGTCTCAAATGGTGACTTCTTGTATTTGTTGTAGCTTCCCAAGATACCCATCTCCACTCTTGTCATCAGCACGAAGCACTTCTGTGCAGATGTGAGCGCAGTGAAGGTGCGAGCCTTGAACTTCCACTTATGGTATTCTATCCAGCGGTATTTCTCTTGCTGCTCCTTCTCATATGTGGCAGACTTACTGTTGGTGGCGAGGTTCTGATAGTCTTTGCCATCCCAAAGAGACCATGGTGGAGTGATGGTGACAGATGCAGAGAACTCGCTGCCTCGACGTGGGAAGAGCTGGTTGTCGGTAGATGTACGGCTAAGGCTGATACCGAGGTTGATGTTGTTTGCATTACCATTGGTCATCAGGAAGTAGCTCCAGTTCTTCAGCATATAGCGTGTGTAAGCCAACTGTACTGACAGCACGAAATAGTCATCAGGCCAACGCAGACGCTTACCCCAACCGATAGAAGCACCGAAGAGCTGCACATACTTGTCAGGATCATAGTAGTTCTCATAGTTATTGTAGTAAGAACTGCCATATCCGTAGAGATAGTTGTAGTAGTTATTCATGTAACCACTATTATAGTATGTGCTCGACACGTCAGTCTGTTTTGAGTAGAAGATAGAGGTAGATAACTGTATAGGACGCTTGCCTCCAAACCATGATGTGGAGTAACCCACATTATATGACTGGTAGTAAGAGCCGTTGGTCTGTGCCGAGATAGACATCGTCTCACCATCACCGATAGGCATTATTCCGCGGTGCTCTGCATTCTTACGGAACAGGTTTGCCATTGAGAAGTTATTGAGCTTAAGACCAATACGACCGATAACACCAGTCTGTCCCCATCCAAGCGAGAACTCTACCTGGTCGTTAGACTTCTGCTTCAAGTCCCAGTTGATGTCCACAGTACCATTCTCTGTATCCGGCTTCACGTCTGGGCTTACAGCCTCAGGGTCGAAATGTCCCATGGAAGCAAGTTCACGTGCAGAACGCTGCAGAGCCTCCTTTGAGAACAAGTCGCCTGGCTTTGTGCGCAACTCACGACGGATAACATTCTCATAGAGTCGGTCGTTACCATTGATTCTCACTCGGTTGATTCTTGCCTGAGGACCTTCGGTAATTCTCATCTCTACGTCGATAGAGTCACCGTCGATGTTCACGTCTACAGGGTCGAGAGAGTAGAACAGATAACCGTTGTTCCAGTAAGCATTACCCACAGCATCCTCATCTTCGGTGAGTCGCTTGTTCATAAGCTTCTGATTGTAGACGTCACCCTTGTTCATGCCAAGGAGCATGCTCAGACGCTCTGTAGGATAGACGGTATTACCCACCCAAGAGATGTTGCGGAGGAAATACTGCTGACCTTCTTCCACCTTTATATATATATTAACGTGTTTGTCATCATAGTTCCACACACTGTCCTCTACGATGTGTGCGTCACGATAACCATACTCGTAATATTTATCGATAAGATTCTTCTTGTCAGTTTTCCATCTTTCAGGAGTATATTTCTTTGACTTGAAGAAGTTGCCTATCTTGTTTGCCTCATGAGTCTTGGCGAAGGCACCCTTCTTAAAGAGGTTACCCTTTATCTTCGCGTCATTCAGCTTGCCATTGCCCTCGATAATGATGTGCTTGACACGCTTCTTCTGTTTTTTGTCTACAGTGACATCAAGGATAACGAAGTTCTTCTTCGACAGGTCATCATGCTGGATGATACTTATCTCAGCATCATTGAAACCCTTATCGTCGAAATATTTCTTGGCAAGAATCTTCGCTCTGTCTATCATTGAAGGAGTAATCTGATAGTCTTTCATCATGCCCAACTTCTCCTGCATGTCCTCGCGCTCCGACTTCTTGAGTCCATAGTAGTTGATCTGTGAAACGCGTGGCAGAGGAGCCAAGTTGATGTGCAGATAAGCGTCGCGACCAATGATAGAGTCGATAGAGATAGACACATCAGAAAACAATCCGTGCTTCCAGAATCTCTTCACTGCATCAGTAATCTCTGTGCCCGGCACAGAAATCTCCTGTCCTACAGCCAAATTGGAGATACCTATGAGCAGATTGTCCTCATATCCCTCTATACCTGTGACTGCCAGTCCCGCAATGCGGCATTGGCGTGGACTTCCGGCATAGTTTATCTCGGGGTTCACTATCTTGTCCTGTGCTGACATCTGCACTCCGGCAATGAGGCAGAATGCTGCCAGTGACACTAATCTACGAAATTGATACTTCATTATGTTGTGAGTATGTTGTCGGCACTGTTTTTTGCCAACGTATATGTCCTGTTCTTTTTACTTCTTGTTCTGTAATTCCTGTTCTGCCTGTTCTTCAGTCTTGCCAAACCTGCGCTGGCGCTGCTGATAGCAAGCTATTGCGCGGTGGAGATCCTCCTCAGAGAAGTCTGGCCAGTAAGTGTCGCAGAAATAGAGTTCGGAATATGCTATCTGCCACAGCAGGTAGTTGCTGATGCGCAGTTCGCCGCCTGTTCTTATGAGCAGTTCTGGGTCTGGCATAAAACTGGTAGTGAGATTCTTGCTCACTGTCTCTTCCGTTATGTCTTCAGCCTTCAACTTGCCTTCCTTCACGTCTTGGGCAATCTTTCGTGCAGCCTCTGTTATCTCCCATCTTGACGAGTAGCTCAGTGCCACCACCATTGTCATGGTGTCATTCTTTGCCGTGTGTTCCATCGTCTCCTCCAGTTTCTTGAGCACTGGTTCGGGTAGACGGCTTGTGTCACCGATAACTTGGAAGCGCACGTTGTTCTTCATGAAGATTTCGTCTTCGAGAGAAGACAATACCAGTCCCATGAGAGCTGCCACCTCTTCGGCAGGGCGATTCCAGTTTTCCGTAGAGAACGTGTATAGCGTAAGGTATTTTACGCCCAGCCTTGTGCATTCTGATGTAATCCTGCGCACCGTGTCCACTCCAGCCTGGTGGCCGTAGCTACGTTCTTTTCCGCGCTCTGTCGCCCATCTGCCATTGCCGTCCATAATGATGGCAACATGCTCCGGTATGCGCTGCATGTCCAATTCTGTGGTCTTATCCATTAGATTGTTGTCATTTGTTCACTCATCCTGATTATGGCACACTCTGCATTTTTCCTTGAAACTGTAGGTGATGCTCACTTTCAATGTGGAGTAGCAGTCAGAGTTCTTGAATAGTCCGTTTGTTTTCACCTGATAAGGGTCTACGACTCCATCGAGTTTGTCACTCAAGGTGAAATGCATAGTCCAGTCAAAGTTGAGATTAAGCCTTTGAGCCAACTTGTATTTCACTCCCACTCCTATCGGCACGTTTGCTGTCACGACGTTTTTATCTCCGCCATTGACATATGTTGCTCCGAGTCCGACAAAAAGGAATGGTGTCAGCTTCTTTGCTCCGCGGTATTCTTTTCCTGTGCCGTAAGGCCAGAAGTTATACTCATAGGTGACATTCAAGTCCACCAATGTGTTGTTGAAACTGTATGCCACGCCATGCTTGTATACCTGTGTCGAGTAGTCAGGATATGCCGTATTGCTTTTCTCCGACGCACCTTTCAGTTTGCCATATCCAAGGGAAAATCGGAATCCCTGTCGCGGATTGAGCAAACGTCGCATCACTAAGGATGCCGTAGGCTGCATATCCTTCAGTATGTTGCCATTGAAGTCGCCCTCATAAGACATCATTCCCACACCTGCGCCTATCTCCATGAGGTATTCAGGTTCACTTTGCGCACGTGCTGGCATTGTCATTGCCACTGCGCAGACAAGCATCAAAGCAAGTCGCGGGATACTCTTCACCGTAAAGTCTATCGTCTACTCCTTTATGTATTTATCTTCCTCTTTCCAGGCAATTCTGTTGATGCGAGTCTTCCACACCTGACCCGTACCGCCACATATCACCCACACAGAGTTCACACCGTCAGCCACCATGGCAAAGGACGTTTCGCTTGAGGACAAGTCCTTTGGCAACGACATCACACTGTCGTTGAGCCAAGTAATACCGTCGTCGCCACTGTGGTAGATATGTGTCAAAGCCTTTGCAGAACCGTTTATGCTATTGCCTGCTATTGCCTTTATGTTATTGTCATAAGTCGCCACCTGCCAGTTGTGTGCACGTGGAGCCATATGCTTGTTGTCAGCTGCAAACTCCACATAATTCCATGCGTTCTTGCGTGCGCCTTCACTATATTCGTCCACCTTCGACCAAACCACAGCGGTAGTGTCTTCAGGGAATTCCTCTGTACTTCTGTTGCCTATTATCACCACCTTGTCAGCCATCGCATTTGTTCTCAGTGGGCGACATGAATATGCAACATTCTGAGTAGGAAGCAACTTGGCATCATCGTCAAGGCTCTCCTCGGTCCATGTGACACCTTCATCGGCAGACATCATCAGTTTGTTGTCAGATGAAAGAGCATAGAGATTGGCTGTAGATGCAGCTACTAACTGCTTCAGTCCAGTCTCAGCCACTGTTGTCCAGTCTGCACCATTATCGGAAACGAGCACATTGCCTTCGTTGACAGTGTAAATCTTGCCACCCTTCATAATCATGCTCTTCAGGACATCTGTGCCGAACGAAGTAGGGATATTGACATTCGACCACACTCTGCCGTCATTCACTGGAGAGGTAATGAGCTTCAGACCCGTGGCATCATTGCCAAAGAGATATATCTTGCTGCCGTCAGACAAAGCCTTCATCTCTGTGAAAGCCGCTATCTGACTGTTGGTACTCAACAGTTGAGTCCACACGCATGAGTCAGCTTCCTCATTGTGCACATTAACTTTGACCGTGTATGTCCTGAATGCGGTGCCGTTGCTATTGTATACTCTAATCTGTCTTGCTGATGAAAAATCAAGTGAGTCAGTGCTGCTATACCACGACAAAGAGTCGCTGGTCAGACTCTTGATAGCTGCCGAACTGGAATTCTTCGTGGTGATGGTACACACAGCCTTTGATGCGTCTACACCAGTAGGCAATGAATCCGCATTCCATATCTCGCCACTCGTATGGTCGATATAGAAATCGTAGCCAGAGCAGTCGAGAGTCTTCGTATATGTACTGTCACTAACGCCATCTGACTTCTTTGTGTGCAGAGTGCGGTTGAGAGTACCGAGAGTGAATGCCGTCACGGCAGCGTCATTGTAGTATGTATAGCTGGTGCCTTCGCCCAAGCACGATGACAAGGTAGTGATTGCCAACGCGAACGAGGCCACTGACAGCAGTTGTTTTCTCATATTTGCTATGTTTGCGTATTGATAATTATAGGTTGCAAAGGTAGTTAGTTTTATTCTATTTTCCGTTATTTTCACATGTTAATTAAGTATTTTGTTCATTCTACAATGCTTTTTTAACATTAAGTGTCACCACCTCAATGATATACATTTGAGGATAACCAAAAATAACACTGCAAATCTTTGCAATACCACATTTTTGCCTTACTTTTGCACATCTAATCGAATAGAAAACCTGACTAAGTATGAGCAAACCTCTTGCAGAAAGAATGCGCCCCACATCTCTCGACAAATATGTGGGACAGAAACATCTTGTCGGTGAGGGTGCCGTCTTGAGACGCATGATAGACTCCGGACGCATTGCCTCGTTCATACTTTGGGGACCGCCGGGAGTGGGCAAGACCACGCTGGCACAGATTATAGCCAACAAGCTGGAGACTCCTTTCTACACGCTGAGTGCAGTGACGAGCGGAGTGAAAGATGTGCGCGACGTCATAGATCGTGCAAAGTCAAACCGCTTTTTCAATTCTGCCTCGCCAATTCTCTTCATCGACGAGATTCACCGTTTCTCAAAATCGCAACAGGACTCGCTTCTCGGTGCCGTGGAACAGGGTGTGGTTACTCTCATTGGTGCCACCACAGAGAATCCTTCTTTTGAGGTCATCCGCCCCCTACTCTCCAGATGTCAGCTCTATGTGCTCAAACCTCTCTGTAAAGAGGACTTGCAGGAACTCCTCGACCGTGTGATTACGGAGGATGAGGAGATGAAGAAGCGCCACATAGTGCTGAAGGAGACTGACGCCATGATGCGCTATTCAGGCGGCGATGCGCGCAAACTGCTCAACATACTGGAACTGGTGGTGGAAGCAGAACCTGAGGAGGAGGTTGTCATCACTGACGAGAAGGTGGTGAACCGCCTGCAACAGAACCCTTTGGCATATGACAAAGACGGAGAGATGCATTATGACATAGTGTCGGCATTCATAAAGAGTCTTCGCGGATCCGACCCCGATGCCGCTCTCTACTGGATGGCAAGGATGATAGAAGGGGGCGAAGATCCTGAGTTCATAGCTCGCAGACTTGTCATCTCTGCTGCCGAGGACATCGGACTTGCCAATCCTAATGCTCTGCTCATAGCCAATGCAGCCTTTGATGCTGTGATGAAAATCGGTTGGCCTGAAGGACGCATTCCGCTCGCCGAAGCTGCGGTCTATCTTGCCACTTCGCCAAAGAGCAACTCTGCTTACCTTGGCATAAACTCTGCCTTGCAGACAGTAAAGCAGACGGGCAATCTGCCTGTGCCTCTGCATCTGCGCAATGCTCCGACAAAACTCATGGCAGAACTTGGCTATAGCGATGGCTATAAATATGCCCACGACTATCCGGGACACTTTGTCGTGCAACAGTTTATGCCCGACGAACTGCCACAGACGCGCCTGTGGCATCCGCAACATTCGCCGGCAGAAGAAAAGCTCTATCACAACATGCTCTCATGCTGGGGCGACAGATTCAAGGAAGACTGATTACTACAAAAAGACGGCTCTCATAATGGGAGCTGGACAATATAAAGACACAAGATGAAAATTGTTATTCTCGACGGTCATGCGGCAAATCCCGGTGACCTTTCATGGAAACCTCTCGAAGAATTGGGCGAGGTGACACTCTATGAGCGCACAAGTCCTGAAGAACTGCTTGACAGGGCAAAGGATGCCGACGCTGTTCTCACAAACAAAGTATACTTGGGAGAAAACGAGTTGCGGCAACTCCCCAAACTGAAATATATCGGTGTGCTTGCCACAGGTTATAATGCTGTGGACATAAAAGCGGCATGCCGTCATGGCGTGACGGTGACAAACATACCCGCTTACAGCACCGACAGCGTGGCACAGCATGTCTTTGCCCTCATTCTCAATGTGCTCAACCGTGTGGACAAATATGCTGACGACAACCGCAACGGACGTTGGAGTGCCAACCCCGACTTCTGCTATTGGGACATGCGCATACGCGAACTCTCATCGATGAAGATGGGCATCGTGGGCCTGGGCAACATCGGACGCAAAGTGGCGAAGATAGCTCTCGCCTTTGGCACAGAGGTGTATGCCTACACAAGCAAGCAACAGAGCGAGCTGCCTGAGGGAATAAAGAAATGCAGTCTTGACGAACTCTACCGTACATGCGACATAATCTCGCTCCACTGCCCTCTCACTGCCGACACCAAGGAGATGATAAACAGCACTACGCTGGCTATGATGCAGCCGGACACCATATTGGTAAACACCGGACGCGGACCGCTTGTCAACGAGCAGGATGTGGCTGACGCACTGCAGGAAGGCCGCATCGCCGCCTATGCCACAGACGTGATGTGTCAGGAACCGCCCGAGGCTGACAATCCTTTGTTCAAGTGCAAGAATGCCTACATCACTCCGCATATGGCATGGGGCACAGTGGAAGCGCGACAGAGACTTATGGACATAGCGCTCAACAACATTAAGCGTTTTGCGGAAGGCAATCCTGTCAATGTAGTAAAAGAATAGCGATGAACAATGAAATAATAACTGACGGATTTCTGCGTACGCTGGAATTTCTCGGCACATTTGCCTTCGCCATCTCCGGAATCCGACAGGCAGCACACAGACATTTCGACTGGTTTGGCGGTTTTGTGTGTGGCATTGCCGTTGCCATCGGAGGCGGAACGCTGCGCGACCTGATGCTCGGCGTCACCCCTTTCTGGATGACTAACAGCATGTACATTGGTTGCACCCTCCTGGCTCAGGTATTCGTCATCGTGTTCAGTAAATACTTAAAACATCTTGACAACACCTGGTTTGTATTCGACACCATAGGTCTCGCCCTGTTCACTGTGGTAGGCATTCAGAAAACTCTCATGTGTGGCTATCCTTTTTGGGTGGCAATAATCATGGGATGCATCACAGGTTCGGCAGGAGGTGTCATACGCGACATCCTGCTCAACACTGCCCCCATCATCTTCCAAAAGGAATTTTATGCCATGGCATGCATTGTGGGCGGAGCCTTCTACTGGTTGCTCTACACTCTTGGGGTAAACATAGACGTGACCTCGCTTCTCACCTTCCTCGCCATATGCTTAATGCGCTTCCTCGCAGTGAGATACGGCATCTCGCTGCCTAAACTAAAGAGCGAGGAATAAAATTTTCACCTATATGCGATGATAAATGCACGTACGTGCGTTGGTCAATGAACGTACGTGCATTAGCCGATGAACGTACGTGCGTTGTACGATGGACGTACGTGCATCTTTTGATACGACTTACATATCAAGCGATCGCAATCTCTCCCTGCACTCTTCGAGTATCTGCATCAAGTCGTGCATATTGTCGGCACGGAGCATGGCTATGCGGGTCTGACGGAAATCGGGTATACCCTTGAATACGGGTGTGGCTGCCAAATGGCGGCGTGTATGAAGGATGCCTCTATATTCGTCTATGCGCTCCACATTGATGCGCAATTGCTCCTCGAGCACATCAATCTTCTCGTCGAGGGTCAGCGGAGTGCGCGAGAAAAGCCACGGCTGACCGAAGGTGGCACGGCCTATCATCACTGCATCCACGCCATATGTCTCGAAAGCACGGTCAGCCTCATCGAGATTCTTTATGTCGCCATTGCCTATGATGGGTATGTGCATATAGGGATTACGCTTCACCTCTCCAATGAGAGTCCAGTCGGCATCACCAGTATACATCTGCGATCGGGTGCGTCCGTGTATGGTGAGAGCCTGCACGCCACGGTCTTGCAGGCGTTCTGCCAATTCCACAATAAATGGTCTATGGTCAGCACCGGGAATGCTCAGTGAAGCATCAAGCATGGTGGGCACATCCCATCCGAGACGGGTCTTCACCGTGACAGGCGTGTTGACAGCCTTCACCACATTTTCCACAATATCAAGCAATAGAGGCACATTGCGTAGCATGCCCGCACCAGCACCCTTGCCTGCCACTTTCTTCACCGGGCAGCCGAAGTTGAGGTCTATCACATCGGGATGAGCCTCGCTCTCCACAATCTTTGCCGCCTCGACCATAGCCTCCACGTCACGACCGTAGATCTGTATGCCCACGGGGCGTTCCTCCTCGGCTATGGTGAGTTTCTTCACTGTAGAACTTACTGAGCGCACCAGGGCCTCTGCACTGACAAACTCAGTGTAGACCATGCTGGCTCCAAAACGTTTGCACAGAAGACGGAATCCTATGTCGGTGACGTCTTCCATTGGGGCGAGAAACACCCCTCCTTTTATATCAAATGGTAGCATCCTCCTGCCATTGTTTTTATCACTCCCTTCATCTCCAAGGAGAAGAGCAATGATGTGAGTTTATTAATAGGTAATGATGATTTCATGGTGAGGACATTTATCTGCAGATTGTTTTCCGCCTGCAGGATGTCCACTATCTGTTGTTCTTCTGCCGTAATGTCGGGAAACATCTGTCGCTCTATTCCACGCTTCTTTGCTTCATAGAGCGCAGCGTCGTCCATCCATCCCATAGCCTTGACAAAATCTTCGGCACCAGTGATAAGCAAAGCTCGGTTGTCGCGTATGCTGTTGTTGCATCCATGACTGTAGGGAGCATTCACAGGACCAGGAAAGGCGAAGGTGTCGCGGTGATAGTCATTTGCTATGCCAAGCGTTATCAGTCCGCCTCCCTTTGTGGCACTCTCCACGAGTATGGTGGCATCTGCCATGCCCGCCACGATGCGGTTGCGCTGCACGAAGTTGCCCTTCTTGACGATAGTCTGACTCATGTATTCAGTGAGCAGACCGCCATTGGCGAGCATCTCCTCGGCTGTGGCATGGTGGGAATAGGGATATATCTGGTCCAGTCCGTGCGCCAAGACTCCCACTGTGGGGTAGCCGTTGGCAAGAGCCTCACGGTGAGCATTGATGTCGACGCCATAGGCAAGACCGCTCACGATGAGAAGTTCGGGGCAGTAGTTGCGCATGTCACGCACAAACTGGCGTATGATGTCCTGACCATAGAGTGTGCAGTGGCGTGTGCCTATGATGGAGATTACCTTTCGTGCATTGAGGTCGGCATGTCCCTTGCTATAGAGCACTGCCGGACTGTCTTGACAACCGGCAAGTCGCTGCGGATAGGAAGGGGAATTGAGAGGAATAGCCTCCACATTGTTGTCCTGCATCCACCGATATTCAGCCTCAGCCCTGTGCTGCGCGTTGCTGATGTCGGCAAAGGCAGACATGAGGCGTGGCGAGGCATCGGGAAGGAGGTCTTGCAGGTTATGGCGGTTTTGCAGTATGAGAGTAGCCGACCCGAACTTGTCATATAGTTCGTGTATCGCTGCCAACGAGAGATAAGGCAGCAGGGTCAGCGTCATACTGTCGAGCAGTTCCTGTTCGTTCATTGCAGATAAGTTGAAAAAGCGTTTATCAGAACTTCAGAGTCAGACAGTCTGCCGTCAATCACGCACACTATTTCGACCTTTGCCTTGAGACACATGCGGCCGTTGTCCTTGTTGTAGAGTTCTTGATGAAACACATAGCGTAGTCCTTCCTTTGTCATGTGCAGACGTGAGATGAAGGCATCGCCACTGTGCAATGGAATCTTGTATTGCAGGTTCATGCGTGCCACAACGACATCTATTCCCATGTTGTGCAATGCAGCAAAGTTGAGTCCGAGAGTCTTTATAAACTTATGTCGGGTGTGCTCCAGATAGTGCAGATAGTTGGCATTGTTGACAATGCCCTGTATGTCGCACTCATAGTCGCGCACCTCCATTTCCAATTCAAACAGTTTGTCCATTCTTCAGATATTGATATCCTATGCGACATCGCAGGCAATCCTTCTTGTCGCAATATTCTTTTTTCAGTTGTATGAGAGCCTGAGTGTCGGCGGCACTTGTCACCTCAAGTCCGCACTCATGCCACATTCTCACTATGTTGTTGTTCTCCGCCTTGAGTTCTTCCATGAGGTCGAGCGCACGGCTGACCAGTTGGTTGTTGGAAGTATATTTGCCATAGGCGAAGATTATGGGTATGACAGTGTTGATGACAAGCACGTCTACCGACGACTTCGACAGATGTTTGCCACTGCGTGCGCTCTGCTCGCCGAAGACATAATGCGTCTGCCAATAGTCAGTGGCTTGTGTCTGCAGGGCAGAGGCTATCTGGTCAGTGGATGTGCACTCCAGGATGTGACTGAAGTCTGCCTTGCGGTTGTAATGGAGCGTGGCGAGCTGCGAGAGTCTCACCGTGGGGAAATTCTGCGGACGCAACCTCAGAAAACGCCACATTTGGCAGTCCATAGGCTGGAGCGAGAACTTATGGGCGAGATAGTTATACTCCGACTTCATTCGCACGAAATACTCATCCTCGGCTATTGCCTGGCGATGACGTTCGGGATAGGCATCTATATTGAGTAGTCCCGCCTGCCCGATAAACATCGACTCTATCTGGAAGAGGTCGTCACGATGATGGTCCACAGCTTTGAGCGGTATGTGGCGCGCCCAAGTCTCAAAGGCATCAGTGTTGACACCGAAACCGAAGTTGCGCGCCAACGTCTGGAAGAAAGCATCTTCCCATGACCCACAGCATCGGTTGAGCCTCTGCAGTATGTCGTCGGTCTTGCGCTCCAGCCGCTCCGTCTGCAATGCCGACAGCCATGAGTGGAGGGTGAACTTTGGCATTGACGGAATTATGCGGAAGCAGCGCGGATAGCGGTCTTCCGTGAGCAGATGCTCATAGCTTGACTGCAGATGGGCAGGAATCTCGAGCTTTATCTGCGGCAACTTTTCACCACGGGAGTTCATCACTTCAGAGTCAATCTCTGATGCCACATGAAGCACAACATTGTCGTAGGCATTGTCATGGTGATGGCCATGCTGATACCACTGCGAGGACTTCATGTGAAGCTCCACATTGCCAGCCCACACCTGACTGCCTATGCGCACTTTGGCATTGAAGAAATCGGGACCTGCATCATTGTTGTGCAGACCTACGTCAAGCACCTCAACAATCTGCCCGTCCTGAGTGTGGAAACCTTCCAAGGGAAACATCCTGTGCTTCCACACATAATGCAGCAACTTCTCCATGCCTTGTGTCATTATGCCACAAAACTACAAAAAAAAAGTGAATAGCATAGGCTTATGTTCAAATATTCGGTGATTATCTTTGTATTGTGGCGTGATTAGTGTAAATTTGCAAGACGTTTAGTCCTAATAATTAAGAGGAAAAAGATGAAAATAGCACTTATCGGCTATGGCAAGATGGGCAAGATGATAGAAGAGATTGCCATCAGCAGAGGCCATAAAATTGTAAGTATCATTGACGTAGACAACCAGAATGATTTCGAGAGCGAAGCGTTTGCTTCGGCAGATGTAGCGATAGAGTTTACTGCCCCACAGGCAGCTTACGGCAACTATCTGAAGGCATGGAAAGCCGGAGTGAAAGTGGTCAGCGGCTCTACTGGATGGCTCAAGGAGCACGGCGAAGATGTGGAGAAGGCATGCAAAGAGGACGGCAAAACCCTCTTCTGGGCTTCCAACTTCAGCGTAGGCGTGGCAATATTCAGCGCTGTCAACAAGTATTTGGCAAAGATTATGAACGGTTTCCCACAGTATGACGTGCAGGAGACAGAGACTCACCACATACACAAACTTGACCATCCGAGCGGCACTGGCATCACGCTGGCAGAGCAGATAGTGGAGCAACTGGACAGAAAGAAAGACTGGCAGATGGGAAGTCTGACCCAGCCTGATGGCACTGTGGTTCCAGCAGAGAATGAGGAGAAGGACAAACTCACCATCAACTCCATACGCCGTGACGAGGTGCCAGGCATCCATAGCATCTGCTATGACTCTGAGGCAGACTGCATCACCATCACCCACGACGCACACTCACGACGCGGATTTGCCCTCGGAGCTGTGCTCGCAGCAGAATATACAAAAGACCACAGCGGACTGCTGACCATTTCCGATATGTTCAAATTCTGATTATGATAGACAAGAAGAAAGCAAAACTGAATATGAAGGTGCAGTGGACAAAGTTCATTGTAGTGCTCATCATATATCTCCTGTTCCTGCTGTGGCTAAAGAGCTGGCTGGGACTCATCGTTGTGCCGTTCATCTATGATGTCTACATCACAAAGAAGATACGCTGGCAGTGGTGGAAGGACTCTGAAGGCCCTGTGCGCTTCATCATGTCGTGGGTAGACGCACTGGTGTTTGCTCTCGTGGCAGTGTATTTCATCAATCAGTTCTTCTTCCAAAACTATGTCATTCCTTCATCATCACTGGAGAAGAGCTTGCTCACGGGCGACTATCTCTTCGTGAGCAAGGTGAGCTACGGACCACGCATACCACAGACTCCACTCACCATGCCGCTCACTCAGCACACCATGCCACTGGTAAATGTGAAGAGCTACATAGAGTGGCCTCACTGGGACTATCGCCGCGTGAAGGGACTGGGCGACGTGAAGTTGAATGACATCGTGGTGTTCAACTATCCAGCAGGCGACACCATCTGCACCGAACCGCCTTACAATGCACAGGATTTCTATCAGATAGCCTATAGCATCGGCTACCAGATATGGGAGCAGGAGCGCCCTGACTCGTTCGACATTCGCAACCTCAACCGCCAGCAGCAGTATGACCTCTTCAAGGACATCTATGCCAAGGGACGCCGCTACATAGCCAACAATCCCAATACTTTCGGCGACATAGACTCTCGCCCTACTGACAGACGCGAAAACTATGTGAAGCGTTGCGTGGGACTCCCAGGACAGACTCTGCAGATAAAGGACCGCATCATCTATCTTGACGGAAAACCAAACAAGCAGCCTGAGCGAGTGCAATACACTTACAAACTGGAGTTCCAGCCAGGAGTGAGCACTTTCGACCTTATGGAGCGTTACGACGACATTCTCAAGGAGCTTAACATCAGTCAGGAGGATCTGACATCGATGAACATGTCGGGCGTGCTACCTCTGACCAAGCAGGCTGTGGCAGAACTGAAGAAGCATAAGGAGATAATAAAGTCGATAACGCTTAATACTGAAGCCGAGGTGGGTGACTTGTATCCGCTCAACGCAGTGACAGGTTGGACACGCGACAACTACGGTCCGGTATGGATACCGAAGAAGGGTGCTACGATAGACCTCAATATGGATAATATAGCTATATATGAGCGTCCGATAAGAGTGTATGAAGGCAACGAACTGGAGGTGAAGAACGGACAAATCTACATCAACGGACAGTTGGCAAAGAAATACACCTTCAAGATGGACTACTACTGGATGATGGGCGACAACCGTCACAACTCTGCCGACTCGCGCTACTGGGGCTTCGTACCTGAAGACCACATAGTGGGCAAACCTATCTTCATCTGGTGGTCGTCAGACCCTGACCGTAAGGGATTCCGTGGCATAAGATGGAATCGCATAGGCAGCATCGTGGATAATATAAAGTAAGATAACGCACACATAAAGGTGACAACAGGACAACACAATTGATATGACATTACCCTGTTATTATCTTCCCCCTATAAGTTGGTTCGCCGCCGTGAAGGATGGCGAACCAATTTCATTGGAAGTGGAGGAAAACTTCATCAAGCAGACTTTCCGTAACCGTTGCTACATAGATTCGCCCAACGGCAAACTGCCTTTGTCTATACCGATAGACAAGAGCAACTTCAATGCGGCAGGCAAATGCCTTATGCGCGACATAATGATAAGCCGTCAACTGGATTGGCGCCATCAGCATTGGTATGCCATGGAGACGAGCTATTTCAACTCACCTTTCTTCGAATATCTGCAAGACGACTTTCGTCCTATATATAAAAAGGAGTGGAAATATCTCGTCGACCTCAACGAGACTCTTATAGAGAAATGTCTGGAACTGCTGGAGCTGGATTGCCCAATTGTGCGTACTACGGCATACGAGGGTACTTGTAATGTCTATCCCGATAGAGAGCAGAAAACATACTATCAGGTTTTCCGCGAAAAACACGGTTTCACGGAAAACCTCAGTATCATAGACTTGCTCTTCAATATGGGACCGGAAGCGCAACTCTATCTATAACAACGCTATAGCAAGTGTTGCACCACACTCGTCACATCACAATTTCCCACCGTAGCACAAGTCTCCTGCATCGCCAAGACCAGGGACAATATATTTGTGCTCATTGAGAGCTGGGTCAACAGCTGCTATATATAGAGTGGCATCCTCAGACTTGAATACCTTCTTCAGATAATTCACTCCCTCAATTGCACCAATGACACAAGCAATGACAAGGCGTTTAGGAGTACCATGAGCCGTCAAAGCCTTGTAAGCCAATTCTATACTGCCACCCGTTGCAAGCATCGGGTCTATCAAAATGAGAGTTTTGCCGTTAAGGTCAGGCGAAGCCATATACTCCGTCTTTATTCCTACCTTTGTGCCCTCCTTATCTTCATAATAGCGGTAAGCCGACACAAAGGCGTTTTCTGCCTTATCAAAGACATTGAGAAAGCCTTGATGCAAAGGCAGTCCTGCACGGAACACCGTCGCCAACACGATCTCATCGTCATGAGTATTTACAGTGGCAACATCAAGCGGTGTGGTAACAGTCTTTTCGGAGTAAGTGAACGTCTTGCTTATCTCATAAGCCATCATCTCGCCGATGCGCTCTATATTCCTTCTGAACACCATGCGGTTGGCCTGATAATCAGCATCTCTGAGTTCTGCTACGTATTGGTTTATAATGCTTTTCTCGCGTGCAAAGTTTACTACTTTCATATATTGTTGGGGTTTTATTGTGCAAAAGTAAGAAAACTATTTCTTTTTTGCTACACCTGTATGTCAATTGCATAAATAAAAATATCATTTTACAACTCTTTAACCTAAAAAGAATTACAGGACATAAAAAAGGAAAATAAAACTTTGCACGCATTCCTTGTTTTTTGTAATTTTGCATGTGAAGAAACAAGGATTACCAAATTATTCAATCAAATAATTAAAACAAAATGGCAAATTTGGATTTGACAAAGTATGGCATTACAGGCGCAACTGTAATCGCTCACAATCCTTCTTACGAGAAGTTGTTCGAAGAGGAAACAAAGGCTGGTCTTGAGGGTTACGAGGTAGGTCAGGTAACTGAGCTCGGTGCTGTCAACGTGATGACAGGTATCTTCACCGGTCGTTCTCCTAAGGACAAGTATATCGTAGACGACGCTCAGAGCCACGACAACGTATGGTGGACTTCTGAGGAGTACAAGAACGATAACCACCCAATGAGCGAGGAAGTTTGGGCAAAGGTTAAGGATATTGCAAAGAACGAGCTTTCTAACAAGAACCTCTACGTAGTAGACGCATTCTGCGGTGCAAACAAGGCTACACGTCTGGCTGTTCGTTTCATCGTTGAGGTAGCATGGCAGGCACACTTCGTGACCAACATGTTCATCCAGCCTACAGAAGAGGAGCTCGCTAACTTCGAGCCAAACTTCGTTATCTACAACGCTTCTAAGGCAAAGGTAGAGAACTACAAGGAGCTCGGTCTGAACTCTGAGACTTGTGTTGCTTTCAACACAACAACTCGTGAGCAGGTTATCATCAACACATGGTACGGCGGTGAGATGAAGAAGGGTATGTTCTCTATGCAGAACTACTACCTCCCATTGAAGGGCATCGCTTCTATGCACTGCTCTGCTAACTGCGACATGAACGGTGAGAACACAGCTATCTTCTTCGGTCTCTCTGGTACAGGTAAGACTACTCTCTCTACCGATCCAAAGCGTAAGCTCATCGGTGACGACGAGCACGGATGGGACGACGAGGGTGTGTTCAACCTCGAAGGCGGTTGCTACGCTAAGGTTATCAACCTCGACAAGGAGTCTGAGCCAGACATCTACAACGCTATCAAGCGCAACGCTCTTCTCGAGAACGTTACTGTAGACGCTAACGGCAAGATCGACTTCGCTGACAAGTCTACAACTGAGAACACTCGTGTTTCTTACCCAATCAACCACATCGCTAACATCCAGCCAGGTTCTGCTGCACCAGCTGCTAAGCAGGTTATCTTCCTCTCAGCTGACGCATTCGGCGTACTGCCTCCAGTGTCTATCCTGACACCTGAGCAGACTCAGTACTACTTCCTCTCAGGCTTCACAGCTAAGTTGGCAGGTACAGAGCGCGGTATCACAGAGCCTACACCAACATTCTCAGCTTGCTTCGGTCAGGCATTCCTCGAGCTGCACCCAACAAAGTATGCTCAGGAGCTTGTTAAGAAGATGAACATGAGCGGTGCTAAGGCATATCTCGTTAACACTGGTTGGAACGGTACTGGCAAGCGTATCTCTATCAAGGATACACGTGGTATCATCGACGCTATCCTCTCTGGTGCTATCAACGAGGCTCCTACAAAGAAGATCCCTATGTTCGACTTCGAGGTTCCAACAGAGCTTCCTGGAGTAGACCCAGCAATCCTCGACCCACGCGACACTTATGCTGACGCTGCTCAGTGGGAAGAGAAGGCTAAGGATCTTGCTGCTCGCTTCATCAAGAACTTCGGCAAGTACACCAACAACGAAGCTGGTCAGGCTCTTGTTGCTGCTGGTCCTCAGCTCTAATCCGACTTTAGATATTACATCTAAGAATAACAAAAAGAGTTGTCTGTCAAGTGCAGGCAACTCTTTTTTTTTGTGTACTATGGAATAATAAATTAGTACATAAAAGAATGTACTAATTCAGTGTTGCTATCATTTCTACTATGGCTATTTTTAGCGGTTGTAATTCATTTCCTATTATCCACCATATCTGGTCTGCATCAACCTCAAAGTAATGATGAGCTATAATATCACGCAATCCTTTTATGTTTTTCCAATCGATTTCAGGATGCGTCTGCAATAACTCTCCTTTTGTTACTTTATCCAACCCTTTTAAACTCTCACCTATAGCAATAAACTGCATACAGATAGAATCGAGGATAGCCACACCTGTAGAAGACAATAAAAAATCGTCTCCAGAATGGTATGGCAGAGAACGTTCCTCTATGTGCTCAATAGAAGAAAGCACCCTATGAAGTATATCCAATGCTATATCTTTATCGTATTGCATAGATTCCATCGTGTTCTATTCGCGACTTGAAAAGAGGGCTCATGTTTTTATGCATTCGTACCACATCAACTGGGCACTTGAATAAACCTTCCAAATATTCCTTTAAATCTGCCAAAAGGAAAGGATTAGGCGTTTCCGTTTCCACACAGACATCCAAATCACTTTGCTCCGTTTGTTCGCTTCGTGATACAGAACCAAATATTCGCAATGTCTTTATTCCAAAATCATGAGTTATTTTGGAACTGTTTTGCCTGATAGTAGAAATATAAAATTGCGTTCCTTTCATATTATCCGCACTTATGCATTGTAAAAGTAAATAAGATTATCGAAACGACAAAACTTTATGCAAAATAATTAGTTACTTTGCACCTTAAATTCCCAAATAGAGCCTTGTAATCTATAATACTCACTATCTAAGTAATAATAAGTTTCTTCAACCAGCGTCTTACAGGCCTGTCATACCATCTGAGTACGGCGTAGGCAATGGCAATATTGGCAATCATCACAATAATTGCGACATGCCATGTCTCTGCAAATGTGTATTGCTTGGTGCGTATGAGCCATGCATAGAAGAGATACATCACGGGATAGTGCACAATATAAAGCGGATAAGATATCTCTCCTGCGAAACGGCATATGCGTGTGCTCCACTTGTCGGTAGTTGTGCCTGACGCAGCAAGCCACACAAGAGTAGGAAACACTATGGCTATGCAAAAGCACTCGAAGACTCCATTATATGTCACCACGCTCTTGCCTGCAAGATATGGCACATGGAGAAGCACCGCCAGCACAATGGTGCATATCCAGAATGCGCCACGCACCTTAACAGGGCGGAATACTCTTTGAAGCAATTGCCCCGTCATAAATGGAAATGCCATACGGAGCAGTCCTCCCCAGAAGTTCATGTTATCCATTGTCCAGCCTACTCCAAGGCTCCCATATCCACTGACATCTGTCATAGAGAAATAGCAGAGACAGATACCAAGTAACGAAGTGATGACTGCAATCGCCCATGTTGGCAACTTATGCAATACGAGTGCGTAGACAGCATTACCGATATATTCAAAGAAGAGTGACCAACACGGACCATTGAGTGGATACATCTCACCATTGCCTCGCACCTCATAACTGCAACCGGGCACGGCGGGAATCATAAACATGGCACAGAGCAATGCCAGCATCACGGCACTTATGGCCACACGAGATCCGTCCCACTGCACTCCGCCTTGCAGGAAGAATGTCACGGCACCTATGATGGCACCAGCCACAACCAAAGGATGCAGCCTGAAGAGTCGTCTCAGGGCGAAATTCTTAAGCGTAAAGCCCTCTCTCCATCTGCTGTCATAAGCATAACTGATGACAAATCCTGAGAGAATGAAGAAAAAGTCGACGGCAAGATAGCCATGGTTGACCACGTCAATCATATCAGACCCTTGCGCGAAGGCATAGCCCTCAAACACATGATACCACAGGACTATGAGTGCCGCCACGCCACGCAGTCCGTCAAGCAGGTGGTAATGAGGGCGGGAGGCAAATCCGGCATCAGCCTCTTTAGACAGCATGTTATTGTCGAGAGTAGACATTTTCTTAATTCTTGGAATCATAGTGGAGGAAGATTTTAGTTTAAATGCATGACAAATTATTAATAATACAAAGTTAAGAAAATAATTAGTATCTTTGCATTGAAATTTCAAAATAGAGTTTTATAATCCTCATCGGAGGGTCTTAAAGGATAAGGCTGGATAAGATGACTGGGTAAAACCAATCACGCTTATCCAGCCTTATTTATGTAGTGGCGACATTGTGATAATGTAGCCATTAGGAGACTCAGCTGATATTGAAGTTCATAATCTTATCACACAATCAATAAGAAGAAAAACAATGATGAAGAAGGAAAGAAATTTAAGCAGAGACAAGATTGACTTCGGTACGGGCAAGATAGGGCCTTTGTTCAGAGCTTTGTTCTTCCCGACACTTGTCGGTATGGTGTTCATGTCACTACAGACCGTGATAGACGGAATATTTGTAGGACATGGCGTTGGAGCAGACGGAATAGCAGCAGTCAACATCATTGCTCCTCTGTGGATGGTGGTGACGGGACTCGGACTGATGTTTGGCATCGGAGCATCGGTGATTGGCGGTGTGCATCTTGCCGAAAAGAACGTGAAGGCTGCTCGCATCATTCTAACCCAATCCTTCGGTGTGGGCTTTGTCATTACTGTACTCTTGTCCTTACTCTGCCTTTGCTTCCCCTCAACGGTAGTATATGCATTGGGATGTAGCAAGCCACTGGAACAACTTGCCCTTGACTATCTGCTGGGACTGTTGCCAGGCATGGCATTCCTCTTTTGGCAGTGCGAAGGCATGATGCTGGTGCGCCTCGATGGTTCACCACGCTACGCCATGTGGATGCAGGTGGCAGGAGCCATCACCAACATAGTGCTCGACTGGCTCTTCATCTTCCCTCTTGGCATGGGAGTGAAGGGAGCAGCCATCGCCACCGCCATTGCCTGCGGTGTGGGAGGTCTGATGTCATTAGTCTATTTCATCTGGTTCTCGTCCTCACTGAAATTCTATCGTCTGAAGATGAGCATCACCTCCTTGCTTCTCACTCTGCGCAATCTACGCGACATGGCAAAGATAGGCTTCGCCACATTCCTCACAGAGATCGCTATGAGCATCACCATCCTGACTGGCAACTATCAGTTCATGAGAATGCTGCACGAAGACGGCGTTGCCGCCTTCGCCATCGTATGCTACCTCTTCCCCGTCATCTTTTCCATCAACAATGCCGTGGCACAAGCTGCACAGCCCATCATCAGCTACAATTACGGTGCAAAACTTGATATGCGAGTGTCACGCACATTGCACCTATCTCTATGTACTGCCGTGACTTGCGGCATCATCGTGATGTTGCTGATGATAGTTGGGGCAGAAAATATAGTGGGAATGTTCTTGAGTCCAGAGGAAAACGCTTATCAGATAGCGACGAGCGGATTGCCTTGGTTTGCCTCATGCTCGGTATTCTTCGCGCTCAACGTGGCCTTCATCGGCTATTACCAGAGCGTAACTAACGCAAGCAGTGCCATCGTATACACGATGCTTCGAGGCATCCTCTTCCCCTTGGCAACCTTTCTGCTGCTGCCTATCTCCTTTGGCACAACAGGTCTATGGCTCGCCATTCCTGTGGCAGAATTGGCAACTATGCTCATTATAGTTACCGTGTACCTCCGAAAATGATGGTCACCAATCGTGTGCCGTGGTTAGAGAGATACAAAATGTTCTATTGAACAGCAACTTTAATTCATATCGCCAAGCCATCACGACTAAAAAAATGCCAATTCTGACATTTTTTAGTCGTGCAAGATGGCATGTACACGGAATTTATTTAC
>CAVCGK010000005.1:0-97087 GCA_963601795.1 bacterium | reverse complement strand
GTGGTGATGATGACGCCCAGCCCGACTATAATTCCGCAGGAATGGAAGATTGATTTGTTGGTTGACGTGAGGACACGTCAACTACTATGATTAGTATCTGTAAGCAAATAACTCAATCGTTGTAAGCTCTTACGTGCGCCGATGTTTTGGCATATGTCACACAAGTTTATGACAATTGTCACAAACCTTTTTGACATATGTCGCAAAGGTTTGTGACATATGCCAAAACATCGGCGCACCTAATTGCTTACAACATCCAAACAGATAGCTTAGAACAAGTGAACTAATAGCATCCTATGTAAGCAATCAATGGTAACTGAGGAGGTACGGCGCCCTCGCCGTACCATAATGCTCATAACTTTTTGTTTTTGTGTGTTCGGGTACGGCGATGGCGCCGTACCTCCTATGAATACTTTCTTTTCCGCCCACTTCTTTGCCACATTTTTCGCCCTTCTCCTCCCTCTCTCCATGCCTTTTTATGCTTCTTCATTATTTAATTAATCAAGTAGGGGAATAACAAAATAACTTATTAATAGAAATCTATATCCTAAACCATTATTCTTTTAAGCATAATAATAAGCTCTCTTTTATCTTTTTCGTCCGGTTTTTAGGTAAAATGCGTGTGATTGTGTTAAAGAATGTTGTTATTTACAAGTATGACTATCAAGATTCTTTCGTTTTTTTTATCTTTGCCCCCGAACCTAACTCTAAATTGCATAAAAAAGGGAAACCAATACATAATTTGGTGTACTTAAACAACTGAATCATCCATTAAAAAGGATAGATGCCACTATACGCAGTAGAATGCGTAGACCACTGACTATATAGCTGCATGATGATGCAGGCATTGATACACAATTACCATTCTGAATAGATACTAACAATATAAAAACCTATTTGTTGCAAATGAACAAGTTTTATAACGGAAGGAAATTCTTGCTGATGAATTCCGCCTTTGCACTCTTGGCAGCAGGTCTGCCGGTGCAGAATGTTTCTGCTACACAGAACAACATCTCCAGTGCTATGACTCAGCAGCAGGAGACTGTGGTTCAGGGTACAGTGACTGACGGTACGGGCGAGCCACTGATTGGTGTGAGCGTTGTCGTGAAAAACTCACAAGGATTGGGCGTTGTTACCGACATCGACGGTAACTACCGCATCAACGTGAAGGACAAGAAAGCCACTCTCGTGTTTTCTTACATCGGTTATACTCCTCAGGAGGTAGTCATTGACGGCAGATCTTCCATCAATGTCGTGCTCAAGGAGGAAAGTACACAGCTTAAGGAAGTTGTGGTGACGGCAATGGGTATTCGCCGTAAGGAGTCATCGCTTACTTATTCCACACAGCAGTTGAAGAGTTCTGACCTTACACGTGTGCAAGATCCTAATGTTGCCAACTCTCTTGAGGGTAAGGTGTCGGGCGTCACCATTACTCCGAGTGCCGGTGGTGCTGGTGGTGCGTCAAAAATTCTTCTTCGTGGCAACAAGTCAATTCTCGGTTCGAGCACCCCTCTCATCGTTGTTGACGGAGTGCCTATGAGCAATTCCACACGCGGACAGGTGAGCAGTGCTTCCAGCATGACCTACTCTTCGCAGTCGGAAGGTGGCGATGCTCTCTCTATGATCAATCCTGACGACATTGAGTCAATCAACGTGCTCAAGGGTGCCAATGCTGCTGCCCTCTACGGTTCGGTGGCTGCCAATGGTGTGCTCATGATTACCACAAAGAAGGGCCGTGAGGGTCGCATCGGTGTGAATGTGTCTTCAAACATCACCTTCGACAACACTCTCACTACACCTGACATACAGAATACCTATGGTGCAAAGGTGAACTGCGAGGCAGGCAAACTCGACATCTACAGTTGGGGCGACCGTGTGTCAAGTCTCAGCAACGACCAGCTGATTCTCAATGTAGGTTTGAGCAATGACAAGTTTAATGGTGCTGTAAACAAGGTGCATCTGCGCAATTATGCCAAGAACGACCTCAAAGATTTCTATCAGACAGGTGTCACCACCAACAACTCCATAGCCCTCTCGGGCGGTACCGACAAGATGAACACCTATTTCTCTTATGGTAACTCCCACGCCAAGGGTATGCTCGAGTCAAATTCATATAATCGTCATACACTTTCGTTTCGTCAGCAACTCAAGTTCTATGACCGACTAGATGTCAATGTGACGATGAATTACATCACCACAAAGACAAAGAATCGTCCTGGTGGTGGTGTGGCTCTCAACCCTATCTATCATGCCTACACCATGGCGCGCAACATTGACTACGACTATTATCGCAACAACTATGAGCAGCAGGGTCAGTGGAACACTGAGCTTCAGGATGTCTACGTGCGTCAGGACGACGGCCACTATGCCCGCGAGCAGAAGCGTGCTGCCCTGTCAGGCTCAATGCAGAACTGGGCTTACCAGGAGGCAGGTCAGAACAACCCTTACTGGCTTATGCACAAGAACTTCAGCGAGCAGAATGAAGACCGCTTCTTCGGTAATATCGCAGGAAACCTCGACATCTATGACGGATTGAGCTTCCAGGCTCGTCTCGGTGTAGACTTTACAAAATATGAGAATGAGGGCGGTCAGTATGCCACGACGTGGCTCCCCGCGGGAATGAACGACTATGGCCGTTATTTCTGGGGATATTCCAAGACTACGGAAATATATACTGACTACATGCTCAACTACAACAAGACTTTCGGTGACTGGGATGTGTCAGCTTCTGCCGGATGGGTAGGCCACACCACCAAGACATCGAGCAAGAATACCGATGCCACAGCCACCTATGTAGACCCTAAGCAGCAGGAACTTTCTGATGTCATCAACTGGTTCTCTACCTCTGCCGGTAGCCGTGGCGTGACCTCACAGAGCGAAAGTCGCAACTGGGATAAGGGTGCCCTCGTGACAGCACAGGTGGGTTGGAAAGATGCCATCTATGTAGACGGTTCCTATCGTCGTGACTGGTATCGTGCCTTCCGTCAGTTTAAGGACCGTGGCACGCCCGACAACTATGGCTATTTCGGTTTTGGTGCCAATGCCATCATCAGTTCTCTCGCAAAATTGCCAGAGTGGATCAGCTACATGAAATATCGAGTGTCATATTCAGAGGTAGGTAACTCTATCCCTAACCAGGTGTATGCCAAGGCTTCGGTAAACTATGGCACTGGTGCTACAACAGTTTCGCAGTGGGCAAGTTTCGAGGACCCACGTCCTGAGAAGACCGCTTCCTTCGAGACAGGTCTTGAGATGCTCTTCCTCAATAACTGTCTGAGCTTCGATGTGACATATTACAATGCCACCATGTCAAACCTCTATCTCGTGGGTACCAACGCATCGGGCAAGTCCATCCCTATGAACTCTGCCAAGATACGCAACCAGGGTATTGAGGCTACCATCGGCTACGACTTCAAGTTGCCTTTCGGCATGCGATGGAAGACATCTTACAATGTGTCTTACAACGACAACAAGATTCTCCGCACTGCCTATGACACCACTACAGGCAAGGAGAACATCATCGCCACAGACCTCGGAGGCGTGCGTGTGCTCTACAAAGAAGGCGGTTCGTTTGGCGATATGTATGTGACCGAACTTGCACGCTACACAGCCGACGACCGCGACGTGAAGAACGGTAAGGCAAAGGAGGGATGGTATAAGTTGACATCCGAAGGCGGTGTGCAGATGAACACCGAGTCAGGAAAGAAATACAGCAAGTATGTGGGCAACATGAATGCCAACTGGCAGATGGGTTGGACCAACACCTTCACCTATAAGGATTTCATGCTGTCATTCCTCATCAATGGCCGCATCGGTGGCAAGGTACTCTCGCTCACAGAGTCATATCTCGACGGATGGGGCGTATCACAGCGCAGTGCTGATGCTCGCGACTATGCTGAAGCCAATCACATCTATGCTGACAGCAAGTATGGCAGCAATGTGCTCGGCATCGAACTCAATGACGGTAGCGGACGCGTAGTTCCTGTGGAGGCTTACTACAAGTCAGTCGGTGGAACATCGCCTCAAGACATAGAGCGCTATCTCTATAGTGGCACCAACTTCCGTCTGCGTGAGCTCTCTATGGGCTACACCTTCCGCGACCTCTTTGGCGCCAACAAGAACCTCACACTCTCGTTCATCGCACGCAACCTGTTCTTCTTCTACAAGGATGCACCCGTTGACCCAGACGTGTCACTCTCTACAGCCAACGGACTCGGAGCGTTTGAGGTGTTCAACATGCCGTCATCACGTTCGTTCGGTTTCTCTTTGAATGCCAACTTCTAATAAAACCTATCAAAGAATAAAAGCAATGAAAGTAAATAAAATATCCCTCTATATAGCATTGGCTTTCGCGGCTGTGGGCATGCAGTCATGTCTCGACTACGACAATCCTTCGGATGAGTTCCAGAAGAACGACGTGGTAGTAAATCCCGTCATCATCAAGGGCAATGCCGATAATATTGACTACATGAAGGAGTACACACAGGAAGAGGTGACCAAGATTAACAAGGAACTGAGTACCAGTTTCTCACAGGGCCTCACTGGTGTCTACGCCATGCGCGGAGGAAAGGAAGGACAATATCCTGGTGCACACTCGTATCAGTATCAGTACACCCTCGGTCCTGACAACTATGCACAGTATTTCACTGTGCCTCACTCAGACTTCTATGGCGGAACGCTCATCTCCACATATGCAGTGAGCAAGGAGTTCAACGGCGGTCCGAAGGGTTGCTACACCATAGCAAAGAATGCCTTTGCCCCGCTACT
The DNA here is from genome assembly GCA_963601795.1 of bacterium. Taxonomy (GTDB): domain Bacteria; phylum Bacteroidota; class Bacteroidia; order Bacteroidales; family Bacteroidaceae; genus Prevotella. Next base: position 92,320 of record CAVCGK010000005.1, on the reverse strand, counting down.
CAACAATGCAAAGCTCGACACCATCCCTGAGATGAAAGCCATCTATCTGTTGCTCTTCAACTATTCCTCACTCGAGGTGAGCGACATCTATGGTCCTCTGCCTTACAGTGACTACAAGTCAAACAAGGAGACATCACCGTTTGCATATCAGGACTTGCGCACCATCTATTACTCTGCAAAGGAGAATATCGACACCATAGTGAAATGTTTCAAGCACTATGAGCAGCGCGAGGCATGGTATAAGAAGATAGTGTCAAAGAATATTGACAAGAGCATCTGTCTCAACGAACAGCCACGTGGCAACTATGACAACCTCGACATGTGGGTGCGCTTCGCCAACTCACTGAAGTTGCGCATGGCTATCCATATGGCAAAGGTAGAGCCTGAGACTGCCAAGGCATGGGCGGAGGAGGCTGTAGCAGGTGGTGTCATTGAGGACACTGACAACGAGCTGGGTCTCTATCCCTCGTTCTTCGGATTCACCCATCCTGTGGTGCAGATTTCTTCATGGGGCGACATACGTCTCAATGCATCTTTCGTGAGCTTGCTTAAGAGTCTCGACCACCCTTATCTGCAGTATGCTTTCACAAAGAACAGTGACCCAATCATCAAGACAGGCAATGATGCTGACTCCAGCGCTCCTTCATCTACTGAAGCCAACTCCGACATCATCGGCATGCGTGGCGGCACTACACCAGGTATCGGTCAGAGTGTGGGCACAAACCCATACATTGCCATGAGTACCATAGCCACTTCGGCTTTCGGCAAGTATATGCCACCATTGTATCTCATGAAACTCTCTGAGGTGTGCTTCCTTCGTGCAGAAGGCGCACTGCGCGGTTGGAACATGGGAGGCACTGCACAGCACTTCTATGAGGAAGGCATCCGCAATGCCGGACTTGAAGACCGCACCTTCGGCAGCAATACTGATTATGCAAAGCTCGTAGACGCATATATGAATGTGAGCGCTCCAAAGGACTACACTTATGTAGACCCTACGGGCAATACCCCCGACCAGCCAAGTGTGACAACAATCGGCGTGAAGTGGGACGAGAGCCTTAGTCAGGAGAAGAAGCTCGAGATGATAATCACCCAGAAGTATATCGCCTCCTTCCCTTACAGCTATGAAGCATGGGTAGACCTGCGTCGCACGGGTTATCCTAAACTCTTCCCAATCCTCAATGTAGAGGACAGCGACGGCAGTCTGGAAGAAGATGTCAATGCTGACGGCTCACAGGGCCCTCTCAATATCATCCGCCGTATGCCTTGGTCATCAGATGACCCACAGACAGTAGATGACATACAGAACACAGGTCTGCCAGCCCTCGATGGTGCTGATCTGCAGTCTACACGTTTGTGGTGGGACACAATGGGTGAGAATTTCTAAGAAATGTCTAATTACATCAGTAATACACTAACAATCTTATTTATTAACAAACTAAATCTAACAAGTATGAAGAAAAAAGTACTTCTTCCTTCACTTGCCCTCGCCATGTTGGCAGCCTGGCCAAGTGTACAGGTTGTGGCTGCAGACGACTCTACGTCAACAGCTATCTATGATTTCAGTGGTTTCAATGACCAGACGCTGATCAAACTCTTCTACAATGCCTATGTTGACGGACGTAACTATCCTACAGAGGCTGAGTTCGCGGCAGCGGGTATTCAGAAGAGTGACATTGCATTCATCCGATCACACGTGCGCAACAAGGGCATCCTCGACCGCAGCGGTCGTCTCATCAAGGACACCTATGAGAAGCGTAACCTCTGGATGAACCTTCCTATGGATCAGGGTAAGGACTCCTCAGTAGGACAGCCTTCCTCTACTTTCGACAGTGATGTGTTCTCAATGTGGAACTACACTAATATCTTCGGTTCTTGGAACCACGGCTTCTTCTCTGCTCCTGCAGCATGGACAGACGCAGCCCACAAGAATGGTTCTGACATCTATAGCGGTATCAAGTTCTTTGATACTACTGGCGGTGACACCAGCGCCGGAGCTGACGACTGGATGACATTCCTTTCGGCAAAGAATGATGACGGTTCGTTCAAGTATGTAGAGCCTATCATCAACTGTCTGATGTATTTCGGCTTCGACGGTATCAACTACAACTGGGAGGATTCAGGCTATACAGATGATGATGTAGTGGCATTCCACCAGGCACTGCACAAGTCAGCAGAGAAGCATGGTTTCGATAATTTCCACACAGGTATCTACACATCAGCATCATCATTGAGCTCATGGAATGTGTCAGGTCTCTTCGGTGACGAGAACGGTCGCACACACGACACTATGCTTAATTATGCATCAAGTGACTTCTCTTACAACATGTCATCTTCTGCAAAGACTGCCATCAACTCAATGGGTACTACCGATGGTCTCTATGCAGGTGTATGGATTGTAAGCATGAACCGTCGTTGGAGCGCACTTAATGAAGACGAGTATGCTAAGCAGGTGGGTGTATGCCTCTGGGGTGAACACGCATCAAGCCGTTTCTGGTCTTACAACAATGGTGACGACTCTTATTCACGTCAGGCTAACTATCAGTATTTGCTCGAGCGTGCAATGTCTGGTGGTAACCGCAATCCTCTTGACCGTCCAGCTATCAGCGACACAGGCAACGAATGGGAAACAACATCTGACGGCAAGGCTCCACTCTCTACATATGCAGGTCTGGCAACATGGATTCCAGAGCGTTCAAGCGTCTCAGGCTACCTGCCATTCGCTACAAACTTCAACCTTGGTAATGGCGACCGCTATGCTTACAAAGGAAAGAAGACAGCAGGTTCATGGTATAACATGGCTAACCAGGATGTAGTTCCTACATACCGTTGGCTCATCGTTAACCCTGGCACACAGACTGTAAACACAGATATAGAGGCTTCATTCACACATGTTGACCAGTATATCGGCGGTTCTTCACTCCTTCTCCAGGGCAAGGCAACATCTGCTGGTTCAGACATCATCCTCTACAAGACCAACCTCACCGTCTCTGCTGGTACAGCATTCGCAAAGGTGGCTGTAAAGAACTGCCTGATGGGTGTTAATCCTTCTAACCTCTATGTCATCGTGCAGAAGGCTGACGGCACATGGGTAGAGACTCCAGTAGGCGACATCAATGGTACTACTTGGGAAGAGAAGCAGATTGCTATCGCAGGTCTGTCAAAGGGCGACGTTATCCAGAACATCGGTCTGCGCGTAAAGGGTAGCGATGACAACTACACTCTCTATGTAGGCAAGCTCGAGATCAACGATGCTGTGAAGGCTACTCCAGCAAATGTAAAGGATGTTGTAGTGGAAGTTAAGGACGAGACCAAGACTACTCTCACCGCAAAGGTTTACTGGGATGTAGACGCAAAAGCTGAGAAGCGTGCAGAGTGGGGACTCGTTTACAACGACGAGGCTAATATCGACCACTTCGAAGTACTCTATAAGAATGGCGAGGACGGCAGAGTGTCAGAAATCGGCCGTACTACCTCTTGGGCTGACCTCATCAGCGACATCACCTTCGAGAGTGCTGACGATGATCCATTCATCGGTGTGCGTGCGGTTTCTACCGACCTCAAGACCTACTCTCCAGTGCAGTGGGTACAGGTGCCACGTGCAGACCAGTCTACACTTCCTTCAAAGAAGGACACATCTTATGGCATCAGCGAGATGAATCCAAGTTGTGATGGAGCTGACATCGCACGCCAACAGCGTTATGTGACAGATGTTACAACAACAGGTGCAGACCAGAACCTCGACTACCACACAGATCATCCTGTACTCGACGGTAGCCAGTATGACGACCAGACAGACCTCGTGCTGAAGGTTAAGCAGGGTCAGACTGTTACTCTCAAACTCAAGTGTTTCGACACTTCAAATGCACTCTATAATGGTGTTAGAAAGACTGATGGTCTGCGCTATTGCTTCGCAGGTGGATGGATTGACCTCAATGGCGACCATACATTCAATCCTACTGATATCAGCGATGATCCTGACAATGGTGAGCGTCTGTTCTTCCTCGGTAAGATCCGTGCTTCTTCTCCAGAGTTTGAGACAGAGGGCATCTCATGCACATTCACAGTTCCTGAGGATGCAGTGACAGGCAAGAGCCGTCTGCGCATCGTATTCTCTGACGCTTGGTTTGCTGGCGACTTCCTTCCTACAGGTCTCCACAACAAGGGCTTCTCTATGGACTTCAGCGTGGAAATCAGCGGTAATAACCCAGAGCGTCCAGCTCCAGTTGATGTTCACGACCAGGGCGTAGCAGATGAGCCAGAAGGTCTTGTTGCAGACGGTATCAATAATGTGAATGGTGAAATCTCTAAGGCTGAGGTAGAAGATGGCAAGATTAACTTCCAGAATGCAGACAAGGCATGGATCTATAGCTCAACAGGTGCTACAGTAAACTATCTTGCTAATCCTACATCTATCGAGACTGCTACTCTCGCTAAGGGCATCTACATCGTGAAGATGCAGAAGGGCAGCATTATCCGTTCTCAGAAGATTGTTGTGAAGTAAAGAAAGAAATCTGATTGCAGACTTCTCATAAGTTTTAATTGAGTTGGGGGTGGGGCGTTCAAATGAACGTTTCACCCCTTTCTGTATCTCCTATGGTTACTATTGTACGACAAGCACTCCCTGGGGACCAGAGGTGTTGGCAGGAAAACGGTTGAGGGGAAGCGAGTTTTGTGTTTCCCCTTCGATGATATATCCGCGGTTGTTCAGGTCATACACCCTGCCACAAACTTTGCAGGTGGCATGACCTTTCTCGTCCATAGTCAGCGGTTTGCTCTTCACAGGAACAGCGTCAGGATCGAAGCAGTTGGGGCATTCATAGTCATAGGCATAGAATGTCGCGGGATAGTCGGCATTGCCATATCCCACGATTACTCCGTTGTTGAGCCCGAAAATAAGCGACATGCGCTGTTCCTTGGCTGTGAACAGTTGGGTGGACGACAGTCCTGTGTTGGTGGAAAAGGAAAACTGACTTGCTCCACCTGACATGGTCTTGCGTATAAGGCAGAAAGTGCCTGGCGACAAACTGTTCATCGCTGCTGCCAGCGTGGCATCCACATGCTCGGCATTGTTGATGACGATGTAGCATGGGCGATGGCAGTATTCGTCGATGGCATTATTACATGCCACCAAGGGCAGGCAAGCCAAGATGCTAAGCAAGAAGTTTCTTTTCCGCATTCTCAACCTTTTCAAAATGGAAACCGTCGAGCACTGTCTGCATGAGAGCCTCTATGCGGTCGTTGCACAGATTGCCGATAGAACCCTCGTGAGTGTGGTGTATGTTCTTGTCGGGAGTAAACTGTCCAGCCTCTATGTCGAGTCCCACCTTCTTGTAGGCATCACGGAACGGCATGCCCTCGGAAGCGAGTCTGTTGACCTCTTCCACAGAGAACATTGGGTCATACATAGGGTTGTCGAGAATGTGCTCGTTGACCTCCATGCGATTGATGATGTATGCTGCCATCTGCAGACAGTCCTTCAGTTCGTCGAAGGCAGGCAGGAACACTTCCTTTATCATCTGCAAGTCGCGGAAATAGCCCACAGGCAGATTGTTCATTATCAGGAGCACCTGTTGTGGCAGAGCCTGTATTTTGTTGCACTTGGCACGTATGAGTTCGAAGACATCAGGATTCTTCTTGTGAGGCATGATAGACGATCCTGTGGTGCATTCCTTTGGAAGTTTTACAAAACCGAAGTTCTGGCTATTAAACATGCATGCATCAAAAGCCATCTTTGCCACTGTGCCAGCCACAGAAGCCAGTGCATAGGCAACATTGCGCTCCATCTTGCCACGTCCCATTTGGGCATACACCACATTGTAGTCCATAGAATCAAATCCCAGGAGGTCGGTGGTCATCTGGCGGTTGAGAGGGAATGACGAACCGTAACCTGCTGCAGAACCCAGCGGGTTGCGGTTTGTCATCTTATATGCAGCCTGCAGGAACAGCATGTCGTCGGTGAGACTCTCTGCATAAGCACCAAACCACAAGCCGAAGCTTGACGGCATGGCTATCTGCAAGTGAGTGTAGCCAGGCATAAGGATGTCCTTATACTGGTTGCTCTTCTGAATGAGTTCCTTAAACAGGTCATCCACACAACTTACGATGTCCTTCAGTGCAGCGCGTGTAAACAGTTTCAGGTCTACCAGTACCTGGTCATTGCGACTTCTTCCAGAGTGAATCTTCTTGCCCATGTCGCCAAGCTTGCGTGTGAGCATGAGTTCCACCTGAGAGTGCACATCCTCGATGCCTTCCTCGATGACAAACTCTCCACGCTCGCAGATGGCATAGATATTCTTCAGTTCAGCGAGCAATGCCGGCAATTCGTCCTTGCCGATGAGCCCGATGCTCTCCAGCATAGTGATGTGCGCCATACTGCCAAGCACGTCGTACTTGGCTAGATAGAGATCCATCTCGCGGTCTTTGCCCACAGTGAAGCGTTCTATCTCAGAGTTTATGTCATATCCTTTTGACCACAGTTTGTTAGCTCCTGTGTTGTTTTTGTCTGCCATCGTTGTGTTGTGTGAAATGAGTGTGTGTGTGAATTCTTAGTAGTTTATCATTGCCAGTGCGTCAGCCACTTGTTCGATGCCCTTCTTTACCTTAGATCCTATCATGGCTTTCAGCATGAACGGGATGTCTGCATCGACAGTGAGTTTCATCTTGCTTGTCAGGTCTGTCACAGGCAATACCTGTATCCAAAGAGTGGCCCTTACGGGCGACTTGTCGGTGACAAACTTTATGCACTTGTTTTCTTCGCGCTCTATTATTGTCAGCGAGATGGTGCCCACCATGGCGGCTGGCACGCTTATGCTGTCGCTTGTCAGTGTGACATTGGCAAGGCTGTCGAGGGCATTTGCCTGTCCTGCCTCGCGCATCTTCTCCTTCAGATTCTCATCAGTGCGTGCTCTCTCGAGTAGCGGACGCAGGTTCTCCAAGTTTGACAGAGTGGCGTAGACACGCTCTACAGGAGCGTTTACGGGTTTTACGGAACTGCTTTCTTTCATGTCTTTCTTACAGTGTCGGATAAAATGTGTGTGTCTATGTTCGCTGTCTTAGTCCTGCATCCATGTGGAAGGACTCTTTCTCCATTCTTTCAGCACCTCAAGGTCTTCTGCCTTGATATATCCCACCTCGGCTGCTATCTCGGTAGTGGCATCATAGTCGCAGATGGTGACGAGTTTCACTCCTGCAGCCTTGAAAGCCTCTTCTGCAACAGGGAAGCCATAGGTGTAGCTTGCCACCATGCCGACAACATCAAAGCCAGCCTGGCGCAATGCCTCCACAGCCTTCAGTGATGAACCGCCAGTAGAGATGAGGTCTTCTATCACCACCACCTTGGCGCCTTCAGGCAGTGTGCCCTCGATGAGGTTGCCCATGCCGTGATCCTTTGGTTTCGACCTTACATAGCAGAATGGCATGCCGAGCTCTTCAGCCACGAGTGCACCCTGTGCGATGGCACCGGTAGCAACACCTGCCACTGCCACTGCCTCTGGGAAATGCTCATGCACCAAGTGAACGAGTTCCTGCTTTACAAACGAACGTATCTCTGGGTAAGCCAGCGTCTTACGGTTGTCTGTGTATATTGGTGAACGCCATCCTGATGCCCATGTGAAAGGATCGTTGGGCTGAAGTTTAATAGCCTTGATACCAAGAAGTTTGGTTGCAAACTGTTTCTTTATAGAATCCATAAAATCAACGTGTTAAGTAAATACTATGCAAAAGTAACAAATAAATCCGATATAGGAGCATCAATTTATATTTTTGTACACCCTATGGACAAGACGCTTATTTTCTCTGCTCCCGCCTTTTCCAGTTGCTTACCACATTCGCTGACGGTGGCACCCGTGGTCACGATGTCGTCGATAAGCAGAATGTGTTTGCCCTCAATACCTTTCCCCTTGCGTATGCAGAAAGCATTCACTACATTTTCCATACGCTCAGATGCAGAGAGTTGTGTTTGGCTCTTGCTGAAGTCGGTTCTTTTTAGAGCCTTTGTGTTTACAGGTATTCCTGTCACCTCTGATACACCGCGTGCTATGGCATCACTTTGGTTGTAGCCACGTTTCCATCGTCGTCTCCATGTTATGGGAACAGGCACTATCATTTCGATGCCATCAAAGAAGCCGTGAGAAGAAAATTCCTCTGCCGTGATGCGTCCGAGCCACACGCCAAGTTCTTCCTTTCCGTGATATTTTAGTTCGTGGATGAGTCGGCTGGGAGAGTTGTGCGATTCATAGAAGAAGAGGGCTGCCGCCCGCTCTATATTGAAGCGTCCCCAAAAACGCTTTGCCATATTGTTGTCATAAGGCACTGAGGCATAAACCGTGCGAGGCAAATGGCGGTTGCAAACGGTGCAGATCTCTTCCTCTGCCTTGCTCAACCGCTTACCGCAGATGCGACAGGCTCTGGGAGAGATGAAGTCGAGTAGGGCGGTCAGCATAGGCTGTCGTCTATGTCGTCCATGTCGCCAGAGAGACATTCTTTTATGACATCAAAAGTAAACCCACGGCTCATGGCAAACTTTATGAGTTTCATATTCTTCTCATATTCACTGTTTGCCTTCACCGACCGTTCCTTCTGTCGCAGCATAGGGCGAAGGATGGCGATATATTCTCCTGTGTCAACCTCGTCAAGAGCCTCTGCTGCCATCTTCCTGTCGATGCGCTTTTGGAAGAGAGCAAGTTCTATCTTGCGTCTGCCCCACTTGTTGAATCGCATCTTCTCACGTATGAAGGCACGGCAGAAGCGACTGTCGTCAACATATTTCTCCATCGTGAGATATTCCATTATGCGGGCTTGAGTCTCCTCGTCAATCTCCCATTTCTTCATCTTCTCTGTCATCTCATAAGAGCAGTGTTCTGCTCCTGAGCACAGAGCGGTGAGTTTCATGAGTGCCTGTTGTTCTGTCATAAGCGTCCTCCCACTATCCTGTAGTTGTCAAACTGGTCTTTCTTTATCTCCACATCGTGGAATCCTGATTCCGTGAGCAATTGAGCCACCTCATTGTAATATGCCCTGTTGATTTCGAATGCAAGTTTTCCTCCATCATTGAGATGACTTTTTGCAAAAGTGGTGATAGCCTTGTAGAATCTCAGAGGGTCGTCGTCAGGAACAAACAAGGCAAGACTGGGTTCGTGGTCTATGACAATTGATTCCATATCCCTGCGTTCCTTCTCGCAGATGTAAGGAGGATTGCTCACGATGATGTCGTATTTCTCCAAACTGTTTATATGACTGTCGAGGATATCCATCCTGCGGAATGTCACGTTGTCGGCTCCGAGCCTCTGTGCATTGCCTTTTGCTATGCACAGAGCGATGTCGCTGATGTCCCATCCCTCGACAGTCCATGATGGATAATCCAAAGCTATTGTGGTGGCTATGCATCCGCTGCCAGTACCTATGTCAAGCACACGCAACTTTGCGTCCTGTTCATAACCGTGGCATTCTTCAATCAGAAGTTCTGTTTCAGGGCGAGGGATAAGTACTCCTTCCTCCACATGGAATATGCGGTCGCAAAACAAAGCTTCGCCCAAGACATACTGCACGGGTATGCCTTTCTCCAACTGGGTTATTATGTTTTCCAATTTCTCCTGCTGTTCAGCGGAAAGGCTGTCGATAGCTCCGCAAAGCACATCAGTCCATGACAAGTGAAAAGCACTCTCCATGACTATCCTCAGTATGGCGCGTGCCTCTCCCTGCTCATATCTTTGCGACAGACGTAATGTCAGTTCTCTAAGACTCATAATGCACAAAGTTAGCAAAAAAGTATTAACGTTATGCCCTGTGTAGTATGTTTTCGCATAAAAAGACTAACTTTGCCAAGTCTGACACAAATGACGTTGGCATGCTATTTGAACAATGTTTGAATGACAGTCCAGCGTTATATACAGACAGAGAAACTATTATTTATAAATGAATTAAAATGGAAAAAGACGAATTCTACAGACAGATTGACCAACTCGAAGGCAGACGCATCGCCGTGCCTGCACTTATAAGAAAGGTCTACACATGGATGGCTATGGCACTTGTCATCACAGGCATCACAGCCTATGGAGTTGCCATAAGTCCTAATCTCATCAACCTCATCTTCAGCAGCAGGATAGTGTTCTTCGGACTCATCATTGCTGAACTTGCCATGGTGATGTTATTGACAGCACGACTGCACAAACTCTCGCTGACAACAGCCACGCTTATGTTTGTCGGCTATTCCGTACTTAATGGTGTTACATTGTCATGCATATTCCTTGTATACACCATGTCATCGATAGCCTCGACATTCTTCATCTGTGCAGCCACCTTCGGAGTGATGTCAGCCTATGGCGCAATGACAAAGACCGACTTGAGTTCTATGGGCAAGTTGCTCCTCATGGCTTTCATCGGACTTCTCATAGCTACAGTGGTTAATGCCTTCATTGGCAACTCATTGCTTGACCTTATCCTTAGTTACGTAGGTGTGCTCATTTTTGTCGGCTTGACCGCTTGGGACACACAGAAGATAAAGATGATGCTTGCCAATGCTGACTATATGGACGAGAGTGCACAGAAGCAGGCGCTCGTCGGAGCTCTCTCCCTCTATCTCGACTTTGTTAACCTCTTTCTCTATTTGCTCCGTATCTTCGGTGGCAGGAGAGAATAATAGGTAACATATACTATGGATACAAAAAAAGGCGCGGTCATTTGACTGCGCCTTTTTTGTATCCATAGTATTTATCTTATGCCAACTTACCGAGATTAATCATCTCAATGGCAGAAATCATTGCGTCGGCACCCTTGTTGCCAGCTTTTGTTCCTGCACGCTCCACCGCCTGCTCTATAGAGTCAGTGGTGAGGATTCCGTTGAGTACAGGCACACCAGATGTCATTGCTGCCGAAGCGATGCCCTTGGCAGATTCATTTGCCACCATGTCGAAGTGTGGAGTAGCTCCTCTGATGACAGCTCCGAGACATACCACAGCATCATATTTGCCCGATTCAGCAAGTTTCTTTGCCATGAGAGGAATCTCGAAAGCTCCAGGCACATAGGCGAGAGTGAGGTCGTCGGTGTTGCCGCCATGACGCACGAAGCAGTCCTCGGCACCTGTTATAAGGTGAGAAACGATAAAGTCATTGAATCTTGATGCTACGATGGCAATCTTCTGTCCTTCGGCAACAAGTTTTCCTTCAAGTATTTTCATAATTGTATGATTATTGTTTTTCGTTGTTTTCTTCAGTCATCTTGGCGTGCTTTTCGAGAATGGACTTCACGTCGGTGACATGAAGGAGGTGTCCCATCTTTGCATATTTGGTATACATGTAGAACTCGTCCTTCTCGTTGCACGTCATCTCTATAGGTTCGCGTCCCACTACCTCAAGTCCAAAACCGTCAAGTCCCTGTATCTTCAGTGGATTGTTGGTCATGAGCAAGAGTTTGTGTATGCCAAGGTCAGCAAGGATGGATGCTCCTGTGCCGTATTCTCTCAGGTCGGCAGCAAAGCCCAGAGCGATGTTTGCCTCCACAGTGTCCATGCCGTGGTCTTGCAGATTGTAAGCCTTCAACTTGTTGATGAGTCCTATGCCACGACCCTCTTGGCGAAGATATAGGAGCACTCCTCTGCCTCGCTTCTCTATTCTTCTCAAGGCTTCAGCCAACTGCTCGCCACAGTCGCAACGCAGACTGCCGAAGGCATCGCCAGTGAGACATTCCGAGTGTACACGGCAGAGCACAGGCTCGTCGGTAGTGACATCACCCTTTACGAGAGCCACATGGTGTTCGCCAGTCACGCTGTTCACATATCCGTAAGCACGGAAAGTGCCATATTTTGTAGGCAGGTCAGCTTCTGTTACACGATCCACGAGCTTCTCGGTCTTGCGTCTGTAGGCAATGAGGTCGGCGATGGAAATCATCACCAGATTGTGCTCCTTAGCAAATTCTGTCAGTTCGGTGCGACGCATCATGGTGCCGTCCTCACGCATTATCTCGCAGCAAAGTCCGCACTCCTTAAGTCCTGCCAGGCGGCAGAGGTCTACAGTAGCCTCTGTGTGACCACTTCTCACGAGAACGCCTCCCTCGCGAGCCTGCAATGGGAACATGTGTCCAGGACGACGGAAGTCAGTAGGCTGGGCACCGTCGGCAACAGTTGCCATGGCAGTGATGCTTCGTTCTACGGCAGATATACCAGTTGTTGTCGACACATGGTCGATGCTCACGGTGAAAGCCGTCATGTGGTTGTCGCTATTGTTGGCAACCATCTGCGGGAGGTTGAGCTTATTGCATATCTCACGGCTCATAGGCATGCAGATGAGTCCTTTTGCCAGCGAAGCCATCATGTTGACATTTGCTGTGGTGGCAAATTCAGCCGCACAGATGAGGTCGCCCTCGTTCTCGCGGTTAGGGTCGTCGACAGCCAATATGCATTTACCTGCACGCAGTGCGTCGAGAGCTTCTTCTATAGTGTTCATAAAAGTCTTAGTTTTTCTGTTAATGACTCGTTTTTCTGTGTATCGATGCCGAGCAGTCGCTCGGTGTATTTTGCTATCACGTCGTTCTCAAGGTTTACCAAGTCTCCCCTTCGTGCCGAGTGGAGTGTTGTCATCTGCTGTGTGTGAGGGATGAGACTTACGGAAAAACCGTCAGGAAACACCTGTGCGACAGTGAGGCTTATGCCTTGTATGGTAATGGAACCCTTTTCCGTTATGTAGCGCAATAGCTTGCTGTCGCAGTTTATTGTAATCCACACCGCATTGTCGTCGCGTCTTATGCTGGCGATATATCCAGTGCCGTCCACATGACCGCTTACTATATGTCCTCCCAGTCGACTGCTGAGAGTCAGTGCCCGCTCGAGGTTAACCTCACTTCCTGTCTGTAGTTGGCTAAGTGCTGTGCGGTTCACAGTTTCGGGCATCACATCAGCAGTGAAACCGTCGGGCGTGATGGATGTCACCGTGAGGCATACACCATTAGTGGCTATGCTGTCGCCAATCTTGACGTCAGACATAATCTCCGTGGCATCCACAGCAAGAGTGAAACTCCTTACACCGCGATGGATACTCCTTATGCGACCTATTTCTTCTATTATTCCTGTGAACATAATGCCTTTATCAGGATGTCGTCCTTCAATGTTTCTATCTTTACGTCTTTGAGTTTTACGGCGTCTGCCATGCGCATGATTCCTCTTCCTTCTACTGGAGTTTTTGCCTCTACGCCGCCTACCATTTTAGGGGCAATGAATGCAAAGACTTCATCCACGAAACCTTCACGTACGAAAGACTCGTTGAGAGTGCCGCCACCCTCGAGTATCATGCCGTCTATACCCTCGTCGTGCATCCTGTGAAGAAGCGATTCCAAGGAGTCGCATTGCCATGTGCGTATGCCCAGTTCATGCAGAGCTTCCTTCTTCTTCCAGTCAGCCCCTTCGGCATGTGCCACTATTGTGGGGATGTCGTCGGCGGTGGTTGCTATGCGACTGTCAAGAGGCAGACGTAGATGACGGTCGGCAATTATTCTTATGGGATTGCGAGCGTCGTTGCATCCTTCGATTCTCGTATTGAGCATAGGGTCGTCGGCAAGTACCGTACCGATGCCGCACATGATGGCCATAAACTCGTTTCTCATCTTGTGGACACGCTTACGAGACTCTTCACCGCTGACCCATCGTGAGTCGCCCGATGAAGTGCATATCTTGCCGTCTATGGTCATGGCATATTTCATCACTACCCAAGGACGCCAAGAGGTCATATGATGCAGGAATACTCGGTTCTGATAGCGCAGTTCCTCTTCCAGTTGCTTTCCCTCGTCGGTTCCGCCTATCATCTCTACCTCGATGCCTGCTTCTTTTAGTTGTGAGACTCCCTTGCCAGCTACAAGCGGGTTAGGGTCGGCAAGTCCCACTACCACGCGTTTTATTCCATGCTCTATTATCGCCTCTGTGCAAGGAGGTTGGTGACCGTGGTGGCAACAAGGTTCGAGAGTGACATACATCGTTGCTCCCTTGCAGTCTGTACCTGTCTCGTCGGCATGTCGGAAAGCGTCACGCTCGGCATGCAGTTCGCCATATTTGTGATGCCATCCCTCAGCAATGATGTATTCCTCGCCATTGCCGTTATTGCCCACTATCACAGCTCCTACAAGCGGATTGGGGTTGACATGACCTTCACCTCTTTGGGCGAGAGCCATGGCATGGCGCATGTATGCGATGTCGGAAGATGTGTTCATACGGTTACAAAGTTACAAACGAAATTGCTAATAAGCGCAAGTTGCAACGTTTTTTCACTTTTCGCCATTCCCTTCCAGTATGTGGCACAGTTCCTTCATTCCTTCCGAAGCTCCTTTGCATATCTGTGTCACGGGTGTGGCAGTATTGTATTTTACTACATTCGGGTCAATGAGATAAATCGGTGTTCCTGGTCTTACGTAGGCAGAAAGTCCTGCTGCGGGATACACGTTGAGTGACGTACCGATAATAACGAAGATATCAGCCTGTTGCACCTTCTCTATTGCCGGTTCTATCATAGGCACATTTTCATTGAAGAACACGATGAAAGGGCGCAAAAGTGAACCGTCGCCAGCTTTTGTGCCGGGTGTCACGTCGCAGTTATCTTCGGTGAGTTCCTGTATGAAGTGAGGGTTATATGGGTCGCGTGAGGAGCAAACTTTTGTCAGTTCACCGTGCAGGTGTATGACATCAGTCGAACCAGCCTTTTCGTGCAGATTATCCACATTCTGCGTTATCACTGTCACGTCATAATCGTCCTCGAGTTGGGCGACAAGTTTGTGTCCCTCGCAAGGTTGCGCAGAATAAAGTTTGTGGCGGAGCATATTGTAGAAGTTTGTCACCAGTTCAGGGTCAGCAAGCCATCCTTCATGAGTGGCTATCTGCTGCACGGGATAGTTCTCCCATAATCCGTCACTTCCGCGGAATGTCTTGAATCCGCTCTCTACAGACATTCCTGCACCTGTCAGAAATACTATTTTCTTCATAGCTACCAAGAGTTTTAGTCAAGGCAAATTTACTAAAAATGCATAATAAGTACAAGTGGCTACAGAGAAAAAGGAATAAAAGATGTAACTTTGCATTGTATGTGCGCATGGAGTATGCGCAAGCATTCATTGATTAATTAACAAATAAAACGATAAAGAAAAATGGACAAAGTAAGCTATGCTTTAGGATTGGGCATCGGTAGCCAGTTGAAGGATATGGGTGCAGAAAACCTTAACATCGATGATTTCGCACAGGCCATCAAGGATGCTCTCGCTGACAACAAGCAGTTGAAGGACGATGAGGCTCAGGCCATCGTGCAGCAATTCTTCATGGAGCAGGAGCAGAAGCAGCGTGCTGCTGCAGCTGAGCGTTTCCAGGAGAACAAGACTGCAGGTGAGAAGTATCTTGCTGACAACGCAGCCAAGGAGAATGTGCATGTGACAGCAAGCGGTTTGCAGTATGAAGTGCTCAAGGAAGGTAACGGCAAGAAGCCATCAGCTACAGATACAGTGGTGTGCCACTATGAGGGTACACTCATTGACGGCAAGATGTTTGATTCAAGTATCAAGCGTGGCGAGCCAGCTACATTCCCACTCAATCAGGTTATAGCTGGATGGACAGAAGGTCTGCAGCTGATGCAGGAAGGAGCAAAGTATCGCTTCTTCATTCCTTATGAGCTGGGTTACGGAGAGCGTGGAGCAGGAGCTTCAATACCTCCATTCAGCGCACTCGTATTTGATGTGGAACTCATAGAGGTGAAATAACGCGGAACATTAACAATACTAAATAACAAAACAAAAATGAAGAAATTAGTAATCGCAGCGTTCGTAGCAGTCGCTGCAGCCGCATTTACTGCATGTGGCAATTCTACCCCAAAGGCAAACCTGAAAAGTGATGTTGACACGATGAGCTATGCCATCGGTTTGGCACAGACACAGGGTCTTCGCGAATATCTCGTAGGCCGTATGGGTATGGACACAACTTATATCGATCAGTTCATCAAGGGTCTTAATGACGGTGTGAACGTGGGCGATGACAAGAAGAAGGCAGCTTACTATGCAGGTGTGCAGATTGGCCAGCAGATAAGCACACAGATGATACCAGGCATCAACCACGAAATCTTCGGTGATGACTCTACAAAGACAATCTCTCTGAAGAACTTCATGGCTGGTTTCGTTACTGGTGCTACCAATAGCAAGGGTCTGATGTCAGCTGAGGAGGCTCAGGTGATATTCCAGACAAAGATGCAGCAGATCAAGGCAAAGGTAGCTGAGGAGCAGTATGGTGCCAACAAGAAGGCTGGTGAGAAGTTCCTCGCTGCCAATAGCAAGAAGCCAGGTGTGAAGACTCTGCCTTCAGGTGTGCAGTATAAGGTTATCAAGGAAGGAACAGGAGCTATCCCTGCTGACACTTCTCTGATAAAGGTTAACTACGAGGGTCGTCTTGTTAACGACACAGTATTCGATTCTTCCTACAAGCGTGGTACTCCTGCAACAATGCGTGCAAATCAGGTTATCAAGGGTTGGACAGAGGTGTTGACAAAGATGCCTGTAGGTTCTGTATGGGAGGTTTACATTCCTCAGGAACTTGCTTACGGTGAGCGCGAGATGGGTCAGATCAAGCCATTCTCTGCTCTTGTATTCAAGATTGAACTTCTAAGCATCGAAAAGTAAAAACATAAGATGAAGAAGATATTATTCATGGTGCTTGTCATTTTGGCAAGCACTTCTCTTGTGGCCAATGCGGGCAGCAAGAAAGACAAGAAAAAGAAAAAAACAGCCGACACCGAGTTGGCAGTGGAGAAGACTCCACTCAGCCTTCTCACATCTCGTGACAGCACAAGTTATGCTGCTGGCTACACCGCCACTCGTGGACTGATGAATTATCTGCAGAGATCTTTCAATCTTGACACCATGTTCATGGCAGACTTCGAGAAAGGTTTCTATGAAGCCATAGCAAAGGGCAGTGATCCAAAATATGTAGCTTACAATGCTGGTGTGCAGATTTCCGCACAGGTGCAGAAGCAGATACTCCCACAAAACAAGACAAACTTTGAGGAAACTCCCGATTCCATCGATGCAGACATGTTCTACAGAGGATTCATGGACGGAGCAAAGTCTGATACTGCCGCTTTCAATGAGACGACAGCTTTGGAGTATGTCAAGGCGCGTCAGGCTGCTGACGACAAGATAAAGAATGCTGCCTACATAGCAGAGAACACCAAGTGGCTTGAGGACAACAAGATGAAGGAGGGCATTGTGACTCTGCCTTCAGGTCTGCAGTATAAGGTCATCACTCCTGGTAAGGGCAAGGTGGCTACAAAGTCAGACAATGTCACAGTGAAGTATGAGGGAAAGATGATCGACGGCACAGTCTTCGATTCAAGTTACAAGCGTAATCCCGACACCACTACATTCCGTCCTGATCAAGTGATTAAGGGATGGACAGAAGCTCTCTGCCTCATGCCAGAGGGTTCGAAGTGGGAACTCTACATACCACAGGAACTTGCCTATGGCGAGCGTCAGGCAGGAAAGATCAAGCCTTATTCTACTCTGATTTTCACCGTAGAGGTGGTGAGTGTGGAGACACAGGCAGACAAGGAAGCAAAGGCTGCAAGCAAAAAATAAAAATATCCTATTCTAAAGGACAGAATGAAGAAACTATACATCGAAACCTACGGTTGCCAGATGAACGTGGCTGACTCTGAAGTCGTGGCATCCGTGATGGGAATGGCAGGTTACGACGTCTGCGAGGATGAAAGCCTCGCAGACGCCATCTTCCTTAACACCTGCTCAGTGCGCGAAAATGCAGAAAACAAGATTTATCATCGTCTTGACACTCTACATGCACTGAATAAGAAGGAAGGACGAAAGGTGATTCTCGGTGTGCTGGGATGCATGGCTGAGAGAGTGAAAGAAGATTTGCTGGAAAATCATCATGCTGACCTGGTGGCAGGACCTGATTCCTACATGAACCTGCCAGACCTCATCGCACAGTGCGAGATGGGCAGGAAGGCCATCAACATAGAACTATCCACAACAGAAACATACAAGGAGATAGTGCCACAGCGTATGCCAGGCAATCATCTCAGCGGTTTTGTGAGCATCATGCGTGGTTGCAACAACTTCTGCCACTACTGCATCGTGCCCTATACACGTGGACGTGAGCGCAGCCGTGAGGTGGAGAGCATCATCAAAGAGGTGAAAGACCTTGAGGCACGCAAATTCAAGGAAGTGACTCTGCTCGGACAGAATGTCAACTCCTATCATGCCCTCAAAAATGACAATGGTGGTGAAGATGTCACATTCCCACAGTTGCTTGCCATGGTGGCAGAGGCAGTGCCGGGCATGAGAGTGCGCTTCACTACATCGCACCCAAAGGATATGAGTGACGAAACTCTGCAGGTGATAGCTTCGCATGACAACATCTGCAAGCACATACACCTGCCGGTGCAGAGTGGCTCGGACAAGATTCTGAAACTCATGAACCGTAAGTATACCATAGAGTGGTATCTCGACCGTGTGGCTGCCATACGCCGCATCATTCCTGAGTGCTCCATCACCACAGATATCTTCGTGGGTTATCATGATGAGACAATCGAAGACCACCAGATGTCGCTCGACCTGATGAAGAAGGTGGGCTATGACTCTGCTTTCATGTTCAAATACTCTGAGCGTCCTGGCACATATGCTTCAAAACATCTGCCCGACAATGTTGCAGAGGAAGAGAAGATACGCCGTCTCAACGAGATGATAAAGTTGCAGACAGAGATTTCTGCCGAACAATACAAGAAAGACGAGGGCAAGGAGTTTGACGTGCTCGTGGAAGGCTTTAGCAAGCGCTCTCGCCAGCAGATGTGCGGACGTACTTCACAGAACAAGATGGTGGTGTTTGACAAGACCGATGAGCATATCGGCGACACTGTAAGGGTGAAGATTACCGGTTCGACAAGTGCCACACTTTTCGGTGAGCGTATAAAGGATTAAGTAACATAGCAGCAAAAAACATAGAGATACTCCAATGAGAGAATTCATGAAAGTGTTGAGGCGCTTCGTGCCTCCCTACAAGAAATATCTGGTACTGTCGCTGATATTCAATATACTGTCGGCAGTGCTTAATATTTTCTCGTTTGCAGCCATCATCCCTATACTGCAGATAATCTTCAAGACAGATGATGCAGTCGAGGTAACCCGCTATATGGCGTGGAGCGAGGGAGGACTGAAGGAAGTGGCAACAAACAACATGAACTACTTCGTGCAGCACCTCATCGAAGTTTTCGGTGCATCCACGACCGTGCTCTTCATAGGATTGTTTCTCATTGTCACCACATTCATGAAGACAGGAGCCTATTTCCTGTCTTCTGCCACAATCATACCGATTCGTACAGGTGTGGTGCGCGACATCCGCAACCAACTCTACCGTAAGATAACATCGCTCTCGCTCGGATTCTTCTCTGAGGAGCGCAAGGGCGACATCATTGCCCGCATGTCGGGTGATGTGCAGGAGATAGAAGGCAGCATCATGTCGTCTCTCGACATGCTATTCAAAAACCCAGTGCTGATAGTTGCCTATTTTGTCACTCTCATTGTGATATCATGGCAGCTCACATTGTTCACCCTGCTTTTTGTTCCACTCTTCGGATGGTTTATGGGTTATGTTGGCAGAAAGCTCAAGGCTCAGTCGGTGACGGCTCAGGCTACATGGAGCGACACTATGAGTCAGGTGGAGGAGACCCTCGGTGGACTCCGCATTATAAAGGCTTTTGCTGCAGAGGAGAAGATGAACCAGCGCTTTGACCGCACGAATACATCTTATCGCAATCAGGTGACACGTGTGGCAGTGCGTCAGCAGATGGCTCACCCTATGTCGGAATTCCTCGGCACCGTGATGATTGTCATCGTGCTGTGGTTTGGCGGTGTGCTTGTGCTTAACGGCAACACTCTGTCGGGTCCCACCTTTATATATTATATGGTGATACTCTATTCCATAATAAATCCGCTCAAGGAATTCTCCAGGGCAAGCTACAACATTCCCAAGGGTCTTGCTTCGATGGAGCGAATAGACAAGATACTGCTCGCAGAAACTGCCATCAAGGAGAAGGAGAATCCTGTTCATATTGAGGAGTTCACCGGTCAGATAGAGTTTCGCCATGTCAGTTTCCGCTATGCAGAGCAATGGGTTCTCAAGGACATCAATCTTGTGATACCAAAAGGCAAGACCATAGCTTTTGTGGGACAGAGTGGCAGTGGAAAGTCTACGTTGGTAGACCTCATACCACGCTATTATGACGCACAAGAGGGCGAGGTGCTTATTGACGGTGTTAACGTGAAAGACTTGGGCATACACGATTTGCGCCAACTCATAGGAAATGTCAACCAGGAGGCCATACTCTTCAATGACTCCTTCCGTAATAATATCTCCTTCGGTGTGGACTCTGCTACGGATGAAGATATCATTAAGGCTGCCAAGATAGCTAATGCGCATGACTTCATCTGCGACACGGAGAATGGATATGACACTTCCATAGGCGACCGTGGAGGCAGACTCTCGGGAGGTCAGCGCCAGCGAGTGTCGATAGCGCGTGCCATATTGAAGAATCCTCCAATCCTTATTCTCGATGAGGCTACGTCGGCTCTCGACACCGAGTCGGAGCGATTGGTGCAGGATGCTCTTGAGAAACTGATGAAGACTCGCACCACAGTGGCTATAGCCCACCGCTTGTCGACGATAAAGAATGCTGACGAAATATATGTACTCCACGAGGGACGCATAGTTGAGCATGGTTCGCACGAGCAACTGTTAAGCAAAAATGGATATTACAGAAAACTTCATGAGATGCAAAGCTGATGATGAAACAGGAAATGAATATAAAAGATTTTGAGATAATGGCGCCTGCCGGCTCACGTGAGTCATTGGCGGCAGCCATACAGGCGGGGGCTGACTCCGTGTATTTCGGCATAGGACAGTTGAACATGCGTTCACACTCTGCCAACAAGTTCAGCCTTGATGACCTGCGTGAGATTGCCAAGACCTGCCAGGAACACGGCATCAAGACCTACCTTACTGTCAACACCATAATCTATGGTGAGGACATAGAGACCATGCACAGCATCATCGATGCGGCTAAAGAGGCAGAGATAACAGCTGTCATTGCTTCTGACGTGGCTGTGATGAGCTATTGCAATGAGGTTGGGGTAGAGGTTCACCTCTCCACCCAGCTTAATATCTCCAACATCGAGGCATTGAAGTTCTATTCTCGCTTTGCCGATGTGGTGGTGCTCGCACGTGAACTCAACATGGATCAAGTGGCAGAGATTTATCGTCAGATAGAGGAACAGCACATCTGCGGTCCTAAGGGCAAGCAGATACGCATAGAGATGTTCTGTCATGGCGCTCTCTGCATGGCAGTGTCAGGAAAGTGCTACATGAGCCTTGACAATGCTGGACGTTCAGCCAACCGTGGCGAGTGTATGCAGTTGTGCCGTAGAAGCTACACTGTGACCGACAATGAGACAGGCACACAGCTGGAGATAGACAATAAGTATGTCATGTCGCCGAAAGACCTCAAGACCATACGCTTCGTAGATCGCATGATGAAGAGTGGCGTGAGAGTGTTTAAGATAGAAGGTCGTGCACGTGGACCTGAGTATGTGCACACTGTGGTGAGCTGCTACAAGGAGGCAATGCAGAGCGTCATTGACGGCACCTTCACCGAGGAGAAGAAAGACCAGTGGGACGAACGCTTGGCAAAGGTCTTCAACCGCGGTTTCTGGGACGGCTATTACCAAGGACAGAAACTTGGTGAGTGGAACAAGCACTACGGTTCGGTGGCAACAGAGAAGAAGGTTTACTGCGGTAAGGGAATAAAATATTTCTCCAAGTTGGGAGTGGCAGAATTCCAGATAGAGGCAAAGGAACTGCACAAGGGCGACAAACTCCTCATTACTGGCCCTACAACAGGTGTGATATATCTCAATGCAGACGAGATACGCTATGACCTGCAACCAGTAGAAGTGGCACAGAAGGGATGGCGTGTTAGTCTGCCTGTGCCCGAAAAGGTAAGACCTTCTGACAAACTATTTATTATAGAAAAATCTGAGCATTATGACGATTAACGAGATACAGGACGAGATTGTAGAAGAGTTTAATGAATTTGACGACTGGATGGACAAATACCAGTTGCTCATTGACCTCGGTGGAGACCTTGACGAACTCGATGCAAAATACAAGACTGAGAGCAATCTCATCGACGGTTGCCAGAGTCGCGTGTGGGTGCAGTGTGACTATGAGAACGGCATTATAAGTCTGCAGGCTGACAGTGACGCCTTGATAGTGAAAGGTATTGTCGCATTGCTCATCAGAGTGCTAAGTGGTCACACACCGCAGGAAATACTCGATGCTGACCTTTATTTCATAGACCGCATAGGACTTCGTGAGCATCTCTCTCCGACACGTTCCAATGGTTTGCTTGCCATGATAAAGCAGATTAGGCTTTATGCCGTGGCATGCAATGTGAAGTAAGTGAAGCTATGTTCATGACAAAACGCACGTACGTGCATTGAGCAACGGACGTACGTGCATCAGCCAATGAACGTACGTGCATCGGGCAATGAACGTACGTGCATTCTATAACGAACGTACGTGCATTTTGCTCTGAAAATAGAAATTACGAAAAAAGCCGTCCTTATGGGCGGCTTTTTTTGTTGGACTATCCGGACTCGAACCGAATCAAACAGAACCAAAACCTGTTGTGCTACCATTACACCATAGTCCAATCCAATTGGCAATGACGGACATCATATGCCAATGTGTTTGCAAAGTTAATCTTTTTTTCTGAACTTAGCAAATTTATTTTGCTGTAAGCAGGAAATACTTCTTTTTGCCCTGCTGTACGAGGAGATATTTGCCGTCGAGCAGGTCAGCATCTGTTATCACTACGTCAAACTGTGCCAACTTCTCCTTGTTGAGGCTTACGCCACCGCCCTGTGTGAGCTTGCGCATCTCGCCCTTTGAAGAGAATATCGGTGCACCCTCAGTGAAGAGGTCTACGGCTTTTACACCGCCCTTGAGAGCGTCAAGACTTATCTCGAAGTGAGGCACACCTGCGAACACGTCGAGGAGAGTCTGCTCGTCAAGTTTGAGCAGGGCTTCCTTTGTAGACTTGCCGAAGAGGATGTTGCTGGCTTCGATAGCTGCATCGAGGTCTGCCTGCGAGTGTACCATCACGGTGACTTCCTCAGCGAGTTTCTTCTGCAGCACACGGCGACCAGGATCTTGCTTGTGCTCTTCCACAAGGCCAGTTATTGTATCCTGGTCGAGGTCAGTGAATATCTTGATGTATCGCTCTGCGTCGTCGTCAGAAACATTGAGCCAGAACTGATAGAAAGCATAAGGAGTGGTGCGGTTGCGGTCAAGCCAGATGTTTCCGCTCTCGGTCTTGCCAAATTTCTTTCCGTCAGCCTTTGTTATCAGTGGACATGTGAGGCAGAAACACTCTGCATCGCCACCAAGGGTGCGGTGAATGAGTTCTGTACCCGTTGTCATGTTTCCCCACTGGTCGTTGCCACCAAGCTGCAGGCGTACGCCATATTTCTGATACTGATAGAGGAAGTCGTAGCCCTGGAGCAACTGATAGGTAAACTCTGTGAATGACAATCCATCGCGAGCCTCACCATTGAGACGCTTCTGCACGCTGTCTTTAGCCATCATGTAGTTCACAGTGATGTGCTTGCCCACAGTGCGGGCGAAATCGAGGAAGGAGAAATCCTTCATCCAGTCATAGTTGTTGACCAACTCAGCCTTGTTAGGCTCAGTGCTGTCGAAGTCGAGGAATTTAGACACCTGCTTCTTTATGGCCTCCTGATTATGGTAGAGTGTGTCAGAATCTAGCAGATTGCGCTCCTGGCTCTTGCCTGAAGGGTCGCCGATCATACCTGTGGCACCACCTACGAGAAGGTAGGGCTTGTGACCACAACGCTGCAGATGGCGCAGCATCATGATGCCACAAAGGTGACCGATATGCAGTGAATCGGCTGTCGGGTCAGTACCGAGATAAGCCGACACCATATTCTTGTTCAAATACTCTTCCGTGCCT
Source organism: bacterium (assembly GCA_963601795.1). GTDB lineage: Bacteria > Bacteroidota > Bacteroidia > Bacteroidales > Bacteroidaceae > Prevotella. Next base: position 68,266 of record CAVCGK010000005.1, on the reverse strand, counting down.
GGCATTATCTGTGCCAGCATGCCTCTCCATTTCAATTCTTCTACAAAATTCTTCATATCTGGTTGGATAATTGTTTATTATTCTTTTTGTCTATTCCCCCATCGCCAATCCTCTATTCCTATGCTCACGGCACAGGGTCATAGCCAGACCCTCCCCAAGGATGGCATCTCAGAATGCGTCGTATGGCAAGGTAGAGACCTTTCACTGCGCCATGCTTCTTGAGAGCCTGTACGGCATATTCCGAGCAAGTAGGGGTATATCGGCAAGAGGGTGGGGTATAGGGGCTGATGCACACCTGATAGAAACGTATGGGCAAGAGTAATACCAGCACAAAGAAGTGCGACAACGCCTGCCTCCATTTACTTCTGTCAGCATCCATAAGTCTTTTCTGAAATTCTCTGGATAAGGTTTTTCACCTTCTTCTGCACATCGCGTGATGACCACAACTTCTTGTCAAGCCATATGAAACCTATCAGTACGGCTTGCTGCTTTTCTGCGTTGTGGTCGTTAGCGATTATTGCCTTGTTGAGTCTATACGCTTCCCTTATCTGTCGCTTTACCCTATTTCTGTCTACAGCATGGCGGAGATTTCTTTTCGGAGCGCTCACCATCATTCTCACCTGTGGTGTGTTCTCGCGTATCTCCTCCACATGATAGACCGCCCTTATTGGGAAAGCAGACATCGAATGACTGCCTTCTCCGAAAAGTGTGTCAAGAGTATCTCTCCCATACACCCTTTCCTTCTTTGGTAAAGTGTGGGCGTTAGACTGTGGCATTCTATTGGTTTTCCAGATAATATTTCAGCGCACCTGTCATGGAAGTGTGCTTGCTATTAGGCGCCTGAAGGTCAAGACGGAGTCCTTCTTCCTCCACAGTCTTGGCTGTAGCAGGTCCGAAAGCACCAATCTTGATGTCACCCTGCTTGAAGTCAGGGAAGTTTTTCTTCAGAGCGCGCACGCCAGTAGGGCTGAAGAAAAGAAGCATGTCATAGTTGAAATTCTTCTTCTCTTCCTCGGTGAAATCGTTGCTTACTGTGCGATACATGACACACTCCTGATGGCGCAGACCTTTAGCATCAAGCAAGTTCTTGATGTCGTCATTGTGGACGCTGCTCAGTGGAACGAGGAATTTCTCGTTCTTGTGTTTCATCATCTGAGGAATGAGGTCATCCATCTTGCCTGTAGTGCCGAAGAAAATCTTACGCTTCCTGTACTGTACATATTTCTGTATGTAGAGGGCAATGGTCTCTATAGGACAGAAATACTTCATTGTCTCGGGAATGGTGATTCGCATTTCCTTGGCAAGGTTGAAGTAGTTGTCGATGGCGTGGCGTGATGTAAATACCACGGCGCTATAGTCGAGAAGATTTATCTTCTGCAGGCGGAACTCCTTGTTGTCCACACCTTCTACTTTAAAGAATGGACGGAATACGCATTCTACTCCGCATGTATTCTCTATTTCAAAATAAGGTGATTTGTCACTCTCTGGTTTTGGTTGCGATACCAATATCTTCTTTATCATCGTTGTCCTATAGGTTGATTTTCAAATTTTCGCTGATTACAGTCAGTGCTGACCAAAGTAATGCTGCTGGTGCTATTTCCAGGGTGCAAAGGTACAAAATAAATCCCGGATAGGCTCCCCGATGTAAGAAAAAGATTCTGTGGAGTTTGTAAAAAGACAGCATTTCATAGACTACTATCACCGTTGAGCAGTAAATGAGTGATATCTTGATGTCGAGATTGAAGAATGACTGTATCAGTGACATGGGCAGCAGTAGCAGTCCGAGGCATGCATTGAGGAAGAGCGCAGAGCCATTCCACCGCTTGTTTTGCTCTCTGCTGAAGAATACCCATCCCACGGTAGACTGCAGTATGGACTTGATGGCAAAATACGATGCGAAGACGCCAGTAAACACTGCTGTCATCTCATATTGCCCTATGGTGAACGTGTCGGTCACGAAATCTTTCAGATAGTAGATGAAGAGAATGGAAAACAGTAGACAGGCTTCTATAACCATTGCCAACTGGGTGCGCACTTCATTTGATGTCTGGGTGAAAAGGCTTGCCTCCGATGGTCTTGTATGAAAAAGCATCTTTAGTCGTCGGATGAAGAAGTCGGATGACGAAGAGATGGCCATGGCGGAGCCTATCAGACAAAGTAGCAGAAGCGAGGTCATGAAGTTGTCGCTTGCTATGGTGTAAGGCATGGGGTCGCCAGCCTCGCCCTGTCGTTTGCCCACGAGTTCGGCATGATAGCAGGGTTTGTCGGAGAAATAGCTCTCCTTGTAATACACGGGCAACTGTGCGTCAGTCGCCTTTTTGCCGATGGAATGCCCCGGAAGATGCAGGGTGTCAGGACACTGACTCCAATGTATCTCTCGGGGCTTAGTGTTAGCCTGAACAGCAGAATCCTGCTGCTCAGGCGTAGCGTCTTTTGGAAGCCAGGAAATTATCTGTCCCGGCGTTGGTTGATAATGGCCGTATGGCATTTACAATGAAAACTCCTTTTTAATGATATCCACTTTGTCGAGTTTCTCCCAGGTGAAGAGTTCCACTTCCATGGTCTTTTCGCCATTGTAGAGACTTGTGAATGTCTTTTTTACCGTCTCGTTCTTTCTACCCATGTGACCATAGGCGGCAGTCTCTAGATACATCGGCTGGCGTAGTTTCAGCTGGCGTTCGATAGACTTCGGACGGAGGTCAAACATCTTCATTATCTTCTCGGCTATCTCGCCGTCGGTCATGTTGACATTGCTGCGTCCGTAAGTGTCGACATATACGCTGACAGGCTGTGCCACACCGATGGCATAAGCCAACTGCACGAGCATCTCGTCAGCCACACCTGCAGCCACCATGTTCTTTGCTATGTAGCGTGCTGCATAGGCTGCCGAACGGTCTACCTTTGAAGGGTCTTTGCCTGAGAATGCACCACCGCCGTGTGCTCCCTTTCCTCCGTATGTGTCGACGATGATCTTACGTCCTGTAAGACCGGTGTCGCCATGAGGACCGCCGATGACAAACTTGCCTGTAGGATTCACATGATATACGATGTCATCATTGAACAAGGCAAGGGTCTTCGCGTCGCAAAGGTTCTTTACGCGTGGAATGAGAATGTTGATGACGTCCTCGCGGATCTTTGCGAGCATCATCTCGTCAGCCTCCTGCTGTGTGACAGTTTCTGACGGTTTGATGAAGTCATCGTGCTGGGTGCTCACCACGATGGTGTGGATGCGCTCTGGGATGCCGTTGTCATTGTATTCTATCGTGACCTGGCTCTTTGAGTCAGGACGGAGATAGGTCATGAGTTTGCCCTCTTCCCTGATGTTGGCAAGTTCCTTGACAAGCATGTGTGACAGGTCAAGACTCACTGGCATGTAGTTCTCGGTCTCGTTGGTAGCGTAACCGAACATCATGCCCTGGTCGCCAGCTCCCTGGTCTTCAGGATTACTGCGGCTCACTCCGCGGTTGATGTCACCGCTCTGCTCATGTATGGCAGAGAGGATGCCGCATGAATTGCCGTCAAACTGATACTCTGACTTGGTGTAGCCGATGCGGTTGATGGTGCGTCGCGCTATGGTCTGCAAGTCGATGTATGCCTCTGATGTCACCTCGCCCATGATTATCAGCTGTCCTGTGGTGCAGAACGTCTCGATAGCGCAATGGGCGTTTTCGTCATAGGCCAGAAACTGGTCAAGCAGAGCGTCAGAAACCTGATCGCTCACTTTGTCGGGGTGTCCTTGTGACACCGATTCTGATGAAAACAGATAAGACATTGTTTTGAATTTGGATAGTGATTAAAAAATATATGATTGTTATTCTTCAGGCAACATTGCGACAGTCACCTGTGCGCAACCGTTCATAAATTCCTTCATGAATGCCTTCAATGTTTCAGGAGTCTGAGCCTCGATGATGGCCTTGCCATTGGTGTGGATGTCGATGCCATACTTGCGCCACATTGATATTACCGATGACCAGTAGCTATTGCTGTTCTGATTGTCGTCATACTGCTTGAGCATGAGTTCCTTTATCTTCTTCAGTTTGTCGGCGTCGATGTTGTTTACGGCGTTCTTCACCTCATCGTTCATTATCTGCATGGCAATATCCTTTTTCTCCGGTTTCATCGGGCAATATGCCTGTATAACGAAGTTGTGGAAACCATCAGAAGCAAGGCTTGCTCCACCTTGTGCACCGCAAGAGTAAGCGGCACTTGCATCCTCACGGATCTTCTTCAGATATTCCATAGAAAGGACCTGACCAATCATGTCAATCTGCACGTCGCGCTCATAGGTGTAAGGCAGTGTCTGGTTGTTCCATATCATCAGGGCAGTAGCCTTTGGTGTCTCCTGCTTACGCTTGAAGATATTCTCTGTTGTCACCTTTGTCATGTAGTTCTCGCGCTTGCTGTTCTTCTCCACCTTCTTTGATGGCAGAGCGCCGAGATACTGGCAGATAAGCGGACGGATAGTCTCTTCGTCGAAGTTGCCCATGATGGTGAAATCCCATCCCTTGGCACTCGTTGTGCGCTCTTTTGCCATTTGGAGAATGCGGTCGTAGTTGACGCTGGCAAGATCGCCGATGAGCACTGGGTTGTTTCTCTTGTTGTGGTTGTAGATAGTGGCAGAGATACTGTCGCTGAATGCTACGTCAGGACTGAGGCTTCTGTTCTTGAGTGAAATCTCCATAGAGGTCATCAGACTGTTGAATGAAGCTGTGTCCTTGTTGATGTTTGTGAAGTAGAGATACACCATCTGGAGCATAGTCTCCACATCCTTAGGAGTAGACGAACCAGAGATGTTCATCATGCGCTCCGACATGCTCAGGTCAGCATTGGCAATCTTTCCTGCCATAGCCTTCTGCAGTTCGGTAGTGGTGAAGTTGCCAAGACCGCTGACACCTATCACACTGTTGAACATCTTTGCATTGATGTCGCCAGCAGCATAAGAAGTGGATCCTGCGCCACCCTCACCATAGAGGGAAACGGCATCTTTCTTGAAGTCAGTCTTCTTGAGAGTCACCTTCACACCGTTGGAAAGTGTGAGCTCTGTGTAGCCGAACTTGTCGTTCTTGCTCTCCTTCTTTATAGTGCCAGCTTTAGGAAGCTTAGCGATGAGAGGTTCGTTCTTTACGTTGTCTACGAAAGCTGTCACCTCAGCGCTACGTGCCTCGTGCAGTGCATCGAGCAACTGCTGCTCAGTAGGATATACGTTGCCCTCGGCTTCATTGTTGAAGTTGAGTATCACCACATTGCTATCGCTCTTGCTGATGAGCTGTGACATGAAACTGTTGATAGATTCCAATGGAATATACTGTGCTATCTGCTTCATCATCTCATATTCCTCGTCGAGTGACTGCATTGGTTCTCCGTCAAGGAAATGATTCTTGCACTCAGCATAGAACTGTGAGTTTGTGCGCTTGTCCTTGTTGCTATAGATTTTCTCCAGTGCGCTGAGGAATGAATCCTTGAAACGGCTGTACTCAGTAGCGGTAAAACCGTACTCTGCAGCACGTCGAGCCTCGATGACAGCCTCCTTCATAGCCTCTGCAGTCTTGCTCATGTCCTTAGGAGTGAGCGAGATGTCGAAAGCATCCTTAGTCTTGGAGAAGATGTATGCGTCGTCGCTTGCCTGTGCCGAGATGTATGGGCAGCTTGATTTCTGTGCAGCCTCGCCATAGCGTTGGTTGAGCATGGTGAGAGCAGCAGTCTTTGTGTAGTTGAAGATAGGATAGAGGGCAGTATTCTTTACTGAGTCGGGCATTACGTCGTGCTTCATCATCAAGCTCAGTGATGATGTGCTCTGCTCCTTGTCCTTGTCGATGATTATGATAGGCTCAGCATTGTCGGGAACTTCCACCTTTACAATAGGTGCAGGATTCTCAGGATTTTTGATGCCTCCAAAGAGTTCCTTTATCTTTGCCTCGATGTGGTCAACGTCAACGTTACCCACTACGATGATGCCTTGATTTGTAGGGTGATACCATTTCTCATAGTAATCGCGCAACTCCTGTGGCTTGAAGTTGTCTACTACTTCCATCGTGCCGATAGGATAGCGGTAGCCATACTTGCTTCCAGGATAGAGCTTAGGCAGATTACGCTCGAGCATACGGCTCTGTGCACTGGTGCGCATGCGCCACTCCTCGTGGATGACACCTCTTTCCTTGTCAATCTCTTCAGGTGCGAGGGTAAGTCCGTCAGCCCAGTCGCGAAGAATGAGCAGGCAGGAGTCGAGTGAAGACTCGCGGTTGGTAGGCACGTTGTCGATGTTGTATACGGTCTCTTCGATAGAAGTGTAAGCGTTGAGGTCAGCACCAAACTCCACACCGATGGAACGGCAGTATTCTATGAGGCTGTTGCCCTCGAAGTTGTCTGTTCCGTTGAAGCACATGTGCTCCAAGAAGTGGGCAAGTCCGCGCTGGTTGTCTTCTTCTTCCAGTGAACCTACCTTCTGTGCGATGTAGAAGTTAGCACGGTTTTCAGGCCAGTTGTTGTGGCGGATGTAATAGGTAAGTCCGTTGTCGAGCTTGCCAATCCTTACTGCAGGGTCAATGCCAAGCTGTGGCATGCCAAACTGAGCCTGCGCGACTGCAACCACCAGTAAAAGTGCTGCGGTCAAGAAATGTCTGATTTTCATAAAAAGTTTATGTTGATTGTGTATTATATGATTCTATGGACATTACCAAAATGCAAAATTACTCATAATTTCGCATACCTTGTGAGTTTTATCACATTATTTATAATAATAGTGTGCTCTATGGACTCTATATAGTAATGCACAAGTCATTTTTTATGACTTACTTGATGAGAAAATGTTTTGTGTTCTCGTCGAAAATCATTTACTTTGTACTTTGAGATTGTGAATCCACACTAATCCTTGATGCAAACTTCCGCGAAGAAAAATATTCTCCTGCCCATTGTCATGGGCCTTCTGTTGTTTTGCCCTATGTCTGTAGTAGGGCAGAGTGGAGGATGGCAGGAATATTATGACGTCCTTATGGAAGAATACGAGGCTGACGATGATGTTGAGACTGATGCTGAACTTATCTATGAACAGTTGAGCGAACTGGCATCTCATCCTGTCAATCTCAATGCCATCGAGAGGGAGGACATTGAGCAGATGTATTTCTTTGATGAGCGACAGACGGATGCTATTCTCGATTATGTAAGCCATTATGGACCTGTCAGAAGCAAAGGAGAATTGGTGATGATTCCTTTTCTCGACAATGCCCGTGCAGGACTTTTAGGTTGTTTGACTTATTTAGGTGAAATGCCTAAACGCGAGATGGGACTTGTCGACTCCCTGTTGTTTTATGCAGGGCAGCAGGAGTATATGAACTATCTCAATGCCTCGGCAAATAAAGGGGAACTTGTGGCTTACATGAAGCTTCCATTCTATGACCGGCAAGGCGACAAGGCTGGGTACGTAGGATATAAATATAAACATTGGTTGCGCTTCAATTATAAAGTAAACCGTCATGTAAAAGTAGGCGCTGTGGCATCGCAAGATGCGGGAGAACCGTTCTTTTTCGGTAAAAATAAGTATGGTTATGACTATTATTCTGCCTATCTGCAATTGCAGAGATTGGGCATTCTGAAGAATCTCATTGTAGGCAATTACCGCATAAGAACAGGGCTCGGACTTGTGCTCAATAGTAGTATTGGTTTTGGTAAGACTTTCGGTATATCCTCTTTACATTCGCCCGTGTCTGTCATTACTCCTCATACATCACGTTCGAATGCTTCCTTTCTACAAGGCGCCGCGGCAACATTTGCTTTTGGAAAACAGATTGAGGCAACAGTTTTCGGTTCAAGTCGCTATATTGATGCTACCCTTGATGATGACGGAACTATTACAACTATTCTTAAGACTGGTTATCACCGCACGATGAGTGAACTTAACCGTAAGGACGATGCTCGTCAAACGACAATCGGAGCTAATGCTATATATCGTTTTGGGTTGTTTCAGTTGGGGGCTACAGCTTTGTGGAATCATTATAGCAAACCGATAAAACCGTATGAAAAGGGTAGTTCGACGTCGCAGTTGTATAGAAAATATTATCCTGCCGGAGATAATTTCTTCAATGCCAGCGTGAACTATGGTTACAAGTATGGCAAGCGTTTCAGCCTCGAAGGAGAGACTGCTACTGATGGCAAAGGACATGTTGCTACTGTCAACACACTGACATGGACGGCAAATCGCCAACTGACGTTTTCCGGCATACAAAGATATTACCCATATAACTTTTGGTCAACACTCGGAAGAAGTTTCTCGGAAGGTGGAATGAATCAAAACGAGAATGGTGTATACTTGGGAGTAACATGGGATGTCAATAATCGTTTATCCATACATGGCTATACAGATGTGACATATTTCCAGTGGGCGAAATATCAAGCAACAGGATCCAGTCACTCCTTTGATAATTTATTGCAGGCTACATACAAGATTTCCTCATCTTCTACGTTATTGTTACGCTACAGGATAAAGTTCAGGGAAAAGGATAATAGTAATACTTCTTCTCTGCTTTATAGAAAAGACCAGCGCATGAGGGCGGCTCTTACTATAAGAGACGGGCATTTCCTGTGGAAGACCCAAGCAGATCTTTCGTATAGCAGTTTTACTGAAGAAAGTTTTGGAGGAATGCTCGGTGAAACGGTCACTATGGCGGTAAAACCGTGGAAAATGACTCTTGGAGCGTCTTGGTTTAAGACAAAGGATTATTATTCGAGAGTCTATGCTTTTGAGAAGAGTACACCCTACAATATGTCCTTTCCTGCTTTCTTTGGCCATGGTTGCCGAGCTTATGCTTTGGTGGAGGTTTCTTTCTGGAAGAAGTTGACGGCGATGGCAAAGATAGGGTTCACACATTATTTTGACCGTGACACTATAGGGTCAGCCCTGCAGATGATAAACTCATCGTCGCAGACAGATCTCGACCTTATGCTGAAATGGATTATATGACAAAATTATGAAATGATAATATAATAATATGGCAACAACAGTAGACGACAAGAAGATTATCTTCTCTATGGTCGGGGTATCAAAGATTATCCCGCAGAATCAGAAACAAGTTCTTAAAAACATCTACCTGTCATTCTTCTATGGGGCGAAGATTGGTATCATTGGTCTCAATGGTGCTGGTAAGTCTACCTTGATGAAGATTATAGCCGGACTCGAACAACCTACACAAGGTGAGGTGGTGTGGAGTCCTGGCTATACCGTAGGCTACCTTCCTCAGGACCCTCCTCTTGACGAGACTAAGACGGTGAAGGAAAATGTGCAAGAAGGTGTACAGTATGTGTATGATGCACTGAAGGAATACGATGAAATCAATGAAAAGTTTGGATTGGAGGAGTACTATGGCGATCCTGACAAGATGGATAAACTCATGCAGAGGCAGTCAGAAGTGCAAGACATCATTGATTCTACCGATGCATGGAATATGGACTCAAAACTGGAGCGTGCTATGGATGCCTTGCGTTGTCCGAAGGGCGATCTTCCAGTGACAAATCTCTCTGGAGGTGAGCGTCGCCGTGTGGCTTTGTGTCGCTTGCTTCTTCAGAAACCTGATGTACTTCTCCTTGACGAGCCTACCAACCACCTTGATGCGGAGAGCATAGATTGGCTCGAACAGCATTTGCAGCAGTATGAGGGAACAGTTATTGCTGTTACCCACGACCGCTACTTCCTTGATGATGTAAGCGAATGGATACTCGAACTTGACCGCGGTGAGGGTATACCTTGGAAGGGAAACTACTCTTCTTGGCTTGACCAGAAAACAAAACGTATGGAACAGGAGGAGAAGACTGCATCCAAGCGTCGCAAGACTTTGCAACGCGAGCTTGAATGGGTGAGAATGGCTCCGAAGGCTCGTCAGGCGAAGGGTAAGGCGCGACTCAACTCCTATGACCAAATGCTCAATGAGGAACAGAAGGAGCGTGAGGAGAAACTGGAAATCTTCATTCCTAATGGTCCACGTCTTGGCAATAAGGTCATAGAGGCTAACCATGTAAAGAAAGCCTTTGGCGACAAAGTGCTCTTCAATGACCTTAACTTTATGCTTCCACCTAATGGAATTGTCGGTGTAATCGGTCCAAATGGTGCAGGAAAGACCACTCTCTTCCGTCTGATAATGGGATTGGAGCAAGCTGACGGAGGTAATTTCGAGGTGGGCGAGACTGTAAAACTCGCGTATGTGGACCAGCAACACAAAGATATTGACCCACAGAAAACTGTCTATGAAGTAATCTCGCAGGGTAATGAGTTGATGCGTATGGGCGGTCGCGATGTGAATGCACGTGCTTATATCTCGCGTTTCAACTTCTCTGGTACAGACCAGAGTAAGCTCTGTAGTGTGCTTTCCGGTGGTGAGCGCAATCGTCTGCAACTTGCCTTGGCGCTTAAGCAGGAGGGTAATGTGCTTCTTCTTGACGAACCTACTAATGATATAGATGTAAACACACTCCGTGCATTGGAGGAAGGTCTGGAGGCTTTTGCTGGATGTGCCGTTGTCATAAGCCACGACCGCTGGTTCCTCGACCGTATCTGCACGCACATCCTTGCTTTTGAAGGCAACGGTGAGGTGTTCTTCTTCGAGGGAAGCTATTCCGATTATGAGATTAACAAGGCTCGAAGACTTGGAGATACAGAGATAAAGAAGGGACGCTACCGTAAACTCATGGAAGAATAACACAAGATAGACGAATAAAGGCATGTTAACCGCCAGTGACGATATATTTCGTTGCTGGCGGTTTAATATTTTGTAAAATGCTTTCTTACTTGGTGCCGATTGAAAGTTTACTTTTTGGAAGTTTGTATTCTTGTGAAGAGTTTGATATATAGGGATATATAGAATTTTACAACTTACTCTGCTGTTTACGTGTAGTGACAACAAGCTGTAATTCTCACTAACTTTGCTACCGAAAATCTTACTAACCTCATAAAGTAGCAAACAGATGAACAATTACAACAAATTCTTGACTTCTGCCGCTCTCTCCTTAATATGTGTGAGTGGAGTGGCGCAGACTTCTTCTGTAAATAAGGTTCCCCAGTTGGGCACTGACCCCATCGACCAAGTCATCTCGGCAATGACTCTCGACGAAAAGCTCAATGTGCTCATCGGTTCACAAGGCAACGTGAAGACGGATGCAAAGGTGACTATCGGAAATGCCTCCGACCTCGTGCCCGGAGCGGCAGGGCAACTCAACGCCATCCCACGCCTCGGCATCCCCTCCACAGTGCTCGCCGACGGACCGGCAGGACTGCGTATAAATCCTACTCGCCCGGGTACCAGCAAGACCTACTACTGCACCCACTTCCCTATCAACACCGTGATGAGTGCCACATGGAACACCCAACTGGTGGAGACTGTAGGCAAGGCTACGGGCAGCGAGGTGAGGCACTACGGCGTGGACGTCATCCTCGCCCCTTCCACCAACATCCACCGCAACCCACTTAACGGTCGCAACTTTGAGTACTACTCCGAAGATCCGCTGCTCTCCGGCAAGATCTGCGCCGCCATGGTAAGGGGCGTGCAGAGCAACGGCGTGGGCACCTCGCTGAAGCACTTTGCCCTCAACAACCACGAGACCAACCGCTCGGGCGTCGACGTGATAGGTTCTCCCCGCACCTTCCGCGAGATTTACCTCAAACCATTTGAAATAGCAGTGAAGGAAGCGCACCCTTGGACGGTGATGACCTCCTACAACAAGATAAACGGCACGATGGCGAGCGAGCGCTGCGACCTTGTCACGGAGATTCTTCGCCACGAGTGGGGATTCGACGGTGTGGTTATGACCGACTGGCTCGGCGGCGAGAGTGCTGTGGCACAGATGGAGGCAGGCAACGACTTGCTTATGCCCGGCAAACTCTCACAGCGCAAGGAGATAAAGAAGGCGGTAATGAACGGTCGCCTCTCCCTCGAAATCATCGACCGCAACGTGAAGCACATCCTGCAATACATCCTCAAGACTCCACGCTTCAAGGGCTACGAGGCCGACGACAACCCCGACCTGAAGGCCAACGCCATCGTCACACGCAATGCCGCCACCGAGGGCATCGTGCTGCTGAAGAACCTGAAGAATGTGCTGCCTATCAATAATAAGGTGAAGAATGTGGCCCTCTTCGGTCGCACGTCATACGACTTCATCGCTGGCGGCTCCGGCTCTGGCAATGTCAACCACGCCTATGTGGTGAGTCTGCTCGAAGGACTTGGCAACGCCGGATTCTCCGTAGACGGCAACCTCAAGGCGGCTTACGAAGCTTACATCCCCGAACAGAAGAAGTTGCTGCCCGTGCCCACAGGACGACTTGCAGCCCTCTTGCCCAAGCACCTGATATCCGAGATGGCTCTGGACGACAAGATGCTGGAGCAGTCGGCAAAGGACAACGACATAGCCATAGTGACCATCGGCAAGACTTCCGGCGAGTTTGCCGACCGCAAACTCACGGACGACTTCAACCTCTCTGCCGCCGAGCAGGAGATGCTCTCCAAGGTGAGCAAGGCGTTCCATGCCAAGGGCAAGAAGGTGGTGGTGATTCTCAACGTCTGCGGCGTCATCGAAACCAAGAGTTGGGTGGACAAGGCGGATGCCGTGGTAGTGGCTTGGTTGCCCGGACAGGAGGGCGGCAACTCCGTGGCTGACATCCTCACGGGAAAAGTGTCTCCTTCGGGCAGACTGCCTATGACGTGGCCTATGAGCTACGCCGATGTGCCTTCCAAGAATGATTTCCCCGATACCGACAACGTCAGTGACGACGACCTCATGAACGTGATGACTGCCAAGGACGAAACGAAGGAGCCAGTCAAGAACTTCGACTATGTGGAGTATAACGACGGTATCTACGTGGGCTACCGCCACTATACCACTCGCAACGTGCCTGTCGCCTATCCATTCGGCTACGGTCTGAGCTATACGCAGTTCAAGTACGACAAGCCTGAGATTACTACCGATGACGAGGGCAACGTGAAGGTTTCTGTCGAGGTGAAGAACACCGGCAAGATGGCTGGCAAGGAAGTAATACAAGTGTATGTATCAGCTCCTGGCAAGGACATGGACAAACCCGAGCGCGAGATGAAGGGATTTGCCAAGACGGGCAGTCTGCAACCGGGCGAGTCTGAGGTGGTCATCGTCGATATCCCCTACCGCGACCTCGCCTCGTTCAACGAGACAGACAGCCAATGGCAGGTGGAGGCAGGCGAATACAAAGTGCTTGTAGCAAAGAATGCTGCCGACACAAAACCGCTCACCGCTGTCATCACGGAGAAGGCTGGCATCGTAGAACAAGTGAGAGAGTGCCTTACGAAAGAAACTAAGTAAACAAGAATCTATATACTATGCATAAGCTATTCAACTTGTTGGCAAGTGTCGCCATGATGGTGCCTGTCTGCACCCTGGCTCAGGAAGAGGCGAAGACCGACACCGTGCCACAGACCAAGGAAGTGAAAAACCGTAATGTGATGCTCAACGCATCCAGTGACAACCAACCGCGACAGATTTCTATCGGACTGCCCGAGAACAAGTCGGCAACTATCTACGAGGATGGTCTGCCCGTGTCGTACAGTATGTGGCCCTGTCTGCCATACCTCTACTGGATGTTGACTTCCCAGCACAGTAGCACGGGGCTGATGTCGCTTGGCGAGAGTGCAATCACGAGTGGCGAGGTAAACTACGCCGTGATGTCGAAGACGCGCACCGGTGGAAAGAAATTCGAGGGCCGTGTCAACTACACCACCAGCACCAATGCCCTGCAGCGTTTCGACCTTTCCCTTTCCGGACCAATCGCCAAGGGATGGTCCTACTCTCTCGGCGGATTGGTCAACATGGATCCGGGCAGCAACCCGATAGCTGACTCCCAACTGTCGAGCGACCGTAAGATATTCAAGGCCTCCATCACGAAGGAGTGGAACGAGGGCAGAGGAAAGTTCAACCTATTCTATCGTTACTCCTACACTAAGGACCTCAAGGACAACTATGGTCCATTTGTCTATGTGGGCGACGGCTCGGTGAAGGAATACAATGGTTTCCGCCTGGGACGCGACGGCTTCCTGCCAGCCAACGGACTGATGGAGTATATTGATGTGCTCGATGGTCAGAAGAAGAGTGTCTATCGCAAGGAGGCTCCCCACTGCATGAACAACAGCGTCATCGCCAACTTCGACTACACCTTCCTCAATGGTATGAACCTCAACGTAACGTCGAAATACAGTTATGCCAACGCCCACTACCACACCCTCACTCTGGCAGGTACAGGCACTGCCAAGGCAGAAGACGGCTACACCTATGCTTATGACGATGCCACCCATAAGGCAGGCGAAGCCTATACGGGCTACTACAATAGTCGCTTTATGCTCCACGACAATGGCTTCCAGCGTTCTTGGCTCACCACAGCGGAGCTGACAGGCAAGAGCCGCAACCAGGCGCACAGTTGGCGTATAGGTGCCAACGCCTGGTGGGATAGACAGGGACTCGATGCCACTACGGGTATCTATGCCCATACCGTAGAGGCTAATCCTGTATGGCTGAAGCATAACGGCGAGATGGTGGGTGGAGCCAATACGGGTGGAGAATATTATGATACCCACGAGACGAAGTTTGCCATCTACCTCTCAGACGACTGGCAGGTGAATCGCCGGCTGTGGCTCTCTGCCGGCGTGCGTGCCGAGTACTACTCTATCGGTGGTCAGAATGCCTATGCCTATGCCTATGCCACCGACCAGACAACCACCTACGAGGCTAACCGCCGTACGCTCGGCTGGAGTCTTTCCCAAGGTGAGAAGACCCACTTCAGCAAACATTGGATGAATCCCGCTGCTACCATCAACGGACGTTACACCATCGCCAAAGGTTTCGGCGTACTGGCTGAGTATGTCTATGCCATGCAGCATCCCAAGTCGGAGGACTTCGCCGGAGCATACATGCCAATAATGGACCCCGTACAGATACATTTCGGTAAGGCGGGCATCTTCTGGAACACCCCATGGATGCAGTTGGTGTCGCAGGTGTCCATCATCAACCAGAGCAACTACAAGAGCCGTTCGCAGTTTACTAATCCCTCTAACTCTGCCGACGTGGTGACCATCCCTATTACCTACGACGTGCAGACCATCGGCTGGACCACCGACGTGGTACTCAACCCCTTCAAAGGCTTCAACTTCCACGGCCTACTCACCCTGCAGAGTCCTAAGTACAAGAACTTCGGTATGACGGCTGAGTTCAGCGACGGCACCTCAAAGAGCTATAACTTCAATGACAAGATTACCACGGGCGTGAGCAAGGTAATAGTAGAGCTTGACCCCAGCTACTCGTTCAGCCTTTTCCGCATTTGGGCAAGCTTCCGCTACCAGAGTAAGCAGTACATCAACAAGACCAACTCGCTCTATTTCAATGGCCGTTGGGAGACCTTTGGTGGTATCGACTACAACATGAACAAGCATGTGAGCTTCTCCGTCAACTTCATCAACTTCTTCAATACGAAGGGTTGCTCCGGCAGCATCTCCGCCGCTGACCTTTTAGAGGATGTCTCCGCCTACAAGAACTACGTAATGTCAGGCACCTATATCCGTCCATTCACTGTAGAGTTTGCCGCCCACATCAACTTCTGATACAAACTAAAGAGGTCTTCATATGACTTAAAGGTCACACGAAGACCTCTTCTGTTTGTGACTACGGGTGCAAAATTACAATAATTTACAGAATATCAGCTTAATAAATCTATCAAATATTGTTATAACCATGCGTCTGTTGTGGCAGTTGGCGGTTTTTTGTTGTGGCAGTTGGCGGTTTTCCATTGTGGCAGTTGGTATATTTATTGCAAAAAACATAAGACTGGTCCTATCCTCATTCCACTGTGGTTTGTAAGAGACTTGATGGTCGTCGTCCTGTTTACACCTATTGTATATAGCCTCATCAAGCGGTTCAATCTTCTGCCAGTCCTCCTTTTAGCCTTCTGCTACATTTCCGGTATTTGGATTCAAATCCCGGGCTTCACCGTAACCACTTTCTTTTGGTTCTCGCTTGGTGCATACTTCAGCATCAAAGGAAAAGACATGATAGCCTCCATATACCGATGGCGCATCCCTTCCTATATCGTTTGCATCTGCACCTTGCTCCCTCTGATTTGGTTCAATGGCAAAAAGGGCGATGGAGTAACCACCAACGCTTTAGCGCAGTCTATTTATCCTTTTTATGTCATCGCTGCATCATTTAGCGTTGTCAGCATTGCCACTACTATCATCCAGAAAGGAAAAGCGAAAGTCTATCCGCACCTGGCTAATGTGTCCTTCTTCGTCTTCCTTAGCCACGTGTTCGTTTTAGGCTACATGTCGAGCATCATCAACAAGTGCCTTCCTTTCGACAACTACATCATTATGACAGCCAAGTATCTGATGACTCCAATTGCCACGGTGGTAGTTTGCTTGATTATTTACCAACTTCTCGACAAATATTTCCCCCAGTTCCTATCCTTCATCACAGGAAGCAGGAAATGACAGAAAAAGCAACCTCCAAGTTCAACTTACAAGTTACATTTTAGCAAAGTAAGAGACTGTAAAAACTGCACTTTAGCAAATTACGAGAGCCCAAAAACTGCATTCTAGTAAAGTTTAGTATGTATAACCTGCTGTTTCTTAGCTAATTGTTGTAACTTTGTAAGCATCTGTATATTTATCACCAGAACAGCCTGGCTAAGGTAGTCCACATCCTACCATTTCCTCTCAGTTTTTGGTGATAAATATATAGATGGTTGCAAAGTTTAGTAAGTGTAATAGATTTTTTACAAAAAACAGGCGCAAAAGCTTGCTTATTACCATAATAGTACCTAATTTTGCGACTATTGATGACGTCAAGAAATTATTTACTTAAATTCCTATTATAATTATGAAACAGTATTTACGTTTTACATTACTGCTTTTCCTGACTTTATTTATTATGGGGGGCAAAGCGTTTGCAGATGACACTGCGTATAAGACACTGACGTTTCCGCCAGATAGCTACAGTAAAGCATTAAGTGCATACGATGAGACATGGACAGCCACTATAGGGGCAGACACTTGGTCTATATATGCATTCACCAATTATAATGGATTTGCGAATAATTGGACATATATAAAGTGTGGTCATAATAAAACAGCCTATAAAGCATATATTCTCAATAGCAACACCTTCGACAAAGCTATATCAAAGGTTGTCGTTACAATCGGTGCAATATCAGCTAGTAAAGTTAGCGGTATCTATCTGCAGGTTTGTTCCGATGCAAGCTGCAAAAATATACTAAGTACTACAAAGATATTGTCTCCTGGGAAAGGAGACAATGTGTTCAATATAGATACGTCAAGTCAATCACCATCCAACTATTATAAATTGGTGTTTGACTGTAAAGTTGGTGGTGGTAGTACTAATGGATTTTTACAAGTTTCCAAGGTAGCCTACTATGCAGTTGAAGACGCAAGAACTGCCACAACAACCACCTTCGCCGATGTTACAGAATCTACTATTACCAGCACTATAAACCAGGTCTTTACTGCTACGGCAAGTGTAAAGGCTAACGACACTGCTGTTGACGATGCTACAGTGACATACAAGAGTTCCAATGAGAAGGTTGCTACAGTTGATGAGAATGGCAATGTGACAACTCTTACCCCTGGTACAACAGTTATCACTGCTACCTATGCTGGTGATGATTCTTACACCCAAAGTGCTGCAAGTTTCACTCTCACAGTGACATATGCCAGTGAACTGACAGAGATATTCAATGCTTCAGATACAGACATTGACGGACAAGGTGCATCAGGTGGAGGAGAAGCGATTGTTGCTGACAGAGCAAATATTGCGTTCAATGCAAGTAGCGCATACAAGAGCACCTCTAACAAATATGTGCAAATCTACGGTGGTTCATCAATAACCCTCACCGCAAAGGAAGGTTATGTGATTTGCGGAGTTAAGCTGACTGCAAATACTGCGAATAATATCAAGACGTGGAAGGATCAGGATGACAACAGTTTGACAATAAGCGAAGCTGAAGCCACATGGTCAGGCATCGGCACATCAGTAGTCATAACCAATGCAGAAAGCACTTTGGCGCATCTTACCTCTATAGAAGTATCTTACATTAAACTTACTGAATCTGACAAGACTGTCACAATCGGTGAGGACGGCAAGGCTACTTACTGCGCTGAGGCAGACTGCATCGTGGGCGACGGTACAATGACAAAGTATATCACTGGCACAGAGGATAACGGTACTACTCTGAAGGAAGTCAGCGCACCAATATTGGCTGAAGGCGAAGGCGTATTACTCAATGGTGCTAAAGGTACTTATAAGGTATATACCCACTCATTGCTCAAAGCAACAAAGAATGCCAACAACAAGCTCGTGGGTTGCACTGAAGCAACAACTGTTCCTGCTGGTGCATATGTGATGCAGAAGCAAAACAACAGCGTGGCATTCTATCTGGTAACAGAGTCTATCAACGTCACTTGTCCTGTAGGCAAGGCTTACCTCTCGGCATTGTCATCAGAAGCTAAGGCTCTCTTCTTCGTTGACGGCGAAACAACAGGCATCGACTCTGTAGAGATCTCTAACGAGGAAACTACTGGCGACATCTACACTCTGAGTGGAGTGAAGGTTAACAAGGCAAACCTCACAAAGGGCATCTACATCGTGAACGGTAAGAAATATATCGTGAAGTAATTTTTGAATATCTTTAATATCAAAACAAAATAAGAATCATGAATAACTTGAAGAAATACACTGCACCATCAGCAGAAACAATTAAGGTAGGTCTTGTAGACATGTGTTGCACATCTATATCTGACACTCCTGCAGACCAGGACCTAGAAGTTATGTCAAAGAAAGGAGAAATTCTCTTTGATGAAGACTCTGAAGAAGGCAACTGGTAATGCATAATCACCAATTGTTGTATATACACAAGAGAGGGTGCACCAACATTGGCGCACCCTCTTTTCGTATATAAAGGAGAGACGCATCCAGACTACACGTCATACATATGTGCCACGGTTTCAGCAAAGTCCTTTTCGGGGATGCAGGAGGCGTGGCGCACTTTTAGACGGTAGTTGTAGACGGTCTGTGTGGAGTAGTGCAGGAACTTGGCGATACTCACACTGTCGGTGATGCCGATGCTCACAAGGGCATAGATGCGAAGCTCGGGGGTGAGTGCGTCCTCTTGCTCTAGTGTTATCCGGGCTTCGGGACGCAGGAGTGAATTGAAGCGCTCCACGAAGTCGGGATGGGAGAGGAGAAATGCCTTGTCGAAATGTTCGAAGAAGTTCTTCAGGTACTTGTCTGTCTGGGTATTGCTGTGCAGCTCACGGCGGGCACTGTCAGCCTTACCGGCTGTGATGAGGTTGTATACCTTCTTCTTGAACTCCTTTACGTCGGTGATGTATTTGCTGATGAGCAGGTAGACGTTGAAGAAATTCTGGTTGTGGTAGCTGATTTCCCTTTGCAACAGGCCGTTGATCTTCTGTAGCTCCTCCTGCGCCTCCTTTCGCTGGGCTATCATGTCCTCCAACTGACGGTTACTCTCCTCCAACTGACGTAGCAACTGCTCCTGCTCTTTCCTCCTCTTGCTCACTTTCCTTAGCAGGTAGACAATGGCGACGATGGCGAGGGCAAGCAGCGCAATGATGGCATAGAGAATAAATGTGCGGTGCAGCCATCCATCTCGATATGCCTTGGTAATCTTCGTGTACGCCCTGACCACGTTGAGGCTGCGCCCGTGGTCGTTGAAGAACTTCACGTTGTCGGCACATACGGCAGCGTAGTTATAGGCACGGTCGGGGGAAAGGGTGATGTAGGGCGAGTTGATGAGGTGCACGAGCGACTGCGCCTCGTGGTTGGCACACTCGATGTCGTTGATGGCGGAGATGATGAGATAGTGGTGGAAGGAGTCGTAGTCCTGGCGACAGACGTAGAGGCGGGCGATGGCGGCAGCGATACAGGCAGCCTCGTAGGAGGGTTGCTTGCTACGGTTCAGCATGCCGATAAGCATTTTTGTATTGCCTTTCTGGGTCAGCATGACCTTGTAGAATTGGTAACGCCAGTTGTCCTTCGGTAGGTAGACGCCATACTGCGCCCAACTGTCTTGGCATTTTCGGGTTACCTGGTTTGTAATGCCTCTCATGTCGGTGCGTAGATGATACTCCATCATCAAGATAGCCATCGGCGTCTGGTTCTCCTTGTCCAGTTTTTCTATGGGGGCGATGGCTTGGATGAGCCGGGTGGCATCCAGCAGCTCGCCGCACATCACCTTGGCGTAGGCTTCGTGTATAATCGCCTTGGTGCGGAGCTGTGGCAGGTCGTCCAAGGTGGCAATCTCTAGACATCTCCTTGCGTGGGCAATGGCAGAATCGGGGTTCCACTTTAAGTACTGCAGATAGAGCGACTCGTGGAAGTTGTATCTGTCCATGGCAGTGACGCAGTTGCCCTCTGCCATTTTGCTGCGGGCTATCTCTTTCAGCTTTGCCTGCTCATATTTCTGGCATTGCCCCACAGCAACGTCAAGTCTTTGCAGGTCTTCTTCGATGCAGATTTGGCAATGTCCAGTCATCGGCAAGAGCATTGCCATGATAAAGAATACGATTCTGACAGATTGTTTCATTCACATATTGGTTGCTTGCAAGCAAAGATACTCATTTATTATCTTACGCGCAAGCATGATTGTCGTGAAAAGAAAACTCTTTCCCTATTTCTTGCTCATGTCGTGGGTTTTCAATAATTTTGTATTGGAAAACAAATGTATAGACATAGAGATGGATTACAATTTTAGAGACATCGAGAAGAAATGGCAGAAGTCATGGGTGGAAAATAAAACCTACAAGACTGAAGAAAAGGCCGACAAGAAGAAGTTTTATGTACTCAACATGTTCCCTTACCCCAGTGGAGCGGGTCTGCATGTGGGACATCCCCTTGGCTATATTGCCAGCGACATATACGCTCGCTACAAGCGTCTGAACGGTTACAATGTGCTCAATCCTATGGGTTATGATGCCTATGGATTGCCAGCCGAGCAGTATGCCATACAGACAGGTCAGCATCCCGAGACAACTACCAACCAAAATATCAAGCGCTATCGTGAACAGCTCGACAAGATAGGATTCTGCTTTGATTGGGACAGAGAGGTGCGCACATGCAGCCCTGACTATTACCACTGGACACAGTGGGCATTCCAGAAGATGTATAACTCTTTCTTCTGCACTGCTTGCCAGAAGGCTATGCCTATAGAGGTTCTCATTGAGCATTTTGAGAAGAAAGGCACAAAGGGCATCACAGTGGCTTGCACCGAGGAACTCTCCTTCACTGCCGATGAGTGGAATGCTATGACCGAGAAGCAGAAGAGCGACACATTGATGAACTACCGCATAGCCTTCATGGGCGAGACAATGGTAAACTGGTGTGCAGGACTTGGCACTGTGCTTGCCAACGATGAGGTTGTGGAAGGTGTCAGCGTGCGTGGCGGTTTCCCTGTAGAGCAGAAGAAGATGCGCCAGTGGTGTCTGCGTGTGTCTGCCTATTCACAGCGTCTGCTCGACGGACTTGATACTATCAACTGGAGTGACTCCATCAAGGAGACACAGAAAAACTGGATAGGCCGTTCCGAGGGTACAGAGGTAAACATCAAAGTTGCAGATTCTGATGTAGACTTCACCATCTTTACCACCCGTGCCGACACCATGTTCGGTGTGACATTCTTCGTTCTCGCTCCTGAGAGCGAACTCGTAGACCAGGTGACAACAGCTGACCGCCGTCAGGAGGTTGACGAATATATCAAGTATGTGAAGGGACGCACAGAGCGTGAGCGAATGATCGACCACACTGTGACAGGCGTATTCTCTGGTGCATATGGCGTCAATCCTATAACAGGCGAGAAGTGTCCTATCTACATTTCTGAGTATGTGCTTGCTGGTTACGGTACAGGAGCCATCATGGCAGTGCCTGCTCACGACTCTCGCGACTATGCTTTCGCCAAGCATTTCGACCTGCCTGTCATTCCTCTTATCGAGGGTGCCGATGTCAGCACCGAGAGCTATGATGCGAAAGAGGGTATCGTAATGAATTCGCCTATGGCTGGTAAGGAGTCTTACAAGGGCTTCTCTCTCAATGGATTTACCATCAAGGAGGCTATCGCTGCCACAAAGAAGTTTGTTAGCGAAGAAGGTCTCGGTAGAGTGAAAGTCAACTATCGTCTGCGCGATGCCATCTTCTCTCGCCAGCGCTATTGGGGTGAGCCATTCCCTGTATACTATAGGAACGGCATTCCTACAATGATTCCTGAAGAGTGCCTGCCTCTCGAACTCCCTCAGGTAGACAAGTTCCTCCCTACAGAGACTGGCGAGCCACCGCTCGGTAATGCTCAGATGTGGGCATGGGATGAGGCTAACCGCAAGGTTGTGGACAAGAAACTTATTGACGAGAAGACAGTCTTCCCTATAGAACTCTACACTATGCCGGGCTTCGCAGGTTCGTCAGCCTACTACCTCCGCTATATGGATCCTCATAATGACAAGGCACTTGTCAGCGAAGAGGCAGCTAACTACTGGCAGAATGTTGATCTCTATGTGGGTGGTTCAGAGCATGCCACAGGTCACCTCATCTACTCACGCTTCTGGAACAAGTTCCTCTTCGACCTCGGCGTGTCAAAGAACGAGGAGCCATTTGCAAAACTCGTCAACCAGGGTATGATCCAGGGACGTTCCAACTTTGTATACCGCATCAAAGACACCAACACCTTCGTGTCGCTCGGTCTTAAAGACCAGTATGACACCACTCCTATCCATGTGGATGTAAACATCGTGAAGAATGACATCCTCGATGTGGAGGCTTTCAAGGCTTGGCGTCCTGAATATAACACTGCAGAGTTCGTCCTCGAGGATGGTAAATATGTCTGCGGATGGGCTATAGAGAAGATGAGTAAGTCGATGTTCAATGTTGTCAACCCTGACATGATTGTGGAGAACTACGGTGCCGACACTCTGCGTCTCTATGAGATGTTCCTCGGTCCTGTGGAGCAGTCAAAGCCTTGGGATACCAATGGTATTGATGGTTGCCACCGTTTCCTCAAGAAGTTCTGGGGATTGTTCTGGGATCGTGATGACCGTTTCCTCGTTGACGAAGCAGATCCTTCTGCCGACAGTCTTAAGTCGCTCCATAAGCTCATCAAGAAGGTGAGTGCCGACATAGAGAACTTCTCTTACAACACTGCCATCTCTGCATTCATGGTGGCTGTCAATGAGTTGTCACAGCAGAAGTGTCACAGTCGCAAGGTGCTCGAACCTATCGTCGTATTGCTCGCACCATTTGCTCCGCATATGACAGAGGAACTCTATTCTCAACTTGGACATACTACCACAGTGTGCGATGCAGAGTGGCCTGAGTTCAATGAGCAGTATCTTGTAGAGTCTACAGTGAAGATGCCAGTGCAGTTTAATGGTAAGGTGCGCTTCACCCTTGAGTTCCCTGCCGATGCAGATAAGGACAGCATCACAAAGGCTGCTCTCGAAGCGCCTGAGGCTGCCAAATATCTTGATGGCAAGACTATCGTGAAGACCATCGTAGTGCCAGGCAGAATTATCAATATTGTGGTAAAGTAACACGCAGGAAGGAGTAGATATGGGAAACGAATTAGTTGCTAAGTTAAAGAAAGGTCCGAGCTTTAAGGTACTGATGGATTATGTCTACATAACCATCGGTCTGGCTATGTATGCTTTTGCGTGGGCAGTGTTTATGTTGCCCTATAAACTTGTCACTGGTGGTGTGACGGGTATTGCTGCTCTTGTGTACTATGCCACAGGACTTCCCGTGAGCTACACCTATTTCGCCATCAATATCATACTTCTCTTTGTCGCACTTAAGGTGTTGGGCTTTAAATTTATGGCAAAGACCACCTATGCCATAATAATGCTCACATTCCTGCTCGACCTGGCACAGAAAGTCGTTACTCTCCCTAATGGTGAGCTCTATCAGTTGCTTGGTCCCCACGAGGTGTTTATGTCCATCATCATAGGTGCCATATGCACAGGAACGGCTCTTGCCATAGTGTTCCTGCACAATGGATCTACAGGAGGTACGGATATCGTTGCCGCTATAGTTAACAAATATCGCGACATCTCCCTTGGCAGAGTGCTTCTCAGTGCCGACCTGATAATAATCTCAAGTTCTTATCTTATCTTCCAGGACTGGCGCACCATAGTGTTCGGTCTTGTGTTGATGGCATTGGAAAACTATGTCCTCGACTATATCATGGACGACAGGCGTGAGTCGGTGCAGTTTCTCATCTTCTCGCGCAAATATAAGGATATAGCCCACGAGATAGGTACAAAACTTGGTCGAGGCATCACCATCCTTGATGGTCACGGATGGTATTCTGGCAAGGAGGTGATGGTGTTGTGCATCTTGGCAAAGAAGCGTGAGCGTGTATCCATGCTCCGCATAATAAAGAAAATCGATCCCAATGCCTTCGTGTCAGTCGGTGCTGTAAGTGGTGTCTATGGCGAAGGCTTTGATGCTATCAAGGTGAAAGCCCATGTTGCCGAGCAAGAGAAACTTGAGCACAAACAGTGATACTTATTATAGGTGGTATATTCATATGAGGGTGCGTCTGTTTTGACGCACCCTCATATGCTTTCTATATACTTTATTATTCCATCATTACATTCTTAAACCACAATTCAAATATGCAGTCGGAAAGGAAGATGCCGTCCTTGTCAATACTAATCATCTCCTTGTCCTCAAGTGTCTTCTTTATGCGGTCTATGTTGGATTTACTACCCAATGGATAAGCCTCGGTGACACTTTTTGATGTGAATCCTGTGTGGATGTCATTACACAAGAGCCTGATGAAGTTGAGTTGATATGTTGTGAGCCCCTCAGTTTGTTGTATAAATAGGCTACTGCACTGTTGAAGCAATGCATTGACACCGCTTTGGAATGTATCTTCATCCACATCTTTGTCAGTTTCTGCCATCACGTTCCATGCCAATTGTTGCACGTATGATGAATAGTTGTTCACAGTCTCGCATATTCTTGTGGCATAGTGTTCGGATATGTGTTTGCCGTATTTTGTAAATCTAGAACAAATGAACGGCACCCAATACTCCGTAGTGATACATTGCAAGTGTATCATCTCTCCAAACATGTAAAATGGCATGCTGCGACTTAGAAATATATTCTCCATCATGTGTTTCTTGCTACCAAAGAAACAATAAGACACATTCTGATGATGCTGCCAAGCACCGCGTAATCGTTTCTGTATTGTCGCGGAGTCAGGAAATTCCCCTATCTGTTGAAATTCGTCTATACATATCACAAGGCGAATTCCTTTTTCTAAGGCAATCCTTTCAGGCAGATTTAGGATTTCTTCTGGACTATAGTCCTTAGGGGTTATGCCCAATGATAGGGAGAACTCAGAATTAGGTTCTGGACTAAATGAAATTTTTGGTGTAACTCTTACCAAAAACTTCTTGATGTTCTCCATAACCTGCTCCAGCTTGTTGTCAGTAGATTTCATTATAGTCTCTGCGAAGCGGTTGTAGAAGTCATATTCGCTACGGCAGTCGTAGATGTCCATATACACTACTTTTATCTTTGGGTCATCCATTTCTGATATGACCTTCTTGATAAGTGAGGTCTTGCCCATGCGTCGTGGAGAGATGAGGATGACATTTATGCCATGCTCAAAGTCTGTTTTTATGCGTTTTGTTTCTTCTATCCTGTCAGTGAAATTGCTTCCTTCCACTGACATTCCATACACAAAGGCCTTTTCCATAATCGTCTTGTCTTTACATTTTTGTGCAAAGATACATAAAAACAACTAAAGTTCACAAGTTAGTGGACCACTAACTTGTGAACTTTAGTGCTATAAGAGTACGGTGACCTCGCCGTGCCAATAAACATGCCCTTTATTTTGGGTGTCGTGAGGATACTGCACCAACTATTATTACCGTCTGTAGCTCAAACTCATGGCAAAGTGGTGGCACTTGGCTCATATGTAGATGTTGTATCTATTGTCGTTTGAATAGCAAAATCCATTAGGTCATAATATAAGCCCTGCATCCTTTTTAGAATGCAGGGCTTACTATTTTATGACTGCGATGTCGAATTAATCGATGTCGTTGTTGTGGTCGAGAGCGTCAGTGAATGGCTTTGGCTCCTTGTTCTCCATTGGATCGTGATAGTCGTTGTCGTGCTGTGGACGAGGACGGCGCTCAGGACGTGGTCCGCGGTTGCCGTTGTGCTCGCCATTGCGACGTGGACGACGCTCGCGCTCTACATAGCCCTCAGGCTTCTCGAGCAATACTCTACGTGACAACTTATACTTGCCAGTCTTCTGGTCGATGTCAAGCAGCTTCACCTGTATCTTGTCGCCTTCCTTGATGCCAGCCTCTTCCACAGTCTCAAGACGCTTCCAGTCTATCTCAGAGATGTGGAGCAGACCATCCTTGCCTGGGAGAATCTCCACGAAGCAACCGTAAGGCATGATAGAACGTACTGTTCCCTCATAAATTTCACCTACCTCAGGGATGGCTACGATGCCCTTGATCTTTGCCAGAGCAGCGTCGATAGAGTCCTTGTTAGGAGCAGAAATCTGCACCTTGCCTACACCGTCAACCTCATCGATGGTGATGGTAGCGCCAGTCTCTTCCTGCATCTGCTGGATAATCTTGCCACCAGGACCAATCACAGCGCCGATGAACTCCTTAGGAATCTCGATCTGGATGATGCGAGGCACCTGTGGCTTCATGTCTGTACGTGGCTCTGCTATGGTGTCAGTGATGCAGTTGAGGATATGCTCACGACCAGCCTTTGCCTGCATGAGAGCCTTCTCGAGAATCTCATATGACAGACCGTCGCACTTGATATCCATCTGTGTTGCTGTCAGACCGTCCTTTGTACCTGTGGTCTTGAAGTCCATGTCGCCCAAGTGGTCCTCATCGCCGAGGATGTCGGAAAGCACTGCATACTTGTCCTCACCTGAGTTCTTGATAAGTCCCATGGCAATACCTGAAACAGGCTTCTTCATTGGCACACCAGCATCCATCAGGGCGAGAGTGCCGGCACATACTGTAGCCATTGATGACGAACCGTTAGACTCGAGAATCTGGCTCACTACACGCACTGTGTAAGGGAAGTCTGCAGGAATCTGACCCTTCAGACCGCGCCATGCCAAGTGACCGTGACCAATCTCGCGACGGCCTACGCCACGCTGAGCCTTAGCCTCACCTGTGCAGAATGGAGGGAAGTTGTAGTGGAGGAGGAAGCGCATGTAAGACTTCTCCAAAGCACCGTCAACGAGCTTCTCGTCCATCTTTGTGCCGAGAGTAACTGTTGTGAGCGACTGTGTCTCACCACGTGTGAAGATAGAACTTCCGTGTGGCATTGGCAGTGGAGAAACCTCACACCAGATAGGACGTATCTCTGTGGTCTTGCGGCCATCGAGACGTATGCCCTCGTCGAGGATACAACGGCGCATAGCGTCCTTCTCTACATCGTGATAGTATTTGTCTGCAAGAGTGTTCTTCTCTTCCAACTCTTCCTCTGTGAGGTCAGTGTGAGCTGCTGCATAAGCCTCCTTAAACTCTGTGATGATGTTCTCGAAAGCCTCTGCGCGAGCGTGCTTCTCAAGACCCTGCTTTGTGACATTGTAAGCCTTGTCGTAGCACTCCTTGCGCACCTGCTCCTTGAGGTCGTCGTCGTTAACCTCATGGCAGTATTCACGCTTCACGTCGGTGCCAAGCTCCTTCATGAGCTCTACCTGCAACTGGCACTGTGGCTTGATAGCCTCGTGAGCTGCCTTCAGAGCGTTGAGAAGGTCTACCTCCTGCACCTCGTCCATCTCGCCTTCCACCATCATGATGTTCTCTGCTGTGGCACCCACCATGAGGTCCATGTCAGCATTGGCCATCTGATCCTTTGTAGGGTTGATGACAAATTCGCCGTTGATGCGTGCTACGCGCACTTCTGAGATTGGGCACTCAAACGGTATATCTGAGCATGCCAATGCACAACTTGCAGCGAAACCTGCGAGAGCGTCAGGCTGGTCTACGCCGTCGGCTGAGAAGAGGATGACATTCACATACACTTCTGCATGATAATCGCTTGGGAAGAGAGGGCGGAGCGCACGGTCTACGAGACGGCAGGTGAGGATTTCCTCATCGCTTGCCTTGCCTTCACGCTTTGTGAAACCACCAGGGAAACGTCCGGCAGCGGCATACTGCTCGCGATACTCTACCTGCAAAGGCATGAAATCTGTTCCTGGAACTGCATCTTTAGCTGCGCAAACAGTAGCCAAAAGCACGGTGTTGCCCATACGGAGCGTACATGAACCGTCTGCCTGCTTTGCCAGCTTTCCTGTTTCGATTGTAATCTGACGACCGTCAGGCAATGAAACTGTCTTGGTAATAATGTTCATTTTCTTTTTAAAACATCTGTGGAAACCCTATTGTTTCCATTAAAACATCTGATAATTACTTATGGATTAATATCCAAGGTGCAAATATACGCTTTTTCTCCTTATAATAAAGAGATTATGCGAATTATTTACAAAATTTATGAACGTCAGCCACTTTCGCGACTTACTTCTCGAAGTGTGGCAGGTGGAATTCGTATGACTTGTTGAATATCTGCTCCACCTTATTGATCTCGAGCAGGGTTGTTCCGCCGCCTTCACCGAAGCTTCCGCTCAGATAGGCTATCTTGTCCTCGTTTCTGATATATCCCTTCTGACGGAGCATGCGCACTGCGGCAGTGAAGAGATATTCTGCTGTGTTGTGCTCCTTCTGATGCAGTGGCAATACGCCATAGGAGAGGTTGAGCAGACGCTGTGTCTTCTCTCTGTAGCAGAGGGCGAGGATAGGTGTTGGTCCGCGGAATGAAGACAGGTTGCGTGCTGTCTGTCCGGTCTCGCTGTCGGTGATGATGCCTTTCACTCCGAGTCGGCGTGTAGACTCTATGGCAGAGTAGGAGAGGAACTCTCTCTGTGTAGGGTTGTCGCCGATGGTAGGGAGCATGGACTCTTCTTTCTCCATGTCCTTCTCTGCCTGCTCTGCTATTCTTGCCATTGTGGTAACTGCCTCGAGAGGATATTTTCCCGATGCGGTCTCGCCACTGAGCATCACTGCGTCGGTGTGCAGATATATGGCGTTGGCGATGTCGGTCACCTCAGCACGTGTAGGACGAGGATTGTTTATCATGGTGTGGAGCATCTGTGTGGCCACAATCACTGGCTTCTTCTTTGCTATACACTTCTGAATGATAGTGCGCTGAATACCTGGGATTTCCTCTATAGGCACCTCTATGCCGAGGTCGCCGCGAGCCACCATGATGCCGTAAGAAGCGTCGATAATCTCGTCGATATTGTCCACACCCTCACGGTTTTCTATCTTTGATATGATCTTGATGTCGCTCTTGTGCTCGTCGAGGATATCCTGCACGGCCTTCACGTCAGCGGCATTGCGCACGAAAGAGTGGGCTATGAAGTCGATGTCCTGCTCTATGGCAAAGATGATGTTCTTCTTGTCCTTGTCGGTGAGGGCAGGCAGGTCTATGTGTTCGCCAGGTATGTTCACACTCTTGTGCGATCCCAGTTCGCCGTCGTTCTGCACCTCTGCAGTCACCACGTCACCGTCTATTGACGACACCTTCATGTCGAGTGCACCGTCGTCGAAGAGAATGTCGTCGCCCACCTTCACGTCGTGTGCAATGTTCTCATATGACAGGTTGATGGTGTCGTGCGATGTGTCCTCTCCCGGATGTCCATAGATATGCACTGTCTCGCCAGTCTTGTATTGCAGAGGTTGTGCAGTACCTGTGGTTCTGATTTCTGGACCTTTGGTGTCGATCATTATTGCGAGGTGTGGTGACACTGCACGCACGTTGTCGATGAGCTTCTTCATGCCTTCGGGCGTTGCGTGGGCAGTGTTCATTCGCACTACGTTCATTCCTGCAAAAAACAGCTTGCGCAAGAAATCTTCATCACACCTGCGGTCGCTGATAGAGCATACAATCTTTGTCTTCTTCATCTTTGGTACTCCCTTATTTTTTATTATTTGCTTTTATATAATCTTTTGTCTCTCTCTTAATGTGTCTCTTAGTTTGTGCCGAGCCATATAAACAACATTCCTATTGCCACAAGAAGCAGGTCTACTGCCTTGTTGCGCCAGTTCTTCTCTCCAAGTAGCAGCACTCCGAAGGTGAATGACACCAGCACATTGCTGCGTCTGACAAGACTCAGCACACTTATCATGGCGTTGTCGGATGACAGTGCCGTCATATAGCAGAAGTCTGCCGCCACGAGGAAGATGCTTATCAGCACTATGTTCCATCGCCAAATGAATTTTGTGGTCTGCTTGCGCTTTGGCCACCATAGGAATGCCACCATGAGAAACATCCACACGCATTGGTACATGTTATACCATGACAACACTTCCATGCGGTCAAGCCCTATGCCTCCGTTCTCGGGCGAAGCCATGAGAAACTTGTCATACAGAGAGTTGACTGCTCCCAATACTGCCGCCATCACTACCATCAGTATGGACTTGTTGTGACGGAAATCAATGCCTTCCTTCTTGCCTGTGCGTGATAGCATGAAGAAGGAGATGATGGCGGTGATGACACCGAGCCACTGCATGAGGTTGAGTCTTTCTCCGAATATCAGCATTGCTCCCACGAGAGCCATGATGGGGCGTGTGGCATTGATGGGACCTACGATGGTCAGCGGCAGATTCTTTATGCCGTAGTAGCCCAATACCCATGAGGCAAGCACCGTGAGCGACTTTATCAGTATGTAGGGCTGACTTGCGATGCCGCTCCAAGGCACGAACACCATGCAGTCGCCTGATATCCATCCCAATGCTGAACCGATCACCAACGGTAGGAATATGATGCTGCAAAACAGAGTGTTGAGCAATAGTACCGGCATCACGGCATTGCCCTTCAGCGATGTCTTCTTCGCCAAATCATAGAAGCCCAAGCATAGGGCTGACGCAAATCCTAATAGTAACCACATGACCTTTAACTAACGCCTAAGAGATAATTATCCATACAAATTTACTAATTATATTCCATATAATCACCCTTGCGCGCGTTATATATATATAATATGTGGAAATTATTGATTTTAACAGGAGGTACGGCAACAATTCATAGTAGGTGCAGTGTCCTCACTGCACCATAAATCATTATTGCGACGGTTGACGTGAGGACACACCAACTACTATAAATACTATTGTTTGCAAGAAAGAAATTCAATTATTGTAAGAAGATAGATTAATTCTTGTAAGAACCTACGTGCGTCGATGTTTTGACATATGTCACACAAGTTTGTGACAATTGTCAAAAGGGTTTATGACATATGTCGCAAAGGTTTGTGACATATGTCAAAACATCCACGCAGTTAGGTTCTGCAATAGGTGCAGCGAGGACGTTGCACCTACTATGATTACCTTTTTAATCTATGAGATATAAATATTTCTCAAGTGGGATGCCACGGAATTTGTCTTCCTGATTGCTACAAAGGGCAATCAGTTGTGCCACCACGTCCATGGCTTTCTGACAACTTGCCTCCAGAGGTTTGCCTTTCAGAAGGTTGCCATAGAGTATAGAAGAGAAGATGTCGCCAGTGCCGGGGAAGCGCACGGGGATTTCTTCATAGGGAAGGGTGAAATATTCCTGCGATGCGGCATTGAATCCCACTACTGCCTTCTTGCCTTCTATTGTCATGCTCGTCACTATTACCGACCTTGTGCCAATCTTGCGCAGTTTGTCCACGATGGCATAGGCTTCGTGCTGTGTGGTGCCCGAGGTGGAGTAGGGAGTGTCGGTGAGATAGCAAGCCTCGGTGTAGTTGGGCACCGCCAAGTGGGCTTTGCTCACCAGTCGTCGCATACTCTTTATTGT
Source organism: bacterium (assembly GCA_963601795.1). Taxonomy (GTDB): domain Bacteria; phylum Bacteroidota; class Bacteroidia; order Bacteroidales; family Bacteroidaceae; genus Prevotella. The sequence goes on along the minus strand of CAVCGK010000005.1, from coordinate 36,364 downwards.
CGACGGACTCACTCCGTTATAGAGTTTTCCTTCATCGCCCATGATAGGGTCCACAAAGACTGATGTTCCCTCTTGAGCCTTTTCCGCACAGTAGTCGGCAACAATCTCTGCCTGTGAGTCGGAAGCTATGAATCCCGTGGCTATGGCGCGGAATGTGAATCCCAACTTCTTCCACACGGGAAAGACGCCCTTCATATATTCCGTTGTGTCAAGAATGTTGAAACTGCCATATTCCAGATTGTTTGACACGATGGCGGTGGGTAGATTGAATGTCGGTATGCCGAGATATGACAATATGGGCATCATGGCTACCGTTGCCACGTTGCCATAGCCGCACATGTCGTTGACGAGGAGTATTTTGTTGTCGTTCATGATGAGTTTGTCGTCTTTGTTATGCAAAGTTAGTAAAAACAAACTATATGGCAGGCATTAATCCCTGTTTCCAGCGTTGTTATTGCCGAATAGCTACCTTTTACAGTCTCTAAAGCCATAATAATTTATAATTTATTTTGCGCTTTTATCTAAAAGACGTATCTTTGCATTTGTGAATATGCGGTCTCTTAGTCCTTATTCTCATTTGGACTTGCCGCTTGTCTGATGCCGCGATGTTGGAATGGTAGACAAGGCAGACTTAAAATCTTCTGCTCAATTTGGGCGTGCGGGTTCGAGTCCCGCTCGCGGCACAAAACCAAAATCATTTACTTATGCGTAAAAATTTATTTCCACTTGTTTCAATAATGGCAGTTTCCATTCTTGGAACGTCTTGCTCTAGCAAACTCGGAGCATTGTCTTCGGACTATTTCACAGTTACTCCAAATCCATTGGAAAGTCAGGCTGGTCAGGTTCCTGCTGCCATAGCAGGTAGCTTCCCTGAGAAGTATCTTAAGAAGAATGCAGTAGTGACTGTAATTCCAGAGTTGCGCTATGGCAATGGTGAGGCAGCTCAGGGTGAAGGTGCAACATTCCAGGGCGAGAAGGTGACTGGCAATGACCAGACTATCTCATATCGTCTCGGTGGACGCTACACCATGAAGACAAACTTCGCCTATGTGCCAGAGATGCAGAAGAGCGAGATGTATCTCACTTTCAAGGCTCGCGTAGGTAAGAAGGATGTAACTATTCCTGCAGTAAAGGTTGCTGATGGTGTTATTGCAACATCAGAACTTTATAAGAAGACTCTTCTGAGCGATGGCGGTTGCTTGGCACAGGATTCATTCCAGCGCGTTAACCAGCAGAAGCAGGAGGCAAACATCAAGTTCCTCGTTAACCAGGCTAACATCCGCAAGTCAGAACTCAAGAGCAACTCAGTGAAGGATTTCGTTGATATGCTCAAGAAGATCAACGCTGACAAGGAGCGTCTCAATATCCAGAATGTAGAGATTCAGGCTTATGCTTCTCCAGAGGGTGGTTATGATTTCAACAACAAGCTTTCTGCAAAGCGTCAGAATGTAACTGAGGATTATGTAAGCGATCAGTTGAAGGCTACAAACGTAGAGACTGGCATCGATGCTCACTACACAGCTCAGGACTGGGAAGGATTCAAGCAGCTTGTTTCTGTCAGCAACATTCAGGACAAGGATCTCATCATCCGCGTGCTTGAGATGTACAAGGATCCAGAAGAGCGTGAGAAGCAGATTCGCAACATGAGCGCTGGTTTCCAGGAACTGACAAAGGGTATTCTTCCTGAGCTCCGTCGTTCAAGAATGATCATCAACTATGAGACAATCGGCCGTTCTGACGAGGAAATCCTCAAGCAGTATAAGGACGATGCTTCTGCTCTTAGCGTAGAGGAGTTGCTCTATGCTGCTACTCTCGTTGACACCAACGCTGAGAAGACAGACATCTACAAGAAGACAGCTTCACTCTATAAGAACGACGCTCGCGCTTACAACAACCTCGCATCTATGGCAATGCTCAATGGCGATGTTGATGCAGCAAAGAAATATGTTTCTCAGGCTATCTCTGTAAATCCAAAGCAGGCAGAGGCATATGCAAACAACGGTTTGCTGAAGCTTGTTGACGGTCAGATTAGCGCAGCTGAGACTGACATTGCAAAGGCTTCTACTCTCGGTGACGTAAGCTATGCTCAGGGTGTGCTCAACATCGCAAAGGGTAACTACAAGAATGCAGAGAGCAACTTCAAGGGACAGAACACAAACAGCGCTGCTCTTGCACAGATTCTCAACAAGAACTACACACAGGCAGTAAGCACTCTTGACGGTTCTGAGAACAAGAACGCTATCAACAGCTATCTCCATGCTATTGCCGCTGCAAAGCGCGACAACAAGTATGCTGCTACTTCTTATCTGAAGGAAGCTATCGAGCAGGATCCTTCACTCGAAAGCTATGCAGCTAACGACTACGAGCTTGCAATAACAAGAGAATAAACAAATAACAAAGAATGAAGAGGCAATACTTACTTCTTCTTCTCACCCTGATTTTGGTTTCATGCGGAACTGACGGCAGTCATTTCAAGATTGACGGTCATCTGCTCAACCTCAATCAGGGTGAGTTTTATGTATATAGTACCGACGGACTGATAAGTGGCGTCGATACTATCCATGTGCGTGCCGGACGCTTCACTTATGAGACAGCGTGCGAAGATGCCGGCACTCTGGTCATCGTGTTCCCAAACTTCTCTGAGCAACCTGTATTTGCCCAGGCGGGTAAGTCGGTAGACATTGATGGTGATGCCTCGCATCTCAAGGAGATGACAGTGAAGGGCACAAAGGACAACAAACTGATGAATGCCTTTCGTGAGAAGTCGGCAAGTGCATCGCCTAATGAAATAAAGCATTATGTGGAACTCTTTGTGGGCGACCATCCGGAATCAATAGTGTCCAACTATCTTGTGCAGAAATATTTTGTCAAGAGTCAACAACCCGATTACGACAAGGCAGCCAGCCTCTATCGCATACTGGCAAAGGCTCAACCCAAGAACGGACGTCTTGCGCAGCAACTGAAATCCATAGAGAGTGCATCGCAAACACAGGTGGGCAAGAAACTGCCGGCATTCTCTGCTACTGCCACCGACGGGAAGAAGATTTCCCAAAAGGACTTGATGAAGGGTAAGGCAGTAATCTTTGTGTGGGCATCATGGGAATATGAAAGTTGCAGCATGCAACGCGTCATACAGGAAGAGATGTCACGCCAAGACAGCAAGTTGACCGCTCTCGGCATTTGTCTTGACACATCATTGAAAGACTGCAAGAAGACTCTCGACCGCGACCACGTCACTATTCCCACCGTATGTGATCAGCTGATGCTTGACGGCAAACTCGTGAATCAGTTGGGATTGACTTCCATTCCTGACAACATAATCCTCGAGAACGGAAAGGTCATAGCGTGTGATGTCACTTTGACAGAACTACGGGATATGCTAAAGTAGAAATTGCACATATATATAATATAATCTCCCTCAAGAACCTGAAATGTTAGTAAAGACCTATTGTGCGGCAGTCAATGGACTGGAGGTAACGACTGTTACTATTGAAGTGAGCATAACGAATGGAGTGATGTATCATTTCACAGGACTTGGTGATGCTGCCGTGCGTGAAGGCCGCGACCGCATCAATGCTGCCATGCAGTATAACGGTTTCCGCTTTCCTAAGGGAGATATCACCGTAAATATGGCTCCTGCCAACCTGCGTAAGGAAGGCAGTGCCTTTGACTTGCCTTTGGCTATTGGTCTGCTTGCTGCCAACAACAGCATTGAATCCGAAAATATTGCCAACTATATGATTGTTGGCGAACTTGGTCTTGACGGCAGGCTACAACCCGTGAAGGGTGCTTTGCCTATTGCTATCCGTGCAAGGGCAGAGAAATTCAAGGGACTGATTCTGCCGAAGGAGAATGTGCGTGAAGCTGCCGTGGTCAACAATCTTGAGGTCTATGGCATGGAGACGATGATGGATGTGGTGAACTTCCTCTCGGGTAAGGAGAAATTTGAACCATGCATCATTGATACGCGTAAGGAATTCTATGAGCAGCAGTCAGACTTCCCTCTCGACTTTGCCGATGTGCGCGGACAGGAGAATGTCCGACGTGCCATGGAGGTGGCAGCTGCGGGAGGACATAATATAATAATGGTAGGCCCTCCCGGTAGCGGTAAGTCCATGATGGCAAAGCGACTTCCGTCCATCCTTCCACCGCTGTCGCTCGCTGAGAGTCTTGAGACAACGCAGATTCACAGTGTGGCAGGAAAACTTAAGGGTGGCACATCGCTAATATCGCAACGCCCCTTCCGTTCACCTCATCACACCATTTCAGAGGTGGCACTAGTAGGTGGAGGTGCTACTCCACAGCCTGGCGAGATAAGTCTTGCCCATAACGGCGTGCTTTTCCTTGATGAGTTGCCCGAATTTCATAAGACGGCATTGGAGTTGCTTCGCCAACCTCTCGAAGACCGCAAGATAACAATCTCGCGTGCCAAATATACACTTGAGTTTCCTTGCTCCTTCATGTTTGTTGCATCCATGAACCCCTGTCCTTGTGGTTATCATGGTGACCCTACCCACAATTGCGTTTGCACGCCAGGACAGATACTGCGCTATATGAGTCGCATCAGCGGACCTCTGATGGATCGCATCGACCTTCAGATAGAAATCACTCCCGTGCCATTCAGCGACATTTCAAAGGCTCAGCAGGGAGAGAAGAGTGAGGACATACGCCAACGTGTCGTGCGTGCCCGCCAAATACAAGAGCAACGTTATCGTGACAGCAAACTCATACATTGCAATGCGCAGATGACAGAGCGCATGATACATCAGTATGCCGAACCAGATGAGCAGGGACTGCAGATGCTTAAGCTCGCCATGCAGCGCATGTCATTATCTGCAAGAGCCTATAACCGCATATTGAAGGTTGCGCGCACCATTGCCGACCTTGCCGGTAGCGAGAAAGTGCAAGTTGACCATCTTGCTGAAGCCATCTCCTATCGCAATCTTGACCGTGGCGATTGGGCAGAGCGATAAAGTCAATGGCATGCTTTGTCATGCCGTCAGTAAGACATTAACATGCCATCATTATTTGCAAATGAAGTTTTGTGGATATTGAGATAAAGTATTATCTTTGTATTACGTAATCTTCGTTACGTAATCTTCGTAATAACATATAATGCTATGGTTCAGATTAATCCATTTGTTATTGAGGGCTATTTGTCTCCTGAGTATTTCTGCGATAGAGTGGAGGAGACATCTGTGCTTACCCGTCATTTGACCAATAGATGCAATGTGGCATTGATAGCACCACGTCGTTTGGGAAAGTCAGGGCTTATATACAATTGTTTTCAGCAAGAAGAGATACGAGAACAGTATCATTGCATCTATATAGATATCTATGACACAAAGAACCTGAGCGAATTAGTATATGTCTTGGGTAAAGGAATACTGACATCATTGAAACCGAAAGGAAGAAAGGTGTGGGAGTATTTCTTGAATATGCTCCAGTCATTGAAATCTACTGTCTCCTTCGATATCAATGGAAATCCGGAATGGAGTGTAGGAATAGGTGATATACAAACTCCCGATGTGACGTTAGATGAGATTTTCGCATATCTTGAACAGGCAGGCAAGCCATGTCTGATAGCCATAGACGAATTTCAGACAATAGCAAACTATCCGGAGAAAACCGTTGAGGCAACATTGCGCAAGAGAATACAAAACTGCCATAATGCCAATTTCATCTTTTCGGGTTCGAAACGTCACATGATGGCATTGATGTTTACGTCGCAGTCGCGTCCTTTCTATCATAGTTCAAGCATCATGGGGTTGGAGGCTATCAATGAGCAGACTTATCTGATATTTGCCAATCATCATCTTTCTAAGAACCACAAGGAGATAAGTGCCGAGGCGTTTGGCTATTTGTATCATAGCTTTGACGGCATCACTTGGTATATCCAGTATGTGCTCAATATGCTGTACAGTTCCATTTCCGACAGTCCGTTATTGACGAAAGAAGATGTCGTGTCAACTATAGACAACATTCTCGCCCAGCATCGCTTTGCCTATCAAGCATTGCTCTATCAGTTGACAGCCAAACAAAAACAATTGCTTATGGCCATTGCCAATGAGGGCACACCGTCTTCCCTCATGTCGCAAGAGTTCTTGCAGAAGTACCATCTTGGTGCAAGTTCGGTGCAGGGAGCAGTAAAGACTTTGCTTGACAGGGATTTCATCACGCAAGATGATGGCGTCTATCGGTTGTGTGACAAGTTCTTGGAGTTACATTTGCATCTTTCGTGCTAAAGTGATAACTTTGCGAAAACCTAAACATGTAGAGAACAAAGCTATGACCGAATTGATATACCGATATATCCGCATTGACAGGGCAATTAAGCGCTTATTTGTGGTTTGCCTACTTTGCGTACTTGTTTCCTGTGGAAATAGTCCGCGCCACTTTGTTGTAGGAGTGTCACAATGTAGCGAAGACGTGTGGCGAGAGAAACTCAATAATGAGTTGCGTGTGTGCGCTTTCTCTTATGATGGTGTGGACCTTCGCATATCGTCAGCCTATGATGATGTAGAACTTCAGACACGCCAGATAGACCAGTTTGTTGACTCAGGTGTAGACCTGCTCATCGTTGCACCCGGACAGGTGAAGGTTTCGGAGGCCATAGAGCGCGCTTATGACAAGGGAATACCCGTCATAGTGTTCGACCGACGTGTGCATTCAAGTAAATATACTGCCTATATCGGTGCAGACAACGAAGAGATGGGACGCAACATTGCCCGCTATCTGTCTACACAGGTGAAAGGCAACGGACGTATTCTTGAGATATGTGGTCTCTCCACATCATCGCCCGCAATAGCAAGAGAAAAAGGTTTTGATGGCGAAGTGGCAAAGCATGCCAACATGCACATAGTGAAACGTGTGGAGTGCGATTGGACGGAGCAGAATGCCTACCGTGTGATAGACTCTCTGCTCACAGTCTCGCCAGCAGACTTCGACTATGTATTTGCCCACAATGACCGCATGGCGATGGGAGCGCGCAAGGCTGCCAAGAAGCACGGTGTAGACCTCAGTAAGGTGCAGTTCCTCGGTATAGATGCCATGCCACAGGACGGTGGAGGCATGCAACTGGTGAGAGACGGCGAACTTCTTGCCTCATACATCTACCCTACGCGTGGTGATGAGGTGATGAAACTGGCTTATGACATTCTCAACAAGAAACCCTTCAAGAGAGAGAATCTGCTCTCGTCAGCTCTCGTAACTCATGACAATGCCAGTGTGCTGCTCATGCAGAATGACGAGACCCAGCGTCAGGCAGACAACCTCATGTCTTTGCGCAACCGCGTTGTGGCCACGACAAATGCCTTCGACACCCAGCGCAGTTATCTCTTCATGCTTATGTTTCTTGTGTGTCTGCTGTTTGGTGTCTGCATATTTGCAGTGAAGGCGTATCTCGCCAAGACACGTTTCAACCGTCAGTTGCAGGAGAGTATGGCGCGACAGAAGATGATGACTGCTGACATAGAGCGCATGACGCAAACACAGTTGCGCTTCTTTACCAATGTATCTCACGAACTGCGTACCCCGCTGACGCTTATCTCTGGTCCTGCTGACCAACTTGCAGAGCGCGCGACAATAAAAGGAGAAGACCGCAACCTTGTGGAAATGATACGACGCAACGTGAAGATTCTCTCGCAACTTGTGGATGAAATACTTGAATTCCGTCGCATACAAAATGATAAGGCAGAACTGAAACTCAACCGCTTCGACATCAAGAATGAGTTGCATTTGTGGGAATCAGACTTCGCTGCTGTTGCCCAAAGGCGAGGATTCACTCTCGAATATGATGCCCCTACTACCGCTATGGTGATAGCTGACAAAGAGAAAGTGGCGCATATATATTTCAACCTTATGACCAATGCGCTGAAATATACTCCACAGGGCGGCACTATTACCACGAGACTCACCGTCACCGACAATACATTCTGCATCACGGTGGCAGACACGGGCAGTGGTATGTCTGCCGAAGACTGTAGCCACATCTTCGAACGCTTCTACCAAGCCAAAGGTTCGGTGGGAGGTACTGGTATCGGACTTGCTATCGTGAAAGGCTACACCGACTTGCATCATGGCAAGGCTTCTGTGGAGAGCACTCCAGGCAAGGGCACTGCTTTCTCCGTGGAGTTACCTCTGACTCAAGAGGGATATGATGCCAGCCAGGATGATGCAGATGCCAAGTGCAAGGCAGACAACACTCTTGCAGATGACTACACGGCAGAAGACATTCGTTCGCAACAGAATACAGAGTCGCTCATCGGTGTCGACAGTCTTGATAGCGACAAACCTCTCGTACTCATTGTTGACGACAATGCAAGCATGAGAAGTTATATCCGTAGTATACTGCAGTCACATTATAATATTATAGAGGCGCAGAATGGTGAGGAGGCACTTGCTGAGGCTCGCAAGAATGTGCCTCAGATAGTGGTCACTGATGTCATGATGCCCGTGATGGACGGTCTCGAACTGAGTCGACGCATGAAGGAGGACATTTCTATAAGCCATATCCCCGTCATACTCCTCACTGCACGCGTGCTTGAGGAGCAGAGAGCGGAAGGCTATGCCACGGGTGCCGACTCCTATATCACAAAACCGTTTTCTGCCTCCACGCTCACTGTCCGCATAGATAATCTGTTGAGAAATCGCCGACAGTTGAAGCGCATCTTCTCTGGCACTCTGCAGGAACAGGAGGATGAAGAGCAGTCACTCGGTGAGCGTGACAAAACCTTCGTGGCGCAACTTCGTAAGGCAATAAAGAGCCACCTGTCTGATGCCGACTATTCTGTGGAAGACCTCGGTGCAGAGATAGGTCTGAGCCGTGTGCAACTATATAGAAAGGTGAAGGCTTTGACAGGTATGTCAGTCGTAGCCCTTTTCCGTAAGGCTCGTCTGGCGAAGGCCAAGCGCCTGCTTGAGAGTCAAAGTATGAATGTCAGTGAGGTTGCCTATGCTGTAGGCTTCTCTTCTCCATCCTATTTCACCAAGTGTTTCAAGGAGGAGTATGGCATGTTGCCGGGAGAAGTGGTCAGCTAAAAAGCTCCTTGATTTATAGGAAAAGTGTATATTTGCACCCGTGAAATCATAGGAAAAGTGTAAATATGCTGTATAGAAAGATAGAAAAATATATCGTAAGCCATTTATAAAAATAAAATCCGTTCATGTAATATCACCGATATCGCATTGAACGGATTTCTTATTTTGGTGCTACAGTAGTTGATTGGGATTAAATCGTTCATGTTAAGAAACAAATGTTTCGTGATATCATTTTTGAATAATATGAAATGTTTTTATTGAGAGGGGTAAAAGCAAAAAGAATAACTTTGTCGGCGAACTAATAAGAAACCGTTTTAGTACTAACATTTTAAACAAAGTTATTATGAAACATTTATTTACTCTCATGACCTCTATGGTCTTGATGTTCGTAGGAACAATTGTAGCAAATGCACAAAAAGTAGGTATCTTTATCGGCTATGAAACTATTAGCCAAATAGAAGATGACGACGAGTTGGCTGCTACTGAATGGTTTCAGCAGAACTATCCAGAGGGCGTTATCGTTACACCTTCTACTATAGATAAGATTGAGGATTTGTCAACTCTTTGGATTCCTATCGATCGTCTGGGTATTTCTGCAGGGTGGCAGAAGTTGCCTGCCGCATATAACTCTGACAAGGTAATCGCAGCGATAACCAGTCATGTGAAAGAAGGTGGAAGCCTATATCTCACTACTCATGCGACGCAGCTTGTTGCCGGCATCGGTCGTGTAAGTGCTGCGTATGCACCAGGTATCTTTGGTTCAGGTGAGGGTGGCATGAATCCTGATGTTTGGGGAATCAATGCTCAGATTGGTTGCAATCCAGACTTACCAAATCAGTATGACCATCGTAGTCATCCTATCTATAAGGATTTGGCGACAATCTCCGATTTATACTCTGATCATGAAATTTATCCCTTGATAGGAAATGGTTGGAAGGAAGACCACAACTGCAAGTGGGACTTCAATGCAATTGCTGGTTTGGAGGATAATCCTAATAAACTTGCTGATTTTGAGCTCAAGACCAATTCTTCGGTTATCGGTGCTTGGCCGCATGTGACGGATTATGCTTGCGCAGGTGTTATCGAATTTAAGCCAGAGGGTGAGTATAAAGGAACCGTTTTGTGTAATGGCATCGCAGCATACGAGTTTAATGAGAACGATGCTCCAAACATATATCAGGACAATGTAAATCTATTGACTAAGAATAGCATTGATTATCTGATTTCTGTCTCAGATAAGGTTCCTACTGCTATCTCGCAGGTAACAGTACAGGATGGTGAAAAGTCGTCTGATGTGTATTATACTGTCAGTGGTACACGTGTAGCTAATCCTACTACTCCAGGTGTATATGTAGTCAACCACAAGAAGGTCGTTATCAAATAGTTTAAGGACTGTTTATTATAGATAAATGAGAAAAGTCTTATTCATAATCGTCTTCTCGCAACTCTTATGCTGGGTGGGAATAAAAGCCCAAAGCAAGGTTGGCTTTTTCATAGGCTATGAGCATGTCGATGAGATAGCCGATGATGATGAGCGTGCTGCTGTTCAGTGGTTTCATGAGGCTTATCCTTCAGGAGTAATCTTTACTCCTTCCACTATAGCCACACTGAGTAAGGATGAAGTGAAGGCTCTTTGGGTGATGACCGACCGAGTGGGCATCGGTAGTGGATGGAGCAATATGCCAGCAACTTTCATCAGTTCTATTGCCATTAAGGCTATTGCCGACTATGTGAAGGATGGAGGCAATTTGTTGCTTACCAATCATGCCACCCAGTTGCTTGTGCCTATGGGACGTCTCTCTGACATCTATGCACCTACCATCTTTGGTGCAGGCGAAGGTGGACAAAATCCTGATGTGTGGGGTGTCAATGCTGTCATAGGCACGAATATGGAAATATCTTATGACCATCGCTCGCATCGCATCTTCGGAAATCTTGCGACATCTACTACTGATGCCCATGAGTTTTATCCTCTTATCGGTAACGGTTGGAAAGAAGACCACAACTCCATGTGGGATTTCAATGCCATCGCAGGACTGGAGGAAATGCCAAGCAAGTTGTCTGATTTTGAGATAAAGACTAACTCTATAGTGCTTGGTACTTGGCAACATGTGACAGATTATGCCTGTGCTGGACTTATTGAGTTCTTGCCATGCGGAGACTTTAAAGGACGTGTTCTTGCCAATGGTATTGCTGCATATGAATGGAATCAGAATGACCATGGCAATGAATACTTGCCTAACATAAAAACTCTCACTGCCAACTGCCTTAACTATCTCTCTGTGGCAATGTCGGGCAGTGGTGAGGAAGTTCCATTGAAGAAGGTTGTCGGTTACGACATGACACTTGTAGGCACTCGCTATATGCCTACTCCCCGTTATATAACGGAAGAGGTGAGCGGAGCGAATTCTTTTGTCTATAGTGCCAACACACCTGCCAATGTAGAGGGTGCCAAGGGTAAGGCTTTGCGTATGGATGGTTATTCCACCTATGTGAATGCCAATATCGACAATTCAAAGTTGAGCGATAAAGCCATCAGCTTCTCCGTATGGGTAGCCCCAGAAACCTATCCGATGATGAACATCGATTTGCCACAGGAGGATTATGCCATGATAGCAGGCAACATCAATTCTACCTCCCGCACAGGTTTTGCTTTCGAGGTCAGCAATAGGGGACATTATCGTTTCCGTTGTTTTACTGGTGGCTATCAGACTCTCATTGATGCCTCTGCCACACTCCCTCGCTATGAATGGAGTCACTTGGTGGCAACGATTGATGCGGCAAACTGCAAGGTCACAGTTTATAATAATGGGGCAGTGGTAGGTTCGGCAGCTTGCTATCCTACCATCAACATCGGTGATAATCCTCTTCTCATAGGCAAGTCATCGGAAAAGGTAGAGGCGTATGGGTATGACTTGAATGTGTTTAATGGTTTGATAGATGATGTGGCGATATATAACGGTGTGCTTTCACAAGATATTATTCGTGAGACATCAGATCAGGTGCCAGACATGAATTATCCTGCGAGCCATTATGCGAACGACATTTATCGTCCGTCATTTCATGGCATGCCTACGGCAAACTGGACGAATGAGACACACGGAGCAGTGTATTACAATGGTAAATTCCATGTGTTTTTCCAAAAATGTGCCAATGGAAACTATCTTGCCCACATTAATTGGGGACATATCTATAGCGATAATCTCTATGAGTGGAAGGAAGACCGCACGGCAGTTAGTCCTGACGATTGGTTTGACATGAAAGGATGTTGGTCGGGTTGTCTTTTTAGCAATGCGGATTTCAACGATGGCAAGCCAACGATCCTTTATACTGGAGTGGATTTTGGCAAGGCACGCATCTGTGAGGCTTCCCCACTGGATGAGGACTTGACGAATTGGAGCAAGCAAGGACCTGTCATTGACGGATGTCCTAGTGGATTAAGCGACGATTTCCGTGACCCATACTTCTTTAGCAAGGATGGCAAGGATTACATCATCGTAGGTTCTGCCAAAAATGGTATAGGTGCGACAACGCTTCATCGTTATGATAAAGAAAGTCGCACATGGAGCAATGACGGATCAATGTTCTTCCAAGGTGTAGATGCTTCCATCAATGGAAGTTTCTGGGAGATGCCAAATGTGACACCTCTTGGGGATAAATGGTTGTTTACTGCCACGCCAATGGAATCAAACAAGGGTGTGAGAACGGTCTATTGGACAGGTGATATTGCTGACGATGGAAAGTTTATACCGATGTCAAGCAGTGTTACCGAACCTCAATCACTTGAACTCTCTGGAGTGGCTCATGACGGCTATGGACTGTTGTCTCCTACAATCTTTACATATGAAGGTAAGACATTGCTCTTGGGTATTGTTCCGGATAAAGGAGGCATAGATAACTATCATGAAGGATGGGCGCATACTTATTCCTTACCTCGTGAAATCAATCTTTCTGCCGATGGACGACGGATCGAGCAACGTCCTTATTCCGGATTGGAGAAGATGCGTACGGATACAAAGTGGGAGAAGTCTGCATTTGACTTGGACGGCATACAATCATTGGCTCCTGTCTCAGGACGCAAGTTTGAGATTCGCGGAAACTTTAAGGTCGGCAAGAGTGCTTTTGGCTTCAATTTCTTGGGAGATGGAGAGAAATGTGCAAAGCTGTATTATTCTCCAAACGATAACACTGTGACCCTTGATATATCCCAGATAGACCGTTTGGTTAATGATGGTGATATTTTCAATGGAATTTATCGTAGCGAGTTGCCTGAGGCTATTGCTGAGGGCGATGTAGTCACACTTCATGTGTTTATGGATAATTCCATTGCCGACATCTTCGTGAACGACAAGTGGGCATTCTCGGTTCGCCTTTATCCTTCTAATGCCGATGCTGACCAGATAGAGGCATTTACAGATGGAAACACAAGGGTGATAAGTCTTGGAGCATGGGTGCTTGACACTAAGTCGGATGCAATGACCAATGTAGCTCCTGTTACTATGTTTGAGAATATGTCAAATGATACCAACCTTTATAATATGGCAGGTCAAAGAGTTGGCAAGAATTATAAAGGCTTGGTTATTCGTAATGGAAAAAAGATTTTAATAAAATAATAACTAAATCTATTTGTAAGTATGAAAAAAAATTCAAAGCTATTAATGCTGACTTTGCTACTTGTTTGTGGCGGTCAATTGGCTAAGGCGCAGAAAGTCGGAATGTTTATTGGCTATGATAACGTAAACGCTATCGAAGACGACGACGAGAAGGCTGCCGCCGAGTGGTTTAATACTAATTATGTAGCAAATGGCAGTGGCGAGTTCTTCACTCCAAGCACCATCTCTTCACTTGATATTAATAAGGTGAAGGCGATGTGGGTAGCGATAGACCGAGTAGGACTGACTTGGAATACACTTCCTGATGCTTTTGGCAACGAGTCAACTCTTACTACTCTAAGTAATTATGTAAAGGCTGGCGGAAATCTCTTGTTGACAAATCATGCAACAATGTTGGTTTCTAAGATGGGACGTGTGGATGAAACTCCAAGTCAGGACCAAAACCCAATGACAGGATGGACTCCTACAATTTATGGTAATGGCGAAGGCGGCTCGGGTACTGACGTTTGGGGAATCGGTGCTGTAATTGGTTCCGGACTTTCTGATGAAAAAAAACAAGATCATAGAGGTCATGCCATTTACAATGGATTGTCCACTCTTATGTGGAATAATCAGTATGAGTATTTTGCTCTTATTGGTGAAGGTACTCGAGAAGACCATAATTGTATGTGGAAGTTAAGTGACCGTTCTAATGGAAGTGGTGGATACTTTGGCAATGATGACCCTGCAGAACTTGCTAACTTTGAGGCAAATGAAAACTGTACAGTCTTAGGTACATGGCAACAAATTACAGATTACTATTGTGCTGCAGTTGTGGAGTTTCATGCAAAAGATGACTGGAAAGGTTCAATTCTTGCTATAGGTGCAGCTGCTTATGAATTTAACCAGAACAGTGGAACTAACACTTACCAAAGCAATATCGAGAAGTTGACAAGCAATAGTTTGGACTACTTGAAGGTTCTTGGCAATACAAAGGCGAGCATTACTGCCCCTATTACTGTGGATGGCACAGAAAGCTATTGGGGTACATTCTATTCAAGTTCGGCAAAGACTCTTCCTGAGGGTGTTTCTGCATATACAGTAGAAACATCGGATAATGGTTATGCCAAGTTGGAAAAAGTGGCAGAAGGAGGACAGGTGATTCCTGCAAACCAAGGTTTCTTGCTTAACTCTGCAACAGCTCAAGACGAGTTGTATCTGACAACAGCGAATGCTTCAGATGCAGTAACTGTCGGTTCTAATCTGTTGAAGGGCTCTGATGAGGAAGCTACATTCACAGACGAAGGAACTTACTACATTCTGGGTCGTACTGGTACGGAGGGTAATTATACCTACGGTCTCTATTGGCAGAATGGTACAGAAGGCGCGAGCGTGAAGAATGCTGCCAACAAGGCTTTCTTGTTTGTTCCGACTTCTGGTTCTCAGGCAAAAGCCATTTCTTTGACTTTTGGAGAGGCAACAGGTATCAATCATGTAGAATCCGCAACTAATGTGAAGGATGCAGAGACTTATAATGTAGCGGGCCAACGTGTGGGTGCTAGCTATAAAGGCATCGTCATCAAAAATGGAAAGAAGTATATTTTGAAATAATAATGAAAGGGAACGAAAATGAAAAAAGAATATATTAAGCCGGAAGTAGTAGAAATGTCAATAAATAATGAGTGCCTGATGTCTGCCAGTATGGAGCTGAATCAAATGGAAGCTGGTGATGATTGGCAGGGTGCTAAAGGCTACATTCTCGATGATTGTGAAGAGGCGATGAATGCCACTTCTTCACTTTGGGATGAATAAAGAAAGTCTAGGTGATGGTTCTAAAAATTAGCTCCTCGCCTTTATAGAGTCTGATAATAAGAAAATCCGTTCGTGTAATATCAATGATGTTACATTGAACGGATTTTCGTATTTGATGAAAGTTTTCTTATTATGGGCATTCCGTCCTCTACATAACTTTGCGGCAGAAAATTTATTAATGGTAACGAAAAACCTAAAAGTTATGGAAAAAATGTCTAAGTCTGTCCTTGCCGCACTTCTTGTTATGGCAACGACAAACATGTATGCACAGGAAGAGAATGCAAAGAACTCCAACTCCAAGGAGGAGGGCAATCGTAATGTGATGCTCAACGCAGCCAGTGCCAACGGTCCGCGCGAGATTCAAATAGGTCTCCCCTCTGCTGATGTTAATGTATTGGAGAACGGACTGCCTGTCACTTATGCCACCAATCCCCATTCTGTGAACACCATCTGGCGTGGCGATGCAAGCCTCAGTCACCAGGGTTTGCTCAAGATTGCGGAGACTGCCATCACTACGGGCAACATCGGCTATGCCGTTAACTCTTTCACCCAAAAAGGACAGAAGGGATTTAATGGAACACTCAATTATAAGAGCAACCACTTCGGCTTGCAGGAGTTCTCGCTAAATCTCAACGGCGACTTGGGCAAGGAGTGGTATTATAGCGCAAATATATATCAGGACTTCGATCCTGGAACATTCAAGATCAAGTCCACTCCTTATCAGGACCGCACTCAGATCTATAAGGCGCTCATCACCAAGAAATACAACGGCGAGCGTGGCGAGTTTACCGCCATGTATAAGTATGCCAATAGTCACAACGTCTACAATTACGCCACCCAAAGTGCTCCCTTCATCTATGTGGGCGACGGTAGCGTGAAGGAGTATGGCAAGTTCAAACTCGGAACCACCTCTTATCTCCCCATTGACAACGAAATCACTTACCGTGATATGCGTACTGGCGAGTTGAAGCAGACTTCCCTCTACGATGCCTGCTTGAACAAGGCGAGCGAGGTGACGCTGATGAACAACTACCGTTTCGACAACGGCTTGAACTGGAAGGCTACCCTGAAGTATGACCACTCCCGTGGTGCGATGGTTTACCAGACTCCTATGTCCATCATCGACTTGAAGAGCAGCGACAACCAGGGCACATACAATTATATGTATCGCGACATCGACGGTCAGACCAAGGCTTATGACGGTCAGTATGTGCAGACCCGTATGTCGTGCCTCAACGCTGGAACCATTGATGAGGCACTCTTCACTACCGAGTTGAGCAAGCGTTTCAGCACCTCCACCCTCCGTGTTGGCGTGAACGAGTGGTTCTATCACATCGACTACTGCTCCAACACCACCATGTACGACCAGAGTGTGCCTTCCGACGGAAGCTATGCCTTGCGAGTATGGGATGCCAACAAGCGCGACAGCTACTTCTACGATTTCAACAAGAACGCATCTGAGTACTATAAGGGTAGCGAGAACAAGTTGGCTCTCTACTTTACCCACGACTGGGACGTGAACAAGAAGTTGAACCTCTACTATGGTGCCCGCTTCGAGTGGCAACGCTTGAAGGGTGAGAATGCAGCCGTGAAGAACAACAATGGTGAGTTCGTAGGCCGCTTTGCCGACTACTATCTCGGTGCGACGGCAGCCGACGGTACCAAGATTACGCCAACCAACTTGAGCTACAACTGGTTGAACTACGACTTCTCCGTGGCAGCTACCTATAAGTTGACCGACAACTTCGGTTTCACAGGCGACTTCACATACATCGTTCAGCATCCTAAGTTTGAGGCATTCTCCCCAGCTACACTGCCTAACGTAGACAAAATCGTCGTGCCACTTGGCCGTGCCGGTATCTACTATAATAACTCGTGGTTGAGCCTCACCTCGTTGTTCTCCTACATCTCGAAGACCAACAACAACTCAACCCTCAACCTGCAGCATGGAAGCGAGATTAAGGCAGCTCCTCTCACCTACGATATCCAGACATGGGGATGGACAACCGACGCAGTGGCACATCCGTTCAAGGGCTTCGACTTCCACTTCCTCTTCACCTATCAGAAGCCGACCTACAAGAAGTATGAGACCAGCATCACCTTCAACGATGGTTATGTGGGCAATATCAACGCCACAGGCAACATCGTGGCAGAGATTCCTGAGGTGCTCATCGAGTTGGATCCCAGTTACATGATTACCAAGGACATCAAACTTTGGACCAGCTTCCGCTACTTCAGCAAGACATACGCCAACATCAATGAGGCATACTACTTCAACGGTCACTGGGAGACTTTCGGCGGTGTGAATTGGCAGGCAACCAAGCGTTTGGCTCTCGGTTGTACGGTAGTCAACTTCCTCAACCAAACAGGTGCTAAGGGCAGCATCGCCGGTGCCGAACTCATCACCAAGGATGAGGCAAAGGGCATCAAGAACCAGCTCATGACAGGAAGCTACCTCCGTCCATTCACCGTAGAGTTCACTGCCTCGCTGAAGCTCTAACGCTCATTAAAAATAGCAAATGTCCCATCATTCAGGGATAATATAATAAGAGAGATTGTTTTAAAGAGAAAGCCAGTTCTGCATATACGAAAATGCAGAGCTGGCTTTTATTTACATGAACATAGATGATGTTTGCAACCGTGTTGCATTGCCTTCATTGTACCTTTGTAACCGAAAAGAAGAAAGTAACACGTAAAAGTATCGTATATTATGACTGAAACGAAACATCATCATGAGGGTTGTTGTTGCTCTAACCACGAGCATGAACATCATCATCACGAGCGTCATCAGGAACATCATGAGCATGGTTGCAGTTGCGGCTGCGGACATTCCCATCACCATCACCACGAGCATGGCGCAGGCGGCATGAAAGCAAAAATTGTAAATATTGTCTTGGCGGTGATGCTGCTTATAGGTGCCGTCATCGTAGAGAAGAATTGTGGTCTGCCCACGTGGCAGGTGCTTCTCGTCTATCTAATACCTTATATATTGGTGGGTCATGAGACACTGGGCGAAGCCGTGGAGGGCATCATGCACGGCGACGTGTTCAATGAGAACTTCCTCATGGCAATCGCCACCATCGGTGCGCTCTGCATCGGGTTCTTCCCAGGAACGGAGACAGAGTACCCCGAGGCGGTGTTCGTCATGCTCTTCTTTCAGGTGGGTGAACTGTTTGAGGGATACGCCGAGGGAAAGAGCCGCACTAGCATCTCGCACCTGATGGACATACGCCCCGACACTGCAAACGTAGTACGTGACGGCAAAGTGGAGACGGTATCGCCCGACACCGTCCGTATTGGCGAGACCATCATGGTGAAGCGTGGTGAGAAGATTCCACTCGACGGCATCGTTACGGAGGGCACTGCACTACTGGACACCGCTGCACTCACAGGCGAGAGCGCACCGCGCAGCATAGCGCGTGGAGACGAGATATACTCTGGTTGCATCAATCTGAATGGAGAAGTCAAGGTGCGCACCACCAAGATATTCAGCGACAGTACCGCATCCAAGGTCATTGCTCTTGTGGAGAGTGCCAACGAACATAAGTCGAAGAGCGAGACCTTCATTACACGTTTTGCACGTGTATATACGCCGATAGTCGTCTTCGCGGCACTGGCACTGGCGATATTACCGCCCCTCTTTGTCGGCAATTTCCCCTTGTGGCTCAACAGAGCATTGATATTCCTTGTGGTGTCGTGCCCATGTGCCCTTGTCATCAGCGTGCCGCTGACATTCTTTAGTGGCATCGGTGGTGCTTCACGCAACGGCATCCTCGTCAAGGGTGGCAACTATATGGACGCACTTGCCAAGGTGGGCACGGTGGTGTTTGACAAGACCGGCACGCTGACCCACGGCGAGGTGCTCGTGCAGGCTGACGAGGGCGCGCCAGTCGTAGTGAACGACAGCATAAAGGAGGGTAGTCGCGATGCCATAGCCCAACTGAAGCAATTGGGAGTTGAGAAAACGGTGATGCTCACTGGTGACCATAAGGAGACGGGCAAGCAGGTGGCACAGCAAGTGGGCATAGACGAGTATCACGCGGAACTCATGCCTACCGACAAGCTGACCCACGTGGAGCGTTTGCTTGCCGAGAAGCCGCAAGGCAAGACACTGGCTTACGCCGGCGACGGCATCAATGACGCCCCCGTGCTGAAGCGTGCTGACGTAGGCATTGCGATGGGAGCTCTTGGCAGCGATGCTGCTATAGAGGCAGCCGACGTGGTGCTGATGGATGACGACCCACGCAAGATAGCCCAGGCAGTCAAGATAGCACGTCGCACCATCGGTATTGCCAACCAAAATGTAGCATTCGCCATAGGTATCAAGGTGGCAGTATTGGTGCTCGCCACGGTGGGACTAGGCACTATGTGGATGGCAGTCTTTGCCGATGTCGGCGTGACCGTCCTTGCAGTTCTCAATGCCATGAGGGCTCTGCAGAAAGAATGAACCGACGTAATACTTCTATCCTCCATATTTATCGTTCATGCAATACGAAATATGTTGCATGAACGATATTTTATATTTTAAGAAACGAATTTGAGTATTGCGTGATTACGTTTTTGCGTAACTTCGCCACCGAAGAAATCAACACTAATAATTAAAAACGTAACAATCATGAATTCCCATTTGATGATTACCAAGGCTGCATGTCTCTTGATGACGGCATCTGTCTCGACATCTATGTTTGCACAAAAGATGAATATCGAGCACAAGGGTGACACCACTATCATAAAGGTGGAGAATCCTACGAAGTATTTGCTCCTTCCCATTCAGGAAGAGAAGGATGAGGCTCAGGTGTTGCTCGACACTGGTAGCAAGGACGACACTTGGATGGATGTCCGCCTCTCTCAGAACGGTGCCGACTACTATGTGCCTTTCTCACTCGGCAAGGGCAAGACTGCCACAGTGAAGATTCTCGGTCTGAAGAAGGATGCTCTCGCTGTGAACCTTATGAAGCTTAGCGACACTTTCGACACAACCAATACTGACTATTATCGTCCTTCCTATCACTTCACACCACTTTATGGTTGGATGAACGACCCAAACGGTATGGTGTATAAGGACGGTGAATATCACCTATATTTCCAATACAACCCTTACGGCAGCAAGTGGGGCAACATGCATTGGGGTCATGCTGTGAGCAAAGATCTCTTGCATTGGAATCACCTTGATCCAGCTATTGCCCGCGATCCAGTGGGACATATCTTCTCTGGAAGTTCTGTTGTCGACAAGAAGAATACTGCCGGCTATGGCAAGAATGCCATCATCGCCATCTACACTAATAACAGTGTTAACCACGATGAGGTGCAGTGCATGGCTTACAGCACTGACAACGGTCGCACCTTTACCAAGTATGAGGGCAATCCTGTGGTGACTCCTTTCGACGGACTTAAGGACTTCCGTGATCCTAAGGTGTTCTGGTATGAGAAAGGCAAGTGCTGGTTTATGATTGTCTCTGCCGATAAGGAGATGCGTCTCTACAAGTCGAAGAACCTCAAGAAGTGGGACTATGTGAGTGCCTTCGGTGAGGGTATGGGGCAGCAACCATGCCAGTATGAGTGCCCTGACTTCTTCCAGTTGCCAGTAAATGGCGATGAGAACAACATGAAGTGGGTGATGATAATGAATATCAATCCTGGTTGCATCTTCGGCGGTAGTGCCACAGAGTATTTTGTAGGCGACTTTGATGGCAAGAACTTCACTTGCAACGATCCAGATGAAATAAAATGGCTCGACTATGGCAAGGATCATTATGCCACCGTCACCTTCTCTAATACTGACGACCGTGTGCTGGCAATGACTTGGATGAGCAACTGGCAGTATGCCAACCTCACTCCATTCAAGCAAAACCGCGGTGCCAACGGATTACCTCGCGAGTTGAAACTCTATGTGAAGAACGGTAAATATTATGTGCAGGAAGGTCCTGCCCCTGAGGTGTTGGCATTGAGAAAGGTGACCCACGAACTGGGCAACGAGTCCGTAGACGGCAACAAGAATATCATCGGAGCGGCAGCTGGTATGGAGGGTGCCTTCGAGATAGAGGCTGACGTCACTCCTGATGAGAACGGTATCGCAGGTATCGAAATATACAACAACAAGCGTGAGCGCACCCTTATCTACTTTGACATGAAGAAGGGACGCATCGTGACTGATAGAACGGAGAGCGGATTGACCGACTTCGGTAAGAAATCCGTTCCTCATGATATCGAGCTTGCATGGGACAAGCAGCGTGAGGCTCAGGCTAAGTTGCCTGCACGTGAGGTGAATTCTATCAATTATAAGAACGACTTTGCCCTCGCCACTTGGGCACCATTGAGTCTCTGCGAGGACGGCAAGAAGACCTATCATGTAGACATCTTCGTTGACAAATCATCCATCGAACTTTTCGTCGACGGTGGTCGCATCGCTATGACAAACCTTGTCTTCCCAGTTGCACCTTATGAGAACCTTAAGCTTTATACCAAGGGTGGCAAGGCTCAATTTGATAACATAAAGGTGCATAAACTCGCCCTCTAAAAGTATATAAACTCTCTCTAACTCTAACAACTTAAACTTACACGAAAAATGAAATCTAATAGACTCGCAATAATCCCTGTGATGCTATGCTTCTTCGCCATGGGATTCGTTGACCTTGTGGGCATTGCCTCTAACTATGTGAAGGAAGACCTCAATCTGAATGACGCCACAGCCAACCTGTTTCCGTCATTGGTGTTCTTCTGGTTCCTCATCTTCTCTGTGCCTACGGGCATGCTGATGAACAAGATAGGAAGAAAGAAGACTGTCCTCCTGTCACTCTTCGTGACCGTAGTGTCGCTCCTTTTGCCCCTCTTTGGCGAAAACTTCGGCATCATGCTTGTGTCCTTCTCACTCCTCGGAATCGGTAACGCATTGATGCAGACTTCTCTCAATCCGCTCGTCTCCATGGTGATAGAAGGCAATCTTGCCTCCACCCTCACCTTCGGACAGTTTGTCAAAGCCATCGCCTCATTCCTTGCCCCTTACATCGCCATGTGGGGAGCTATGGCAGACATACCTTCTTTCGGTTATGGTTGGCGCATACTCTTCCCGATATATATGGTCATCGGTGTGGCTGCCATACTGCTGTTAGGTGCAACGAGCATTCCTGAGGAACACCATGAAGGCAAGGCGTCAAGCATCAAGGACTGCGTCTCGCTGCTTGGCAAACCCATCGTGTTGCTCTCATTCATTGGCATCATGTGCCATGTGGGTATCGACGTGGGCACCAACACCACAGCTCCAAAACTCCTCATGGAACGTTTGGGCTGGACTCTCAACGAGGCTGCTTTTGCCACATCGCTCTATTTCATCTTCCGTACCATGGGATGCCTCACTGGTTCCTTCTTCCTGCGCATGATGAAAGCGCGCACATTCTTTGTCATCAGCATCGTGATGATGGCACTCAGCATGGCGGGCATGTTCGTTGGCACAAGCAAGTTGGTGCTCTATGCGGCTATTGCTCTCGTGGGATATGGCAACTCCAATGTGTTCTCCATCATCTTCTCCCAGGCATTGATAGCTCTGCCAGAGAAGAAGAATGAGGTAAGCGGTCTTATGATCATGGGTCTCTTCGGAGGCACTGTGTTCCCTCTCATTATGGGTTTCGCCAGCGATGCTATAGGTCAGATGGGCGCTGTGGCTGTGATGGCAGTAGGTGTAGTTTACCTCTTCACTTATATCAAAAGATTGTAGCACCTACATGAAATGTTCGTTAGCAGTCTTGGAACGAAGATTTTAACTAACAGGAATTATAAATAAACATACTATTATGAATACAAATAATATAGATAAGAAATATTGTGTAGGTTTGGGCGAGATCCTTTTCGACGTGCTTCCTACTGGTGCGCAACTGGGCGGTGCTCCAGCTAATTTCGCCTATCATGCTGGTCAACACGGACTTCGATCCGTGGCTGTGAGTGCTATAGGAAAGGATGAGTTGGGCGAAGAAGCCCTGAGCATCCTCGACGAAAAGAAGCTGCAATATGTATTGCCACGTGTGGATTATCCCACTGGTACAGTGCAGGTGACACTTGATGCTGAGGGAGTGCCCACTTATGATATCAAGCAGGGAGTGGCTTGGGATAATATCCCCTTCAACGATGATATCAAGAATATAGCTGCCAATTGCGGTGCCGTCTGTTGGGGTTCGCTTGCGCAGCGTAGCAAGGCAAGCAGAAATTCTATATACGTGTTTCTAGACAATACACCAGCAGACTGCCTGAAGATCTTCGACATCAATCTGCGTCAGAACTTCTACGACAAGGACATCATATGCGAAAGCCTCAAGCGCTGCAATGTGTTGAAGATAAACGATGAGGAGCTTATCACTCTAGGTCGTCTCTTCGGCTATCCTGGACTCGATATAGAGGACAAGTGCTGGCTCATCCTGGGCAAGTATAATCTAGATATGCTCGTGCTTACTTGCGGTGTCAACGGCAGTTATGTCTTTGCACCAGGCAGCATGTCGTTTAGAGAGACTCCAAAGGTGGATGTTGTTGACACAGTGGGAGCTGGCGACAGTTTCACTGGTACATTCTGTGCCAGCTTGCTTCATGGCAACAGCATTGCCGAGGCTCACCGTAAAGCTGTTGAGGTGAGTGCTTATGTGTGCACCCAGGCTGGTGCAATGCCAGAGATTCCAGAGGAACTGAAGTAAGCGACTTGAAATGGACTTTGTCTACTTATAAAAGGGAGGGTGTGTCTGTCTTGACGCACCCTCCCTTATCGATTAATAAAAGCAAGTGAAGTTTTGCAGATATTTTATTATTGTTTACCTTTGCACCGCAGAATGCGCAAAAGACAGAACTAAGACCTAAAACCGAAATGAGGGACAGATTTATTCGTTATGACTGGGCTATCAAATGTTTGCTTTTGGTATGCCTTCTTTGTGTGTTAACTTCATGTGGCAACAGTCAGCACCACTTTATAGTAGGAGTGTCGCAATGTTGCGGAGGTGTATGGCGAGAGAAGGTGAACAATGAGATGCGCCTGGCGCAGTATCAATATAAGGATTTAGACTTGGTGTTTGCTGATGCCGACAATGACGGTAAGCGTCAGTCACGACAGATAGACAGCATGATAGCCAAGAAGGTGGACTTGATAGTGGTGGCTCCCGACAATGTGAATGATGTGACACCAGCCATCGAGCGAGCCAACCGTGCAAACATCCCCGTGGTTCTTTTCGATAGGAAAATTCGATCTCAGCATTACGCCGCTTATATTGGCGGTGACAATGTGGAGGCTGGTCGCTCGGTGGCTCGCTTCATGGCAAAGGCATTGAATGGCAAGGGAACCATTGTGGAAATCACAGGTTTGAAGGATACCTCACCTGTCATTGAGCGTCATCGTGGATTCCATGAAGTGATTGATAAGTATCCTGACATCAGGGTTGATGTGTTGGAAAGCGACTGGTCAATGGAACGTGCTCAAAAACTGATGAAGCAATATCTTGACAAAGGCGGTCATGCTGACGGTATATTCGGACATAGCGACCTTGGTGCCATTGGCGCATTCCAAGAATGTGAGAGAAGAAAGATAGATAAGCAGACTGTCATCGTGGGCATAGACGGATTGCCTGGCATATGGGAAGGCGTAGACAGAGTGAAGAGAGGTCATTTCGCTGCATCCTATGTCTATCCTACCAAGGGTGAGGAAATCGTTGCGCTAGCCATGAAAATTCTGCATGGTGAGCCTTACAATAAGGACAACTACATGGAGTCTTTCCTTGCCACGTCTGCTAACTGCGATGCCATAGCCATGCAATATAAGGAACTGGAGGCAAAGGTGAAGGACATGAATCAAATCTCTGACAGCATCGACTTTTATGCACGCGTGACTCATCTGCAGAGATGGGTGATAGTGGTGGTTGTTACCATTGTTATCTTACTACTCATTTCTATCTACTATATATGTAACGTGTATAGAAGAAAGCTCAAAAGACAGAAGGAAGTGGCACGCGCCTTTATGGACGAAAAGGAGGAGTGGCCTGCCGAACTGACCCATGTAGACGAAGACGAGCGTAACTTCATGGATCGTTTCAAGAAGAAGATGATGGAAAACTTGGGTAATGCCGACATTCGTATGGACGACTTGGGAGCAGAGATGCAACTGAGCAAGGTGCAACTCTACCGCAAGGTGAAGGCTATGACGGGCAAGACCCCAGCAGAACTTCTCAAGGAGATGCGACTCCAAAGAGCCTATGCACTTTTGGAGCAGACCGACAAGACCATATCCGAGGTGTCCATAGAGGTTGGCTTCGCCACACCGGGATATTTCTCCACTTGTTTCAAGAAGCAATTTGGAAAGCTTCCAACGGAAATGAGAGGATGACCATACCATTGATATGTATGTGGCTTTTAAGCCTTGCTTAATATCTTTACGAAACAGTTAGAAATCGTTTCATGTAACGTGATTCTTGTTACATGAACGATTTTTTCTATTTATAAGCCACTTGTTTATATACTTTTGTGGCAGAATTTAAATAGCAAACTAAAAACCAAATAAAATGAACAATCTTTCAAGATTCCTTATGAGCTCTTCGCTCTGTGCGGTTTGCGTAATGGCAAATGCACAACAGGTAAATGTAAGTGGTGTCGTTGCTGATCCATCGGGTGAGACCATCATTGGCGCAACCGTCATGGTGAAAGGCACGAAGACGGGAACTGTCACCGACTTCGATGGCAAATTCCATCTTGATGCCAATTCGGGTGCTACCCTCGTTATCTCTTATATAGGTTATAAGACACAAGAGGTGAAGGCTGCTCCTCATATGAAGGTGACGCTTCAAGAGGAAGCCAATGATCTGAACGAGGTGGTGGTGACAGGTTATACCACTCAGCGCAAGGCTGACTTGACTGGTGCCGTGTCTGTCATGAATATGAAGGAGCCAGTCAGTGCTTCTGATCCTAACATGCTCAATTCGATGCAGGGCAAACTGGCAGGTGTACACATTGTCACAGATGCCGCTCCTGGTGGAGGTTCATCTTCCATTGTAGTGCGTGGTATGAGTTCTATCAATGGTGGCAGTCCTCTCTTGATAGTTGACGGTATCGCAACATCAGAGAACATGAACTCCATCAACCCTGCCGACATCGAGAGCATTCAAGTCCTCAAGGATGCCTCTTCAGCATCTATCTATGGTTCTCGTGCTGCCAATGGTGTCATCATCATCACCACAAAGCAGGGTAGGGGCGAAAAGCTGACCGTGAATGTAAACTATGCTGCAAGTTTGCAGACTGTAGGCAAGACTTACAATATGCTAAACTCTACAGAGTGGGGACAGGCTTACTGGACCGCTGCCAAGAATTCAAATATTACCCCTTCACATCCTTATTATGGCAATGGGGCAACTCCACAACCTATATCGGGCATAGCTGATACCGATTGGCAAGATCAGGTATATCGTTCGGTATGGACTCACAATCTTTCTGCCAGCGTATCCAACAGCTCAAAGAAGGGTAGTGTGATGTTCTCTGGCAACTATATTAATCAGAATGGTTTGATAGATTATACCTTCTATCGTCGCTATTCTGCTCGTCTGAATTCCAACTACAACATCTCGAAGTATATCAAGGTGGGTGAGAACTTGATGATTGCCAAGTTCCAGGATCATGGTGCTTCCACAGGTGATGAGCGAGGCATTCCATTCTTGGCTATGCGCCAGCATCCAGGTCTTACGGTTCGTAATGCCGATGGCAGTTTCACCAATCCTATGACAGAGTTGTCTTCTGATTATGCCAACCCTGTGCAGCAGCTCTACAATGGTCGTGATGACACCAATGACAGTTGGCGCATCTTCGGTAATGCTTACTTGGAACTGACTCCTATTAAAGGCTTGACTCTGAAAACCAATGTCGGTATAGACCATTCTCAGTATTTCAACAAGAGTTTGACTCGCAAGACTCTGGATTCTGATGTCAATGCTCTGAGCCGTGCTTATGGTCAGGGTGACACTTACACTTGGACTAATACTGCCAATTATCAGTTTGACATTGCCAAGCATCATCGCTTCAATGTCTTGGTGGGTTCAGAGGCTATCAAGTATACCTTCGAAGATATTAGTGCCTGGAGAAACCAGTATGCTTTTGAAGACGATGACTACATGCAGATAGGTACTGGTGAAGGTACTCAGACCAATGGCGGTGGAAAGTCGCAGTGGGCATTGTTCTCATTGTTTGGTAAATTGGATTATAACTTTGCCGACCGTTATCTCTTCTCTGCTACATTACGTCGTGATGCCACTTCGCGCTTGTACAACAAGAATAACTCGGGCGTGTTCCCAGCTTTCTCTGCTGCATGGCGTGTGTCTCAAGAGAAGTTCTTCCCAAAGAATAATGTCGTTAATGATGCCAAGATTCGTGTTGCTTGGGGACAGAATGGTAACTCGCAGGTGGTGAGCAACTATGCCGCTTACTCTACTTATGTGTTTGATAGCGGTAATGGTGCATACGACTTGAATGGAACCAACAATGGATATGTGAGTGGTATCAAGCTGTCGGCTACTGGTAATACAGACCTTAAGTGGGAAACTACCACACAGACCAACTTAGGTTTCGATCTCTATATGATGAAAAATAGCCTGAGTGTATCATTCGACTATTTCTGGAAAATGACAAAGGACATGTTGACCGTTCCTCCAACACTCTCTGTGGCAGGTGAGAATGCCTCTAAATGGATGAATACTGGCGACATGAAGAATACAGGATGGGAAGTGACCGTCGGATATAACAGTCCTCAGTATGGTGACTGGTCTTGGAATGGAAACTTCAATATCTCACGCTATAAGAACGAGGTGGTGAAACTCAATGATTTCACCAAAAGCATCGGTGGCGAAGTTCGTTTGATAGAAGGTCAGCCTATGGGTGTCTACTATGGATATGTATGTGACGGCATCTTCCAAAACGATGAGCAAGTTGCCAATCATGCCACTCAGCAGGGCAAGGGCGTAGGCCGCCTGATATATCGTGACTTGGATGGCAATGGCGTCGTGGATGAGAACGACCAGTGCGTGATTGGTGACCCTAATCCTGACTTCAGCTTAGGTCTTAACTTGAGCGTCACTTGGAAGCGACTCACCTTGAGCACATTCTTGACAGGTGACTTTGGATTTGATATCTATAATACTACCAAGCGTCAGCTCTACTTTATGAGTTATGGCGGCACCAATACCAACCGTAGCAAGGATGTATTGAATGCTTGGTCTACAACCAACACAAGCTCTACTATTCCTGCGTTGGCACTTGATGACAACAACAACGAGACCCGCATGTCTACTTATTACGTAGAGGACGGCTCTTACTTGAAGATGAAGTTCATCAAGTTGCAGTATGAACTGCCTGCTAATTGTCTCAAATGCATAGGAGCCTCCGCCCTCAGTGTGTATGGTCAGATGGAGAATGTGTTCACGATTACCAATTATTCCGGTCTTGATCCTGAACTCCCATTGGGAAGCTATGGCGCACGTCTGGACAATGGTCCTTACCCACGTTCTCGTACCTTCAGTGTAGGTGTTAATTTACAATTCTAAGTGTTACACATTATATTGTATATATAGATATGAAATGCTCTATCAATATTAAATATATGGCAGCGGCTGCTGTCCTTATGGGGTCTTCACTCACATTCCAGTCATGTAATGATTTCTTAGACCTCAAACCACAAGGTGCTTTCACCGAGGCACAGTTGGATGATAGTTCTGTTGAAGGATTGCTGTCTGCAGCATATGCAGGCTTGGAATCTCACTTCTTCGGAAACAATGAGTCTTTTGCTGGCCCTATCACAAACTGGGTCTTTGATGTTCGTTCAGACGATGCGTTGAAAGGTGGCGGTGGAATCTCTATGGAACAAAACATCCATCAGCTTGAGATTTCCAATATAAACTCCGACAACGTTACTGGTCTCGACAAGTGGAGAAATGACTACTATGCCATCTCTCGTGTACACAAGGCGATGAATGCCATCGAGATAGCTGAAAGCGTGACAGGCAAGGATGTTTTGATTGGTGAGTTGAAGACGCTTCGAGCTTATTTCTATTTCGACTTGATGCGCATCTTTGAGAGAATTCCTTATTTCACAGAGAACGAGAATCCTAATGGCAAGCGTAATGACGAATATACACGTGACCAGATCTTTGGTTTCATCAAGCAAGACTTGGAGTCAGCTTATAGCGTGTTGCCTGAGAGCCAAAGTCAGGTAGGCCGTTTCAATAAATATGTGGCTGCTGCTATCTTGGCAAAGGTGAATGCCTTTACCAATGATTATGCTGAGGTGGAAAAGTGGAGCGATGTTGTTATCAATAGCAATAAGTATTCGCTCTATGACAACTATGCTGATATGTCAAAGATAGCTTTCAATAATCAGAAAGAATCTGTCATGGCAATCCAGTTCTCTACGGGTAATAACAATATGCACATCAACTGGTGCAACCTCCTGAACACGACTTATTCTGAAGGCAATCTCTTCGGAAATGGTGATGACTTCTTCTTGGGAAGCCAAAACTTGGTAGACGCATTTGCTACTGACGAAGATGGACTTCCTTATCTTGATGGATCTGAGCATTATGTGAAGACAACTGTCAATGGCGATAATGACTATGAGGGAAATGTAGACCCACGTCTCGACTTCACTGTAGGTCGTCTTGGTATGCCTTTCCGTGGTCATACATATAACATGAACTGGTGTCGTGCATATGATATTTATGGTGAGTATTCAGGCAAGAAGGGCTTGATAGATCCAAGTTCATCGGATATGGTGCAGGGATTCCCTTGGGGTGCTTCTGGTTTGAACTTCTGCTTGATTCGTTATGCTGACATCGTGCTCCTGAAGGCTGAGGCTCTGATTGAGCAAAACAAGGATTTGGATAAGGCTCGCCAGTTGATTAATTCTGTTCGCGAGAAGGCACAGCGCAGTATTGATGGCGACTACACTCCTGTAGATCTCGACCCTTCAAAGGCAAACTATGAAATAGGACTCTATCCTAATGACGGCAAGTGGACTCAGGACTATGCACGCAAGGCTGTTCGCATGGAGCGTCGTCTGGAGTTGGCAATGGAAGGCAACCGTTGGTTCGACCTCGTAAGATGGGGCACAGTGGTTGACACTGTAAACAAGTTCATGCAGTCGGAGAAACAATATCACACTTATTATGAGGGTGCGTCAATATCTCAGGATGAGATTTACTTGCCTACTCCTTATGAAGAAGTGAACAACTCTGATGGACTCTACAAATAATTATGGACTAATTAATTATAGTAAGAACATTTAAAGAATAAACAATCATGAAGAAGTATATATATAGCATCGTTGTGGCTTGCATGGCTCTTTTGGGCACAGCTTCTTGTTCGGATGTGGTGATACCTGAAGGAGTTCAGTCTGCAAAGGTTGAGAACCTGACATCTCAAGTCGAGGGTAGAACCGTTACCTTGAATTGGACTTTACCTGCTGATGAAAGTAAATCGGGTGTTGATGTTTATCGCAACAATTCGCTCCTGGAGAGCTTGGGACTGGTAACGACAGATGTACTGGAACTTCAGCCGGGCAAGTCTACTCTCCTTTACACTGTCAAAGTGAAGTATAATGACGGACGAGTGTCTGATGGCGTTTCCACTCGCGTTACTATAGATGCCGATCCTTCTAAGGTGGCGATGTTGCTCCCATCAGCCGATGAGTCTACACTCGATGATGATGAAAGTGCTGCCTTGGATTGGTTTAAGCAGACTTATGGCGACAATGGAGTTGTGCTTACACCAAGCGACATCAAGGGCATGAGCAAGATTGACCGCGGACAGTATAGTGTGATTTGGATTCAGATTGACAAAGTAGGTTTGCAATGCGGTTGGCAGAAATTGCCTAGCGAGATTGTAGATGCCGATGTCATTGCCAAGTTGAAGATTTTTGCTCAGTCTGGTGGTAATCTCTTCTTGACCAAGCACGCCACACAGCTCACTGCCGCTATCAATCGTATTGATGATAGTCTTGCTCCTGGACTTTTCGGTTCTGGCGAAGGTGGTGAAGGAACTGACTATTGGACTACCAATGCCGTTATCGGCAGCAACTGTGACCCTAAGTATGACCATCGTTCTCATCAGGCATTTGCTGGTCTGGAGGTTCTTCCTGTTGACGACCCTGTTGACCGTTATGACCATGAGTCATATCCATTGGAAGGTCCTGGATTCCGTGAAGACCATAACTGCATGTGGGACCTCAATGCATACGATCTGCCGACAAAGGTTCCTGCAGGTAAGAATGTGGTAGATGCTTGGCAGCAGTTGACCAACTCTACAGTGCTCGCCACTTGGGGACATGTCACAGACTATTGTTGTGCTGGCATCGTAGAGTTCCTGCCTACGGATGATTTCAAGGGAACAGTTCTTTGCATAGGTTTGAGTGCATACGAATTTAATCAGAGAGGTGGCAATATGTTCCAAGCCAATACCGAGCGTTTGACTAAGAACTGTATTGACTATCTTGCAGAATAAGGTAAGTTTTCAGGTATGACAGGGGAGACCGTCCTTGCAGAGGCGAGTAGTATTAAAAGTCTACTTTTGCCTTGCAGGGACAGCCTTCCTTTTAGAAATTTCGGGAAATACCTACTTAACAAATATCATATTTTTATGAAACGACTTAATAATAGAATATTGCTTGCTTCTTTGGCTTTGGCATCAGAGTTGGGCGCTCAGGCTCAGGTGGTGAACTTCCCTATGGATATGTCTGCAGATGGCACAACCATAGAGTCCATTAGCGGTAAAAGCTATCAGGCGCAAGGTGCTCTGGCGCCAGTTGCCATAGATGGTGCCAAGGGATCGGCGTGGCGATTGGATGGATATTCTTCTTATCTACAAGCCAAGATTGACCCAAAACAAATAGACGGACAGTCGTTGCTGACCTTCTCCCTTTGGGTGGCTCCCGAGAGTTATCCTATGATGAGGATAGATGAGAATGGCGAATGGTTTACCACTATGGTGGGTAATCTGAAGGTATCAGACACCAATACCACCGAGTCTGGCGACAAGGGCTTTGCTTTCCAGTTAGGTTCTCGTGGCACTTACTCTTTTATCGGATTTGTGCAGGGATGGAAGGTCACGCTGACTGCCAATGAGAAACTGCCATGCTATCAGTGGAATCATCTTGTAGTAACCGTTGATGCCACCAATAAAAAGATTGTGATGTATAACAATGGCAAGGAGGTGGCTACTGCCAAGTGTCAGAAGGGAACATTCAATGGAGGTGGTGAGGACTTCTATGTCGGTAAGTCTTATACTGATGTAAAGTCAGGACCTTTCTATCTCAATACGTTTAATGGCGCTATAGGTGACTTTGCCATATATACAGGAATTAAAGAAGACATCGTCAATGAGACTTCTGCCAGTGTGCCGCAGTTGGCTTATGCACCTGAGCGTTATGCAGATGATATCCTGCGCCCGTCCTTTCACGGAATGCCGTCAGGAGGTTGGAGCAATGAGACGCACGGTGCAGTTTATTACAATGGCAAGTATCATGTCTTCTTTCAAAAGAATCCCAATGGACCTTATATGGCTCGTCTGAACTGGGGACACATTGTGAGCGACAATCTCTACAAGTGGGAAGAGGTGAAGACGGCAGTGAGTCCTGGCGAATGGTATGACCAAAAGGGTTGTTGGTCGGGTTGTGTGTTTACCGATGATGAACTGACTGGTGGCAAACCAAATATTTTCTATACTGGTGTAGACTATGCCCGTGCCATGATTTCTCAGGCAAAACCTGCAGATGAAGAACTCTTGAATTGGAATAAAGTGGAGAATAATCCTGTGGTTGACGGTCGCCCTGATGGATTGAGCGACGACTTCCGCGACTGCTATATGTTCCGTGATGGCGATAAACTCTACATGATTGTAGGTTCGTCAAAAGATGGAAAGGGCGTTACCACTTTGCATCGCTATGACAAGGCTACGGGTAAGTGGAGCAATGACGGAAGCATATTCTTCAGTAGCAGCAATGTCGCCCAGTGTGGTTCGTTTTGGGAAATGCCAAGCATAACCAAGATAGGCGACAAGTGGCTGTTTATGGTCACTCCATTGGGAATGAGCACGGGTGTGCGCACTATCTACTGGACTGGTTCTATCAATTCTGACGGCACATTCTCTGCTGACTCGCCTTCGCCAAAGACATTGGAACTGTCAGGTTTCTCTAAGGAAGGATATGGACTCCTTTCGCCTACCGTCTTTAAGCACGATGACAAGGTGCTGATGACAGGTATAGTGCCTGATAAGTTGTCGAGTGAGGATAATTATCGCTTGGGTTATGCTCATACCTACAGTTTGCCTCGCGAGATATCTTTGGATGGTAAGGGCAACTTAGTGCAAAAACCTTATGACGGTTTGACTGCCATGCGCTCTGCCACTTCTTACGAGAAGTCTGCTTTCACACTTTCGGGAAGTCAAGATTTGTCTCCCGTAGAGGGCAGAAAGTTGGAGTTGACTGGTAAGTTTGTCGTTGGCAGAAATGACTTCGGCTTTACCTTCTTTGGCAATGGTGACAATGCCGCACGTTTGACTTACTCTCCTACAAGTGGAATGGTGAAGTTGGATGTGTCTGGCATCGACCGTATCGTGCAGGATGGCCCATATAATGGTATCTATGAGGGTGCATTGACATATCCGTTGTCGGTGAGTGATGAGATGAAACTCACGGTGTATGTAGACCATTCCATCGTGGATATTTTTGTCAATGACAACTATGCGGCCTCGGTTCGTGTGTTCCCGCAAGATGAAAATGCCATAGGCGTAACGGCTTTCTGTGATGGAGAAGTGGAAGTGAAGAGTCTTGGAGCTTACTTACTTGATGAAAATAAAATCAATACAGGCATTTCGCAAGTGATGAATGTGAATGACAACAAGGTGTATGCCCGCAATGGTTCTGTCTTTTATCAGTTGAGCGATGGCAACTGTTCTCTTGGCATATATGACTTGTCTGGCAGATGTGTGTGTCGCAAGAATGCCCTGACTGGTTCTGGTGAGCTGGCTTTGCAAGGTAGGGGAGTGCACATCGTAAAGTTGTGGGATGCCAATGGTACCCTAGTAGCAACCTATAAGATTCTGCTATAACAAAACTGTGGTTCTTCTACAGAACCTTTCAAAAACAAAGAAGATAATAATGAAGAAAATAATATTTTCAGCTCTCATTGCCATTAGTGGTTTCGTGGGTGCTCATGCACAGGAAACTCATTTCCTAAGTAATAACCATTGCCTCTATCGCATCACTGCAGACAATCAGGGCAAGAAATATCTCTTGCTCCCCGTTCAGGAGAGTGCGGAGATGGCAAACATCAAGGTTGTTGGCAACAACAAGCAGATGAAAGCCTTGAATGTAAGGTTAGCCAACAACCATGTAGACTACTATGTGCCACTCGACTTGCAGGAGTTTGCCAGTGAGAAGGGCTTGATACTCGATGTACATGTCAACGGCACTTATCGTACGGACGGCGGCGTGTCATCATTCTCTTGTTGGAAGAACATGCAGTTCGCTGATGTCTTTGACATGACAAACCGTGAGCTGCATCGTCCTGTCTTTCATCACACTCCTGCCTATGGATGGATGAACGACCCCAACGGCATGTTCTATAAGGATGGCGTTTGGAATCTTTATTTCCAGCACAATCCTCAGGGATCTTACTGGGAAAACCTTTCTTGGGGACACTCCACTTCCAAGGACTTGGTGCACTGGACCTTCGAGGGCGACCCTGTTCAGCCTGATGCCTTTGGCATGATATTCAGTGGCGCGTCAGTGGTGGATAAGGACAACACTGCAGGATTTGGCAAGGATGCCATCGTGGCTCTCTATACCTCGGCAGCAGAAAGTCAGATGCAGAGTCTTGCTTACAGTACAGACAACGGTAAGACTTTCATCAAGTATGAGGGCAACCCTGTCGTCACCAGCAATGTGATTGACTTCCGTGATCCTCACATGTTTTGGAATGAAGACATCAAGAAGTGGAACATGATTCTTGCTGCCGGTCAGCAGATGAACATCTATACGTCAGATAACTTGAAGGAGTGGAAACTTGAGAGCTCTTTCGGTCGTGAATATGGCAATCATGATGGTGTGTGGGAATGTCCCGACTTGATGAAACTGAAGGTGCGTGGCACTGATAAGGAGAAGTGGATGCTCATCTGCAACATCAATCCCGGTGGACCTTTCGGCGGTTCTGCCACTCAGTATTTCATCGGCGACTTCGACGGCCATAAGTTTACTTGCGAGAGCAAGCCTGAGGTTACCAAGTGGATGGACTATGGCAAAGACCATTATGCCACTGTCACTTTCCATAATGCCCCTGAAGGTCGCCATGTGGCATTGGCATGGATGAGCAACTGGCAGTATGCCGGTCAGGTGCCGACGATGCAATATCGTGCGGGCAACTCCATCCCACGTGACTTGGGACTCTTCGAATACAATGGTGAGACTTATTGTTCTGTCATTCCTTCCAAGGAGATCACTGCTGCACGAAGCAAGAAGGCAAGCAAGAGCATCGCTGATGCTTGCGAGATGGTGGTCGACCTGAAGGGCGATGCCGTCATCACCCTCAGCAATGGCAAGGGCGAAAAGGTGGTGATGAACTATGACGCCAAGGCGGAGACATTCTCTATGGACAGGACTCAGAGTGGCAAGACCGACTTCAGCAATGAGTTCCCCGTAGTGACCAAAGCTACTACCTACGGTAAGCTCAACCAGCTCCGCATCTTTATCGACAAGAGTAGCATTGAGGCGATAGATGCAGAAGGCAAGATGTCGATGACCAATATGGTGTTCCCTACAACGCCCTATGACAAGGTGACGATAAAGGGAAAGGCAAAGTATCAGACCTATACCATTAAATAGGGTCTGCTAATTAAGTATAAGCTGCAGAATTTCAGTAAATTACCTCCAAATA